>DKIT01000045.1 GCA_002454415.1 Sphingobacterium sp. UBA6711
CGTGAAGCCCGGAACGACAAGAAAGGAATGATGCTTTCCTTCTTGAATATTGGCAATGTATTCAACAAAAGCTATGATCCCGATCAAGCTTTAAAATACTACCAACGTGCTCTTAATATCGCAAAGGAGATTAACGACACGAGAAACAGGGCAAATATATCGACCAATATTGGTAATATTTACGCTCAAAATGCACTGAATGGGGAGAAGCAACGAGATGTTAAACATGCTATTGATTACCTGCTACAAACGGTCAAGTTTTGCAAGGTATATGCACCAGATGTGGATCTATTTAACACTTATATCCTATTGAGCTATCTTTATCTCAAGGCCGACGAACTCAAATTGAGCACTTACTATACTGATCTCGCGATAGGCATCACGACGAAGAAAAAAGACCCAGTCGGGGAAAGTTATGCCCGTATCAATCGAGCCAACATTTATGTCAAAGAAAAGAAATTTGATCTAGCGGTGAAAGAAGTCGACCTCATCAAAAGCATCATCGCTAAAAGTGGCTTCAGCAATCTGACGGAAGATCTTCAAGGTGATTTCGATAAGATTGCGAAAGCCGTTAAAGAACAGAATGACCATTTGATCCTCAGCGACCAAGATAGTTCAGACCGCAAGTTTCATGAAGATGCCGAACTCCAGCGCGTCCGTATCCGGGAGGAGCTACGGGAGAAATACGAAAGTGAAAAGAAAGAATTGGAGAACAAAAATCTCTTGCTCAAAAATGTGGCTGTGGAGCGGGAAGCCCATTGGATCAAATTGATTTGGCTAGCCACTTTTTTTGTGCTCCTGGCATTTTTGGCTATGATTCTGTTATTGATCAAAAAGAATAAATTATTACGTCAGGAGAAGTTAAAGGTAGATCAGCAGGCGACAGAAATCAAAAGTCAGCACGCCGAACTGGTTCAGGCAGACCGTTTCAGATCCAGCATTTTCTCTGTTGTGTCTCATGACCTGCGAAGCCCCTTATCTACATTCCAAGCTTTACTTTCCGTATCAAAAGTAGTAGACCTACCTGCTGATGAAATTAAGAATATGCTGGTGAGTATTGGTAACCAAGTCACAACGGCGTCCAAAATGCTAGATAGCCTACTCGTTTGGTCATCACAGCAAATGGCCAATGAAAAGCTTGATTCACAAGAAATCTTTCCATATCAGGTCCTCAAAGAGTGCGAAGATCTTTTTATTGATAGAATCACACTAAAAAGATTAACTATCGAAATGAATATCCCGACTACATTAAAAATTCAAAGCGACCTTAAGCGTTTTGAATTTATCCTCAGAAATATTTTCAACAACGCCATTAAATTTAGCTTAACGGGTAAATCTATTATTATTGATCAACAAGAAACTGCGGACGAAGTTGTTATTTCTATTACTGACCAAGGTGTGGGAATGGACGGAAAGACAATGAGTGCACTAAGAAGTCAAGGGTTTCAACATAGCGTCGAAGGTACTTTCGAAGAAAAGGGAGCTGGTATAGGCTTGATGTTGTGCCATGAATTTGCGGCAAGAATTGGATGCACCATCTCTATTGAAAGTAATGTTGGATTTGGCAGCACCTTTTCTATCCATATCCCTAAATAGCACCCATTTAATCCCTATAATTTGAAGGAATTAAATAGAACCCTAGGGTCTCTATTAATTAGCAATTAATGATTTTATATTTGGTGTAATCGAGCGAATTTGTTCGCCAGCTATATTTTAAAATATTCTAACCAACACATTATGAAAAAATTGCTATTTCCATTGCTCACATTCATAGTTATCGCTTTCACACATTGCGGCTCCAGTGAAAATTCTGTTTTTCAGGAAGATGATATACTCGTAGAAACATCGTGGCTACGGAAGGACATGGATTCAGAAATTATCTATGGAGGAGGCGACAATTATCTCCGTATCACCTTCAGCAAAGACAATGTGTATGAAATTGTCCAAATGAAAGATAAGCGTGTTACGGGCTTGAAAGAAACGGGTAGCTATATGCTTACTGACAATAAAGACTTGGTCCTTACCACAACAAAAAACGAACAAAAGTTATCTCTTCGCTATGTGCTTGTAAATGATAGAACACTAGGTCGTGTTACGGAGAAAGGTGAAGTACTTAGTAATGCATACGAAGGTTATATAAAACAATAATTAGGCTACTAATTATTGTTTATTTAACTATTCTTTTTAAATAATCTCCGTAGCCTGACTTACATAAGGGCTCTGCTATTTTAAGTAATTGGTCTTTATCAATATATCCCATTCGATAAGCAACCTCTTCAATCGCGCCTATTTTCATTCCTTGTCGTTCTTCGATCACCTGAACAAATTGTCCTGCCTGCATTAGCGATTGGACAGTACCTGTATCCAGCCAGGCCGTTCCCCGATCGAAAATTCCTACCTTCAATTTGGAATTACGCAAATATTCTTTATTGACATCTGTAATCTCTAATTCCCCGCGCGGAGAAGGTTTTATACTTTTAGCGATAGCAACCACATCATTATCATAAAAATAAATTCCCGGAACAGCATAATTTGATTTTGGATCTTTTGGCTTTTCTTCAATAGAAACCACATTTTTTGTTTCATCAAATTCGACGACACCATAGCGTTCAGGATCTTGGACTGGATAAGCAAACACCACACCACCTTCTGGATCAGCACAAGATTGTAGTAACTTTGACAGGCCCGAACCATAGAATATATTATCGCCCAAAATTAAGGCGACCTTATCGCCACCGATAAACTCTTCCCCTAAAAGGAAAGCCTGTGCGAGTCCATCTGGACTTGGCTGTTCTTTATATTCAAATCGGCAGCCCAGTTGAGCCCCATCCCCCAATAATTTTTGGAAGTTCGGTAGATCCTGCTGTGTTGATATAATCAATATTTCACGAATCCCTGCGAGCATCAACGTTGACAGGGGATAGTATATCATCGGTTTATCATATACCGGCATCAGTTGTTTGCTTACAGCTAACGTAAGTGGATGTAAACGTGTGCCTGAGCCTCCTGCTAAGATTATTCCTTTCATTGGTATTACCTCTCTTTATATTTATCTTTAAATTCCTCAGTCAGCATGTTAGCAAGACTGATTTTCCAATTTGGCACCTCCACCTCAAAAGTTCTTTTGATTTTCGATTTATCGAGCAGCGAATACTTTGGTCTGCTTGCAGGTGTAGGGTACATACTGGTGGGAATGGGATTTACCTGACAGTCAAACGAACGAAAATCACGTATTGCTACAGCAAAATCATACCAAGAAATTTCGCCATCATTGCTGTAATGATAAATTCCTGCCTTCCATTCGGAAGAATTTAAGATTTTCAAAATAATTTGGGCAAGATCTCTGGCGTAGGTAGGACTTCCTATCTGATCATCGATCACATTGATTTCATTCCGCTCAGTCATCAACCGACACATGGTTTTTACAAAATTTTTTCCATAAGCAGAATACACCCAAGATGTACGTATAATAATTGCTTCGGGACACCATTTCTGAATTGCTCCTTCACCGGCTAGTTTTGTTTGACCGTATACATTGATGGGTGCAGTCGGAGCGTCTTCCTTAAGTGCTGTAGCAGACGCTCCGTTAAAAACGTAATCTGTGGAAATAGCAATTAACTTCGCACCATTGAGCCGACAGTATAAGGCAATCTCTTCACTGGCCAGATGATTGACTACATTGGCTGTATTCTGATCTTCTTCTGCTTTATCCACAGCTGTATAAGCTCCGGCGTGAATAATTAAATCCGGCTGATACATCCCCAAGATATCCTGAATGATCTGAATTTGGTCCAGAGGCAACTGTTTTCGATCCAAGAAATAACATTCCTTATCCTGATCATCCAACAAAAGGTCCCGTAATTCTGAGCCGAGTTGTCCTGAAGCCCCTGTTATTACTATTCGCATATTATATTGATTTTAAACGCAAGCTTTCAAAGGTCTGCGCTTCTTGGTCCTTTTGTGATAAGATCATGTGTTCGTCGGCAATTTTCCAATCTATTGCCAGTGTTTGATCCAATGGGTTCACTCCGTTTTCGGATTCTTTATGATAGCTATTGTCACACTTATAAAAAAAGACAGCATTTTCAGACAATACAGCGAAGCCGTGCAAAAAGCCACGCGGTATATAGAGTTGCCTTTTATTCTCAGCAGAAAGCTCAATAGCAATATGCTCCCCAAATGTGGGCGACCCGGGGCGAACATCAACAGCGACATCCAGGACCTTCCCTTCAACAACGCGAACCAATTTTGCCTGCGCATGCTCTCCGGTCTGCATATGTAGGCCACGCACAACACCAAATTGCGATTTGGATTGATTGTCTTGTACAAAGCATGGCGTGTAGCCCAGTATAGTTGTTAGTTTTGTTTCATTATAAGATTCAAAAAAATAGCCCCTTTCATCTTCAAACACGGTAGGCTCGATAATAAAACAGCCTTTTAATTTTGTTTCCGTATACTTCATTGCTTAGGCGCCTTTGTACTGTTTGTCGTAATAATTTTGATAATCACCTGATGTCACATGCTCCAACCATTCCTGATTGGCCAAAAACCAATCTATAGTCAAAGACAGGCCTTCTTCGAACGTGACAGAAGGTTTCCAACCCAATTCCTTATTGATCTTTGTTGCATCGATGGCGTACCTCAGGTCATGTCCCGGTCTGTCTTTTACAAAAGTAATCAATTGTGCCGCCGTCCCTTCTTCCCGGCCCAATTTTTCATCCATTTGTTTGCAAAGCTCTCCGATCAAATCTATATTTTGCCATTCATTAAAACCACCGACATTATAAGACTCCCCATTTTTTCCTTCGTGAAACACCAGATCAATGGCTTTCGCATGGTCTATTACAAAAAGCCAATCACGTGTATACTTACCATCTCCATAGACAGGAAGAGGCTTATTATTCAAGATATTATGAATACACAAAGGAATTAATTTTTCCGGAAAATGGTTAGGCCCATAATTATTGGAACAATTTGTCAGGACAATGGGCAATCCATAGGTATCATGATAGGCCCGCACCAAATGATCTGAGCTGGCTTTAGATGCTGAATATGGAGAATGTGGATCATATTTTGTCTCTTCCGTAAAAAATCCTGTTTCCCCTAAGGCTCCGAATACTTCGTCCGTCGATACATGGTGGAATCGCTTTCTTTCTAAATTATCCTTCCAGATGGCCCGGGCAGCATTTAAAAGGTTGACAGTTCCGATCACATTGGTCATCACGAAAGCAGTTGGGTCGACAATGGAACGATCGACATGTGATTCAGCAGCCAAATGGATCACAGCGTCGGGTTGATATTGTTGAAAAATAGCCATTATGACTTCCTGATCCGTAATATCAGCCTTCACAAATGTATAATTGTGCAAATGCTCTATATCTTTCAGATTTTCAAGATTACCGGCATAAGTCAGGGCATCCAGATTAATAATATGATATTCAGAATACTTGACAACAAATTCGCGAATCACATGTGATCCAATAAATCCAGCTCCGCCAGTAATTAAAATTGTTTTATTCATACAGTGACTATCTTTTTTTAAGCCCATCGGGCTATGAAGGTTTTATCCATGAAATAGTTCGCCAAAATTAGGGTGATTTTTATTAATTGACAAGTTTTTAATACCCAGTAAAGGTAATAAGCTAAAAAAGCCCTCTTTTGGAGAACTTTTTATTCTTTCTTCAGGATAAATTATTTTAAAAATTACTTCTGCGCATGGTGAAGGTTTTATAATGCACTTTTAACCAAATTATAAACCGGCACTTCATCTATAGCGTCTATTCTTTCTTGTGAAGGATGCTCAGACGGATGATCTAAAACTTCATACTCAGAATTTTGGGATTTAAACTCCGGAACAATTTGCTTCATCCCCGCAACAAGTTGCATAAAATCAGGCAATTCTTTATCAGCCTCCAGAATCTGCTCACAGATGGCATTGATACGTTCGGCTTTGAACGATAATTCATCATGATTCACCTTAGCAATCATAATCTTAGGGTGATGTGTTTTCACGGTATTCTCATTATTTGCCAAAAGCTCTTCATATATCTTTTCGCCAGGGCGCAATCCAACAATTTTAATATCGATATCCTCAGGATAACGGTAGCCCTTTAATTTGATCATACGCTTAGCCAAATCAATAATTTTCACAGACTTACCCATATCAAACACAAATATCTCCCCGCCTTTACCCATCACACCAGCTTCCTGTACCAACTGACACGCTTCCGGAATAGTCATAAAGAAACGTGTAATTTCAGGGTGCGTCAAGGTCAAAGGACCACCATTTGCCATTTGTTTCTCAAAAAGAGGGATAACGGAACCATTCGAACCTAGTACATTTCCAAATCTTGTAATAATGAAACTTGTATTAGACTTACCGCTACAGCTACTCACGTAAATTTCAGCCATACGTTTAGTCGCCCCCATAACATTTGTTGGATTAACGGCTTTGTCTGTCGAGACCATGACCATTTTCTTTGTACCATATTCCATACAAAGATCTGCGACAATTTTACTTCCCAACACATTCGTCTGTATGGACTCGTAAGGATTTGCCTCCATCAAAGGAACATGTTTATAAGCTGCAGCATGGAAGACTAAATCAGGCTTATACTCGGCAAATACGCGTTGCATGAACGCATAATTGCGAACATCTCCAACAACACAGTGTAAATGCTCAGAAAAATTAGCTTTTATGGATTGCTGTAGATCATATAAAGCAGACTCTGCCTGATCTAATAAAATCAATTTTTTATAATCTCTTCTCGCGATTTGGCGCGCCAATTCAGAACCAATCGAACCCGCTGCTCCCGTCACGAGTATTACTTTTCCTCGCATTTCATCTTCGATTTCAGGATGATCGAGCTTAATTGGTTTACGCCCTAATAAATCTTCGATTTTCAACGGGCGAATTTCTCTTTTTGCACCAGAATTGAGCAGAATGCGGGCAGGCGGCATGATTTTCAATTCAAGTCCAATGTTCTGAAACCAGTCGGAAACATATTGTAAACGTTCAGGGTCATTGTTTTCAACCGCAATAATGACTTGAGTTATTTGACATTTCTCTACATAATCTTTTGTTATTTCAGTAATATCCTTAATCTTGAGCCCCGCCAACCTTTTACCAATTCTAGATATTTTATCTTCCACAAAAGCGACGACCTGATATTTTGTTCTTGGATCTTCTTTCAACAAAGAGAAGGAAACCAAACCGGGTCTTGAAGCACCGAAGATCAATACATTTTCGCCTTTCCTTGATGGCAAAAATAAATATTCATAGATCGTACGATACACGACACGCGCGCCCACCATAATGACTAGTAAAATACATGCCTGCATGGTTAAAACACCATAGGATAATCTCAGATAATCTCCAGCCAACGTTCCTTTCTCGAAAATAGCTTTGATTGCTAAAGTGAGTATCATCAAGATTACATAAGCAGAGGCTACGGTCTTAAAAATTTTAATTGTATCACGAATACCCGTTTGTCGGACAATACCTCTATAAGTGTCGAAACACAAAAACATCAGCAGATATATGGGTAATATAACGACGACTTTTTTCAACATCAACGAAATATCAAATACTCCTCTGAAGTTGTTTACTACGTAATTAGAAAATACATAGCTGGCAAACACCAACCACATATCAATCATTAAAATGACCCAGCGTGGATTGTCCTTCCTAAGGCGTCTTCTTAAATCTCCCAGAGAACCCATCATAGCTTTTTCTCTTCTTTAGTTAAATTTTTATTGACAGTGCTATCAACGAACACAATCTTATATGGCTTTATTACGATATTTTATTAAGGAAGTGCAAGATAGTCAAAATTTCACACTCGAAATGTCCCTTTAGTCAAATATCCTCAAAAAAGAACCCCATTTGTTCGTTCGCTAATATCTCCGTGGATTAAGCAACTATTATACCGAAACTGTTACAATTAAGAAAACTCGTATAAAATTCATTATTTAATAATATGACAACGGTTTATTGAAGGACTCGGATACGGTAGCAAATGTATAGGGAAACTCATGTTGAGTGAAGATAAGAGCTATTAATCAATCTTGGCATATTGTTTGCAAGAAGATAATAAGGTCATGTAATGGTATGTATTAATTGCTATCCTAAATTTTAAAGAATATTCACTCGGCCCCTACATGTCCTATTTGCACAACAATAAAAATATAAATCATGGGATTTTTTAGCAACTTGTTTGGGAAAAAGACTTCGTCTATACGTCCATTAGCGCAGTTGGAATTTTTACAAGTAGACATGCATAATCACTTGTTACCGGGTATTGATGATGGAAGTAGTTCTGTACAACAATCCTTGCATTATATTCAGGAACTACAGCGCCTAGGACTTAGAAAATTTATCTGCACTCCACATATCATGTCCGGTGTACATCAAAACACGAAGTTTAGTATTGAACATGCGAAAGATTCGCTTGTTGAAGGCCTGAAAAAATCGGGAAATGATGTTGATATTTTTGGTGCCGCTGAACACATGATAGACGACGATCTTCCTCTATTAATTCAAGAGAATGAATTATGTGTTATGCCTGGCGGTTATGTATTGATTGAAATGTCATATCTTTCGGAATCGAAGGCACTATTTCATACAATTCGGGATATTCAAAAGTTGGGCTATAAGCCCATTCTAGCACACCCCGAGCGATATAATTATTATCATGGCAACTTTAATATCTATAAGCAGATTAAAGATGCGGGTTGTTTGCTCCAGTTAAACTTACTTTCGTTAAGCCGTTATTATGGTGTGGATGTGAAAGCAATCGCGATGACTTTGTTGAAATCAGGCATGTATGATTTTGTTGGAACCGATCTACATCACCAACGCCATCTCGACTCGCTAAAAGATATTGTTGAGAAGTATCCTGTCCGCGAGATGTTGAAAACATCACCTATTTTAAATGAAACCCTTCTCGATCATATCGATCATCACAAGACACAGGTAATTGCCGGATAGTGATCTCTACAAGAAAGTTCTAAAATAAGCTATTGTTTTGGCTAACCCTGCTTCCAGTTGCACTGTAGGGGTCCAATTTAAGGTTTGTTCGGCGAGTTCAATATCAGGTTTCCGTTGTTGTGGATCATCTTGTGGTAAAGGCAAAAATTTAATTTGAGATTTTGAACCTGTCTGTAAGATGACCTGCTTCGCCAATTGCAATATGGTAAATTCATTAGGATTGCCAATATTTATTGGGCCAATAAAAGAACTTTCAGTAGCCATCGTCCGAATCATTCCTTCCACCAAATCATCGACATATTGGAAACTGCGGGTCTGATTTCCCTCGCCATAAATGGTGATATCTTTATTTTCCAGGGCTTGCATGATAAAATTGGAAACAACCCTTCCATCTTGTGGGTGCATTCGTGGTCCGTAAGTGTTAAAAATTCGAACAATCTTTATCGCGAGATGATGTTGTCTATGGTAATCCATAAAAAGAGTTTCTGCGCATCGCTTCCCTTCATCATAGCAAGAACGGATACCAATGGGATTTACATTTCCCCAATAGCTTTCATTTTGCGGATGCACCATGGGATCTCCGTATACTTCACTCGTTGACGCCTGTAAAATCCGTGCATTGACACGCTTTGCAAGCCCCAGCATATTAATCGCCCCCATGACGGAGGTTTTAATGGTTTTAATGGGATTATATTGGTAATGCACCGGGCTTGCGGGACAGGCCAGATTATATATTTCATCAATTTCAGCCCAAAAGGGCTCTGTCACATCATGCCTAACAAGCTCAAAATACGGATTTTGTAATAGATGCACAATATTCGACTTGTCGCCTGTAAAGAAATTATCCATACAAATCACCTCATTTCCATCGTTGAGCAAACGTTCACACAGGTGAGATCCTATAAATCCGGCTCCACCTGAGACTAATATTCTTTTTTTTAGGTTATACATAAATTGGGCAAATTTGACTTAGACTTTTTAGTTATTATCATGAGCTATCACAAGCGGTACACTAAAACCGAAGCGCGAGCCAACATGTTCTTCCGATTCAAAAAAGAAAGTACCGCCATTATTTTGAATAAAGTGATAGACTACCCAAAGCCCCAAGCCTTTACCTTTCTCTCGCATAGGTGTGATCTCACCTTGCTCCACCATTTGCAGCTTTAATTGATGCTGAGCCTCTTCGCTCATGCCCACTCCGCTATCGATGANNAACAGCATTATTCCCTTCCCGATATAAATTGAGCTTGATTATAGATGCTTCATGGCTAAATTTTACCGCATTGATCAGCAGATTTCTTAAAATACTTTTCATGATATCCGCGTCAAAAAAAATCTGCAGCTCAGTCTGTAATACTAATTGTATATCAATGTTTTTCAATTTAGCTGTTGGCTGAAGCGTCTCTACAACACCTTTAATCATCTCATCAAACTCGATTTCCTGAGGCATATAACTTAACATACCCAAGCTGTTTTTGGTCCACTTAAGCAAATTGTCCAAGACACTGAAAAGCTGTTCGGCGATATCATTTCCCGTATTGATCATATCGCCGTATCCAGTACTATTTGCCTCGACATTCATGGTCAAAATATTCAAGATCATTTTCAACGAAGAAATGGGGCTACGGAGATCATGTGCTAGAATGGCATACATCCTGTCCCGGTTCAATATTGCTTCTTGAAGCTGAGCTGTCTGTTTTGCAATCGTATTGTTCGATTCAATAAGCCTGATCTGATGTTTGATCCGCTGCAGCAATTCTTTTTTATTGAAAGGTTTCGAAACGTAATCTACACCGCCACTATCAAATCCACGTACCACATCGTCAGCAGATTTTAAGTTCGTTATAAACAAAACCGGGATGTGTTTATACTGTTCCATGGATTTTAATTCTTTGGTTAGATCAAATCCATTTGTGGCCCCCATGATAACATCCATTAAAATTAGGTCTATTCGATTACTCTCTAAATTTTCGAATGCCCCTTTCGCACCGGAAGCAGAAAATACATTAAAATGTTCCCGTTCCAAAATCTCCTTCAGTACAAAAAGATTAAGCTCAGAATCCTCTACGATGAGAATATTATATGTTGAAAAATCAATTTCCATAGATCAGTTATAGCTTATATACCACTATCTAAAGGATGTCATCCTTCTTTAAAATTTATAAATCAATATTACACTATTAAACGCGCCAATAATTTGTGTAGCAAAAATGTTATAAACATCAATTTATTTTAAAATCAACTAATACAGGAAGATGGTCACTGTAGTCAACATCACCTGTTCTGTAATTCATCGCCTGAAATTCAGGCCCAGAAAAAAAGACAAAATCAATACGAAATAGCTTCATTAAATTCGTATAGGTATATCCATAGCCGTTACCCGATTCACAAAAAGCATCCTTCATATTTCCTTTTATTTTATGATAGCTATACGAATTTGGGCTATTGTTAAAATCACCGCACATCAGCATTGGAAAAGGTGAGCTATCCATCGCCTCTCTTAAACGATCTGCCTGAGCGCCTCTCAATCTGAAATTTGCGGACATCGTTTTAATCGCACTCCACCATTTATACCCAGCATTTTCTGCCGGCAATAAATCTCCTTTCACTTGATTCCAATTCGTCGTCTGCAAGTGGCAGTTCCCAATCCTAATTTTGTTCTTTTTCAAGGAAAGATCGGCGAAAATCGCACAATTGGGGCGCTCATCAAATGAAATAGTCTCCACAGCGTTTAAGGGGAATTTGCTTAAGATAGCGAGTTGATGCTGTCCTTCCTTATTCTCAGTGAGCATAAAATAGTGAAATTTTGTAAAAACACTTTTCAGTTCAGCTATTGAGCAATGAGCAGGTACTTCTTGTAAGCATAGCGTATTTACTTGCTGTGAATCAATATACGATGCAATCTGTTGCATTGACGATAGATTATAAATCATTTTAAATTCACGAACATTATACGATGCAAAGCGTATGTTCGCTGTTTCCACATTTCCTATTGGATTTGCCTGAATTATTTTTGTGAAATAATGAAAGTTGGCCAATAATGCTATCAGGGGACAAATACTATACCAACTACGCTTATATAGTCCAATAATAAAAAAAAGAAGATTGCTACAGACAAGCGCAGGTAACAATACACCGATCCATTGGAATACAACTGTAGTCTGCGGTGGTATAAACAACGCCAAAAAAGACAATGAGGTCATTAGCGCTACTAGTATGACCACGATTTTGATCAATAACTGAGATATCCTAATCGGTCTAAATTCAAATTCTTGCGCCATATTGTAGTTTAAACTTGCTCGCTGATTGGCAATGTTATGCTAAAAATTGCACCCTGCCCAAGTTCAGATTCGACTGTTATCTGTCCATTCATCTGTTCCACGATACTTTTACAGATGGCAAGTCCCAATCCGGTGCCCTTATCCATCGTATTAATCTTGTAAAATCTCTTAAATATAAATTCTTGATTTTCTTTTGCGATGCCCATTCCGTTGTCTTTGACATAAAATCTAATCGTATCCGAATTGAGATGATATCCCACATGGATAGTCCCTTGTGGCGGAGTAAACTTTATACTGTTGTTTATCAAGTTAACCAGTACCTGCATAACCCGTCCACGATCCAGTCGCGCGATAAACTCCTTTTCCGGGATATCAAAAATAATAGAAGGCAGTTCATCATGAGCGACAAAACTTAAAGACAACTCATTCAATATTCCTTTGAGCGAAACATTTGAAATTTCAAACCGGACTTTACCGGCGTCCATTTGCGACATTTCCAGTACGTCTGTTATCAGGCGTAGTAACTGATTACTATTTGCGGTTAGGAGTTCGCCGTATTCCTTTCTCAATTCGGGATCTGGCGTATCGGCTATAATATTACCAAAACCAATAATGGCGCTCAAGGGTGTTCGAATTTCATGATTCATATTAGAGATAAAGGCCGATTTTAACCGTTCGGATTCCTCGGCCGCTTCTTTTGAGTGCAGCAGTTGCTCCTCATATCTCAACTGATCCGAAATATCGCGCTTTATGGTCCAAACAATATCTTCTCCATTTCCATTTTTAATTAATAGTGAGCTACATTCCGAACCTATAATATCCATTTCAGGATATTCGGTATCACAACGATATTGATAATAGCCCGAAGCAGAAATAATTTTCTTTACAGACAATTCCCAGGCCTCTTTCGTTGTAAAATCCCTAAGACATTCAAAAACTTTTAAATTAGAAATGTCTCGCTCTTCCTCAAGACCGTTCTGCTGTCGGCAAGCCTTATTTGCAAACGCCATAGTGCCATTTTTATGGCATGCAAAAATGCTATAAGGCGCATTATCAACTACAGCCAGCACCATTTCGAGTTCGTTTCTATTTTTTATAAAGTCGCTCACATTTTGCGAGAAGCCTTCTATTAAACACACATCATTTTCGACGCGTTTTGCATATTTAGTTGCCCTAACATAGGTTATGGGAATACCTGATTGTTTTAGACGATACTCAAATGTACTATACTCAATGGTGTCACTATGCAGAAAGATTTCCATTTTTTTTCTATCATCGGGATGTACCTGTGCTAGCAGTTCTTCGAGATATATCTTTTCCGGTTCTTCCAAATTTTTCTTACGTAGATTGGAATAACCATTATGCGTAAATTCCTGTTGTTGCAGATTATACGTCCAATGCCCGATCATGGCCACCTTACCTACCTCAAGTTGTGCAGTCAGCGCCGATTTGAGCCGGTACTTCATATTACTGCGCTGCGTAATATCTCGATATTGGCAAAGTAAATGTTCTTCATCAAATTTGTGAATCAGAAATTTGAAATAATACATCTGTTCATCAGTCGGCAGATCGTAGTTCAGATTTGAAGTTTCACCGGTTTGACGACAAAAAGCAAATTCCTGTTCAATCAGATTGGACGTCGACTGGGGTAATAGTGACAAAATATCTTTGCCAATGATATCAATATCGGGATTTAAAATTGGGTTACTTGTTTTCATTATTGCATCCACACATATGTTATAGCTGTTGATTAACAATAATGTATCACAAGTCATATTGAGTATCTTCTCCAAGAATTTCAAATCATGTAATTTTTTTCCCTCCATAACATTCATAGTATTATTTTCTTTGCGATTTCTCCCAACCGCCGACAAAGCGTCTGTTCAATAAATAATAAATTCCGCGCATTACATTAATATTCATAAACAGAAAGTAATATGGAATATAAAATACTTTGGAACTATCCGGATCATCCTTCTTTGCATAACCTAAAACTGCACAAATATAGAAAAGGCATTGAAGCAAAAAAATGACATTAAACACATTTAGCCATGATGCACTCCAATGTCCAAGAATCGCAGACAAAGGTAAAATTGCGAATAGTGCAAAAGGTGTGACGGACCATCGTAGTACACGATGTGATATATATTGAAAAGTTAATTTACCAAATTTAAACCCATTTAATAACGGTAATAGCCTCCCTATAGATTGCCAGCCTCCAGCAGCGATACGTCTTTTTCTTTTCCCTTCCTCCTCCATATTCAGCGAACCATACTCTACCGCATAAGCATCTGGCGTATATGCAATTCGATATCCCTTTTGCGCAATGCGCATGGACAACATAAAATCATCCAATAGGGTATCTTCTTCCATTGGAGCAAATAATTCAGTACGTAAAGCAAATAATTCCCCAGCGGCACCTACGGCAGAATAAAATGCGTAATCTAATTTTTTTAATAGCGATTCATATTTCCAGTAAGCTCCCTCTCCTTTCGATGAAACTGTATCTTCATCACTAAATGCAACCCTTTTCTCTCCAGACACACAACCGATCGATGGATCATCAAATTGTTTTGCAATAATCTTCAATGCCTCCGCATTCAGCAGGCAATTTGCATCACTAAATACGACAATAGGCGTTTTCACATTTTCCATACCATGATTCACGGCTGCGGTCTTACCTTTCCTTATGGGTGAACCAACAATCTCGACCATGGGATACTGTTCTAACAGCTCATGGCTCTGGTCGGTACTTCCATCAATAACCCAAAGAATTTTTAATTTATCTTTAGGATAATCAAGATTAAGGCAATTTGCCATTTTCTGTGCAATGATCTCAGCCTCATTGTAGGCAGTGATAAACAAGGTTAAACGAGGCAAGCGATCTTCTGCGCCATTTTGCTCGTTCACTTTCGCCGTATTTTGATATGGGAATAATTTGGCTAAAATAAAAATCACTATAGCATAACCGATATAAGTATAGAACACCAACCATAGGGCACACCAAAAGACAATATTCAAACTCATTTGTATTGGATAGATAATCTATTTTTGTTTATCACTATTCATTAAATTTGCATCATCATCCTCATAGCTATCCGATTTGGAAAAAACTGATTTTAGATTTTTAAGTGCTTTTTGACAGCGGACTTTAAAGCTACTGAACAATGATCCATCTGCAGCGAGTGTTCCATACCCCGTTATTGCTTTTGCTTTGCTATTACGAACAAAAGCAATCTTACCAAATTTTTTTAATCCCAAGGCCAAAGAGCCGTCTTCGCCCCTTATTATATCAGTGCGTATTCCAACCTTTTGTGCCAATTTGGTATTATAAGCAAACACTAATCCCCGGACACTAAGCTCAGGTCTATTTATCGATTGAACAAACAAAAAAATATCTCTTGCATGCTCATATAGCCATAGCGAAAATTTGCTATGATCCTTATCAGGAATATAACCCCAAGAAGCACTTGCCGCCACAACATCTTTTTGCTCTAATGCACTCACCATTACATCCACATAACCACTTGGATAAAGTGTATCGGCATCTATATTCAGATGATATTTTCCCTTAGCATGATTCAATCCACATTGTCTTGCAAACCCACAACCACTTTGCGTTTCGTTAAAATACTTGATTCCTGATTTTTTAAAAATTTCCTCAGTTTTATCAATCGAATTATTATTTATACCGATAATCTCAATAGGGTATTGCGATTTTAGGTCACTAAGTGACCATAAGCAAGCCCACAAGTTTTTATCTTCATTATAGGCGATAACAGATACAGTCACCAAAGGCTTATCCGCTTCAAATCTTTTCAGCTGATTTACTATCATATTGATTGTAGACTGAGATACTTGATCGGGCGGCACCTGATAAACAGATAAATACTTTGCATACCATTTTTTATTCATATCATGATCATTCTACTGGCCGTATAGATTCGAAAAGTACTTGCCACTGTTTTGCGATATTTTCCAAATCAAATTTTCTAACATCATTTCTAGCATTTTTTCCCATTTCCTTTCTCTTTGCGTCGTCTTCAATGAGTAAACAAATTCCGTCTGCCAACTGTTTAATATTACCATTTTCTATCAGTAATCCATTTTTCCGATCAATAATAATATCACGAGGACCACAAGGGCACATAAACGACACTGGTGGAACACCATAAGCCATCGTTTCACCCAAAACCAACGGGAATCCCTCATATCTTGACGATAAAACAAAGATCGAACTATCATTATATTTTTCAGCTATTTCGGCAGTTCCATCTTCCAAAAAGCAACTACTCGACAAGCCTAATTCTTCAACCATGGACATATATATATCTTTATCGCCGCCACCATAGATCTTTAAAACCCAATCCGGATGGTTTCTTACTACCATTTGCCACGCTTTTATCAACAAATCAAATCCTTTTTGATAAGTCATTCTTCCAACCGCAATTACCTGTTTATTATTGAGTAACGCTGCTTTATCAGGATAGAAGGATAGGGGGTTTGAAATGACTGAAATATTTTTAAGTTCGTGCCAATAGCCGGCGTCTTCATGCGTCAGCACCACAAAAGCAGATAGCTTCCGCAAATTTTTAATGAGCTGCATTTGCCACAATTTTGATATCCCTCTTTGCAAAAATCCGGGAAATCTTTTGTCGGTAAACTGGCGATAGACTAACCTATTAAAATGTAATTCGCCTACTTTTAAACTGCCATCTTTTAAATCATTGATAAAATTGACGTCACGTCTCAATAATGATACGGTAATATCGGGCTTTATAAGACATAATTGTTCTTCAAGCCTTGCTTTAAACAATCGCTGTTTCTTCCAATAACTTAAGGTTCGTCTCACTAAGGGTAGAGAAAAAATACCGTCAAAGTTGATATCAAGATGATGCAATTTTATTTTTTCATCTAAGGGATAATAGGGCTCTGATCCTTTTCCGTCAGTAACAAAAATATGAATTTCATAATCAAATTTTTTGACAAAATAGTTGACCTTTGCTGTAAGCACCCTCTCCATGCCGCTAGGATAAAACAGACCTGGGATAATATACGCAAGCTTAAGTTTCCTTTTCATATTGTTTAATCACTTTTAGTACTTTCACCAAAAGATTCAAATAGGTATTTCCATTGTTCTGCGATCTTCTCAACATGAAATCGAGCACTATTTACCAGCGCTTTTTCTCCCATTTCTTTTCTCAGCAGATCGTCTTTAATCAAGGTAGATATTCGTTCGGCTAATTTCTCAACATTTCCATTTTTCACCAAAAATCCGTCTACACCATCCTGAATTATTTCACTTGGCCCTGATGGGCAATCAAATGCAATAGCTGGTAAACCACATGCCATAGCTTCAACCAATACCATCCCAAAACCCTCATACCGTGAAGATAGCACAAAAATAGAGCTATCGCAATATTTCTCTTCGATGGCCGTAGTACTAGGCTTTAATTTACAGCTTTTCGTCAAGCCAAGACGATCTATCTGTTGTTGTAGCTCGACCGAACTACCGTCACCATAGATTTTCAAGACCCAATCCGGATGACTAGCATTCACGATATGCCAAGCTTCCACTAATAGATCAAATCCCTTCTGCGGAACATATCTGCCAACCGCAATGACTTGCTTTTCTTGGCAGGTAGATCGACCTTTAGGCTGTAAAACCAACGGATTGGGTATTACATGCACATTTGAAAGCTCTGGCCAAAAACTCTTTTCTTGGGCGGTGAGGAAAACGACGGCATCCATCAACTTTAATTTTTTGAGCCTGACATTGTCTTTTCTTTCTCGTAAAAAGCCACCTATTCCTTTGGGAAAATTAGGATGATAAAACTCCTTCGTTACATGCAATTCTGCCACTTTAATACTACCATCATTCAATAGCGGTAAAAAATTAATTTCCCTTCTCATTGTAGAAATCACAATATCGGGCTTCTCCTGATTAAGAATTTTTAGAAATTTGTTTTTAAACTTACGATAAAGAAACGGAAAGCGTAATAGCTTAAGTAAGGGCGGCTGATCAAATGGATAGTCAATACAAACATTTACATCGATATGTTTCACATTTTCCGACAGTGGAAAAAAGCTGGGCTTATTCAGCTGTTCCGATGTCACCAAAACCACTTTTACATCCGGCAGATGATTGGCAAAATAATTTGCTTTAAAAACGATAATCCGTTCCAGTCCACCAGAAGTATACAGGGAAGGTAAATAATATAAAATTTTCATGTTCTCAAAAAAGCTTTTTTAAAATCTGACGTTGATAAACATCTTCATTCTCTATCACAATCTTATCACCACCAATCACTTCATTGACATATTTAGACTTTATATTAACTTTATGCTTAGCTCCCATCATTAACCATTCATATTCAATATCAATATGCCCAACATCTATAGCCTGATAGCCCAACTTGCTAAGGTCATAAGCCAATACGGTCGCTGTAGGTCCCAAAGCAATTAGGATAAGATTATTTTTAGCTAATTTGCTCGCTTCTTCAAGAATCACATCATACTGATCAAATGCACTTTTGGACCGGCACAAGATTCGCCCAATACTTTCAACATTATCAAAGAGATCGTTACCTACGCCTAAGCGGCTTTTTTCTCCCTCTATAAATATAATATCGCGACCTTTCCAAATCTGCTTTAACAGGCTAAACCAATAAATTGATTTTTTTTGGTCAAGGAAATCAATATAGGGCCGTGTAATAAAGGTATTTCCATACCTCTTCTCTGCCTTAAGGTAGTTATCCCATAAATATCCATATAAATAAAAATGCGCGCGCCAAAACCGACGTGCCCGCCTGTTGTACCTATCTAAGTCAACAAATGCATCCGAAATACACACCACGTGATTTGTAAGATCACTTGTCAGTACCTCAGCCAATCTTTTAGCAAGCTCATCATCATCACGCTGAAAACGAATTCCCTCTCCACCAATCAGGAGCATTTCACCATCGCCAAACCGACTGACCGAAGACTTTTGGGAGATAATATGTGAAATAGTTTCCTCGATTGTCATTACCGTTGGTTCGACACGCTGCTTTCTTCCTGTTAGAAGTTCCAACATATTATACCATTCTATAATTACATTATAGCGAAACTTATCTTTAAATTTATGTAGGAATGATCGCATTAGCTTAAATTTAAATGATCTAAAACTTTTTTCATTTGCTTGCTCCAAGATAATTCATAAACATCATTTCTAATGCTCAATGGCTCCCAATGTACGGACAAACAATAGGAAACGATTCGTTCGATGTCAATCGGAGATTCATCTGGTTTCGCCTTTAAGATGTAAGGCTTATTTTCGAAATCAGAGTCTATTTCTGAATACATAAAAGGTATGCCTCTCGCAGCATACTCCCTTGTCTTCAATGTTCTAATAAATGTTATCCCGCTACGATGTCTTGCCAGACTCCCAATCGCAAAATCTGCCTTGTCAAACATGAGATCAAGATCCCTGCCCCATAATGCGCCATGTAAGAAAACATACTCCTGCACACCTGCCATTTCAATAGCCGTAAATATTTCATTTTGTTCCCTCGCTCCGCTCAGATTTCCGACAATATTGAAGAAAACCTTGCATTTTGGATTTTCCTTGTAATAAATACCTAATCCTTTGATCACTCGATCAAATCCATGCCAAAAATGGATTTCCGCTACCCCAAGCAAATGAATCTCATGCTCATCATGAGGCTTTTTAACGCGCAAGGGGAGTTCATCCAAATCAATACCATTAGAAATTTTGATTGTTTTTGCGCCGAAAATTTCATTCTCTTCGGTAAATGTCACGATAGCATCCAGTACAGAAGCCATGTCTTTTCTAAAAAAACGATCGGGTATCTGCCTTATTTTATCAATCAAACGAATATATTCTTGATCATAAGGATATGTCGGAACTTCCATTACGACTTTCGCCCCGGCCTTTCTAAATTTCCGCACTGCATCAACCAAAAAAGGACTCGAGTTATGATAAGAACGTATATATATTAAATCAAATTGCTCTTTTGACACATACGAAGTTAAGCAGGAAAAATCCCATCTCTTTCTAGATTTAGCCCAAGGCCCTTTCCCCAAATCAGCAATGATTTCACCATCGACAATCCATGCACGATGTCCATTGTCCAATACGTCGTAGTAACATAGCCTGACTTTAGCTCCACATTCCTGGAGGCCTTTGACCTGGCCAAATATCTTTTTACTAATACCATTGTGGGCACTAAAGCCATGAAAGACAAGAAATAAAACTTTTAGTTCCATAGAATGTGATTTTTACAAAATGGAGCGTACTCCCATATCCTTAATTTCTCCTCTTTAAATATAATTCTATAAAAGACCTATATCCTGCAAACCAAACAAAAGCGAGAAAAAAAAGAGCGGATACAACGATCTTAATGGCGAGCCTAAACCAGACAATCTCTGTTAAAAAGAATATTCCACATATATACAGCAGAAACGTCAACAATAAACCAGCCAGCACAGGCTTTGCCAAAAGATAAAAAAAGCAAAATAAGTCTCTACTAAAAATCTTTGTATACATGATTACATAGGTAAAAACAAATGTGAAACAGTTTGTTATGACAAGGCATCCAGCGACCGCGGAAATAGCCCTAAAATAAAAAATCCCCAAGAGTATACCACAAACATTCAACAAAGCCGATAGTAATCCAGAGAAAAACAAATATTTGGTATCTCCAGTGGTTTGAAAAATCGATCCTGATGAGGACAGAATAAGCTGTATCCCCACGTTCAGGCTCAAGATCTGAAATACAGGTACCGCAGGCCACCACTGCGCTCCAAAAAATAGATAAATCAAATCTTCTGCCGCAAAGTAAAGAAAGGTCGCCAGTGGAAATCCAATTAAAGCCAATACGGCGATAAGTTGTTCCGTCGCAGCGATTAGCTGCATTTTATCCTCTTTTTTTAGACTCAATATGGGATGTATCACCGGTGTGATCACTTGTGTAATATTTTGCAGTGGTAGCGACATCAATTGATAGGCTTTATCATAATAACCCAAGATATTAATTCCTAGATATCTTCCGATAAGCAATGTGTCCGAATTTTTACTAAAATAATTTACGATGTTGAATAGAAATTGAAACGTAGAATAGCGCAAAATTGGCCGAATTGTATTTAAAGATATCCTCAATTTAAAAGGCAATGGAAAATGCACATAGGATACGATAAAAAGAAGTATACTATACAGAATGGGATTAATTAGGAGCGCATATATACCAGCACCATAAAACGCGGCACTTATTGACACCGCCCCCAAGACAATCTGAATAATAAAGCTTCTGATAGCGATAAACTTGAACATTCTTTCACGATAAAATAAGGCATTGGGTACGACCGAGCTTGCTGTAAAGAATAGGCCAATCGCCAATAGCCTGATTATATTTCGAAGCAAAGGCTGCCCATAATAGTCGGCGATCAAGGGAGCAATCAAGATAAGAATTAATGCCAGTATAAATCCTAAATAACAAGAAATAGAAAACAGATTCCCGAGTTCATCTTTGGTGAGGTTTTTATATTGAATCACGGCAGGAAAAAGGCCGATGTCGGCAATTAAATTCAAAAAAGCTATAATCACCATAGCCACGGCAATTACACCAAACTGCTCAGGCGACAAAAGCCGTGCAAGAACAGCAGTTACACCGAGAGATATGATCAAATTAGCATATTTTGCTATTGCAGTAAAAAAAACACCTGAAATAACCTCTTGCTTGGCATTTTCCATTAGCTCCGTATATATTTTTTAAACAGTAATGCGAATAGTGTTTTTATTTTGACATATTTTCGCCAGCGTCTTAAACAAATCATAAGAATGTACGTACGTTTTTTCAAAGACATGTCGTAAGCTTTCCACACTGCCGCATCGATCATCTCCTTGAGGTAAAGATCAATGATCTCCCTCACATTACTGTTTTTTTTCGCGTACTCCAACAATTTAGTTCCCATAACAAAATAACTATGTATATTTTTCATGGAGTAAGGAACCATCATAAAGGAACCAACTCGCAGGCGTCGTATAAAAAAAGACGCAGGTATATAGCGAGCTTTTTGAGCTTCTAAGAATAAAAGTGATGTAAATAAATCATCTTCATGAACGATATTCTCGTTAAAGGTCTACCCTATTTTCCTTAAAAAGTTCAGATCTATAAAAAGGAGCCAGACAGGTGAAAAGAATTTACTAGACTTCAACAGCTTTTCAAAGGTTGCCCTTCCAGGCATAATCATACTTTCGATACCTGTTCTCTTATAATTAAATTTATCAACCAAAGCTGAATCAAAGGTACCATCATTTAAAGTTTCCGCATCAAAAAATACAAAATCCACCTGATCTCTTCTACAATATTCGTAACACGTTCCCAAGGCATCTCTATTAAGAATATCATCACTATCCATAAAATAAATAAAATTTCCTTTTGCCTGAGATATTCCTACATTTCTTGCTGCCGACGCACCTCGATTTTCTTGTGAAAGAACCCGCATTCTAGGATCTTTCGAAGCCCATTGTTCCAAACGGTATAAACTTCCATCAGTAGAGCCGTCATTTATTGCTAATAATTCAAAATTGCCAAATGTCTGGCACAACACACTCTCTACCGCGCTATCAAGATATGCTACAGTATTGAAAACTGGCATCACTACAGTTATTTCAGGATAGTTTTTCATGATTTTTGATCCATTTTCATTGCTGAGCATCCCATTTTTTAACCACTTTAGCTGGATTTCCGACGACCACAGAAAACGGTGGAACATCTTTTGTTACAACCGAGCCAGCCCCCACAACACAATGTTCACCGATAGTAATACCCGCCAAAATTACTGCATTTGCTCCTATCCATACATTATTATTGATTTTTACGGGCGAGACTTCTATTCCCTGTTCTGCGATTGTTATATCAACATCTTCATACTTGTGATTAAGCCCCGATATTAATACATGCTGTCCTATTTGCACATAATCTCCGATCCATACAGGTCCTATTACTGTATTTCCAACGCCAATTCTTGAATTACTGCCAATAATAAGATCGCCTACGGCATTATTAATTAGGGAGTACGATTCCACCACAGTCCGAGTACCGATTTGACATTTTCTAAATGGCACCAAATCTTTACGAACACTCCAATAGATCACGGCACCATGTCCTTTATGAACATATAAAAACTGAAATAATCTTAAATACCATCTCGGACGCGTCCGTACAGGATGCATAAGGACGCTATGAAGCCATCGTTTTAAACGAGGAGAACGCATTACTTTTTCCTTTAATCCCATATCAACTTAAATACTTTAAAGCCATACTTTCTTCAGGTTACTCCTTATCATCTGCTGGGACTTCACCATGTTTCGTGTGAATGAAAGTCGACCGTCCCGAGCGAAAATGGATTATACTACTTATCATCGCAAAAAATAGACGTGGTAAGGTAAATATCGCCAGTAACAATTGCTTCGTATACAATTTTTTGGGAATTGCCAAAGCTAAACTTGCCAAATACAAAATAATTAAAAAAAACCATTTTAACGAAGAAATATCAGCGACAAAAAGCGATGTAAGCAAGAATAGCGGAATGATACCGAGCATAATAATTCGAGGTGGCATAGACCACTGGAAAATTTTGTCCAATAAAGCCCAATTTCTGGAAACAAGCGCTTTTTGTGTCTGTTTAATCGCAAGACAGAAAATCTCGATTTGTGAAGCGATCCAACGTCTGCGTTGTTTTGAAAAATCGTCACTATATTGAATTTTTTCATCTAAAATGACAACATCTTCTAAATAAATGGTGTCTATGCGATCTAACAAGAGGAAATATTCCAAAAACTTATCTTCTCCCATCGATTTGATCTCTGCTATCCTTTGCTTAAACCAATTAAAATCAAATGCCATACCCGATCCGATCAGGGCTGCAGGTAGACCAAGACGAGCATGCCCCAAACGAAAAATAGAATTATTGATCTCTTCGCTTACACCATCCAAAATTGCCGTTGTTGTGGCATTATTTTTAGCCGTACGATGGGTTTGAATGGCTTTTGCTCCAAAAGCGAAAGCATTATTTAGTTTACTGAGAAAGTCAGGAAAAACAATATTGTCAGCATCCATTACTACAACAACATCAAAAAGTTGTGAATCCAACCAAGACATTGCTGTTGTTAATGCTGCAGCTTTCGACCGCTCACTCTCAGCTGGATATATGAGTGAAACACCCAATGCCCGAAGCTGATCATTGGTATTATCTTCCATTGCATCCGAAATGACCACGATTTCAAATTTGTCGGCAGGGTATTCCTGTTCTTTAAAACGTATAACGCTTTCCTTTATGACATTATCTTCTTTGTAAGCTGGAAATAATATGGCAAATCTCAACGATATTTCAGTTTCTGGGAAAATAACCTTTCTTTTTATACGGGATGCAAAGGCGAAAAGAGCTACATAGCATACCCATAACGACAATGCCAAGAAAAATAAAAAGTCAATGTACCAAAGGATAGTTATAAGCATAACAGTATATATTAATTAACGGCTTTCTATCATTATCCAGCGACAGGCAGACCAAATCCCTTTCATCATTGCCATAGATTGCTTGAACTTTAATTTAAACAAAAGTAAACACAAATGTATTGGAAAAGCCATTAAAATTAGATAACTAAGCGATAAAACCCGTAAACTGCTTTTTCTTTGTCTGTAGGCAAAGATCACTCGATTTCGCGTGATATAAAACATTTTTAACGGACTATCCATTCCAGTAGATGAACTCTCGAGATGAACTACTTGAGCCTTAGGAAAATAAAACAATTGGAAATATTGGGTAATGCTATTCGACCAGTCCAACTCTTCATAATACAAAAAGTAGCATGTAGGCATCTTGCCAACATAGTCGATCACGGTTTTGGGAACGAACATGGCCGCACCATGAAAATAAGGAATTTGAACTATTTGATCATATTGACCAAGATCCATTTCTCTATATCCTATTTGTTTATTCCTAATAGTTATTGGCGTGAGTGAAGTGCTCCCTGCAAACTGAATCAAATTACGAGGCGTATGATACAATATTTTAGGAGAAAGCCCCCCCACTTTTGGATTTGCGTCACAAAATGAAATCATGGATCGAATTTGTGCATCAGCGTCCGTAGGTAACAAAGTATCATTGTTAATAAAATACAGATAATCACCAATGGCCATTTCTAATCCCCGATTATTGCCACCAGCAAACCCCAGATTCTCCGACAAATACTCGCCCTTTACTAATGGATATTGTTGTTTAATCACCTGAAATTCGTTCTCATTAGAAGCGTTATCAATTACAATAACTTCAAAACAAAAACTTCTGATATGATCAAAGATCGTTCGCAGCAGATTTATTGTATCGCGAGCACCATTAAAATTAACTGTAATAAATGAAACTCTAGGATGAGACATGCTGTTCATTTGGTTCATTTTGTTGTAAATATGGGCACAACATCGCAATTGCCATTAAAATATAAATTGTCTCCCCTGTTGGGAATTGATGCAATACTTCGTTTCCATAACCCGCTAACATCATCCCTGCAATGCCCGCCGCTGCAGCACTACAAAAGCCGCGAATCATGGGATCCTTTAATCTAAACCAGACAAAATAAAAACAAATCGCCAAACAAGAAATCCAAACCAACACATAGAGTACCAAGCCGATCACTCCCGTTTCTACCCAGACAAAAACAAAAGAAGTATCTGTAGGAAGCCCGTTTAAAAGATCTCCCTCGTTCGCATTCTTTGCAGCTCCCAAGCCCAACCCAATGGGATAATTATGCATAAATGTTTTCATTTTGGCCTGATTTTCTTTGCGCAAATTGAATGATGCATCCTCTCTAAATTGAAAAGCTGTTCGCATCCTCCGAATATCGGCATTACTATTTCCTATATTTGTTAGCGACAAGAAGCAAAAGACGAGAACAAATACCGATGATCCCCAAATCACTAATCGCCATTGCTTTAATAGGAGAATGTAAAATGCATATCCCGCAACTGGGATTGCCATTGCGGATCGGGTACCTGATATCAGCATACCATACATCGCGAGCACAGCGACAATACTGTATAAAATACGTACACTTCTATTTTTTTCGTAGAAAAACAAAATGGAGAAAACAACCATTCCAAGGCCCATATGACAGCCAAAATTAGCAGCATCCGTAAAAAAGGAAAAGTAGCGGACCCCGCTATAAATTAGATGTGTATGAGCCCCAAGCGTATAAAGCCAAATTCTTTCATCCGAGTCAAATCCAATAAATTTTTGTCCAACTGCTTTTAGGGCTGCTAATAACACTAAAATTGCCCAAAAAATAAAAAAAGACCTGAGCTTGGATCTATCTTTAAAAATATAGTAGACTAAAAACTGAAATAAGCACAAATAGAGTGCTGTGCTTCGAATAGCGGCCATCCAGTTACCGAAGATACCATCGGGATTAAATACTTCTACCATACAATATCCTACCCAAGCTAATGAGACAAAGAAGTAAAAGGGGATTTTCAGCTTAGCATTATAATTTCGATATAGATGATTTAACGCAATTACAATAAAATTGAATAGTATCACCAGATCTACTACAATACTTGGAGGCACGGGTATACGCACATAGCGCAATATTCCCATTACGAAGAAACATACGGTGAATAAGAAAAGAAAACTAACAAAAGGATTCCGAATACAAACAATTAAAAAGCAAAGCAGAAAAGGAACGAGAGAAATTCCAATACTCGGCAAAAGACCACCGGATATAGCCAAAAATGTAATTAGCACACATCCTAATACAGCCAATAACTTTAAGCCAAGTTTATCAAAAAAAATTTCCTTCGTCATTTTCCTTTTTCTGGTGTCGGCTAAGCTTTAGAAGCAGTGATTCCCAATTGTGAAAATCTATATTCCAAGTTTCTGAAGAAACTATAAGGAGGCAACATTCCTGTAAATGTTTCTGTCGCAAATCGATCCGTATCCATAAGACATATCACTACGGGCACTGCCCCACTTCGTTGAACGATCTCCTTAAACAATTCTTCGTCTTCTTCTTTCCAAGCAGACTTTGCATCCAACAATAATAGATTTACTGCCGCTTGGGACAAATAAAATGGGGGGACAGGAACATTAAAAACATTTGTATGTCCTACAAGCGAAAAATCCTGTTGTTCTAGCTTGATTCGTTCTAAAAGGGTCGATTCTATCAAAAATTCCCGGGATTTGGCATTAAAATCTACTCCCTCTTCCAGTATTCCTACCTTAAGACCGATCGTTTCCCATTCATCCTTTATATGTTGCATAAGATTTCCACTATCAATAGCCGAATCGAGCTTTAATACATTGATAAAATTGAGCGCTTTGTCTCTTTGATAATACCCAAACAACTGATTTGCTAATGCTTTTGATGCCATCTTTTTGATCTGCTCGCTATAGCGTCCCATTTTTTGAAGCGGAAAAGCCCCTACGGTATTCCCTTTTGTAACACGATCCGTTCTTTGTTTATCCCGTAATGTGCGATCAAGTAATTCCAATACCAGAATACAACCCAATAAAAACGCCATCGTGGCAAAATAGGACCCAATAACCAACATTTTACGTTTAGTAGGCTTGGAGTTNNCGTCGCAGGATTGATTACTTTTAATGTCGCAGAACTCATCTCCAAGCTCTTAAGACGAAGACGAGCTGCATTTAATCCACCTAAAACTGAAAGATAGCTCTGCTCAGTGAAATTAATACCGCGCTCTTGACGTTTAAGTAACGAGCCTATTGGCGAATAATGCGAATACATTTTATCCAATTCAACTTTAAAATCATCTACCACTTTAATATCTGCCTGCGCTTGATCTAGCTTCAATAGTTCATCGACCCATTGCGTAACGTAATTTGCATTTGGATAACCATTTTTAGTATATTTCTGACTCGAATATTCCTGGATAAAGCTGCGAAATCCACGTTCTTGATTTTTTAATTTCGATTTTAGTTCTTGAAGTGTCGACGCCGAATTTTTGGCTGCATTTTTTAACGAGTCAGGCTGATAGGATTCGATTTGGCTAATGGGATAATTTAAGTCCGATATTTCATTCATTTTAGCCAAAAATTGCNNTTGCGTCAATTCCGGACTCTAATTGGGTGATGCTCACTTGTGCCCTATTGCGTGCAGATAAGGCATCTTGTTTACGGATCTCATAATCTTTATCCAAGATGGTAACCGCCTCAGTTTGTTTATCATAATGGATAAGTCGGTTTTGTACATTGAATTTCGTAAGAGAATCTTCTTTCGAAAATAAATCCTTTCCAATACGTGCTAATTCAGCTTCAAAATACTTAATAACATTATTGGTATTGCTGTATTGAAGGGTTTTATATTCATCCGCAAAAACTTCACTCAATATATTTAGAGTCTGATAGGTAATCCCAGCATCGTTATTTTCGTAATAGACATGCAAAATATCACTATTATCGACCTGTTTAATATCTATTTTGCTTAAAGCTCCATAACTAAAATAAGGATGATTCCAATTGAATAGGCCATAAACGAAGTTTTTGGCATCCATCTTTTCGTACTTTTTTAAATTTTCGACAGTACGTTCTTCGGATGTTTTATCAATTAACTTTCGGACATCGGGGGGAGTAATCTCCAACAACTGACGGTAATGAGCCGCAGAAATATAAATATTATCTTTCTCCGTATCACCGTTAATCATGGTTCTGGCGAATAGATTTAAAGACACTACACGCATCGTTTCTTTCGACGCAATGGTATTAATCACGTTTAACAACGAATTTTTGAGGATATTCCAGTCTTGCTTGCCATCTTGGCTCAGGTCAGTACCGTTAGCGGAAATTATACCTGTATAAATGGTCATATCGGATTCATATTGCCTATTCATATTTCTAGTGAAATAAATAACAACACCCATTACCATTAATGGCAATACAATCAACCACCATTTAAATCTATATAAGGATTTTATAATGTAAATTACTATACCCATCTTTATTTACTTATAATTTTTGTTCTACTTAAAATTTCCAAATGTAAAAGTTCAGCTGTTATTGTGCCTTCTGTTATTTTGAAAGTCTCATACGCTTCCACTTCCATTTTTTTAGCTGAACTCAGGTCGGCGATTTTCGCATTACCATTTGCAAAATCCGCTTCTAAAGATTTCACCTGAGCTTCTGTTAAGGTCAAATTTTCCGCCTTCTTTTTTAAGACGGACATCGCGTTGGTCAACTTAACATACGAATCGATAATACGGAGTTTCTGTTCGTCAAACCATTTTTCCATTTCCAATTCGGTAGAACGACGTTGCATCTTTTGTCTTTTGACGCGATTAGATCGATCAAACACATCATCAAATGGTACTGAAACCGTACCACTCACAAATAAGGCATTTTGCCTAGCCCCAGAATACTGATAAAACAACGGTGTATTTTGATCTGTAAACATCGAATTAACACCTATATTTCCATACTGCCATGACCCGCCAACCTTAAAATATTTTAGCCAGCTTCTTTTTTCAGATTTTAGCAGATTATCCTGCTCCATCATCTTAGATTCAAACATCTCGACACTTGGGCTCTTTTTTGCATTTTCAAAAAGCTCTTCCAAGGGAGGAAGCAAAAGTTTAGTATAATCCAATCCATCCGCTGTTTGTAGCACACTTTGTCCGTAGCCGAACGAGCCAACAGTGATTAAAAATAAAAATAGGGGGATAATTTTCTTCATCTTTACACAACAACATTTTATAGGCATAAACCTATTATATTTTTTATTTTATTCAGTTGATTAAAAATCAACTATAGACTAAACATCCGCTTTTTGAATAAATGCGGAAAATGTCTTATACAAAATCTTCAAATCCATCCACATCGAATAATGTTTAGCATAATCAATATCGAGTTGAATGCGTTCCTGATCGGACATACTTCCATTATCTCCTCTCTTCTCTACTTGCCATAATCCTGTTATTCCCGCAGGTGCCATAAAACGTTCGACACTATCGTCCGTTGTCAACATCTCTGCCTCATACAAAGGTAAGGGTCGATTTCCAACAATGGACATATCACCTTTGAGTACATTAAACAACTGCGGAAGCTCATCTAAACTATATTTACGAAGTATACGGCCAACCTTTGTCACCCTTGGATCCCTCTCTAGCTTAAAAAAAGCGGACTTTTTTTGTTTATTGACCGTATCTGCACCTTTGACAATGACCTCGTCGTCTATAAGCACATCCCGAAGCTCATCCAGCGTGAAATATTGTGCTTCATCGCTATCATGTGTACTGGAAACAATTGGAGAAACAGCCTTTGTTGCATCTGCATATTGATTGAGCGCCATATATTCCTTCAACCGTTTGTCTGCGTCTGGATACATCGATCTGAATTTATAAAAATCAAACATGAAATAACCTGAGCCAATCCTTTTTGACTTATAAACCGCCGAACCTTTACTTTCCAACTTGATGGCACAATAGACGATTAAAAGGATAGGCGACAGGAAGAAGATCAAAATCGATGATACTAGGATATCAAACATCCTTTTACCAACAGGAATACCGATTTTAGGGAAAGAAGGTGTAGGGATTTCAAACTTTTCAGTTTGCGCTGTAGCTTCAAAATATAAGTGTATATATTTTTTTACCGATTGAAAAACATCCGCGTTTGCGCGAGGGCTGATCGTGTTCGTAACTCCAGCATCAAAATATGACTGTTTCTCAAAACGTGACAAGTCATTTCCGACCAAGAGAAGCAAAGTATCTTTGCCATGCAAGACAAGTTTAGTCAATTGCGCTAGATCTTTAGCGAGACTTCTGTTTTTTTCGTAGAAGACCACAGAAAAAAATTGACCTTTTTGCTCCTGAAAATACATATCCATGGCCTCGAAAGAATTAAAAAATTTCAAATCAACACCCAAGGTATCTTGGACTTGTTTATGAAAATAATCAAAAGTTTCGATATCATCACCAAAGTATATATAATCGCTATACTGCGGCATTATTTCAACGCTTTCTTAATCCGCAATTTCAGCTCAAGCGGATTAAAAGGTTTCAAAATAAAGTCTTCCGCTCCTGCTTCGAGCAAATTGATCCGAGTACTTGAATTATCTTCACCAGACAAAAAGATAACAGGGATATCTTTCAGAAACTCGTTTTGTTTGATCATAAGCAGTAAGTCATAGCCATTCATTTCTGGCATTGTATAATCAGAGAGAATCAAATCGACTCCATTTCCATCTTTCAACCAATTATAAGCATCCAGCGCATTATTGAAGAAACGAAAGTCGTAATCAGCACTTAGGTACAACGTAATCAACTGACCGATTGCCGGTTTATCATCAATTATTACAATCTTTTTTTTCATGAGTCTTTACGTTCTTTAATGGTAATTAACCAGATAAATTGTACGCTTTCAACAATAAATTAATTGAATCAAAGTACCCCATTATTGGGGTACTTTAGCCATTCTAAGATGTATATTTTTCTTTTTGTATGAATATCTTTCTATTTGACATACCAATTGGTATCCTGAGAACCACCGCTCAATGCCCAACTTTGAAATTTAGGATACACACCAGTAATTTTCTTGTATTCATTTGGATAAACAAAAGACACAGGCACAGACAGCCCCCAAGGCTCTCCTTTTGATGATCTAAAAGGATCATTAGCCGAAAGCTGTCCTTTTCCGGTTTGATTATCTACTAATGCTTTGTTCATTTTATCGGTTGCTTTATATCCAACCAAATGAATTTCAGTTCGTGAACTTACTTTATATCCATTTGTGATAATAAAAGAGTTCACATCAGCAAATGTAAAATTATCCAAAGGTGAATTAAACTCTATTGTTATCTCTGCATCAATAGGCTGAAAACCCGCATTTTGCGTAGAAATAAACTGCGTATCTGAAACACCAAATGCCTTATGTGCATCATCACATATTGTTACTACAGCATACTTTTGATTGGATTCTACACCGTTGGATCCCAATGGTAAATTCTGTCCAACCAAATTTGTATTTGTATATTTTACAGATTTCACGTTAGTCGCTAATATTCCATCCAACTGAATAGCCGCGGCAAGTCTATTTTTGGCGCCGACCGATCTGATTTTATTTACTAATTTGAGTTTAGTAATTTTATTTGCGGAATTTTGAACTTTTGTGATAGCCACATCCACTACAAAATCATTCATGTCGTAGTCACCAATTGACGGCCAACTATCTTCAAAAGCATACGAGTAAGTACCTAACTTAACTTCAGTCACTGTTTGATCATTTGGATTGCCACCAGAAGCATTAGTACCACCCGCATTACAAGAAGTTCCAGCAATCACAACAGTCGACTTATCATAAGGAACTAATTTGGCAGGACTATTAAACACATAGTATGTATCCCATTGAGCATTAGGTGCATGATCTGAGCAAGCGACCTCTACACGACCTGAATAAGTAATCGGTCTTCCTCCTTTATCAAATTCAACCTTTTTTAAGCGAGCTAAAGCCTCACCAGACGAAGGTCCTATTAAATTATTTGCCTGAGAGGTGAAGTGAACTAAATTTGATACATCTAATATAGAAGAGGCCGCCAAATTTATACTTGTACCGCCAGCATTTAAATTATCAACGCTTAACAATGAACCTGATGCAACTGAAATTGTAGCGCCGTTTGTCGCCATCGTCTTGATATAAGTATGACACACAGCTTGTAATGTCGCACCTGTAAAATTACCAATATTTACATTCAGGGTTCCCTCATTCCTAACCACTGTACTACCGGTTGTACTAGTCAAAGTTTGAATTGTTGCCACACCGTAGTTTGTAAAACTTCCATTAGTTACTAATGCTTCATTAACATCCAATGTTCCATAATTCACATACAGCGAATTATTTGTAGTCGTCATTTTAGATAAGGAAGCTGTACCATAGTTTTCAAACTTACCATTTGTATTTTGGGTTACATTGTTCAACTGAATTGAACCAGCCTGTGTTACTATTAAAGTGTTATTACCCCCTAAATTGAATTCATGACCAGTATTTTTCCAAGATCCCTGCACATAAATTTTCACATTGCTGGAACCATTATTTGCATTAATCGTACCTGTAAAAGTTACGCCAGATTTGATCACATACGATTTGTTGGACTCGACATAGACTGCCGAATTGCCCGAGATTTCGATTGCGCCGGCCGGCACCACCACTGGAGCTGCTTCGACAGTAGCAGCCTTAAGGCTACCGCTCGCCAAGGTCGCAGATGTAGTAGACGCACGCAACCCATTCGCCTTATTCGCCGAACCTGCCTGTGTACCACCAACGGTAATTGAACTTTGTTGCCCAACTTCAACCATCGTTATAGCTGCGACGCCCAAAGGGGAAGTCTCTCTAAGATAAAGGTATTTCGCGATCGTCGGCACCATGATTTTAGTCTGCAAATCTTGACCTTGTTTTGCCTGCCCAGCAGCCAATAGATTCGCACCCTCACCAAGTGTTGGATCGTTATCAAAAATCTCCACACGGTAAAAGTATTTACCGTCAAACTTGTCATCCACAGCAACACGCAAATCCAAAGACCGCGCTGAGTTCCACATGAAATCCGTTGGAACCTTAACGCCATCAGGAAACAATGTAGACGCGTCCGATTCTGTTTCGGTATCGTTATACAAGTCTTTGACTTTAGAACAACTTGCACCAAATAGCACAATCCCTGTTAGACCCACTAAGAAGAGATTTAAGCTTTTTCCTTTATACATAATAAAATAATAATAGATCAATAAAAAACAGTTCAGTCGTTGACCGAACAGGCTTTAACACTCGGCTTTATAATTAAATATTAGGGCCAAACTGTTTAAAGCAAAGATATAACTAATTTCAGTTAGTCGACGACAAAATACACCGCTACAATATAAATCACAAAACTTGTAGCGCTTCAACTACAAGACCGGAGAAAACCGCCGTAATACTACAGTAAAATAGACTTCGACTTACAAAAAGATATTTAACTACTAGTCTTTTAGCAATCTCACATAATAAGAAAATCTATATTATTTTTCAAAAGAATGAGACTATTGTTGCCAACGTTTACGATATTCTGTTGGCGTTAGGGAGGTTTCTTTCATAAAGAAAGTACTAAAGTTGTTGACATCCGCATACCCAAGTTCCCAAGCAACTTGCTTGATACTGAGTGAAGAATCTACAAGAAGACTCTTGCTGACACGCAACAATTCTTCGATAATGATCTCTTTGGGCGTTTTACCTAATGTGCCTTTGGTGAGACTGGTTAATTTTTTACTTCCTATATTCAGCTGGTCTGCATAGAAAGATACCTGCTTCTGATCCTTTACGTGTTTTTCGATCAATTGTTGGAAACGACGCACCAGAACCACATCAGCGCTTTGTCCCAATAGTTCGCCCGACTGCTTATCTTCCGCATAAATTGCCGCGAGGAGCACGATCTGCTTGACGATATTATGCGCCAAATCGCGATAGATCACCTGGTTATAATTCTGCTTGGAGAGTTTGAGCTGCATTCCAACGAATTCATAGTAAGTGGAATACTCCGCGGGCACATTCAATACCCGATAGGTATATTCATTTTTATTAAATGATTTGAAGTTATGCAGGAAGGCGGTATCCACTTCTGTACGCGCAAAAAAACTTTCCGAAAAATAAATAATAAGAAAAGGACGTTGTTCAGTTGAATTGGCTTCTATTTTTATGCCACGCGGAATTAATACTAAACTGTATTCTTGAATTTCAGTAATCTTTTTATTGATTAGCATGCTGCTACCACCAGTCGAAACAAAAAGAACGACATAGTTCTCTTTTGCTGTTGCGTCTGTAATCTCCGAATACTCAAGCTCTACACCAATGACCCGATGAACTCCAAATTCCATATTTATTATTTACTGCATATGATGCCTGAAAAACATTCATAACACTTAAGCAGGGAGCAATTTAGCAAATAAATCCCGAACAGAAAAAACGCAATCCCAAAATTGGAAATGCGTCCCCTTTAAGTCATAATCTTTACCCCATTTTCTAGGTCCAGGTCCTTGTTTTTTATTAGCTATATAATCCTTTAATTCAATCTGACTAATGACAGCTATAGTTTTTCTGCAAGAAACCATTCCGCCAAAAACTAGAAATACGACTTTGATGTTAGATTGTTTAATAGCTAACTAATTCGTTCTTAACCATATTTTAGATTCAGAAATTACACCCCACGTCACTCCTTTTTAGTTTCATTCTTTTCACATATTATCTCTACTAAAGCGATCTCTCAAATCAGCGAACATCCGATTTACTGGTTAAACAATCAAGAAAGAAAAACATTACCTATTGTACTAACAGAGATTTGAATAAATAAAAATGAGTTGAATAAACAATCATTATATACATTAATCGATTACAAAGCGTCAATACTCACAGTATTTCACTACTGAGATATAATTTAGTTAAAAAAACATTATCCATTAAACGGTGCTGAAAAATCTAAAAAGAACGTTTTTACTATGTATTAACACAAGAAGAAAGAATAACAGTAAAATTAGTTGCAGGCGCAATTTTCTTAAAATGAAACACATCAACAAAAAATAAATATTTACATATTTAACCACAAATGAAATTTACCACAAATAAACAAGCAAAAAAAAAGCTATTGATTAATAATGTGTAATAAATACACCATTGACAAATAATTGTGATAAATATTATAACAATCAGAAAAAAAACACATAATAAACCAGAAGTATCACAATGAGAAATAAAAAGCATAATAAAAAGCCAGATACTTCTAAAAACCCACTTAAACAAAAAACTGTTTAAACATATTAATTATAGAATAATAAATAGCCAAGAAAAAAATTAAAAAACACTAAAAACAAAAACTAAATAGATTTGTTCCATCAGAAGTTAGCAAGAAGAACGCTAGCTAAAAATGGTAAATTTTAGCTTTAAATATACACTAAAGCTATTAAAAACCATAAAGACATATACAACAATAACAATGAAGAAAGTTGTTTTATTATGAAATCACTAAGAATTTAAAAAAAAGTTTACAATTTTTTTTTGCACAAGTTGATATTAAGTCGTAATATTACAATTCAATTCGGGAAAAGTATTACTAGCCGATAGCAAAAGAACTATTAACAATTAAATTAGAACATAAAAAAACAGAAAAATAAAACCAAAGATACGCACGCTAGAGCAGCATTATTTGCCTATACGCAAAGGCAAAGCTGTTCAACAACGAGGGTATTTTTGAACATCAACAGGGGTTAAAATTGTCCATTAAATTTAAACCCCATGCTGACAACAGCATGGATTATCCAAATAATATTATCATGAATAAGAACGCAAAAAAAATGTACGTAGCTCCGTCCATCAAGGAGCACGTAGTTGAGTTGGAGCAAGGCATTGCTGCAGGCTCAGGAACAGGAAATTCTTCTAGTCCTTCAGCGACAGACGTTGAAAATGCCGAAGGAGGCCAAGGTTGGGACAATAGCAGCTTTTAAAATATGAAAAAGATCAACAACAACTTAGCAAATAAATTTGCTTTAGCTGCATTTTTGGCTTTAGGCACATTAGCTGTTACAACAAGCTGTAATAAGAACGACAACCCAACCGAGGAAATCGCTCCAGATGGCAAGAATCAAGTTATCGTTCGTATTGCAGGACTGAACGAAACATCTGAGAACATCTCAACGAAAGCTAGTAACACAAGCAGTACGAAAACTAGTGAAAATTCACTTAAATTAGTAGAAGGCGATGAATTTGATGTTCTTGTCGGCGTTACAAACAATTCGTCATCTTCGTCAAGTCTAAAAGCTTCGACTGGATTACGTGCAGCCACCACTCCCTTGAGTCCTTCCACAACCTATAGTATTTACTTTTACAAAAAGAACCCCGACAACAGCTATTCTTTTGTCAAATCAGTACCGTTGACAGCAGCAACAGTAGGCACTATTGATTTGGAGAATGGTTCGTATAAGTGGCTAGCAGTTTCTTACAACAATACTGATGTATTACCGATTGGTACAACAGCTACTACGGTACCTAGCAACACAACATTGGACTTGAACAAGGATGTACTTATTGCATCCAGTACTTCGGACTTAGTGATCAACAGCAATTCAGTTCCGTTAAACATTACTTTTAACCGCGTATTCTCAACCGTTACGGTTGAGGTAAATACATTGGGTATGTTTGCGCCGATGACAGCAAATCCAACGATTTCGGTAACTTCGGCAAATGCTATTAAAACAAAAACGATCGATTTTAGTACAGGAAATCTATCGCTAACAAACGTAGCAAATCTTAGCCTGAGTCAAGCAAATTTCATTGATGTTTCTCCGGTAGGAACTGATGCTTACCAAAAAATTGCGACATTTAAAACAGCTGAACAACCTGAATTAACTGTTAATGCACAAATATCACAGCTTAGTCTCAGACTGGATGATAATACAACCATCCGTAATTTTGGCACATCGACTTCAAATCAGAATATCAAAATCACGCCATTAGGTGGTAAAAATCAACGCCTTTTAGTAGGTCTTGCAGAATCTGCACTGAATTACGGAACAGTAGGGGGCGGCGCAGTACAATGGGGACGATCCAACCTATATTATAGAACAGGCGGAGCTTTGAATACAACACCGTATCGTTTCTATCATACGAATCCGAGCCAACCTAACGTCAATGAAAGTTTCTTCTCGTTCAAGGGCCACCTTCCGCGCACCTTTGCAAGTACGGTTGTCGCAAATCAGAAAGACCCTTGTGCTTTGGTATACCCGGCAGGATTATGGAAAACACCAACATCTAACGAGATTGGAGTACTTACTTCAAACAACGGTGTTGTTGACGGTCTACTAACAAATATTGTGGGATTATTAGTTCCAAGTTCAACGCCTGGCGCTGCTCCTGGAGATGGATATATTGAATATCCAGCAGGTACGGGTGTGCAAAGCAATATATACCCACAAGCAACAAATAGACTACGTTTTTATAAAAATGGTACCGCTTATGCGACGACTGTTCTTAGCGGCTTAGTCAACCTTAACTTCGAATACGCACAACTTGGAGGCCTAGTAACTACAGATACTAGAGGAAATACCGCTTCCATCTGGTCGAGCGACCAGCTTCTAACTGGCGATCCACTACTTTCTTTATTGCAAGGACTAAGCGGAGCAGCCTCTGTAGGCGCAACAAGTTATGTGGGTTCATCAAGAACAGCTGTATTCGGTACTGCCAGAGCGGTAGGCACCAAAGCAGCTGGTTTGTTAAATATCAACGCTTTAGGCTTGGGTGTAATCGCATCCGATTTCATGAATGTACGTTGTACGCGCAACGCTAGCTGGAATGGTAGCGCTGCGGGTTATAACCCAATGCCAGCATTATAATTAGATAGTTTTTTGGCAATTTAGAATAAAACGGCTAGTGTAATCTAGCCGTTTTTTTTGTGATCAAATTTGTAGATTAAGTGCTACATGGTTACTTTTGACATGATTATAACAAATTTTAACACGCCTATTTCCATTTTATTTTTTTACATTTGATCCATCAAGTCATTTTTTTTGCGTTCGACTTGATAATATTAATGGATATAATGGGGCGAAGGCGTTCGCCCCATTTACTTTTTTTATAGAATTCCTCTCAAAAAATTCCCACAACCCAACAGCGTTTACCGTCAATTTAACTTCCTATACAGAAAGGATAAAATTAAATAAGTTAGCAAAACACCCTTTTAGCATTCCGTTACGTATTGTTCATTTTTATCAAAACACAGGATAATAGTCAAAAAATCTCAGAAAATTGCGATAATTAAACTGAAATCGCTTTGAACAAGTTTTCTTTAAAAAGAAAAATTGCTATAACAACCTTTTAAAAAATTAGTTTAATAGTCCTCATAGTGTATCATCTCACCCATACATTTAATAACAGTTCAGGACAGTTGAATAAAACTTTATTCCCATTATTGTAACAGACCTGTTTCATACTGTATTGAAATCCCCTCATGCCCCTATTTTTAGCGCATGAGACTCATTCGCATGACGCAGTTCACGATAACCAATTTAATCTGCCGTAACACGCTTTTTAAAACCTATTATAAACAATTTGAATTGCATGAATTATCAATTTTTCACAAAATCTTTGCTGCGGCGAAGCATGAAATTGCTGTATCCGCTGATCGTATTATCACCCACAGCAGCATTTACGCTGCCTGCGATGAGCAGCCCACTTTTACTTTCTACTAAATTTGCAGGTGTCACAGGCCGCGTACTCGACGAAAATGGCAAGCCTGTCCATGGAGCAACCATATTGGTCAAAGGAAGTAAAGCTGGCGTAAAGACAGGAGAAGATGGCGTCTTCCATATTAATCTTCCAGCAGACAATTCGGTCATCATTGTCAGCTATATCGGTTATAAAGTACAAGAAATCGACATGACAGGCAAGACTAATGTAACCATTCGTCTTGAATCCAACAACAGTATGGAAGAAGTCGTCGTTGTTGGTTATGGAACAAAAAAAAGAGGGGAAGTTCTTGGAGCTGTGGCTTCCGTAGACCCAAAAGAAATCCAAGATATTCCAGCGGCAAATATTGCGGCTGCACTTCGAGATCGGGTAGCCGGATTAGGGGTTAGTGAATCATCGGGTCGACCGGGCGCCGCCGTTACCCTCAATGTACGTAACGCCTTCGCCTCCGACCAGGCCAAATTACAGGGTGTCACCAACGAGCCCCTCTATGTCATTGATGGTATTATTTCTTCAGCTGATGTTTTTGAAAACCTCGATGCTTCCATGGTTGAAAATATATCCATCCTAAAAGATGCTTCCGCGGCTATCTATGGTGCTTCAGGGGCCAAAGGTGTCATCTTGGTGACCACCAAAAGGGGGCAAGTTGGGAAAACTCAATTGACTTACAACGGATATGTAGGTATTTCGGATGCTACCGTAAAACCGAAAATGCTTTCGGCCTATCAACATGCTAAATTATTGAATGAAACTCTTGCACTTAATAATGCGGAGCCGGCTAAGTTTTTTTCGGAGGACGATTTAAATTATTTAAAAACTGCCCCCTATAAGAGCTGGTATGANNCTCTCGGGTGGAAGCGAAAAGATCACTTTCTTTGCTGGCGGAAGTTATCAAAAAGAAGATGGTAATTATGCTGGTATGAGCCAGCAAAAATATTCCTTCCGATCTGGTTTTAATACACAAATTATCGATGGACTTAAAGCAGATGTTGCATTTAATGTCAACAACACAAAAACGAACAGCCAAAACAGTCTATCGGATGACCGTGACCAGAATTTCTACCAGACATTGATTACGACACCACAGTGGGTACCAATCCAGATCAATGGACTTCCGGTCAATTTCTCCAACATCAGTGCCAATAGCAACACCAATCCGTTGGCCATTATTAATTCCGGCTACTATCAGAAACAAAACAATTCAAATTATAGTATTAATGCATCGCTGAACTATGCTCCTGAGTATTTTAAAGGATTCAGCGCTCGCGTGCAAATTTCACATTCAGGAACCTCTTCCAGCGCTCAAGAGTACCGCCCCCAGTATACACTATATGATTTTGTCCGTACAGGAAATAATGCCTTACTCTATACGGAAGACGTGAATACAACATTTACTATGGCAGGTAGTAACTCTAGAATATCACCCTCTTTGGGTAAGGGTAGTAGCTACCAAGGTAATGTGGTTTTACAATACAGCAATAATTTCGGTAATCATGCTGTTAACCTGATGGTTGGTGCCGAACAGTCAGCATCCAATTCAGAAGGGCTAGCTGTCTATTGGACGAACCAGCAATTATTAAATCTGGATGAATATTGGGCATTTGACCAATCCTCCTTCACCAATGGTGGACGGACCATCAATGAGGCTGTCAAACGTTCATTTTTTGGACGCTTTAATTACGATTATAAGAAAAAATATCTACTGGAAGTCATTACCCGGGTCGATGCTTCCTCCAATTTTGCAAAAGGTAATATCTGGGGAGTATTTCCGACAGTAGCTACGGGCTGGGTAGTCAGTGACGAAGACTTTTTCAAAGACCTCAATTATATCAGTTACTTAAAATTACGGGCAAACTATGGCCTTGTGGGCGAAGATCGCGTTTCGGCACGTCTTTGGCAAGATCGCTTTAGCGTCGATCTCGTTAATACGGGATACTTATATGGTGAAACTCCCGTGGCTTCCCTCAACCCCACCATTATCGCCAATCCAGATATCTCTTGGGAGAAACACCGTACGTTCAACTTCGGTATAGAATCTCGCTGGTTTGATAATAAATTGAGCTTTGGGTTTGAATACTATCTGCGAAATTCATACGATGTATTTGATAAAGGAAACGATGAGAACTTTCCGATGTACGCCGGATTTAAGGCTCCTGTGGTTAACTACCAAAAAAGGAAAGGCTGGGGTACCGAATTTTCCCTGGGTTATCAAAACACCTTCTCCAATGGGCTGAAACTTTCTACCAATATGAACTTTGGCTACTCAGCAAGCTATACGACGCAGATGTACTTTAACAAATTTCAGCTGTGGGATTTCTCCTATCCAGACTGGAAAGTGGAAATGGGAACAGACTCCCGAAAATACAACAGCAGCAACTATGGACTTATTTATGTTGACATGTTGCGGACGCAACAGGATGTGGATAATTTCTTGGCTAAGAATCCAAATTATACGATCGATGGAAAAGTTCCACAGGTCGGCTGGACAGTTTATGAAGATACCAATGGTGATGGAAAAATCACCGAAAAGGACCTGACGACCATGTTTGACAATACATCTCCCGTATTTTCAACCGGTATCACCGNNTCACCGTCGGATTAGCCTATAAATCGTTCTCGTTAAACACCAATTTCCGGGCGGTATTTGGGGGTAAAGTTTTCTATGAATCGCAGGCCATGACCGCACCGACCGATAAGGTAAATGTACCCAGTTTTTGGGAAGATCATTGGTCCTTAGAAAATCCGGATGGCAGATTTCCACGTTATGACGATGCGGCAATGATGAAGAAATGGAATTCTACCTTCTGGGCAAAAGATGGTACAACGATCCGTATCAACAATATGGTCTTCAACTGGGCTGTGCCCAAAACCTTTACGGATAAAATCAATGTTCGCTCCTTAAAGCTGATGTTGTCAGGGAATAACTTATGGACTATTGTTGCTCCATTTAAACACCGGGACCCCTATTCATCCTCCCTATATAATTACCCTACAATCCGTACGATTTCCTTTGGTTTAAACTTTGGTATTTAAGATTTGAAGACATGAAAAGACATTTTACATACATTATAGCCTTACTGCTGACATCGAGCGCAGCCCTTATGACACAGAGCTGTAAAGATAATTTTTTTGAGCTTGTGGACCATGGTGGCTTGGATGCCCGTATTTGGGACAATGAAGGTGCCATTGAGTACTATCTGGCCGGTACATACAGCATGATTATGCCTACCCATCCGCACGAAATCACAACCAATGAGATGCAGATGCACTATGCCAGTGATGAAAACTATTTCTCAGGCACCAATGCGCCCAGTAAAAAGGTATTGGGATTAAGCGGCGAAATTACACTAAACGATGTCAAATACATCGCAACCAAATATCAGGGCACCAATGTCGGAGACAACCGCTATTTCGATATTGCGCGTTGTAACAACGCGATTGCCTATATTCCCACTGGAACGTTGTCCACCGAAGTCAAAAAGAAATTTTTAGGTCAATTTTATGCGCTACGGGCAATGGTCTATTTCGAACTGACCCGTCTTTATGGCGGTGTTCCGCTTGTCCTCGACCCACAAAATCCCGATGCGCTGCAACTAAGTGGTCGCGCTTCTGCGAAAACCTGTTTTGAACAAATTGTGGCTGACCTGGATTCAGCGATGGTCAATCTCGATGGACTTGCCTGGGATGATGCAACGGGTCGTGGTAAATTTACAAAGGCTGCCGCCGCCACGATGAAGGCCAAAGCGTTGTTATATTGGGCTAGTCCACAGTTCAATCCCACCGATAATCCTGCACATCCTTATGATGCTCAGCGATGGGAAATTGCATTTAAAGCCAACAAGGAGGCCTACGACCTTTGTAAAGCCTTAGGTAGAGATTTGCTACCCAATTACAATGAGATCTTTTTAAAAGAAGGCACGGCTAATACCGAAGCCGTTATTGTACGATCATACTCTTCCATTTCAGAAAAGCGTTTTACGCGGGTAGAACAGTTTTCAAGACCTTCTTCCGAAGGTGGGTCTCCTCAAGATTATTATGTTGCCACCACTCAGTTGCTCAATGCTTACCGCATGAAGGACGGAACGTTGGCCAATAGCAACAATGCGCTCTATGACGATGCTTTATTTTGGAAAAACCGCGATCCGAGGTTTAAAAATACCATAGTCTATAATGGAGCCGAATGGCCTTTAAGTGGAAAAACAGGCCGAAAACAGTGGAATTATACCAATGCCGCCAAAGAGACTTCCATTAAATCCTTCTACTGTAAGAAATTTGTCAACCCGACACTATCCTCTTCAGCTGTCGGAGTAGCAAACGATCTTGGCGGAAATGGCATGGACTGGATCGAAATAAGATTTGCGGAAGTTATGTTAAACTATGCTGAAACGGCCAATGAAACTGGAAACCTGGCACTTGCTAAAGATTTGGTAAGATCGATCCGCCAGCGTGCCGGTATCGAACAAGGAAATTATGACTACGGATTATCGCTAGCTTCCAATACCGTACAAATGCGCGATCTGATTATGAACGAACGTCAAATTGAATTTGCCTTTGAAGGCAAGCGTTATCACGACCTGCGCCGCACACGTCGCATGCATACGCTAGAAGGAACGATTCAAACCTATCTGTTCGAAACCAAATCTGATGCTTTAAAAAAGATATTGGAATCAGCCAATACCGCTGGAATTTTGCATAGAGAAACCCTCGACATGAACAATAGAGATACGGTATTGAACTATTTCAAATATCCCTATAATCTGCGGGCAGAAAGCTCCAATGGTGCTTTCGCTTTCCGCGACTATTATTATTTCTATCCGCTTACCAACACTTTTATGAACTCGTCGCCATTGCTGGAACAAACAATCGGTTATGAAGGTGGCACATTTGACCCATTAAAAGACTAATTATGAAAAAGAAATATTTATTCCTTTTCCTCCTCCTCGGCACTTTACTTTCCTGTAAGCGGGAAGGCGACAATATTTTTAATCTATTTGAAGATGTATCGGTTACCCTTCATCAGGAAGATGAACGCAATATTGGAACTTATAAAGATGTTGCTGTCGGTGATTCCATCTTTGTGGACTTTACGATCAGTTCAGCAGCAAAAGATATGCATCAGGTATGGATTTTCTACAATGGAGCCGGTGCAGCTGCTTTGCGGATACCGCTATCAGAAACTGAGAAAAGAAGTTTCCGATATGTGTATAAAATTAAAGCAGATAAGGTTGGTCTATCCTCCTTCCGCATTATGGCAGTTGATAAAGAGGGGGTGTTCATGGGCGATGGGTACAAATCAGTAACTTACAATGTACAATCTGATTATGCACACCTCAATAACAGGATACTCTATATGCCGGACAGTGTCGCCCAACGCAGCGCTTGTTTCATCAACTTGATGGAAGGAAAAACCTATACATATGCTGAAGCTAAAGCAAATCCGGAGAAAATCGATTTTGGCTTATACCGAACATACACTGTTGGAAGCAACGGTACAATCACATATAGCTATAACCTTTATTCCTTGAGTTTAAATACAATCCCTTTCAAGGCTTTTGATTTTACCGACCTTTCGGGGAAAGGCCGGGCGACATACTTTTCGGGTATACAAAATAATCAAGCTACTGCATTTCTAAATACATTAACTTCCGGTTCAACGATACAATCCAATGCGATTTCCAGAAAAACCACCAATCTTTCGTTGAATGATCTTAAAGTGGGCAGTATGTTCTATTTCAAGACGCCCGATGAAAAGTATGGCGTCGTGATCGTCAATGCATTGAGCGGATTTGACAACAATCGCTATTTGAACATTAGCATCAAACGGCAAAACTAATTTCGTCCCTTTTTATCCCTTAATATCGGGGTACCCACAGCTCTGTCGGTACCCCTTTTCCTTTGGCCAAAACCGCTAATTTTCTTATAAATACGCATAAAATACACGCGCCTTCTTGCAGGATTTAGCCATAATTATGACGCCATACCACGCTAGTTTAGTGATGAAGAAAGCCCCGCAGGTCTGCAGGGCTTTCTTTTTTAGTTTCCGCTATTATACGCAACAGGTTTTGGATACCCCTTTCCACTTAATGCTGCAATAGGCACCACCAGTTCCTTTTGACCAAGCACAGCTTGAGTAACTTTTCCTTTGTCTGCCCGATTTTCTTTCGCAGCCTCTCTTTTTTTACTGTCCGGCGCATTCGTACTGTTTCCATCGGCTTTTACGCCCGCGATTTTATTTCCGCGTGCATCCTGGTTCATCTCATCCAGTGCGCTGCTGAGATTTGCCTTTTCCGCTGCATTTAGCTTATCATAGTTAATTCCGTAAGCATCAAGCACACGAGTCGCATTTTCGACGGTATTAGTCCCTCGTTCATACACATCCCTATAGATGTGAAGATTACCATCCTGGGCAACAATAGTTTCATAACGGAGTTCAACGAGGACTGGTGTTGCTAACTTAACGGTTTCAGTTTTAGTAGCCTTTTTTTGGTAATCAGCGATCTTTTCAGCTGAAATACCTGCTCCTGCAATTTGCGAAAGGTATTTTGTAAAATCCTGCACCTGCGTATCCGTAAGTCCAACACATCCATGTGAGGCAAAAGCTCCTAATTTAGCTGGCGCCTTTCCACCGTGGATCAAGGAAGGGAGGCCAATTGGAATTTTAATAGGTCCTAATGGATTGAGTTCACTTCCCGCAGGTACCTTTTCGCCAGCCGAAACCTTTCCCTTTACCCAAGGCTCATCAGGAGGAGTCCATGTGGGATTGAAAATAATATTAACGGCCTTTCGTACACCCGTCGGCAGGGGGAATTCAGGATACCCGATTCCGATTTTATACGTTTTGATCAGTTTTCCTTTTTCAAAAACATCCATTCTAAAAGCGGGCGCATTGACAAGAATGCGTGTATCTTCAGGCACCTGATTTGGCTTCAAGGGTAATGTATGGCTACTGTCAGCATAGCGTTGGGCCATTAGTCCAAAAAACTGTCCTGCTTTATCCTCGCCGAGGATTCGGACAATTTCTTTTGTGGCCTGTTCAATAGCCTCTTTGAAAGAATTTGTCCCTTTGTCATCATTTTCATCGAGACTTTCCACAGCAGTATTTGCAGCGAGCTTGAGTTCTTTAATCTGCTGATTGTTAAGCTGTAGTTTTTCTTTGAGATCCTGGGCAAAATTTTCTTCATAAAATAGCGCATTCAGCAATGGTAGCGTAAAGTCTGTATTTTCCGCACGCTCCATTATCGTTGCTTCTTTATTTTCCGACTTGGTTTTATTGCCTTCTCTGTTTTGACAGGCCACCAATAAGCATGTCACTACGAGCAAGCTTCCCACATATTTTCCGAATGTGTATTTATTCCTATAAGATTTTCTCCTGTTCTTCATACACTCATTCAACAAGATTACTGTTGAAATAGTTTACCGAAAATAATTATTCACTAAAAAAACACCAGTCAAAATAGTAAATATCAATAAATTATTTGCGAACAAACGTTCATACCAACACACGACAGCCAATCTCCCTCAAAGGATGGTGCTCAGCGATTAAAGAAAACCATCAAGCGCATAATTTATCGTCATTGTCTTAATGACTAAAATAAAAATAATCAACTGGATCAGACAGCAGAATAACCAGCAGGATAAAAAGGATAAATACCAATAGCGTGATCGCACACCTCTCGAGCAGGCATCGGACCATAACTCAATGCATTTAATCAATAGGAACAATGTACTCAGGATCAACCCCGGTATCCCAACGATAATGGCAGTCCAAAAGACAGCATCCGGCCAAAATTGTATTCGTTCGACATCTGACAACCTTAAATCAGCTATAAGCATCGCAAAACAGGTATTGGCAAGTAAAACAAGGATCAATGTTCTTTCGATCATTTGTTCACGTGTTATAGGGGCGGCAGATTTGATATTTGACCACGAGATCAATAGGTTCATACAAAAAAGGCCCAAAATGATACATGGAAAGTACAACAGAAACAGGGTCATGCTTGTATCGAACGATATTATCATCTTTTCCTTCATTAGGCTTGGCTATTAATCAAAAACAGCCTTAAAAGTGAAGGCTATTCATAGTCATGATTAAATTTAATCAAAATAACAACATAAAGGAACAAATGCCACAAGTTTATTCCATACTAACTTCATCGATCGCCAACAATGGTTTGCGCCTACGTGCACCTTCAAACCAATCTGGAAGGTCCTTCGGAAAGCGTATTTGGACGCGCAGGTAACGCATCTTTTTTTGTGAAAGTGCTATTGAGACCGTATGAACCTTCGCACTGTTATCAGTTGGAATATTCTCGGCCACTCGTTGCATGCCAATATCTTGATAGATTTTACCATCAACTGATGCTTCTACCTGTATTTCTTTTGGCAGAAAAAGATAATGGACGGGATCAAATAGAAAATTTAATTTCACACGCGATGCCGTCTGCTCCCCTTGGAGCGGAAAAACAAGCTCAACATGTCCATCGTTAAATAAAAGCCAATTATAACTATAATCAGTATCGCCAAATAGTCCATCACTGAGCGTACGGTCTCCATTAGCCACGTAGTCTTCCAAATAACGCGGCTTGAATGTTGGAATTTTACCCAAAATCGCAGATCCACCATAAGGTCTTCGCATAATATCCAGCCATCGATTGCGGTATTCCTCCAGACTACCGTTGACCTCTGCCAGCTCCCTTCCCCCCGCCTTCAATACATCGTCGACAAAATGATCGATACGCCCGGCCCACATCGGATCCACTTGCCATTTTCCTTCACTTACCTGCTTTAAAAATCCCAGGGGATGACTACCATAGGTCTTGGCTTGTTCTAAAGTAGCATATTCCCAGCCCAAGAGTAGTGTATTGACCCGATTTGCCAAGAGTGGATCATGCGCTACTTCAGCCCGTGCCGCGTTCAAGGTCTTCCTATATCCACTCATTTCCTTTTCATGAAGATATCCCTTGCGATCAGTAATTGGATTACCATAGATATCCAGCACCGCATGATGTGTTTTTCTGGCCTCAATTAACTGCTCAACATAGCGTTGAACAGCGCGCGAGGCAGAGCCATAGTACCCTTCGAAAAAGTCCTTCGAAACCCGATTGGGATCGATCGTTGGGTTCCATAGGCTCTTGGCCTGTAGGTAACTTGCGTAGGCAGACATGCCACTCAAGGTTGTCCCACTTCCATGCTCGAAGATTCCTTTAATTCCATTGCGATACATATAGGCGATATTATCGTGATATTGATCGTACATTGGAAAAGGATTGAGGTAAGCCGTAAATTGTGTTGTATAATCCCATACAAACAGATTTGCGGTAAGTTTTGACCATTGCTGCAACTGCCTACGGAAATCGGCCGCGGTGGGATTGGTAGCGATAGCTTGTTGACGCGTGACATCGACAGTACTCAACATCACATATACATTTTCTCGAGGTTTAGTACGCTTTGGAGCCTCTGCCGTATATCCGTACGCCAGTGTGGTAAATATTTGTTTTGGAAAATGGGAAGCAACCCGATTGACGAAGCGTATAAGCGTTCCTTGTGCCCCCCCTTCTTCCTGATCAACCTTCGCGCAACGATCACACGTACAGTACCCTCGGCCATCCATAGGTGCGATAGACCAGTACATCGCATCTGGGTTATCAGCTATAACATCCTTAAAATAGCCGATCGCTATTTTTTCTACCTCAGGATTTGTCAAACATAGCTGACTGGCCTGACGTCTTCCATTTGTCCACGCAAAGTACTCCGGGTGAGCGGTGAAATAACGATCTGGGGGAATAATCTTAAAAAAAGAATGTCCCCAAAGTCCCCATAGATCCTCAAATCGATGCAAATGGTGCCAGTCGAGGTATTCAGCATCCATTGAAGATGGATAATAGGACTCCCGATAAATCAGTGGCGGTTCATAACGCATCAATAGATCTTTTGGTAGGGTTAAATTTTCCCGTTGAAGTACCCATGCCGCCCCCTGATCGTATTTACGTGCGCCAAACTGCTTTTCGATCAGTTCATAAACGCCATATAACAATCCCTTACCTGAACCGCCTCTTAAATATATATTTTCTCCTTGAACCCTGACCTCAAACCCTTCTCTACCGAGCAGAGCGGCGTTGCTAACGGCCGAATTAAACAAACTATTTCCAATAAAAAAAACATGAGCTTTCGTTCCGGATGGCGTGGAAAGAATATCCACTGTCACTCCCGTCATGCGTTTCAAGTAATCCTGTAAGATGAAGGCTGACTTCCTTTCCAAAGATGAAGGTTCGACGGGGATGACAATTTCAGTCCTTGATTTTTTCTCCAGCACAATCTTCAGCTCATTCGCGCTACAACTGTTTAAAAGCAAGACGAACACAAATAGTAACGAGCGTATTTGTTTTTTTACGATTTTCACACGATCAATTTTTTATAACTGTAAGGATAAACTGGCCGATACTGCCATGTCACTATGGACAAACAAACGTATTGCCTCGAGCACGGTAAGTAACCGATTTTTGGTTTCATAATATGGAATTCCAAATCGAAGGATATTAGCCGATCCATCTTCCAAACGACAGCCTTTAATGCATTTCACATGAATTTTCTCCTGATTTAGAAAATCATATAGTGGGTAAGGATCATAATCCCAAAAAACCAAACTGATCACTGGAGATATCTCCTCCTCCGCAAAACGATACGGTAAACCTATTTGATCCAGTACGGCCGCCAATTCCATTCTGAAAAAAGTGGCCAAGTATGTACTTCGCTCGAAAATAGCCGCTGGCCCTATGCTTCTATACTGTTGCAAACAGACCCGTAATCGTTCATAAAGAAGAAAATCTTGCCCACCGGGTATACTAAATCCATGGGTTTTGGGATCTGGAAAAAGATCTTGTTTATTCCAATACAGGGCCCCAAGCCACTGCGCAAAATCTTCTTTTAGCCAAGTTAACCCAGCGCCTTGCGGGCCTTGAAGCCATTTATGGGCACTTCCAACCAGGATGTCCGCCGCACCGAAGGGTATTTCCCGGACACCAAGGGATTGCGCGACATCTACGATCAAAACAGCATGTGGAGCAGCGCTTTTTATGACGGACAAGCTGGTGGCATCCTGTATCTGTCTACCCGAATGATAATAAACCTGAGACAACAGGACAACATCAGGTTGAAGCTGCTGAAGCTGACTTTGCAATACCTCCGCATCACGAAGCGTGCGATCCGATAGATAGATCACATGATATTCTGGCAGCTGTTCAAAAGGACCTATTCCACCCGGATGTTCATGCTCACTTGTGACGACCATAAATGGACCTGTTCTCTTCGTTTGAAGTTTACGCAATAGACTGAGCGCCATTAGATTCATCAGTTGTGACGTACTTTGTGTAATCATCAATCGATATCCCTCCGAAGGCCACAAGACGGCACAATCTCTTTTTATGGCGACATAGGCTTCGCGGCCCATCGCATAAAATGCCAAAGGATTACCATTTGCTTTTGATAAAAATTGCTTCTCCTGATGTTGAGGAAGGGTGCTCAAACAGCCTGGATTCAGATTAATCCGATCGGAGAGAAATTTTTCATTTCGGATACGGTCCCAATAGGGCTCATTTTCGGTCTGTATCTTTTTTTCGCTACAGTCGAAATCCACTTTCTGCTCCTTTTTGGTCATACGCCAAGATTCGTGCGGCGCGCAATGGTGGGCGATCAGTGAAATGCGCCGTCCCAATAATAATTCGATCGTTTCTCTAACGATGGCGACAAAATCAGTGTGGAATAGATCGCTTCCTTTTAAGGCTGTTTCGATATCAAAACGTGGCTTTTCGGAAAAATTCTCGCCACGTATATCTGCGGTATACAGCAGTTCGGGATCCAATCCCGCCTCTTTGGCAACGGTGACGATATCACTTGCCAGCTCATTGATGGAATAATGGGTTTCAGTAACATGGTTGACTACCCGATGTTGTCCCACTTCGGGAATATCATCAACAAATCGTGCCAACGAGGCTACCGCGTCCCGCAGAGACATCAAGCCTGTACGTTGATGCCCCGACCCGTAGATGGTCAATGGATGTCCATATACCGCTTGTGCGACAAAGCGATTCGCCACTGTCCCAAATATTGGATCGTAATCAAAACGCGTAAATAGTGTCGAACAACCATCCATCTCATCCGTCAGCAGACCAAAAATAGTCGCCTGCATCACTTCTGTAATCCGTAGTCCCCAAGTTCGTGTCGCCATCGCGACATAATTAGAGTCATTTATCTTTGACACATGATAGATATCATCTGCCGCTCTGGGATAAGGTAACATGGTCGATGCGATCTGCCCTTTATAGCTGGGCTGAAAATAGCCTTCCGCGATCGGAAGCCCACCTTTAGCATACTCCCCAAAAGATCCCAATTTAATGATATGTGCTTGTGGGATATGATTACGTACGGCCCAGAGCAGACGCATATTGCCTTCTTCGTTATTACGGAGTGTATGTAGCGCTTGTTCGATTCCTAACATCGAATACGTTGCGGAGCATTGTTGCGCCAGATGATAAATGTCATATGGTCGCTCCTGACGAATAAGGTCTTCCAAATCGTCGCCACAGATATCCAGGAGATGACACCGCATATTTTTGCGGTCATATTTTCGCTGAAAGGCATCGATACGATCCGGCAGTTCTGGCAGCATCATCCAAGGGGCGAAGCCCATTTCATTGACAATGTCTCTACGCCAGCGATTATCCACCAAAATAATTTTCTGATCGGGATGGTTTAGCGCTAGTTTCATCGCTAAGGGCCATCCTAAATACCCATCCGCACCTAAAATCAAAATTGTCCGATTCATTACTCAATCGTCATTAATGGTTAAAATTTCACTTGTAAAGCCAGTAATACATCGTATTGATTGCGAAAGGTCGTCACGCCTACCTTTTGACTAATGTAATTACCATTGACTCCGATGGAAGTGCGATAATTTATCGTACGCCTATATCCAGCCCCCACACTACGGCTCATAATACCACCTAGCTCTGGCAGCAGGATCAAGCGACTTCTGTCGTCTGGAGAAGTTCCCAGGCCAAAATTCGCCTGTAACAGATCGGCGTCTGTCAATTCATATTTCGCTCCCGCCTGAAATGCGACATAAAAATCTTGCTGTTCGCGAATAGCAAATAATCGAGCATTGACCATAAAAGGATCAAAACTTTTGCTCGCTCCCGCGACGATCGAAAGCGCCCGTACATCAACGACCTCCAAAAGACGAGCACCGACCTCTCCCTCGAAACCTTTTCCGAGTTGCCGATAGAGCGAATAGGCCAATCTATACTTCGGCAACAGTACATTATTTGATATACCCACAGCTGCATTCCAGTAGAGCACTTTATTCGGTTTATAGGTCAAGTCAGCCTCTCCCATTATGCCAGTTCCCGTTTGCCGCCCCGTAAATAATAGTTGTGCGCCATAACTGATCTTGGGGGATAATCTACGGCTGTAATATAGCGTAGCTATGCGGTAGGCTGGTGGCGCTGGAGCGTCTTCCACCCCTGAAAAGGTGCTATTTAGAAATGATAATCCAAAAGCATGCTGCATGGTTTTACTTCGTAAGAATGCTGCGTATTCCCGATGCTTGCGCTGGTCATAACGCTTAGCCAATGTATCCGCGTATTTCGTCGCTTCCACATACCTTTCCATACTATCCAATACGATCACCTTTCTCAACAGGAAAGGCTCGGCATATTCAAACTGTGCCAAAGCTACATCTACACTCTGCAAAGCCTCCGGAAACCTCCGCTTGGTCATCAGCAGGTTTGTTTTATTCAGATGCGCCGTAGAGTCAGCCGCATTACCCGCAAGAACCCGATCAAAACAATAGATCGCGCTATCCAACAATTGCTGTTTCTGATATCCCAGACCAGCTGCCATCCAGGCGTCCTGCACCATGGTCCGGTATTTCGGATTATAAGGATATTCATCCCGCAAAGCTGTTGCCACTTGAGCTGCCGCAGTATATTGGGCACTATTATGGAGAATAGCCGCTTTCTTCTGCAGAAATTCCCGATCACCGGGATAGCTGACCAAGGCCTGCTGAACAATGAGCAAAGCCTCGGTATAGCGCTTACGTAAATCCAAAATATTCGATAGGTAGTGTAGGGCCTCTTTATTATCCGTTTCCTCTGCCAGCAATGCACGTAGGTGAACCTCCGCTTCTTCATACTCCTCAACAAGCATACAGGCATTGGCAGCGGCCAATTTTTGCTCCAAGTATAATGATTTGATTTTTGGGTTATTTGGATAGCGAGCATATAGCTCCGCACTAAGCGATACAGCCTGTTGTATCTTGCCCGCTTGGGCTAGAAAACCAGCTTTTTTCAGCTTTAAGTCAAGATCACTCGGGTAATAATCGATAGCCTTATCCACTTCCCTTAGTGCCAAACCAAGATTATTTTGTGCCAGTAGGCTTGATATCCGACCCTGAAGCGCTGAAAGGTTTCGTGCGTCAAGTCCAAGTACCGCATCATAATAGACCATGGCGCTGTCGGGCTGTTGCTGCTGAAGATAGTAATTACCACACGCATTAACCAGCTGCAAGGCTTCCGACCTGAATTCTTTATCATTATTGGCATCATACAGCTTGATCGCAAGATCCGCCGCGGTCTGATAGCGGCGTAGCTGAAATTCGAAATCCATTTTACGACGAAGTAATACGCGATCGCCCGCGTTGCGCTGCAAAGCACGATCGACCCAATAAAGGGCTTGCGTCGTCTCGCCGCGCGATGCCGCCATCCCAATCACTTTATCCAAAGCCTCCCTGTCTCCAGGATTTTGGTCCAAAATTGACTGATACAAGGAATAGGTATCGGTGTTTTGATAGTAGCTCGCGGCTTCCTTACGCAATGAGCTGTTCAAGCCGAGCGCTTTCTTATCTTTGGGATAATAGCGTAAAATTAAGCGCAAAACCTCCAGCGCCTCCGCATAACGGTTCGCCTCCTGCAATAAACCCAATTTCTGGTACAATGCCGTATAGGATTTGCTATCACTATTTAAGATCGTATTTGTTTGCGCAATACGTGCGTCATAATCTCCTCCTTGTGTTACGATATTATTCATCTTTTCTACCAAGTCTTTATTTTTCGGAGCGAGTTCAAGTGCTTTTTCATAATAGGAGGTTGCTAGGTTTTCCATTTTGTTTTGTCTATACCAATCTGCTTTGGCCTCGTAGTGCCCAGCTATTGACAGTCGTACAGCACCATCGGTTGGAAAACGGCGCAGTAGGATTTGCGCCCATGAATCACCATCCTGATAACGCTTCAGGATATCCAGTACATTGAGCTTTTTTATGCCAAAATCCTTGTTTGTCGTAAAACGGTTTAAGGCCATATCGGTATAACGTAAAGCCTCCGCAGGCCGATTTTTAGAGAGGTAAGAACCAATGATGTAATAATAAACATCCTCATACTCCGGCGCTGATCGAAGCACCAGCTGCGACGTCGCGATGGATTGATCATATCTTTTCAACGCCATGTATATCTTTGCCAATTGTACCTGTGCGTCTATATGCGCTGGATTAAGTTTGACCGCCTCTTCCAGTGACTTCAATGCTTTCGCTTGCTGTGTCGCTTTGATTTCCAAGACCGCTTGCTGATACAATTTTTCGGCCCGTACGGAACTCCAGGTCTGCGCATATACAGCATCTGTGGTCATGATATAAAAAAAGAACAGTGCAATAAGATGGTGGAACTTCATGATCTATTATGCTTGGTTTTTAACAGTTGATTTTTGGGGAGCAAATCCTTTTCTTTGCATATTTCCCCAAACCAATTTTTGTTTGAAAATGGATTGAACATACCCTTTGATACTAAAGAATACAATTAAGGGATGATAGATAAATGGTTCGGCGAAGGCCGTCAAACAAAGGCCGATCACTTCGCTTGTTTTTCGATAATGCCTCTCTGTCAATTGATCCCAAAGTACAGCAATTGAGCTAACGAGCACAGAGAACATATATAAAAAGGCAAGAAGCGTAAATGTATTCTCCCACATTATCGCACCAATAATGATCAAATAAATATAAAAGAGCAGTCCGAGCACTTCGAATATGGGCGCCAAAAATTCAAACAGGAAATTGTATGGAAAAACAATTAGTCCCAAACGTTTAAACTTAAAATTGAACAGCACATGACGATGCAGGAGCATAATCTGTATTAGCCCCCGGGCCCAGCGCACGCGTTGTCGGCTAAAGACGGGTAGCGTTTGCGGCCCTTCGGTCCAGCATAATGATACCGGAATATAACGTATGGCGTATTTATGGTTATTTTGGATCATATAAACACTCATGCGCGTGACCATGTCTATATCTTCCGCAAAAGATCTTGGATCATATCCCCCGACTTTGACAGCAATGTTTTTGTCAAAAAGCCCCAGACCTCCCGAAACGTTGGGGACACAATTTACAGCGCTCCAGGCCATTTTTGAAAGGAGGTAAGCTCTAATATATTCAAGCTCCTGAAAACGTGGGAGTACTTTATGCGGAGGTTTGAAACGTGTAATTACGCCATTGTCCACTTCCGATGAATTGATCATACGCAAGGGAGCCCCTACCGCAATGACACGACGTTGATTATTCTCCACATGAATGTAACCGGTATCCGGTATGACCTGTATATCTTTGAGTCGGCTTTTATTTTTCTCGTCGAGGATGGGACGCATGAGTCTGGACAACGTATCCTCATGCAAGATGCAATCCACATCGGTACAAAGAAAATAATCAAATTTTGACGCGTTGATGCCCGCATTTGATGCATCGGCCTTTCCCTTGCCATTTTCCTTGTCAATCACCAGCAGCTTGTCATACGCGCGGTTGCTTGACCGAAAAAAACGTTTGACCGCTTTTGTCTTTATCTTTTCATTGTAAGGCAGATCCACTTCACGCAATTCAAAATGGTCGACCAGCTTTTCCAATGTATCATCCGTACTCCCATCGTTGACGATAATAACTTCGTATAAAGGATAGTTCAAGTGCATCAATGCGTACACATTATCAATAATCGTTAAGCCTTCGTTAAAGGCTGGAGCGATCACTGATATCCCCGGAGATAAAGGGCTGGAAATTACATTTTGTGTATAATGTTCCCGATTCCTTCGCTGATACAGCATAATTCCCTTATACGACAGTATTGCCATGATGACATAAATCACCATGGTCAGGCTACTATAGGAAAATATAAAAAGTTGGAAAACGTCGATTATCTGTTGAATCATTTTTTAAATGTTATTGTTCGTGCAGGTAATAATTTAAAATACGTTGTTTGCGTGGCAGCAGTTGTGATGGGCTCCATTTCAATTGGTCGTTACGCATTAGCCTAGCCAATATTGCCGCGACATGATTTTCAATTTCAAAATCAAAAGCGGACTGAAATTGGTCAGTAAGGAATTCCATCGCTCTCACTGTTCGGAACATTCCCAGCGAAAAAAGAATCTCACACTGACAGTCTACAGGTTGGTTGGGATACATCTTGATTAAAGCATCCTGCGTGTGTACGGCTTTTAAATGTCCCAGGGCGTTTATCGCGTGCGAACGCAAGGCATGATCGTTCACATTAAGTAATCCTTCGATACTATCAATTGCTTCAACACTGTGTTCGTGCGCCGCGAGTTTCATACAACAAATGACGACTGTTTTGTTTCGCGAATAGCGGATCCAGTTTGCGAAGTTAGATTTCACCGTATCCCTTGACTGTTCCAGAATTCTGAAAAAGCCAATCAGCTCCCAAATGCTCAAGGGATCTCTCACTTCGTCGAAGAAGCGGAAAGGTTCATTTTTGCTGAAGCGCATAAAAGCACTTCGTGCCGCGGAGCGTAGTTCGGAGACTTCACTTAGATTGAACCGTAGAATATCGATATCGGAAATGGCGTAATCCATCAAGGTCAGTTCATGCAAACCTTGTACATTCCGATACCAGTTGCGCGATTTCATCTTTTGGAGGGAATCTAGGTTCAGCCCCAGCAGCACATAGATGCGATGAAGAAAGAGCGCATTTGTACCAGCTACATGCCATCGAAGCCGTATTAGCGTATCGATCAATGTCTGGCGATTACGTTTATTCATGAGGGCCAGTTCGTCCAATAAGGATTGATCAATGGATACCGACAGCTCATCTGCCCCCCTTTCTTCTACAAATTGTGGTAGAATCCGTTCTTCGATCAGTTGATTGAGTTTCAATTGTCTGCGCTGTGCTTGAACGCTACGGAAGCGCAGTATCATGATGATTACGTAGGTAACAAAAGTTCCTAAAAAAGAAGTTGCTACAATACATTGAATGACGAATATAAACGTCTGATCTACTGTCATATTTTAGTTTTCAGCACTTGCTACCCTTGTTTGTATATTTCCAATATCAATACCGAGTGGTGTTTTGCCTTCGTTCAGTATATATCGCATGGAGTTCAGGAGATATCCTTTAACAGCGAGAGATTCTGGCTGATCGACAATCTGAATTCCAGCGATATCACCAAATTCATCCAGAATGCAGTCGACGAGATCACCGTAATGCGCTCCCCCACCACAAAGGAATATTCGATTTGTCTTGGCCAGATTCCTATCGTTTACGACGTCGCTTAGTGTGGGAGATACTATTTCAGCATAATAGGTTTGTATGGCTTTTTTGCGGAGGCTGGTCAAATCAATTTTTTTTCTATTGATATAGATGTATCCATTTCGAAAAGCTTCATCCAGCTGTTGCATACTCTGGAAAGAAAGGTCGTAAGTCTGTTGGAGATGTTCGCGCATGATACTTACGGCATAATGCAAACCAGGCGCACTTCCCATGGCATTGTCTATAACACCTTCATCTGTGCTTAAACCAGTTTCTAATGTTCCAAAGCCGAAACTAAACACAAAGAAAGCGCCCCTTTCGCAGCTTTCACCTCTGCGCAGCGCCACCATACAACTCACTATTTCAGGAAGGACATCTACATGCGTCACATTAACAGGCAAAATACCTGTTCCTTCCTCACCATATACGACCGGATCAGATTCAATGATATGTTCTCCAAGAAGCATCTGTTCCGCCGTTTCCTTATATAGCCGGTAAGTACTATTAGGTAATCCCATCGTCACGATGAGCGGGCTTTGTGAATGAATACCGCTGCTCAGGAGTGCCGCTTTAAAAAGCAGTTGACATTCCAGTGTTTCCGGCGACGCATTGATCGTCCGTCTTGGATTTGTTCCTTCATTTAGGGCAAGTTTACCACAGATATACCATTGTTGTCCTATCCGGATCTTCAATCCGGTCAAGAGCGAATTTGCCGTATTTACCAAAGGCGCATTTGTTGCCTGCATCAGGCTTGAAAATGATTGTATCGTATACATATTATTTTTATCCTTTTATCCAAAGTTTTACCACCATCTTTTGCATGAGCCTAACGTATCGTTTTGCTTGATCTCCGTTAAGATCTCATTAACCGGTATTTGTTCCATCCCAGGGACTTCTTGAATGGCAGTCATTTCTTCCCGTGCGACGAATTCCGCTACAGCAAGATCATGTATTGCGGTCTCCGCCATGGTTTCAACTTTTTTTTCTTTCCCTGGTATCTCCAACGCCAATTCCTGCTCATCTTCCAACATGTGCTCAGCTCGTTCCAGCGGTGATTCCTCCTCGTCTCTCATCATGTGCTCAACCCGTTCCAGCAGCTTTCCGACAACAAGCGGCTTCTTAAAACAATCCTCACGCACAATTTCCAATCCCTCCCTGATATGCAGATAACTCATATTTGAGGTAATGATTGTCTTTGTCGCAGGCGATTCTTTCATGATTTTGTTCACAATCTCATATCCATTCGCATATTGCATATGCATTTCAGTGATTACAATATCATATTGATAATCCTTCGCTTCCAACAAAGCAAACGCTTCTTTTCCACTGGCGGCTGAATCCAACCGAAACGATGGATTCGAAAAAAGATTGGAAATTATTTTTCGCATCAGCAGATCGCTATCGGCATGCAATACCGAAAACACCCTGGATTCTTCAGGTTTGAGATTATGAATTTGCATACTTTGAATTAAATAGATTAAGTTGCTTTAAAAAATGGCTTCACAAACTTAAAAATCCAAAGAGAGGTTTTACCCACCCTAAAGGGTGGTTTTTCAGAAACAATTAACTAATGACTATGTGATTATCGATTAGAAAGAATGGGGATCCTATTAGCTAGAAATAGTCTTAACGGGGAATTAAGAAGGCCTATTATATTTCAACATCAATTCGGCCCGACTATTGATCTGCAGCTTACCATAAATATTACGGATATGGTATTTCACGGTATCCATACTAATAAAAGCCATCTCTGCTACTTTTTTGTATGAATACCCTTGTTGAAGTAGGGATACAATTTCTATCTCACGTGGGGTCAATTGTTCTTTCCGTTTAACATCGTTTTTGGGGTTTAAAGCCGGATTGAAGTGGGCGATGACTAACCGTGCCACCTGCGGGCTCATCACCGATCCACCTTTCATCACCTCAATCAATAGTTGGTGCATTTGCGGTAGAGGGGTACTTTTAAGCAAATAGCCGGATGCTCCGGCACACAAGGCCTGAAAAACATGTTCCCTGTCATCAAACACTGTAAACATAACAATTTGAATATGTGCATATTTTCGTTTGACAAACCAGGCAATCTCTATTCCATTTTTATTGGGTAAACCAATATCACAAAGTAGCAAATCCAAGGATTCAGGCTTCCAAGGTTGCGAAAGGAGTTCATCAAAGTCCTGTGCAATTGCTACAAGCTTAAATTGTGCTATATTTTCAAAGTAAGCTTTTAAGGATTCCAATACAGGCATTCGATCCTCAACAATGGCGATTTTATATTTTTTTGAATTTGGCATAGCTGAAATAATTTTGATTAACAATTCGATTTTCTAGCGAATCTGACTTTCCTAACAGCGTCTACAATAAACCATATACTGAATAGCATATAACAAAAGCTTACCCAGACCAGTTTGTCTAAACTTTTAAGGATATAGGCTTCTTGTACCGTATTAAAAATTATGGCGACAACCATACTACATTGCAATAAAAGGTAAGCCGTATAAATATTATTAAAGCGTTTAACCTCATTTTTAACTTCCTTTTTGATTCCTTCGGTGATATAAAGCATTCGCCATTGCCCAATTGCATAAGCTATTGCTAAAGAAAAGCGTAAAATATAGTGCAGTTTTTGGTCTACGAAGCCAAAGCTGTGTTTAAACCCCATAGGAATATCTTCTACGAGCATTTTTAAAAACTCTTTTTTTTGCTCGGTGGGGATTAAGGCGTAAGGTATAACATCTATCAAACCAAAGAAAAAAGGGAGAAGATGTATTCCCCAATACTTTGGCCATGGAGCGAACGGCTGTAATTTTAAGCGCACATAAAAATAAAAACAAGGCGCGACGAGGTAGTAAAAAGGAATACCCTTATTATATATGCGGGGGTAGAATTGTATTTCACCCGTATAAATCATACAGTAGATAAAGACATGCCAAATAAGTGCCATAACACCGATACAAAGCAGCAAATTGCTTTGGTCTTTGTTTATTTTGTAGAGTAAAACACGGAGGATTAATCCCATTAAACAGATGACACCACCTATTAGCGCGAAGCTTATACTGATCCAAAATTGTATACTTGCAAAAGCCATATTGGTTAAAATAGTTGGGAAAGTAGTTTCCGAAATTTTAGATTTGCTGTTAGCAGCAAAGTGTAATCCGTGGCAGACTTTTCGATGATGATTTTGCCATCAATTGCTTCAGCTCGACGTTCCATATTGTTCAATCCCTGACCTTTTCGGAAATTCTTTTTATTGATAAGTTCCACATGAGAACCCACCAATGTATTTGAGATCTCAAGCTCGAGCTTATTATAATCTATTTTTAAGCATATTTTTACAACTGCGGAAGGACTATGTTTGCATATATTATGTAATGCTTCCTTAAAAATGAGATACACATTTTGGCGAACATATTGCGGGAGCTGGCTACGCGTATGAATCTCGGTCTCAAAAGTAACATGGATATCCTGTGCCGTCAGCAATTGGCCCATCAGAAATTTCATCCGATCTTCCAGGCTTCCCTGGTTATTATTACGCGAGTCAATTGACCAGATAATATCATCCATGGTCTGCACAGCCTCACGACTATACCCCGATATTTTCTCCAAGGAATTATTGGGCATGGTCTCTTCCTTCTCCAAAGCAAGCAAGTCTGTTTGCATTGCAATTCCTGTCAGCAACCCACCTACTTCATCATGTAAATCACGTGAAAGCTCCAATCGTAGTTTCTTATCACGCTTGATTTGGGAAGATCTAACAATTGTTAAGATATAAATTGCGCCGCCCGTCGTCAATGTCAGCAAGACATAGAAGATTTGGGTTTCATAGAAACGCGGTTTTTTATAGAGCAGCCATTTTCTTGTTTCCATTGACAAACCGTTATCACTCACTGTCCTAACTTCGATTTCATATTCGCCTGTTTTTAAATCAGAAAGGTTAATTTGTCCAGAAGCTGTAAGCTCCTGAAAGGTTTTGATAAGCGGACGTAGGCGAAAATAGGTTTTATAATTATTTTTGTAGCTATCAATCTTCGCCAATTGTAAATTAACAAATACAGCCTGTTCATTCATTAAAATCGTATCCTGTGTCGCAGCCGGCGTATAAGACCGTATGATGTCATTTGAACTGTTTCCCACGCGCACAGAAGCCAATACCGGCCACGGTACCTTTTGCCGCTTGATGCTTGTCAAAAAATTTTGGGGGTTAATTGCGATGCAGCCCAATACTCCCCCGATCAGCAAGCGATCCTGCCGTTGATCAAAGTACATCGAGGGCTGATTAAATTCTTCGAAAGGAAGCCCATGCATACTGTAAGCACTGTAAAAATTTTCCCCATCCCATACAGATAAGCCCCTGAACGTACCTAGGAATAGGAGATCGTTTACCCATAACATGCTAAAGATAACGTTGCTTGCCAATCCATCGGCATTAGAATAGGTTTTAATCCGATTGTTTTCTGTATCGATCTCGACCAACCCCTTGCCTTTTGTCGCCAGAAACACTTTATTTTTTTTAAAAGCATGGGTAAATACATGTAGTTTTTCTCCATTTTGGGGATAAACTTTATGTAAAGTACCCGCTTTGAACTCAAAATACCCATTTTCAGAAGTAAATGAGATGATCTGATTGTTGTGCCGCAAAGAATTGATCCGTTGTCCAATCCCCACGACTAGGCCCTTTCTATCGCGCAGCGGAAATACATCTTTTGTCTGCATATCGTAGATCCAAATACCACTATAGGTACCCACTAAATATTGATTCTTCTGATAATGCGCTAGACTAAACACCATGGAAGACAGATCTTCCTGAGTTCCCACCTGCCTATGGTACGGCGCTTTTTTAAATTGTCCTTTTATCAAAAATCCCAGAAAATCACCTTCGAGTCCTACCAATGCCGAATCTCTATTTACGGGAAGAAACGCATAGTAGTTGTTGAGTGGCCCCGCTCCATCGATAGCGGTGTTGTGCAGCTGAAAAGATTTTAATGGGGCATAACCGCCAATGTAATAATGGTCCTGCTGTTGTAAGATTCCCCTTGCTGTTCCTGTATTCCAATAGTGAATATCAAAGCTCGTTTTGGAAATGCTATATAGGCCCTTTTCTGTCGAACACAATCCTTCATCTATATTGAAGTTCAACTGATTTAGCTTGCTCTTCAGCAGATCTTTTTGGATCGTATGATGATTTACCAAAAGCGGCGTTAATTTCAGATCGTCCTTAAATTCAAAATAACGACCATCTTCAAACAGAAAGACAATATTATTTTTTTCGGTAAAGGACCAATGTGCCCAATCCCGCATATCTCCTTGCGATAGACCTTTAGGATTTATCTTTTTATAACTATTCCCGTCAAAGGTGAAATAACCAAGACCATAATTACGCAATAGCAATCCATTTTGAAGCAAAAAAAGATCATCCAATTGCTTATAAATATTCTTTGGCATCTTAAATTTCTGGGCAGAACCGGATTTTAGATCGACAAAAAATAGCTGCTCATTATAGGCAAACCAAAGCTTTTCATGATCAGCGATCAACCGATTTCCTAAGGGGCGTCGCAGTTCATTGAAAGTAGGGTTGAATTGCAGTAATTTCCTCTTTTTATTCCCGTTGATTTGCCATAGCCTACCTGATTTTGTAGCGATATATTGTTGGTCCTGCCGCGCCGACATGGCAATGATCTCTTCTCCCCAGAGGTCTTTCGCAAGTTCAGTATCCTTTATAAATTTCCATTTTTGGGTATCGAAAATAACTAAACCATTCCTAGTTTCGAACCAAAGGCGACCTTCCCCATCAGCCATGAGTTTATTGACCTCCGTAAAATGTAGGGGCCCATTGTATAACTCACCGAATGGTTTGACTGTTATACCATCGTAGCGATACAGCAAACTGCCCGCTATAAACCATACAAATCCTTGGCTATCCTTTGTGGCCGATTCAATATTGGTATGGTAAGAATCCAATCCCGAAATTATCTGAACTGCATGATAATTTGAGGCCCACACCCGATTGAAAGCGGTCATAGCAATAGCAGTAGTCAATACAAGCAAAAATCTTAGCGTTCTTGAAAACACAGTAGAAATATTCAATAATATGGAAGACCAAATATAATTATTTCAGCTAATTATAGATAAAATATCTACCTAAAATTTCTTAAAAAGATATTTTCTAACGATCCATATTCTTGTATGCTGTAGACTTGGGTTATGCTTCCACTCCGTCGACAGGCACGAGTAAGATAAAAGCTATAGATTTTTATAACTGATAGATCAAGCGAAAGAAGGAACTGACGACATGTTCCCTACCGCTGACAGGCAAACCAACGGCCATACCAATGGCCAGTTTTTTGCTCAGCCCCAATTTCACCTGGGGATGTAAAATCGTCTGTAGCCCTTCTGCAGAGACCTGCTGATTGACTTCGATGCCAATAAAATGGTCTGTTTGCGGGAGTGTATAATGGAAGGAGGTATTGATCTGCCAGTTCATATTCCATTTGGATACCCCGTATTGATAGGCGATTTCCGGTCCCGTATAGAGCAAAGCATGCCAATTGCTATTCCAATTTTTAGCGGCAATAAAAAAAGGATTAAATGCCGTTCCCCGGTCTACAACGTTAACTATCTGCGTGTAGCCTACCGCTAAAGTCGTAGCGTGCTTTTGGGAAACATAAAAGGAGTATTGAGAGGACAATCGTATCCGCTCCAACTGATTACTGGAACCCACACTCGCCCTACGGCTTTTTGAATAGGCAAAATCCGTTTCTATCTCCAAACCTAAGCGGTCAATAGGTGCAAATTCATATTCCATTAAATAGCCATAATCATCAGCCGCCTGCGTTCTTTTCATATCAGCACCCACATTTATCTCTTTTTCTCCTTTTCTTGCCCCAAGATCCCGGACGAGGTCATTATATAAAGGCTCTGCATGATGTACTTTAGGGGGTACAGGTTTATTTTCCTGCCCCTGTACAGCACTTGAAAAAATTATTGCCCCCAGTAATAACAGCGCCGCTAGAGATTTAAACATACGTATCCTATTCTTCATATCACAAACCTCAGCGTGAAATATGGAAAGAATTGGGAATAATATTTCTAGGATTCAGGCGGGCTAGGGTACCCCGTCATCTTTATTTTAAGATGTGGTTTTAAGGCATCCCTGTGGAGCATTAGAGCTGTAACTTTATAGCGGAGGTATTCTTTCGTGAGGTATATATATCCACGGAATGCATTTGCTGTGCCCCATGAATTCTTTGCCAAATAGTATTGTTTACCGTTCTGATCCTTTGCTAGCCCAACGATATGTAGGGCATGATCATCTGTAGTCTGCCATAAATCAAATGCTCTTTGCCGCATTTGTGCTGTCACTATGGGTTCACGCTGCGGCTTTAAAAACATGGAATCCCGCTCAGTTTTCGATAAATTCTGCGGGACAAAAGCGATTCCGTGTTGCCAAGAAAATCCAATTTCGGAAATATCGAGCGTACAGGCCACGGTAAATCCTTTTTGTAACGCATGATCCACAATATCTGTAAGTTCCTCCATCGGAATATTAACAAAAAGATTGAACGACCAATTGTCGGGGATCATAAATACAAATTTTTTATAATAGGGCTTATCCGTAACAGAAGCGATGTTTATATAATTGTCCGGATCAATACCAACCACTTCATCCGCAAATGTTCTCGTGGTATAGGATTTGTTTTTATACTGAAAATATGTCGGCACTTTTCCCAGATAGTTATCCATCACGTCATTGATGGCCTGCTCCCAATATGGCTTAATCGATCTGCTCTTCACCATAACGTTAAGCGTCCCATTTAGTACGGAGCGCATTGGTTTGAAATTATTTCTTTTATTCCCACTTTTCAGACCCGTATAAACCGTTGCTGGCATCGCACCATGGTCGCGCAAGACATTCATGACGTCCAAAAGCTGTCCGCCTTCCCCCAATAACAAACCGCCATGCAGACGGACATAATTCCGGGCACGCTCGAGATAGGAAGTCCGGGCGGTATAGATCTGCGATAATGCAACGGATTGTTTCCCCATGCGCATCATTTCAGATTCGAGAAAAGAATTACCCGTATATGCCCAACATGTATTGGAGGCCCCTTGGTCTTTTACATCTGTATGTTTGAGATCAATAAGCTTCGTAAATACAATTTGGGATTTTAAAGATTTTTTTTCCTTATCAGGCGTGATGGCGCACCAAATTCCTAGCAGCCCCAAAAGAGTCGCTAAGCCACCTATTAAAGCCCATTTATTTCTTATCTTCCTCCACATATAATGGCTGTAAAAGTTGGTAATACACGTTTCATTAGACTATACAACAACAGCCCGAGCAAGATGACTATTGCGGGGCATAACAGGTATAAGAACAGTAGTTCAGCATCCGACTGTGGACGGACTATATTAAACAAAACCTTGATGACAAATACCAGTGGCAAACGATGGTACGCAAATATAAAAAAACTCGCATTGGCCAAAAAAGCACTCGCCCGCCATCGCCCATGCTCCATAAAATGCGCTGAAAGCCCAGTTGAAAAGAGGATTCCAACCATCACATTCGCACAATACAGATAAGGCCACCAACTCTTGCCCAGAAAATAAAACTCCGCAAGAATAAGGAATATATAGAGTCCCGCTGTCCACGATACGTGCGGTTTCATAAGCGCAACAAAATCCTTTTTATATACACTAAAATAGGCGCCGGCCGCAAAGAAAAAGAAAGCTGCTGTACTACATCCCGGCAGATAGAAATAGGGATTGTATAACCAGAGCAATCCAAGCAGTGCAACAGCTAGAATACCAAGTTTTTTGATCAGGAAATAAAAGACTGGGGATAAAACCACAACAACCATCAGGTCGCGGATAAACCAGAATGGGGAATTGACAGGCAGCGTTTTCTCAACATGTGGATTCACGTGCGAGGTATCCCAAAAGGACCATAGCCAATCCGTCACACTATAATTTACGATGAGTTTATTTACACCGGAAACCAAGCTCCCCGAGAATAAAGTCTGCGCAAGAAAAAAGAAAACGAGCACCACAACATTCCAAAAAACATAAGGGATTAACAACGAATGGACGCGACTTTTTAATTTTTTCAAATAAATCTTCAGGGAAAATCCTTCCGTTCGGTAAAAGAATAAAAAGCCTGAAATAAAAAAGAAAAGCGGTACACAAACTTCAAAGATAACTTTGGAAAACAGAAAAAATATGCGTGCGAAGACAGGAAAATTTACAAAACTGATCTGTTTGCCCCCCCCTATGACTATATTCGAAAAATCGGTATGGATAAAGACAACACCAACGATTAGCGGAAAGCGCAGGAAATCGATCGTTTTGGACAATAGCTGCCCATCTGAATATTGTAAATGATAATCTTTACCCATTAGTTAGATTTCATCAAATTGCTTAGTTGTCGTTAAATTACATATTTCTTACGACATTATCATCTATTTATTTACGACAACATAAATTAAACATATTGACTAAAAATTACTTTCCAGGTCATCGAATCAAAAATGGAAACACCTCGCTTTCCCGATGAGCCTGTTTCATGCAGTCTTCAGCCTGTTTGATAATTTCAGGATGTTCAGCTGCCATATTGTCCTTTTCAAATGGATCCAATTCGAGGTCATAAAGTTCTATTGGCGCAGGCATAGCGGTCATCGCCTGCAGTCGGATTGCTTTCCATTTTCCGATGCGTACAGCCTGCTTACCTCCTTGTTCATGAAATTCCCAATAAAGATAGCGATGATTTTGTTGCCCATTATCTCCCAATAAAGTATTAAAAAAAGATATGCCGTCCCCTTGATTCTTGCTACTGGTACCGGCAATATCAGCAAACGTCGAAAAGACATCCCAAAATGCGGCAATATGCTGACTACGGCTATTGGCCTTTACCTTATTAGGCCATCGTACCACAAAAGGCACACGGATCCCACCTTCATAGAGATCTCTTTTAAAACCGCGCATCCCAGCATTGCTATTAAAAAATTGTGGATCTGCCCCCCCTTCGCGATGTGGCCCATTGTCGCTACTAAAGATCACGATAGTATTTTCATCCAACCCCAAATCCTTTAATTTAGCCATCACCTGTCCGACATATGAATCCAGGCGGCTTACCATGGCGGCAAAGGTTGCACGTGGATACGCCTGGGAAGCATATCCAGAGGGCTTGGCCGAATTTCCATAATCGTCGCCAACAAAAGCCTTTTCCTCAAACCTTCCTTTGTAATGATTTAGCAAGCTATCGTCTGGGACCAATAATTCGGCATGTGGTAGTATATGCGGCAGAAAAAGGAAAAAGGGCCTATCTTTATTCGCCGTGATAAAGTCCAGCGCTTTCTTTTGAATTAAATCTGGCGCATAACGTGTTGGTGTTTCCAACTCTTCATTTCCTGCAAGCAAGACTTTGGACGAGTTATCCCAAAGATGTGTTGGATAATAGCGGTGAGCAAGTGTCTGGCAGTTGTAGCCATAAAATTGGTCAAAGCCCTGTTTGTTTGGATCACCTTCCGACAATACAGGTCCTAAACCCCATTTTCCAAACGCTCCAGTCCTGTAACCAGCTTGTTGCAGTATTTCGGCAATCGTTAGGACGGAATCTGCTATAGGATATTGCCCTTCGGGCTTTACCCCCAAATTTCCTCGGATAAAAGTATGTCCGGTATGTTGCCCCGTCATCAGTGCAGAACGCGACGGCGCGCAGACCGCTGTTCCCGCATAAAACTGATCAAAACGTAATCCCTCTGCAGCAAGCTGATCGATAAATGGGGTTCTAATGTACTGCTGACCGTTAAATCCAACATCACCGTATCCAAGATCATCTGCCAAAATAAAAATGATATTGGGTCTCACTTTGTCCTGAGCTCTACTGGACACCACAGTAAAGGTCCAAAAACATAGGCTCATAAAGATAGAGCAAAGAGTCACTTGTTTATCTTTCATTCTCTCCATTTTTCAATTTATAAATCTGTAAATCCTTAATTTTTTGTCTGGAGGCGGTCTGTCTAAAACCAAAGAATCCACGAATTGGAATAATGCCTTGATACTGGAAAACCAAGCGACCGTCGACATAAAAAGAGGTAAAACCTCCACTCGCGGAAACAATAGTTCTTATGTTGTAATAGCGATTTGGCAAAAGCAGATACATTGCCTCATTTTTTTCCTGCAATAGCATCCGCTTGCCTGTACCATCGTATTTTCTAAATCGTGTTGTCGTGTTGTTATTACCGCCCATCCCTACATAGAAGAGATCTAGCGAATCGTAAGACGCCAATCTGCCATCGCGGGCCTTTAGCTGAGTAGTGACAAGTGGATCTTCTGCAGGTTCTCTGGTAAGCCAAAACTGATTGAGATCCGAAAGCCGGTCAGTAGCTCCGGTATCCACAAGTACCATACGTTGATAGCTAATTTCATAATCCCCTTCCAAGAGGCTGTCCAACCAAAGGGTGGCTCCGCCATGTGAGCTTAGGATCCATTCATCAGATTGCTGTCGAAAATAAGATTTTTCTGGATATTCAAATTCAATTCGCCAAGGGCCATTTTTCACTATTTTGACGTCCCTATGCTGCGCCATTATTGGGCTCAGAAGCAGCTCAGACAAAAGCAAAAGACTGATTAAACGTATATACTTCATCATCATTTAGTCGAGTTTATTTCCAACAAAATGTAAGCACTGAATTAAACTTAAGCTCCATTGCGCTGCCTCATTGGTGGACATCGCCTTCCATTCCTCCTGATCGTAAGGAAGTGTAATGATAGGTACTGGAGCAATGGTTTCAGGAGATTTGGGTCTATCTCCCAAGAGTTCAGTCCAGGCCCGCTCTGCCAGCAGCTTATCCCCCAACCTGGAGGCCGCATAGGCTGTGAGCCTCGCATGGCTACTTCGCAGATTGAATTTACCTTCTTTTGTACCCAGCTCTTTCAGCCGCTGTTCATCAGGTGCATTGTATAACCGACAATATTGCAACCACGCTTTTTCAAATTTTTTATCGGGAATCACATTTAGTATCTCCTGGCAGATCTCTACAAGACCAAATACAGCATTGAGATGGGACACCCGTACCGTATTATCCTTATACCTGTCAAATCTGCCTGTCGCAATATTCAACATACTCAGGCCCGTGAAGAAGCCCTGGGGCTGATCTGCAATGCTTTGCATACTCGCTTTCAGGCGGCTCAAAATCTTGGGATCAAGGGTTCGCTCCCATTCGGTAAACCATGCTGCGGCAATAGCCCCCCAATCGGTCCCAAATCCGTCAAGCGCTTTCCCGTCTTGTGACACAAGAGGCTCATCGACACGTTTTCGGAGCGCGACGACATGCTGGAGTGTGGAAGCCGTTTCCACCTGTTCACGCAAGAGATCTCCAGTCCGCTCATCGGCCGTAAGATAATAGTAAAACCTTCTATTGAGCGCCGTGCTGATACGGAGCTGTTTGGCACTACAGCCCCAATGCATGACATTATGCCGACTCCCTAAAGGAGCAAATTGCCCCAGATGATGAACATCCACTTCGCCCGTATGTCGGCACATGGCTTCCGCAAAGCGAAAACAATCCCTATTACCCGAACGGAGATAATAATACCAGAGCCAAAGGTCGGTCCCAAGTTCAGAATTATCCCAGGCGAAACCACCTACATCGTATTTCCAAACATGGCGATCTGCATCATAACTGTGCATCACATCACCATAATTCCAAAATCCATACCATCCCCTTCTGTCAACCTCCCCCCGATAAAATTTAAGCAGGGCATCCAGTTTATCTTCCAGCGCGGCCTTCAAAGGTGTACTCCGATCGGGGAGCCCCCAGTTACCACCAAATGTTTCATTCTCGAGGAGATAAGATGGGCTTACCGACAACACAGGCGGCTGCTGAAAAGCCAGTGCCAACTGGCTCAGTTTTTCTGGAGAAGGTGTTTGTTCAAAGAAGGACAGGTACAGTTCGGAAGTACGACCAACACCTAGCGGGGTTCCATATCCTTCCTCATAGTCCTCGTATGTTATTTCCAGACCTTCCCATTGTTTTTCGTAGTTATCCTGCCCCATTCCGTCATGGTAAAAACGGAGATCCATCGCCTCAGCTTGGGGTGCCCATAACCAAGCTGTTAGCGTTGCTTCCGCCGAGGCCGAGCCGCGGATATCCAGCTGTGCAGGATAACTTTGCCAGAAATTACGTATACCTAACGCTACCCCATAAGATGGTGTCCCTACATACAGAGTGCCCATGGATTTCCCAAAATCACGCGCATGGAGCCAAGCATGTCCTGACTTGCTGCGTTTCTCAATGCTGCTCGCCGATGGATTGGCCTGTAGCAAGCTGTAGTCTCCAAACGTCGGAATATAAGGCAATCCCCGCCTTACGGGCTCAGAAATATCTTCCAGTTTGATTGCCTCACCGCGCACTTGTTTTACCCTAGCTTCTTTGCCCGGATCACGACGTAAACCAGTCAAACCTTTTACAGCTTCGGCAAATACTTCCCCTCCTTCCCCCACAAAACGAATGTAACGGTTGTATGTGGAGCTATCCTGCAGTGGCACGGCTAGCGACAGTCCAATTCCCTTAATAAAATCATGCTGTTCGTCACCATCGTACAGAAATGTGTAAATTGTTTTTATCGTGGACGACTTGTAGTATAGATAAAAACGTATGATAAATGGAAATTTTTTTAGGCCATTTTCCTGCTGGTGTACACCTTCGATACGTACGAGTACCCGTTGACTGCCACTGTTTTCCACGACAGCTTTTTCGATTTGGGAATAGCATGCGAACCGATTCAAAGCCCCTTCGGACTCTGCATCAGGGGCGTCTTGCAGGATAACCTTTAGGCAGCCAGCTCTACCTATCAGTTGATTATTTTGCCAAATTTCCGGTATCAGTTCTTTTCCGCGCTTTGCGAACGTTACTTGGAGTATTCCATTGTCGATGATAATGGACTGTTCTTGTTCCTGTAGCACAATACCGGACTGCTCTTGTTGGCTCTTGACTAAATACAGCTGATCCGATGCTAATCTCGAAGAACCCGCAACTGCACAAGCCGACCATTTCACCGAACCATCCGGCCAAAAAGCCAGGGGCCAAGTCTGAACAGGAAGCTGTTGCCCCTGACTATTGCGAAGCGCAAAGTTTTGTTCCTTCCCAACAGCCCCTTTTGGCCAAGGAACTCCGAATGTGGTTCCCAAGGAAGATTCTCCTTGTTGACGATCGATCCAATTTAGTGGAATCCCCAGCTGATCATTCGATACGATTCCGTTATTTGCAAGCGCCCCTGCACCTTGGCGACCGTAGAGGTCAAGACTCGTCAAGGGGCCGATGCCCACACCAAGTAAGGCGCTGTTTTTTAAAAACTTTCTTCTATTTAGTTTCATACCTATACCGATTAATAACCAGGATTCTGGTAAGCACGTCGGGCTGTCTCATCAAGCAGTACGCCGTCCTTATCCGTTAACATACTAATAAAAGATTGCGGAAAAGGTTTGAATGTATGCGTCGCTGTAAATGTACCTTTGCCATTCCCATCCTGGCCATTGACGCCAGATGGATTATCCGATTTGGACCAGCCCCCAATACGACTAGAGGCCAATTGTGCGTGATACAACATACGCTCCAACTGAATACCCGCGTGATGTATACCTTCATAGAGCACCTGCTCTGTATTAAATTCCCGGGAATATTCATTGTATATAAAATGTATAAACCGTTTCAGTTCAGTATTCGCCTCCGGTGGATATTGTTCGGCTTTGGATTTAGTCGAGCTGCCGTCCCAATATGTTGCATCTACCCGGATTTTATCCATGCTCCCCCCGGTGGTGGCATAGGGGTAGATCCGTTCATTCAGGCCTAGCAATTCAGATCCGGGATATAAACGGGCCAGTACCTCTGCACGGTTTTCTCCAGTCTTGTAGGCTGCACGGTTTCTTAATATATTGATGTCCGCAATTGCTTTGGCGTAATCTCCTTTGCGACCGTAGGCTTCTGCCCGGATAAGGAAGGTTTCGGCGAGACGAAAAATAGCCACGTCCCGTGTCCCAAAATGATTGTCCACCGTACTGCGATTGGGATCTATGAATTTGCGTGAAGAAGGACGCACTTTACGGCTTAGGAGTAACCCAGCATTTCCACTGTACCTGTCAGCGCCAGTCTTTCGATAATAATACTTTCCCGCGTCCTTGATCCATCGGGGATAAAGTACATAGGGCTGTGCCAAGGCCTCATTGATATCAATTGCCGTTTCTTTTGTATTCTCCAGAAAAACAAGGCCAAGATCAGCTTTGCCGATTTTCCGCTGTCCGACCACGGCATTGCGTCCATCCCACGATGGCCTTTTGTACCCCGGTTTAATAGTGGTATTAAAGAATTCGGCTTCACTTGCCAGCCAGGTCAGGGACGCATTTTTCGCATCGGTATAAGCCAGTCCCGGTCCATCCGTTTGGGAGGCATTGTCAAAGGAAGCACTTTGGTATTCCAGCTGGAAGGATTTTTCAAAACGGGAGTCATTAAGCTTATCGGTAAACACATCATAGCCCCAGTCTGACGGTAGAAAGCCTTGTCCTTTGAGCAAACCGTAGGACCATGTCCAGCTTGAAATATTCCAGGCCGCGTTGCGGTAATCAGCGGTAAAAGCGGCATTGGTACGCATACCGTAGCGGCCATTGTCGAGATTGTTACCATAGGAGGCCTGCAGAATAATCTCGGAATTAGCTTCGTTACTCCAATCGCCTTTTTCAATGGCAAAAAGATCCCAATAATCGGCGGCTAAGCTGATTCCCGAACTGATCACCTGCGAAGAATAATAGATGGCTGAATCGAGATCCACCAGCCCTTCCCCCTTATAAAGCAAACCTTGGTACGCATTGGGACTAGTGGGATCCACCGTCCCATCTGCATTTCGATAGGATTTAAAAGCTGCGGCCTGATGCCGTTGCAAGTAAAGTTTAGACAAGAAGTGCGCGGCCGCGTTGCGGGTGATCCGACCACGCTGTGTCTGTGCAGCAGTAGGCAAATACTGCTCCGCAAAGCGCAGGTCCGAAATTAATTTGGTATAGATGATCGCCGAACTTGTTTTTGGCAAGTAAAAATGATCCGGTAGACTATTATTACTTTTCAACGGAAAGGGAACATCCCCCAATTGGGTAACCAATAGATAATAAGCATAGGCTCTGAGAAAATAGAGCTCCGAGAGCCTTTGATTGGCATAGGCCTGATCGCTCGCATATTTTCCTGGAGCTTTTTCCGTAATAATTTCTATTGCCTTATTGCAGTCATTAATAATGGGATAAGCGCCCAACAGTTGTGTTTGATAATAGCCGATCAGGTTATTGGCATATTCACCAGCTGCCCCCGAAGACGACCATACCGCAGGGCTAAAAGTCGCCCAGGAATTATCGAGAGGTTCAACGATATCGTTACCCGTTTCGAAAAGAAAGGGCCCTTCCATAAATCCATATTTCCATCGCAATATATTATAATTCGCGACGACTAGCTCGTCGAGTCCTTTTTCGGATTCAAAATAATCCTGCGTGATCGTGGAGACCATTTCCTCTTTGAGAAAGTCCTTGCAGGAACTCAGTCCTATTCCTGCCGATAGTATCGTTATTCCCCAAAGGATAACCGTTTTTTTATTGTATTTTCCAAGTCTCATATTTTGTTGGTACTATTGATTAAAGCCCGATTCTCAATCCGAGAACGGCACTGCGCAATAAGATGGTATTGGCGGTCTGTCCACCACGTTCGGCTGCTGCGGCGTTGTCCCAGCCATTTACATCGTCCGGATTCAGGCCAATTTTTACGGCTTCACCGCCCCAAATCACCGGGTTTAAGACCTGCGCATATAGCTGTAGGCTTCCGATGTTGAGTCTATCCAACAGCGGCTGTCTGAACGTGTAACCCAAGGACACATAGCGCAATGACACCAGACTACCACTGGTATAATTACGTGCCGCATTGTAGTTTGTAAATGTAGCTGTCGTCTGTTGCGGAAAAGATGCCGTGGTATTTTCTGGGCTCCATACATCAGCTTCTTTCCGACGTCCATAGGTTTGGAGCGCACCGTAATAGCTACTGCCTATGCGCGCATAAACAAAGAATGAGAAGTCCCAGTTTCTGTAACGAAAAGCGTTGACAATCCCCCCTGTCCATTGAGGTCTATTGCTGCCCAAGATCTCTTTATCATTGTCATTGATGGTTCCAAAACCATTATCGAGATAAGTGACAATCTCACCGGAGGCTAGCGTGACAGATTTCGCGCCATCTGTACCGGGTTGTACTTCCACAAGTTGCTGATCTTTAATTTTCACCTGCCCTGGCAATGCTGTGATATTTCCAATTTTTCGGTAGAGTTCTATCAGTCTGGAGTCTTCGGGCGTTTGTTGCCACAGGCGATCATATACATAATCCCTAAATACTGCGATAGGCTGTCCGATAAACCAACCATTGGCCACATCATCCACCTTTCCATCCACCAATTCGACAATCTTCTCCCGGTTTCTGCTCCAGGTTACCGTTGTGTTCCAGGAGAAATCGGGACGATTGATATTTTTACTTGAGAGACTGATTTCTAACCCACTGTTACTCGTTTTTCCGATATTGCCCAATACACTGTTGTATCCCAGCACCGGTGGAATAGATCGATTGAGCAGCAGGTCTTTCGTATTGGCCCTGTACCATTCCACAGCACCTGTTATTCGATTGTTGAGAAAACCAAAATCTATTCCTACATTATGCTGCACAGTTTTTTCCCAACCTAGATTTGCGTTTGGCATCGATGCTGATTTATAGCCCGGAGATTGCGTTTCGTCAAACACGTATGCGGCACCGACAATTGTTCCCGAAGTCGTATAAGGCGATACAGAAGAATTGCCCGTTACACCAACGCCATACCGTAGCTTGAGCTGATCAATCCAGTCGACATGTTTCAACCAGGGTTCTTCCTCCAATTTATACGCTACTACCAAAGAAGGAAAGAAATCAAACTTATGTCCCTGAGCGAGTACAGAAGCACCGTCCCAGCGCCCAGTGGCGGTAAGCAGGTACTTATTTTTCAGTGCATAATTAGCGCGCAGCATATACGAAAGCAATGTATATTTACTGTACGACGTCCCATAGCTCATGGGACGGCCAAGGTCATTTGCGCCTAAATTGTACCATAAAGAAGAGGGGAAGGTGATATCCTGCGCCCGGATATTAATGCCATTAGATCTGTTTTCCTGTGATGACTGCAACACATCCACTTTCAGCGCCTGATCACCCCAGTTCTTATCAAATGTCAACATATTCTCAAAAACCCAGGACAATCTCTTACTATGGGCGTTATAGCCAATCAAAGGAGCTGTGCCCACGGCCGAAAAAGGATTGGTGTAATCTGGCCCATAAAATGAACCATTTTCCACTCCCGTATACTGCACGCCAAATTTGAGCTGATATGTTAACCAAGGCGTGAAGTTGAGCTGAGCAAAAGCATTGGAGAGCACACTATATTGGGTGTATTCATTTTTGCTGTTTTCAATATTCAACAGCACGTTATGAGCAGACAATCCTGTACGGTTGGTATTGAGCAATAGACCATTTTCATCATAAGCGGGTGCAAAGGGCATCATTGCCAAGGCCTGGCTATACGAATCTTTTCCACCTGAGTTGGCCGTATTGTCGGCCATACCATAATTTTGAAGGGAATAACTACCTATCGTTGAAATGCCTAGCTTTAACCATTTGCGTGGTGAGACATCCCCCTTTAAGGTTGTTGTGTATCGTTTATAATCCTGATCAATCATGGCGCCCTGCTGATCCAGTACTCCTGCGGACAAATAAAGTCTTGATGTTTCACTACCCGAAGAAAGTGAGATACTGTGGTTATTTGTTTTTGCCAGGCGTGTTACCAAATCTGTCCAGCCCTGATTGGGTAGGTTTGCGCCGTTGTATACAGGAACCTGTTGTGCATATCCAGCAGCGATCTCCTGTGGAGTCGCATCACGCAATAGAACTTTACCATCAGCGTCCCAGCTATAAGCCTTTCGGATCGATTCAATACCATAAGATTCACCACCGCCAAAATTTTGAACATCAAAATCTGGATCGGGTGCTGTACCGTATTTTCCCGTATACGTTCCCCCATTGATATGGCTCTGCCTTTGCCAGTCCAATAGCGCCTTGGAGTCCATCCATTCTGTCGTCGAATGGATCTGATCGAAGGATAATGATCCATTATATTGAACGGATACCTGACCTTTTTTTCCTTCCAATAGAGAAACCAGAATTACGCCATTTGCTCCACGAGATCCGTAGATCGCCGTTGCAGAAGCATCTTTCAATATTTCAATGGAAGCGATATCCTTTGGATTGATGATGGCGGCTTCACTTGCAGATATCGGAATACCGTCGACCACATAAAGCGGTTCGTTCGAAGCGTTGATCGATCGGTTTCCCCGTATACGGATGGTACCTATTCCGCCTGGGCGATTGTTCGAAGTGATGTCCACACCACTAGCTTTACCTTGAATGCCCTGTACGATATTAGTGATTGGTCGGTCGTTGAGATCCTGTCCTTTAATTTGAGATAATGCACCTGTAATATCTCTTTTTTTTGTGGTACCATATCCGACAACGACAATTTCATCGAGCTGTCGATCTTGGGGACGCAATTTGATTTCAACTGGCGAACGTTGCACAATTAACGTATCGGAGCTGTAGCCAACATGGCTTACGATAACTTTAAAAGGTAGTTTTTGACCGGTCCGGAAAGAAAAACGGCCCCAAGCATCCGTCTGGACACGATGCGTAACCGCATCAAGTTGTATGGTTGCCCCGGCGATGGGTTTATGACTTTGCGCGTCGGACACAGTGCCAGCGAGATCCACATTGATGATGGGTGAAACAGGTTGCTGCGCGAGCACTATTCCCGCCTGAAAAGACGCAAATAGTGCCACTGACAATTGTTTCCAATTGTTTGTGTTCATAAAAACAGTAGAGTAGGTTGATTTTGAATACTTAAAAAAACGAGCAGCTTTTGAGCTGCGGCTGCATTAGGCCATGCACATTCGCTTTGACTTCAAAAGGTGGGTATTCAAATAGAAACTGTTTTTGGAAGAGATCGCTTGTCTAAAATAATACTTGCTCATAGAAATTAAAATTGTAAAGATTACACTTAATAAAAAACGTTACCAACGCCAATTGAGAAACGGTGAACAAATATAAAAATAGTAATTAATAAAGTCTACTATTTTTGTAGTATTTTTTTATTCGCTGCGATTATCACTTTCTTCTGCTTTCCCCTCCGCTATCATTTCATTGACTTCGCTTATATCACCTTTTTCAAGGTGTTCGATATCTTCCGCTTGTTCTTCGGAATAACGGTCGATAAAAAATGTACAGCCCATTGGGAAATGATCCGACCCAACCGAAGGATAAATAAACAATTTGTCTATAAACACGGACGGACTATGAAACAGTAGATCAAGCGGTACGCGGAAAAACCAGTAGTTGGCATGGAAAGTGGACAATATGCCCCTTCCGATCCGGGCATCAATCAGTTTGCTCGTTTTCTTAAACAAAAGGGAGGATTTGGCCCAAGCCACATTATTGAAATCGCCTGTCACCACTACAGGCATTTTATACTGGCCCACACGCTTCGCCACACTGAGCAGATCACCATCCCGTTCCTTGGAATTTTCTTCTTCGGTAGGGCTTGGCGGCGGCGGATGAACAGCAAAAAATATAAATCGGTGTCCATCTGCAGTTTCCAATTCGATCTCCATGCTTGGAATATCCTCGGCTACAAAATAATGGACCTGGCTTTTATTGACCTTTAGTTTGGTATAAAAATGCATGCCGTAGGTATTGTCCAAGGTGACCTTTTCAAAATTGGGATAATCGGCCTCCAAAACACGTAGTGCTTTTTCCCATCCGCCATCGCTTTCCATGGTCAGGAAGATCTGCGGCTGTTCTTTGTTTATCAAGTCGATAAAGCGATTATACGCCGTGTTGAATTGGAGTACATTACAGGAAATCACTTTAATGCTATCCGAAGCATCCTTGCCTTTATCATATTTTTCACGACGCCAAAATTTGGTATAGCGCACCAAGATATAGACATGATAAATGATCAAGGTCGCCTGAGCCAACTGAACCCACCACATCCAAGGATTTTCTGAAACCAAATAAAACCCCAGCGCCAATACAGGTATCTGAAATACCAAAAGCTGGAGTTTGATAAATTCAGCCACGCGAAAAACCCAATGTTGGCTTTGGCTAAAAGGTAAAACACTCAGGATAATCAATATCGCTGAGAAGACAAGAAAAAAAATCTGCATATCTATCTTTCAACTTTATAACAAATATATCGCTTGAGCACGATACTTTCGGTCAAAAAAATGGTATTCTCAACAAAACCTCGCATTAAAGTATAATCACAGACTATTTATTGATTTTTCAGTGTAGTCAATCCGCGTTTTAGCTAATGCGTCGGGGAAATTACTTTGGATATAAGCGATCATTTCTTCACGCACGTAACAGCGTAGGTCAAAGGCCTGTCCAGAATTGCGGCAGCTCATAAGACAGCGTATTTCCATGGTCCGTTCCTTAAAATCGGTCACCTGTAGCACATTCACCTTTCCGTCCCACAGGGGATGACCGGTAAGCAACTCGGTCAGTTTATCCCGGAGCTGCTGTACCGGAATGGTAAAGTCTGTATAAATAAATACAGTTCCTAAAATTTCAGCTGTTGTACGTGTCCAGTTCTGGAAAGGCTTTTCAATAAAATAAGTAATGGGGAGTACGAGCCTTCGCTTATCCCAGATATTGACCACCACATAGGTGAGGTTGATCTCTTCTACCCGTCCCCATTCACCTTCGACAACCAATACATCGTCCATCCGTATGGGTTGGGTGAAAGCAATCTGGAATCCGGCCAGCAGATTTCCCAAGGATTTCTGCGCGGCAAATCCAATGATAATACCACCGACTCCCACACCGGTCAATAAACCGGCGCCGATTTTCTGCATACTGTCAAAACTCAATAGGATAATGGCCAGGGAAACAACTATAATTAGCGTCACCACGACTTTACGAATAAAGACAATCTGTGTCCTGACTTTACGTTCGCGTAGGTTATTTTCCTTATTGACATCAAAACGATGGTAGAGATAATCCTCAAATACCTTGATTGCCTGTATCAGTGCAATGGCAAAAAAACTTATAAGCAAGATTTCGTTTATTTTACTGACGACTCGTAGTGTCCTTTCGTTAAAGTGTGAAAAAGGTAAAAGACTATTGAAAACAATCAATGGGATAAAAATACTTAATACCCGGTTAAAACGCCTAATAAAGGAGCGAAAGAGGGAATAGGACTCCTGCTGGATCGCTTGTTTACGCAATAGGGGGATAAAGATCATCTTGATCAAAATGCCGATCAAAAATGAAAATAGGATTAATGCAATATTCCAGAGCCACGCCGGCCAGGTCTGTGAAAGTTGAATTAATGCTTCAGTCATACTATTTCGCTTTTTCTCTTTTCTAATATTTACTACTTCATAAGAATAACTGTTAAGTGCGTTTAACGTTTGTTTTAATTTGAGAAAAACCAGATTAGCAATCTTTTCCAGTTCTGTATAATTCACCAAATTTGTTATATTTAATAGCCCAAAGCGAGCCTTTTGGTATGTTTTTTGAGCCTAAAGAGCCGATTATGGACAACGAATTAAACCAAAATACATAGATAAGCAATGAGCAAGAAAAAAGACAACTCTAGATGGCTGAATGTGGCCATATCCTGGGGAGCGAGTATCGTTATTATCGGGGTACTTTTCAAGATCCTCCACATTGGCGGCACCACAGCCAATTATATGATCGGAATTGGATTGAGTGTTGAGGCCTTCCTCTTTTTCCTAATGGGTTTGAATCCACCCGCACCAGAACCGGACTGGACACGTGTCTATCCAGAATTGGATGAAAACTTTAATGGCGAACTTCCTCAAAGGGGTAAAACCGTTGTAGCTCAACCTGCAGGGCCATCTGCTACAGCTGCTCTAGACAAACTATTTGCCGATGCTCATATTGAGCCCGCAAGCATTGAAAATCTGGGCCGTGGACTCCGCGATTTTAGTGAAAAGGTCTCCGCGATCAATAAGCTATCCGATGTCTCTCTTGCCACAGAAGAGTTTACCAACAAGCTCCGGACAGCCACTTCCAAATTTGATAACCTGAGCCTGGCATTTGAAAAAGCCTCAGAAAATTTGGTAGCAATGTCCAATACTTCGGGCGATACGTCCAACTATCACGAACAGGTGAAAAGTCTAACGACAAACTTAAGCCAGTTAAATATGATGTATGAACGCGAATTGCGCGATTCGGCATCGCATTTACAATCGATGAATAAGTTTTATGAGAATTTGAGTTTTACGATGCAAAACTTCAACGAATCGCTGGATGATTCTAAAGCTTTCAAAGATGAAGTGGGTAAACTTGCGAAAAACCTAAATGCCTTGAATGCCATTTATGGCAATATGTTAAGCGCTATGAATCAACCGCGCGTGTAATTAATTCTTTTATTACTTAAATCAAAAACAATGGCATTAGGAAGAGAAACTCCAAGGCAAAGGATGATTGGCATCCTGTATCTGGTCTTGCTCGCCTTATTGGCGCTCAATGTACCGGATTCCATCTTGGATGCATTCAAAAATATCAATAACAGTCTCGAAACATCCAAGTCGAATGTGAGTACTGCAGTACAGCAACTGTTCACGGCATTCGAAAACACCAAACTCAAGGAAGAACCCGAACGTGCTAAGCCCATTTACGATAAAGCCAAAAAAGCACAGGCTATTATCGGTGAGCTCAATCAGTATATTGGTTCTTTAAAAGAAGAATTTGTCAAACAAGGCGGTGGTTATGATGAAGAGAAAGGTGATTTGGCACAACGTGAAAACGAAGATATTTCACCGAATCTGATGATCAACGAGAAAAAGGGAACAGCCTTAAAAGACAAGATCAACACGACACGTACAAAATTATTGGCTTTACTTACCCCGGAGGAACAGAAGATGGTTTCGTTCTCCTTGGAGGCCAAAGACCCTGAGAAATCCGTTAATGGAAAGAAATCCTGGGAAGAAATCAATTTTGGCAGTGGTACGCCCTTGACTGCAGCGATGACGATCTTAACGAAGATCCAGACTGACGCGCAAAATGCGGAGTCGGATGTTGTCAAAATCATTTTGGGAAAAATGGATCAGGCCGTGGTCAACTTGGATAAATTTGCAGCAGTCGCAGTTGCGCCTACCTCCTATTTGGTTCAAGGACAACCCTACAAAGCAGAAGTATTCCTGACGGCATCGGATTCCAAATCAGAACCTGCCATATCGGTCAACGGTTCATCACTGCAAGTGGTAGACGGCAAAGGTGTGTATTCAGTGAATACCAGTCGTGAAGGTATCTTTACCTGGACTGGTGTGGTGAAGGTAAAGCAAACCGATGGATCCTATAAAGAATACCGCACGCCGCAACAAACTTATCAGGTAGCGCGCCCTTCGGCTGTCGTATCCCCGGATAAGATGAATGTGTTGTATATCGGTGTCAACAACCCGATTTCAGTATCAGCTCCGGGCACTCCTACCGATAAAGTACATGTGAATCTAAGCGGTGGTGGCGGCAGTATTTCCAGTGCTGGTGCGGGCAAATATAATGTGAAGGTAAGTTCTCCGGGAACAGCACGCATTTCAGTATCCGCAGAGGTCGCACCTGGAAAGACGCAGACCTTGAGTTCGACAGAATTCCGGGTGAAGCGCATTCCGGATCCAATCGCCAAATTTGCGGGCAAGACCGGCGGTTCTATGGCTACAGTGGCTTTGAAAGCCCAGAATGCCTTGTTTGCCAAATTGGACAACTTTGACTTTGATGCCAGTTTCCGGGTGACCAAATTTACAATGATTATTGCCAAACCACGAGCGGATGCAATCGTATTATCCACTTCGGGCGGACAGCTTAGCTCAAGCATGTCATCTGCTTTGAATGGTATCGTACCGGGTACCCGCGTGATCTTTGACAATATCGTTGCCGTGGGTCCTGATGGGACACCGAGACAGCTGAATGCTGTTGCACTGACGGCGAATTAACCGTACCGACATTGAATAAAAAGAAAGCCCCGCTTTTTTTAAGAGCGGGGCTTTCTTTTTTACCACATCAATAGTTTGCTAATTCATAATGCACTTATCCATCGAGAATCGATTCCATACTCCGTTGGTTCTTCGGAAGATTCAATACGTAGCGTTCCTCCCTGTCGAATTTCCGCATGTTTTATCCATAATCTTCCCAGGTCTTTGCCATTCCATTGAATGGATTTGATGTAGCGTTTTTTGGCTGTTGCGTTAGGCACTTCTATTGTGAGCGGCCTGCCATTATTTTCTAAAATAACCTGGTCAAAAAAAGGTACGCTTATGTAAAAAATTGGCTCTCCGACCAAAGGTTGCTGTAATCCGATGGCGGATAGCACCCACCAGCTTGACATTGTACCAGCATCGTCGTCCATGGTCCTCACCAAAGCCTTTGGTTCATTTTTATAGATCTTATCGATATGTGCTCCGATACCCCGACTGTTGTCGTTAAAATAATACTGTATGGTGGTATCCAGCGCGATTCGATGTACCCATTCCTGATAACGCCAAGGCTTCTTACTCGCATAATACAAGGTCAACGATTGCATATCGGGCTCATTCGCCCTGTTGAAATAATAGCCGTCGTAAAACTCATCCAGCTGCTGCGTAAAGTCTTCTTCACCCCCGATAAGCCGCTTTAATCCGTCGACATCGAAAGGCACATTCCAGCGGTATTGCCTGATGGTCCCCTGATACATCTCGCGGGCGGACATGCGGTCGACATCCCTTTTGGCCAGATCTTTAAATTCTTTATTCCAAATTACCTGATACGATCTGGCCCTTTCCAGATAGATTTTGCTATCCTGCGGAAAAAGTTTAGCCATCGCCCATAGATCATAACAGCCTTCGAGATATTTATCCGGTTTCCTGAAATCAAAGCGTAGGGTATCGCGTATCAGGGAGTCTTTTATTCCCTCCATATCCACTTGAAAACCTTTTTTGACCGCATCCAAGAGGACGATAGCAGCATGCTCCGTACGGACTGAATTTGCTGGCTCAGAAGGGCCCGCAAAATCAAACTTCCCATAGCGATACAGATTGGCAATGGAAGAGATTAGGCCTTGATACATTTTGGGATTTATCAGTTCCAGAAGCGGCAATTGTGTTTTATAATTGTCCCAAATTGCCCAGCCGTGATAGCGTGTTTCCTTGGCATGATGTATTTTTCCGTCCGTTCCCCGAAAATCACCCTGCGCATTGCTGATCACATAAGGTGATTGCAAGCTACGGTATAGCAAGGAGTAGAACAGATTTACTTTATCCGGATCACCCTTTACCCGCAGTGCCGACAGGGAATTTTTCCAACGATCGGCTGTCCGTTTCTTTACTGCGGCAAAATCAAGCTTAGCGTATTCTTCAAGGACTTTTTTCGCATCATTTTGATTCACAGCCGAAAAAGCGATATTGATGTCCATTATTTTGGTCTGCTCATTTAGGTCCACCCAGATCTTATTTCCTTCTTTTCGCCATCCACTGGCTTTCGGAATTTCTAGCGCATAATAGATGGTATACGTTCCCACATGACAGGTCGTTTTCGCACGTACTTTTCCTAAGAGGAGGTTACCCGTCAGTGTAAACTCATTATCAACGAAGGCTCCGTTGAATGCATGTCCCAGATCAATAAAAAAGCCTTTTTTACCCACGGGAAAAGTATATTGTTCCTTTCCGAAGTCGTTATCCACAGCCACTTCCACCCCTATCCCTTCTGCAGTATGTACAGCATAATAACCCGGGCATGCCTGCTCCCCCACTTTGGTGAGCGGCTTGTCATTTTCTACAAAAGGCCTAATGAGGATCAATCCACCACTGCCCATACAGCCTACCCCTTCGAGACGATTATGGGTAAAACCTTTGATTTCCTTGGCAAGATACTCATACCCAGTATGTGTTGCAGGATTGGTAAAAGGTACGACACTCAATTGGTGAAAAGGAGAAGAAGCCGCTGGAGAAAGCTGGCCATGGTCTCCCGAGGAGCCCAAGAAGACATTTACACGATCGGTCTGTGCGCTGGCAGTTGCTGCATAACAGAGTAGTAAAAACAGCAGTAATTTTTTCATTTATAGTATGTTTTAGCTACAAAGTAATTTATCCAAATTTAAGCCAGCATTAAGCTACTATTAAGTTCCGGATTTAAAGTACAAAAAAAGCCTGCTTAATTTTAGCAGGCCTTTTCCACTATATGCTATTTTTTGTCCCACCACACGCGGGATGTCATCTGATCGCCATTGTCGAGATTGGCTACAGCTTTTTGATAATTCGCTGCATTTACTGTAGATTCTTCCGTTGGATACGTAAAGCGTCTCGGAATGGTCCCATTCGTTGCATTCCCAATATAATTTACCTCTTTCAGCACCGGGTATCCCGATCTGCGCCAGTTGGCAAAAGATTCATACTCATCCGAGAACGTATTGATATAATACTGGGTATTGATCTGCTCCAATGCTTTAGACTCGCTGAAAGGATTTTGGGTAAGGTACTTCGCTATGGAGGCATCATCTATACCCGCGATTCCAAATTGTGTAAATTGTTTCATCGCTGCAGTAACGCCTGCGTCGTAATAGCTCTTGGCTGAACCTGAGATCCAGCCCCTATATGCAGCTTCGGCCAATAGAAGTTGGTTTTCGGCATAAGTCACCAAAAACGTCGGTGCATCCAGACGGGCATAAGTATATCTGTTGACAACAGAATATTTATTCATTGCGCCCGGGTAAAGTGGATAATTTTCGATGAATGTAGCTCCTTTAGTTGTCTGATCGTAGCCATTTGGCATGCCCAGCTGCTTACTCGCGGTGGTATCCCCTCTTGAAAACCGGCTGTCGTCTACTTTAATCGTTGGGTCAGTCACCACCGTTGCGAGAAAACGTAATCGTGGATCATAGGTATTTTTCAGCAAGTTGATAAAAGATTCACTCATGCGGTAAGCATTCGGGTCTTCATGTACATAGATCTTCCCAAAGGGCTCTGCGCTATTGTTGGCCGTTACCGCTCCCGGATGCAAAACAAGCGCACTCTCGTCATTGCTTGCGAACAAACCACCAGCGACAGCGGTATTCACCCAAGTTTTAGCGACTTCAGCGTCCACTTTAGAAAGACGCATACCCAATCTTAACATCAAGGAATACGCAAATTTTTGCCATTTGACCACATCACCTTTGTAGATGATATCAGCATTACCAATGGTCGATGTCTTACCATTCAAATTGGTCGCGGCTTCTTTGAGTTCTTTTAGCATATCCAGGTAAATGGATTGCTGGGTATCATAGGCTGGATAACCTTTCCCCTGATAATAGGCAAGACCAGCCTCCGAATAAGGTACGTCTCCGTACATATCTGTAAGTCGGTGAAATAGCAGTACGCGCATGATGCGTGCCATCTGATATTCTGGGTTAAACTCTTGTTTATCCTTCCAATTTTCCATCAGATCTGTCACATCACGTATACCGTTCGGATATAGCCGATCCCAGAATGCAGAGTTATATCCTGCACTGTAGGTGTACTTATCACCATTCCAATAACTTTCGACAGAGGCCGTATGTTGGAGCATGGTACTGATATAGATCAGACCATTCCGCCAAGCTTCGTACTCTGTTCCATAGCCATATTGCTGTACATTGGTAAACATCAATTTATAATCCATATTGTCTTTTCCTATCGCTTCAGGATCGACATTTAGGTCACCAAAATCACTACATGCGGATAATCCAAATCCAAACGCAGCGACGAGATATAATAGTTTCTTTTTCATTTTTATGTTTCTTAACCTTTTACTGTTTTTAATATTTCCTCCGATCTTTAAGTCATTATTTGACCTTAGAATTTCAGATTTAAATTAAAACCCACATTGCGTGTCATCGGATAGCCATTAAGTTCCAATCCTTGAGCATTACTGTTGTTGTATGCAGATTCAGGATCTATATTTGGCGTATTTTTATGAATGGTCCATAGGTTACGACCGACCAAAGAGATTGAAGCTCCTCGGAACGGCGTTTTGGACAAGAAATCTTTTGGCAAACTATAACCAAAAGAAATTTCCCGCAATTTGACAAATCCGGCATCATAAACAAACTCTTCAGTAAAAGACTGATCGACAACATACTTCCAATAGGTCTGAGCATCAACTGCTGTCGTATTTGTCGAGCCGCTTAGATTAACACCTTTGCCCACAATATTACCTTCGCGACCTTCTAAGGTTGCTTTATGTAAGCCTGATCCGTACAAGTTCAAATTTGTTCCCGAAAAGATTTTTGCACCCAATTTGAAATCCAATAGCATGCCTAAGCTAAAGTTTTTATAGGTAAAATCATTTCTAAAACCGCCGGTAAAGCGATAGACACCATTACCGAGCACCTCGACGCCATCAGAACGTACAGGTAAACCTTTATCGTCAAATATTCGATTTCCTGAAGCATCAGTTTTGTATTTATAACCCACGATCTGACCATAAGGAAGACCGACAATATTTTGTACAGAGGCATTTCCGGATCTAGATACTCCACCTTCAAATGTGAGGCTTTTTTGGTTACCCAAACTAAGCACTTTACTATCGTTGAATGCAAAATTGACAGAGCCTTTCCATTTAAAATCATCCGCTCGGATAATATCACCATAGATCAATGCTTCTACCCCTTTATTGCGCAATTCTCCAATATTCTGAATAGCAACTGAATATCCTGAGCCCGTACTTGTCGTTACACGCACAATATCATCTTTAGTTGTTTTCTGATAGACAGCAAGGTCGATCCCCATTCTGTTGCCCCAGAATTCGAGATTTGCACCTGCTTCCCATTCACTGATGCGTACCGGTTTTAAGTTTGCATTTGGGACAACGTCATTGTTGATCGTTCCGATGGGTTGACCTTGCAATTCATAGGATAATGTTCTATAAGCCAGTGCCGTTTGATAAGCTTTGGTTCCATTCGAAGCAGAGGCGCGGGACAACCTCAGTTTACCCATATTGATCCATTCTGGAAGCTTTAAGTGATCGCTAAATACATAACTTAAGCTGACAGAGGGATAGAGATAACCATTACTTTCCGGGTTCAGTGTCGAATACCAGTCATTACGGGCAGAAAGATTTAGGAACAAGAAATCTTTATAGCCAAAATCTGCCGTTCCGTATATTGACCTGACCTGATACTCATCATACAGTTTTTTGAAGGTACGCGTACCCGCGGCGACATTTCCTGTATTGTATACTCCATCCACAATAAATGGACGTATCCCGCCATCAGTTCCCCAAGTTTGGTTACGGGTTTTTTGGCTATTCCCGCCCACCGTTGCCGAAATGGAGAAGTCACTGACTTTTTTCTTAAAACCAATTAAATAATTAAAGTTGGTTTCTTCAAACTCTTTGTTATATTCATTGATGTAACCATTTGGATCCGCAGAGGCTCCTTTAGGCTGTACCTGTTTGAAGGCTAGGTTGAAACCATCCCGCGTAGCCGCTCCCTGTACATATAACCAATCCGTGATATCGTAGCGCAGGTTGAAACCACCAGTCAATCTCTTTTTTGTCGACTTGTTGAATTTGCGATACTGTAAAAAGTAAGGGTTGTTAAAATAAACATTGTTTCCCGGCTGCAATTCTTTACCGAACTCATCTACTGCGGGCTCTAACCAGCGCACATCGTAACCATTGGCTAGATACAACAAGCTGGCATTGGTATTTCCATTTCCATCCGAAAGATTTGCCCGATTATCGACAAACTCAAACATATAATTGGCATTGATACCAAGCTGCAATTTTGGCGTGATCTTATAAGTCGTATTTAGGTTCGCCCCACGTTGGTTTGATTTTGCATTGGGCAGAATAGACCCTTCATAGCCATTATTTAAACCAAGTCGGAAGCTTGATTTTTCATCACTGCCACTGACAGCTAGTGAGGTTTGATTGCTCAGGCCCGTGCGGTAAAAATTTTTCCAATTGTCCACAGGCGAATACGCATAGCTATTGCCAAATTTATTCACCGCCTGGCTACCGTCCATTTTCGCACCCCAGCTTTGATTATAGGTATCGTTCGCAGCAGCTGCTGTTGTTGGTTTCGATCCTTGTACACCCTGACCATAGGTATCCTGAAAATCGCGGTAGTCATAAATGCTGTTGACCGTCATATTGTTGTTGAAGTCAATACCTAAGCCTTGTGCACCTTTACCTGATTTGGTGGTAATCATAATAACTCCATTTCCACCCCGATAGCCATATAGTGCCGATGCGGCTGCACCTTTCAACACCTGGATATTTTCAATATCATCCGCATTGATGCTATTGAGACCATCGGGCATATCCATACCACCGTATTGTCCTGCCGATCCCTGATTCTGATTATCCAGCGGAATACCATCCACAACGTACAAAGGCATATTGTTACCAGTCATGGAAGCATTACCCCGAATAACTACGCGGCTACTACCGCCAAGCCCGGTGGCATTGCCCGCGACACTTACCCCAGCCACTTTACCACTCAGGGCATTCCCCAAATTTGGATCCCGGGCTGCGGTAAATTGATCGCCCTTGACGGATGTTGTCGAATAGCCCAAAGACTTTTTCTCGCGCATAATACCCAGCGCCGTAACGACCACTTCATCGATAGCCGTACTGGAAGCCGCTAGCTGAACATCCAGGGACTTGCTTTCGCCCACCGTAATTTCCTGATTTTCATAACCGATAAATCTGACCAAAAGGACCTGACCTGGTTTAGCGGCAAGGGTATATCGTCCATTCGCGTCAGTTTGCGTAACCAGTGTCGTTCCCTTAACTGAGACAGTTACACCACTGATTGGATTTCCCGTACCGGCATCCTTAATGACTCCGGATATGGATTGCTGGAAATTCAAAAGATTTTTGTGCTCCTTTTTTACCAGAGATAGGTTAACAGCCGCATGCAGCTGTGTATAATTGGCTGCGAGGGCCACGAGCGGAATAATCCACTTTTTGGAGGCTGTCACCAATTTGATTTTGTCAGAATACCACATAAGTTTAATAATGATAGATTAACTTGATTTATAATTTTTCTTAGGTCGGTTGCATTTATCATGCAACCGGTTGCAATGGATTATAGACAAAGAAATGTATTATTTTCGATACATCAAAATATTAATTGTCATTTTTACATAGTTTAAAACCTTTTAGCCAAACTATTTATCCACGCATTGACTTGCTTACGCAATTGAATTGGTTAGTTTTTTAGTAGTGCTTTTTCCATAGGCAATCATTCAAAAAGGTAGATAATGTGTTATTTATATGTATAACACCGCAAATGCCCTTTTGTTTCTGCTCCGGTATGGACTAATTTTTTCATTGGCCTGCTCCACAAAAAAGGGTCATTTCCAATCAGAAATGACCCACTCAAAAATATATAATTATTGTTACTACCTATCGTTCACAGTTTGCAGTCCAGGCTTTACCGTCTTTCGTATAACCGATTGTTAATTTGTCGTCATCGATACGGATAATTCCAGATCCCGCAGAGCCTATACTGACCAAAACATTCCCCTTTTGTTCAAAGTCCACCCCATTTAAATTTGGAATACCATTGCCGAAACCAAAGTTATAAGTATCTCCCACTTTGGTCACTGTGACCGTTCCATTGGCAGAAGCGACATCATTATCATTGTTGTTCAGATCATCGTAAGCAATCGTTCCTTCATACTTGCCGATAAAGAGATCATTGTCTGCCGGATCGTCATCTTTGCTACATGCTGTAAATCCGATCGCTACGGTTAAGATTAGGGTTCCTAAGCCCAAGAATTTAATTAATTTTTTCATACGTCGATGTTGTTAATGTGTATACTGTTGTCCAAAAACATGTTTGGATCGCTGAAGGAAATTCAAAGTCTGTGCCATGAGCGGCATCAAGAAATACGTAACCGTATCAACAACGGCAGAAGAGGTATAAATTTCCATCCGAACGTAGAAATACATAGCGCATGGTGGTAGTTGAAAAACTACAAAGGCACAAATTGTAGAAAATAAGATTTTAATTATGAGGGTTTCGTTTTACTTTTGTTAAAGATATATAATAATATGAAAAAGAAATTTTACCTACCCTTATTCGTTTTGGCATTTGCAGCAATCGTGAGCTGTAAAAAAGAGAACAATGACATCGACAATCCAACAGATAAACCTGTTGTGATCGAGAATGATATTGCGCAGCTCAAAGCACGCCTTGACCATCAAAATGCGGGTTTATTGCCGCTTTCTAATCTATTGGCTTCAAGTAAACGCGGTGCCACCAGTAGCAGTACGGTAACAGCCACTCAAAACCCTGACTTTTCACTAGCCTTGGTTGCACAGGTAGCCCCGCCCGATTATGAAGGAAATAAATTGCGCGCTACGCATGTTGCCATTTCAGGCAATTACGCATACGTGAGTTACAATACCGAAGGCGATCGCTATCTTGGCGGTGTCGATGTGATCGATATTTCGGACATCAATAACCCGCGGCTTGTTGTCAATGCCAAATTACCGAACATTGATATCAGCTCCCTTGCTGTCGACGGCAATAACCTGTTGCTCGCAGGAGCCGCAGATGAAGGTATTTTAGCAAAAGTGACGTCTCCGGCTGTACTTATTGTTTTGCCTTTACAAAATGGATTGCCTACCGACGCTTACCGTTATACCGGTTTACCAAGTTATGTGGCGACAGACGTTGCCTACAACAGCGCAAGTCATTATGCTGTATCAGGTAATGCAGGGACAATTTCAAAAATAAACAAGACTTCTGGAGCAATTGAGAAGTCCGTTAGTATCGGGGACTTGCTTTCGGTCAGAACTTACCAGAACCAAGTCTATGCGCTTTCAGGAACACAGGGCATTAAAGTCGTATCCAATGATCTTGATGCTGTAAAAACGATCAATGTATCCCAAAATCCGACTTCTTCAAAACGGACGATCGACTTTTATTCAAACTATCTATTAGCCTCTGAAGGTGCACAGGGTTTGGGTATTTACAACCTGAATACCGGCGCATTGGACAAACGTATTAGTATCCCGGTCAGCGCAGATGATACCGACATCGATGCAAATGATATCGTTACCAACGCTGTTTCGACCAATGACAAACGCGTATTTGTGGCGAATGGTGGCGCTGGTATCGCGGCTTACCAATTTGATGCTCAAAATAATTTTACTTATATCGGTAGTTCAAGCTTTAATGCCATAGATGCCAGTTCAAGCAACTTTATCATCAGCAGAGACAATTATGTATTTGTCGCAACAGGAAAAGGCGGCTTAAAGATCATGAAGCTTATTGAGCTTAAACCAGCACTTCCAACTTGTAATGGCACTTATCCAGCCTACACCGGAAGTACACAGTGGGATCTCAATGTAAACAATGCGGCGAGCTATTCGGATACCAAAACCTTTGCTTCCAACGTCAATATTAACCGGGATTTCAACTGGTGTGGAACGTTAAATGTTAATGGAGGTTATGTAAACTTAAATGGAGGCGTATTTAATTTATACGGTACCATGGCGTTGAAGCAGCATATCAATGTCAACACGACGATGAACCTGATCGGATCCGGTACTATTGGTGGCACATTTACCGTAAATGGCAACGGCATCTTCAATGTCATGGGCTCACTTTCACAAGGAACCGTGGGATCAAAAGAGACGTCTTTCATCAATGGTAAGATGATCATCGACGGCGAAGTAGTCGTGTATGGCAATCTAACGATCAATGGAAGCGGAAAAGTGGAATTTGCCAACAACAAATCGAAACTCATTGTTTATGGTAGCCTGACCAACTGGGGAACAGTAAGCAACGGCAGCATCACGCAGATCAAATAATATTACTCTATATCTACTAAAACTCCCCAATCACTTACAGGTGATATGGGGAGTTTTTTTTAGATTCTTTGCCGAATTAATAACTTTCCCGAATTAATAACCGGGATTTTGTTTCAGGTTTGGATTCATCGCTATCTGCTGTTGCGGTATTGGAAATACCGATTTGGTCTCAGCAGTAGGTTTATGGTCCCACCAGGATGCTGTATGAAACTTTCCAAAACGAATAAGGTCGCGTCTTCTGAATCCTTCAAAAATAAATTCCCTTCCGCGCTCGGCCAACAATTCATCCAAGGTTAATGTTCCCGTAGTATATTGTTCAGTAGTCNNAGTCCAGTCTGCATCAGCAAATGCGCGTTTTTTGCAGGCATTAATTAAATCTACCGCATCCTGAGAAGCAACACCACCATTTTTCCGCATCATTGCTTCTGCTTTCGCAAAATAGATCCAGCTCAGACGATATACATTCCAGTCCGTATTGTTGTAATTTTCATTAATTGGAATCTTAACGCCATTGACCGTTCCCTCTATAGAATTTCCAAGCTTATATTTATTGAACCGGATCCCACTATTTTCCTCCCCATCACTCATTGTTGATGAAGTACCTCCAGTTTTCGCCCTTCGTATGTAATCCACAAAGACAAGCTGTTCGCCTTTATACTCTTCTGATCCTTCCACGATTTTACCATCCACGAACTTCACCATGGGGCCACTTAAAAACCATTCTTTTTTCCGTAGGTCATTATCTTTATATTTATCAAAAACACCAGGAACCAAGACAATACCATTATTCCCGGTTCTGCCGCCGCCATAGATTTCACTTTGCACAAAATGATAGAATTCACTTGGAAAACCAGGTTCAAAATCGGCTTTCTGGTAATCATAGGCTATTGAGAATATCGTTTCTTTTGACATATCGTTGGTTGGTACATACGCATCTTCTATATTTGGATCCAATGCCATAGCGCCATTTAACCCACCAGCATTTCCAGCAATTAATTTATCTGCAGCCGCAATACAGTCGTCCCATCGCGGTTGGCCATACCATTTTTCAGCATTTAGATACAGTTCGACCAACATTGCATAACCTGTAGCCTGAGAAACCCGGCCAAGCATACTTTTGGCTAATTTTGGTGCGACATCAATATTATCCAAGATTTCCTTTTCAATAAACTCAAACACTTCTTTCGTTGAGGAGGGCATTGGTAAAGGCTCCTCCGCAGAGCTAGGCGCTTTGGTCGTAATCGGTATATTACCAAATAAATCCATCAATTTCAAATAGTGCAATGCCCGCAAAAGCTTTAGTTCGGCGATATATTGATTTTTTTCTTCTTCCGTTATGCCCATTTTGGCTACGTCCGATTTTTCAAGAATATCGATAGGACTATTGCATAAGCCTACCCCCCAATACATCAATACCCAGGCTTGATTTAGACCATTTTCATCGACCGTCCAGGTATGGTAATGCAGGCGCTTCCATTTTCCGCTATCCTCACCATGGCGCCCCTTGGTGGGCCAGGCCAATTGATCAGCCGCTAATTCGGCCGGACGCCACCAGCCATCTTGGCCTGATGGTGATATCCAGGCATTTGCATGCGTATAAGGCCGCAATACAGCAGATATTACTTCATTTTTATTTTTATAAAAATCATCTGCCACAATAATATCGTAGGCATTTTCGTCCAATTTTGTACAACTTGATGAACTCAGGACACATGCCAGCATTAAAATTTTAACAATATTTTTCATCGTTATTAAAAACTAAAATTTACACCAAACAAAAACGATCTTGTATTTGGATAAGGACCCCTGCTATCAATCCCCAAACGCTGTCCATTAATTTCATTACCCAACCCTGAATCCAGCACAAAGTCTGGATCATTGCCCGAATAACCGGTAATGGTCGCCAGGTTCTGTACAGTCACGTAAGCATGCAAATTGTTCACCCAGCTCTCGTTCTTTAATTTAAATCGATACCCTAAAGTTACTTCATCAATTTTCAGGTGACTGCCACTTTCCAGATAATAATCAGAATACATATAGGTATCATCGATGTCTTTATACTTGGTGAAAGCATCTCTCAAAAGGTTGCCCGACCATACTTTATTTCCATAAGAAAGTGCTGTCGTATTTAAGATGTCATAATCGAACTTACCCCGCATGAAAATGCGTAGATCAAAGTTCTTATAGGAGAAGTTATTTGTCCAGGACACGTAATATTTAGGTACTGCATTTCCTATAACGGCCAGATCCGAAGCATTTAGATCATCTCTTGAATTATTGATTTGATCATTTCTTACAGCCTCCCCATTTCGATTATAGAACAACCATTTTCCGTCATTGTCAATGCCTGCATATCGTTTGCCGAAAAATTCCCCAATACGGTGTCCTTCGTATGTTGTGAACGCTTCGCCCAATGCACCGGCTCCCCCAATGGATCCAAAGGTTTTATATTTCACAGTGAACACCTCGTTTGAATAAGTATCCAACACATTTTTTAATGTACTTGCCGTAAAATCCATGTTCCATTTAAAATTTTCACGCGCTATCGCACGATAACTCAAGGCAAGTTCGATTCCTTTTGAGGAGAGCGTACCCACATTTGAATAGATATTTTCTCTGATATAAGGCGGTTGAGGCGTGGCGTAAGTATCCAATAGGTCAACGGTTTTCCGTTGAAAGACATCAATTGAGCCCGATAATTTATTGCTAAACATGGTGAAGTCAACACCGATATTCGTTTCTTTTTTCGTTTCCCATCTTAAATTTGGGTTCGGGTTACGATCCGGCCCGTAAGTTTCCCGGTAAGTTTCGTCCGGAAATAAATACTTTCCGCCGCCGCCCAAAGTCAACCGGGATGCATTATTGGAAAAGCCCGTGTTTCCCGTTTCACCATAACCAGCCCGAAATTTCAGGTTATTTATAAAATCGACATCTTTCATAAAATCCTCATTGCTGATATTCCATCCTACAGAAACTGCCGGAAAACTTCCCCATTTGTTATTTGCTCCGAATCTCGATGAGCCCTCACGTCTGAGGATAAACTGCGCCATGTACTTATCCGCCAAAGTATAGTTGACTCTTCCGAAAAAAGCGATGAGTGTATTATCATTCTTGTAGCTGTCCATATTAGCACGTCCATCACGGAGAGCCTGTCCCTCGGACAGGTTGTCCTCATGGAAGTTATTGTTTATAAAACCTCTATTATCTGCACTTTGTCCTTCTTCCTTTTCATAGCGATAGCTATACCCTGCCAAAGCCGTTACCTTATGTTTTTCTCCAAACTGACCATTATATTGCAATGTCGGTTCAAAAGCATATTTTTCATTCAACAGATTCGCTTTGGAAGCATATCCACCGCCTGGGTAATCTTGATCTTCTAAAGAAGCTTCACTTTCTAAAGCCCGATATGCCCCGTCTATATACGAGTTGCGCTGCACTGATCCAAAAACGCTGGCCTTAAGTCCATCGATGATATCTAAATCTGCTTTTCCATCGAGCGAAGACGTTTGTTGTTTGCGATAACTGGTTTCGGTAAATAACCGTGCAAATTCGTTTGTACTCGTACGGTCATAGCGATACGATCCGTCATCATTAAAATTTGAAAGCGTAGGATTTTTGGTAGCTTCACTTTCCCATCCGCCGCCACCCAACAAGTTTGCATTGTTGGTATTGGTCGCAATATTCATCAACACGTTCAATCGATCATTGAAACCTTTCTGATTGATACTGGCTCTTACGGTATATTCCTTTCGTGAATTTTCCTTTGCAATACCTTGCAGGTTTCGAAAGTTTATACTTCCACGATAGGTCGTAGACTCATTTCCCCCAGACATTGACAGGTTGTGATTTTGTGAAAAATTATCTTTGTTGATCAAATCATCAAAAAAGTCGGTTGAATGGCCAAAATCCGGTTGCTTTAATTCCCCTGAGGCGATCTTATCCCTAAATTCCTGCGGCGTCAAAAAATCCGGTCTATTGTAAACAAACTCCTTTCGAAAATAACTGGAATAGTTAAATATTGCCTTCCCTGGTTTTCCCCTTTTGGTCGTAATCAGGATAACACCTGCGTTTGCACTGGTTCCGTAGATGGCTGCACCTGATCCATCTTTCAAGACGTCAACAGATTCGATATCATCCTGCTGTAACAGATCCGGATTTCCACCAGGTATCCCATCGATAACGAATAAAGGGCTCGCACTCCCCGTTACAGAAATTGCGCCGCGCAATTGCGTTGCCACACCCGAGTTTGGATTTGATCCGCTTCTAGAAACCTGTAGACCAGCCACTTTACCCTGTATAAGGTCCAATGGGTTTCTGGCACCACTTTGGCGAAACTGGTCAGCACTGACGTGCGCGACAGATGAAGTGACTTCCTTCAATTTCTGCGTGCCATAACCGACAACGACCACTTCATCCAATTGGCTTTGATCCGCTTCCAGCCGAATCGAAACACTTGTCCCCGTAATGACCGCTTCTTTGGCCTTATAGCCGATGGAAGTTGCCACCAGTACGTCACCCGTTTTAGCATCCAAGGAAAAATTTCCTGCTGCGTCAGACTGTGTGCTTTTTGAAGTTCCTTTTACAGAAATTGTGACGCCTGAAATTGGTTTTCCGGCACTATCCAGTACTTTACCTTTGAGTTGTTGTTGGTTTGTTTTGGATTCCTGCAAGAAATTGGCCTCAAACACCCTTTTTGAAGAAGCTTGGGCCTGCTGGATTGTACCTGCCAGGACGATTAGCGAGAAAAACAAGTTGGATTTACTTATTGATCGCGCCGTTGCTGTTAGATCAACTTTGTTCATTGTTAGTAATTGATGGGTTTACAAAACGATTTAGCATATATATTAATAGTGTATTTATCTTTAGTTAGCATCATTATATATATTCAGGTTTAGCTGACGATGTGTTGCAGATCTACAACAAGTAAGCAAACAATTGTGAAGGGGATTTCGTTTTGGCAAAAACGGTTTTGCTGTTTTTTTTACAAAACTTGAAACTTTTAAATGGCTCCATCATTCTTGCTCCGATCATTGGAAACAAAAAAAATCAGTTACGCAAAAACAAAATTCTGCGTAACTGATTTTCACAAGATATGATCAGCCCGTTTTCTGCTTATTCATATTGGAAAACAACGGACACGGGAAGGTGATCCGAAGCATATTGACCTAGCAATGCAACAGACGATACGAGCGTATAGCTGTTTGCGGCCTTTGGATTAAATATCACAAAATCTATCGCTTTGGTTGGTGTATTTACCGGAAACGAAAGCGGACAGCTACTCATGCATGACAAGGTAAATCCCTCTTTAAGCTTGAGCATTTCACTACTTGATGGTATGGCGTTATAGTCTCCACCTACAAACAGTTCCTTATTCAAGGTGGCGCTCATCTGATTAAGATACGCAGCTTGCGCAGTCCTGTTCGGCACATTGAGATCAAAGTGTGTAGATGCAAATTCAATATTCTGACCATTGGGTAAGGTAACCGTAGCAAGCGCAATACTCCGTTGTTCTCCGGCCGTAGGCATAGGGAGGAGTTCTCTCCTTTTATTAGATAGGGGATATTTACTAAGTATTGCTACCCCATATTCACCACCATTGTAATCAATGGACTTAGAGAAGTGGTATTCCATTCCCAAGAGTTTTGCCAGTTCCGCGGCCTGATTAACTTTGCCCGAGCGTGGCACATTGACATCCACCTCCTGAAGCGCAATAAGTTCGGCCCCGCTATTTTTTATGACTGCGGCAATGTTCGCCAGATTGACTACATCCGAATTTTCAGGCGCTCCATGGTGTATGTTATACGTCATGGTGACCAGCTTTTTCTTTTCGGGTGCAATAAGTTCAATTTTCTCATCCCCACTACAGCTAAATAAGTTTAATAGAGCCAAGGCTCCAAGAATAATTTTTTTCATTTTATGATCTATTTTGGAAGTTTCAATTTGAATTCGGCAGTCATTGGCAAAAAGTTATTGGAAGATTTGGAGAAAGTTCCATATTTGCTCAGCTGCAATTTTTCCTCAGGAGTTTTAAATGTGATATAATCAAATACACCAGTCGGATTATCCTTTGGTGCATTATAGGGACAACCCGTGCCTAGACAGGCAAAGGTAAAGCTGCCCTTGAGATAAGATAACACCGGACCGTTGGCAGATTCCTGTTCGTTTAAATTTCCCACAAGAATCACTGGCTGGGTCAATTTTTCCGTTATATTCAGCAGATCCACGACCTGAAGAGCCCGGTTGGCGGCTACCGAAGGATCAAGCTCAGTTCCTGCAAAATACAGTTCATGTCCAGCCTGCACTTCGACTTTAATCATCGCCATACTGCGAAGTTCGGCCGTATTCCCTTCTTCCCGGCTCAACAATTGGCTATACTTTTCTTTGATCGGAAATTTGGATAAAACCGCATTTCCGAATCCCCCGGTCTGGTAATCTATATTTTTCTTAAAGTAAGCATCCATCTTCAATGCTTTGGCGATGGCCCCAGGACGGTCTACTTTCCCGGCCCTCGTAGTCGCACTATCCACCTGTCTCAAAAACAGGAGGTCAGGATCATATTCTTTTATCAGGTCCACCATGGCGTCAAAGTTGGCTACGGTGCTTCCTACATTCATATTTAGGGACATCACCTTAAAACTTTTTGTAGGCGTATCATCCGGTTCCTGCGGTTTTTCGGGTTCTTTTTCCGGTAGCAGATTCCAGTCACCGGGGCTGTAGGACTTGCGGCAGCCCTGTAGTAGCAGACCAGCCTGCAAGAAGAGCAGGCCAAACAAGATTATCTTTATTTTCTTCATGATAACAGGCTTTTTAATAATTTGGATTTTGTACCATATTGGGATTAGCAATGATTTCTGCCTCTGGAATAGGCCATAGCGCTTCCCTATTTCTTTTGTAGGTGCGACTCTGTACCCTTACCACTTCGCCCGTTTTGTGGTTGGTGGCGCCAAAGACCTCGCCATTCATGACAGCTTCGTCGATACTCCATCGGCGGATATCAAAATAACGCCCTCCTTCGAAAGCGAGTTCTGCCTGACGCTCCCGGCGGATCAGTTCGCGCATTTTGGTCTGTGTACCATACAAGCCACTATTCACGGCCGGCATGGCCGCCCTTGCCCGCACTTCGTTGATCGCAGCAAGCGTTTCGACATTATTCCATTGCCCGGTTTCTATCATTGCTTCCGCATAGTTGAGCAATATTTCCGCATAGCGGATAATCATAAAATCAAGGCTCCCGCTTTTAGCCTGTCGATCTCTGGCATCGATGTATTTTTTTATCCAATAGCCCGTTGCTGTGGATTTTGTCTCCCCTATTTTATCCGTCGGATTATAAAATGGGTCTAGCGTGTATTGGTTCTGGAACCTATCATTTGGCACAAACACAGACGCCGAGAGTCGCGGATCCCTATTATTTTTATAATTCGGGTTTTGCTGATAGATCAGTATGGAATCTCGGCCGAGCTCCTGAATGGTTTTACCCTGTTTGGTTTCAAAATTATTGACGACGGTATTGGTTGGCGAGAGATAAGTTTCGCCTCCAATACCAAACGGCGCAAACGAAGTCCAAGCATTGGAGCAGCCATTTTCTTTAAAGAATATACGTTCATCATTTAATTCACCCGCGTAGCTGAAGAGTTCGGCATAACTGTCATTTTTATTTGTCGTACTCATCCAGAGCTTATACACTTTGGAGTCAATCACCTGTTTGGCGCTTGTCTTGGCTAGCTCATAATCTTTATAATACAAGCCTAAGCGGGATNNGATAACAGCGATAGACAGACCCCACTGCTCATGCGCCAGCGATCAGCATTTACATAGGTTGCCGGCAACTTGGTAGCGCAGTCCTTCAATTCGGCTACTACAAAATCATAAACCTCTTTTTGGGGTGTACGAAACGATTGATTCTCCGTTGGCGTCAGTGATTTTGTCAATAAAGGGATATCGCCGAATACGAGCATTAGTTCCATATGATAATAGGCCCGCAGTGCCCTGGCCTCCTGCTTCATTCTTTCCTTCAGTTCAGCATCGATATAGGCAGCATCTCAATTTTCCAAGAATCTATTGGCTCTACGGATGCAGGTATAATCGTCCGCCCATAGGCTACTGGAGACTCCCCAGCGGCTAGAAGCCAATCCGCGTGTAAAGCCATCGTATTCGCCTTTGAAGTCGCCACGCTGCACCGCTTCATCCGTAAGTCCGGCATAGTACATGATGTTTCGTCCAGAGCTTCCACCCGGTATACCGGCATAAACCGTTGCCAGGGCNNACCACTGCCCATCCGACACCCCATCCGGGCTGTCAACAGTGAGAAATTTTTCACATGAACTATTTAACAGGCCCATGACTAGAAGGCCCAGAAATTTTATTTTAATTTTTATCGTATTCATTTTTCTTAGAAATTAGCCGTTAATCCAACAGAAAATATGCGCATCATGCCATAGGTCCATGATCCACCCTGTGACTCCGGATCCGCCATTTTTAACTTTGTGAAGAGAAATGGATTTTGTGTATTAACATATAGGCGTGCATTTTTTATTCCGTACTTATTGAGGTAGGCTGAGTTAAACCTGTAGCCAGCCTGAATGAATTTGACACGGAGGTATTTGGCATTGAACAACCAAAAATCACTACGCAGAATATTGTTTGCCGGATTGGCCAGCAGGCGTGGGTAGATGGCATCCTGATTATTTTCGCGCCAGGTGTTGGCTGCCCGATAAGTTGTCGGGATACCGCCCGATGCGCTTAAATTGAGCGGGTGCCATAAGTAGCCAGCAGATTTGCCCCCTAAATTGGCCGAGTAATCGTGGTTGCCAGCCCCCTGTAACAAGAACTCAAAATCAAAGTTTTTATAACTGAAACTGACGTTGCTAAAATAATTGATCCGCGGCGTAGGGTCTCCGATCACTTTTTGATCACTTTCGTCAATTATTCCGTCACCATTCAAGTCTACATATTTGATATCTCCGGGGCCTTCACCTGCAAGCGCCGGAACCAGAGCAGTTTTCTTGTCCGCTGCAAAATCATCATACTGCAGAATACCATCGGTCACATAGCCATAATGGCTTTTAATCGCGTAACCGACCTCATTGGTGGAGATGCCAGAATAGTATGGACCACCCAAAAGTTCTGTAATTTTATTTTTATTATAAGAAATACCCGGTCTGATGGAAAAGCTAAAATCATCACCGATCTTATCGTTATAATTCAGCGACAGTTCCATACCTTTATTGCTCACCTTACCCGCATTTAAAGGAGCAGAACCAATAGCGCCTGAAGGCGCGACAGTCGGTTTGAGCAGCACATCCTTCGTTCTTTTGTCGTAGTAATCAAAGGTTAAGGAGAGCTTATTCTTAAAAATCGACATATCCAAACCCAGATCGAGGATATTGACTTTTTCCCAGGTAATGTTTGGATTTCCCCATACTGATTCAAGCCCGTTGGTCGCATTGATCAGATTTTGATAGAGATAGAGCCCAATATTCTCATTTCCGAGTTGTCCATAAGAAGCTCTCAACTTCAGGTTGCTGATGGCATCCACCTTAAAAAAGCTTTCATTATGTAGGTTCCATCCCNNCATCCCAATGCGATGGATGGGAAGAATCCATATTTCTTTCCGGGGCCAAATTTGGATGATCCATCTGCCCGAAAGGATAGTTCGGCAAGGTAGCGATTGTCATAAGCGTAATTTGCTTTCGCATAGCTGGATACCAACGACGATTCTTTCCAATAGCCTTCATTAAATTTTTCCACAGAAAAACCACCCATTGCAAAAATATTGTGTTTTTTGAAGGTCTTGTTGTAGTCAAGCGCACCGCTCAGGTAGTAATAGGTATTTCGGGTTTCCGAATAGGCGTTGCGCTGGACGGCCCAGGTCTGTACCAGCTGTTTGGTGTAATAGTCAAAGAAATAGAAATTATCTCTATTCTGCTTATACACATCACTGTTGAGCCGATAGCTAAACTGTCCCCGTAAATTTAAATTGTCGGTGATAGACCATTTTGGCTGTAGATTGATTGTTGCCTGGTCATATTGATAACCAATGGTACCGCCGACCTCTTCATAGGCCAGTGGATTGACGATATCGGCATAACGGCCGTATATCGCGGGCCACCCTTCCTCCTGCGGGTATTTGGGCAGTACTGTTGGAGGTAGCCGGTAAAGGTCGTCCAGTATCCTGCTTCCGCCATTGTCTATTGTTCGATTGGGATACAAGGTATTCCGTCTGATGCCTAACACATCCAGATTAATCAAAAAACGTTTAGAAAGAGATACGGAGGTATTTGCCCGGATATTAAAACGATCCATCTTATTGAGGGGCAACATCCCTTTCTGATACATATAATTGCCTGTCACCGCAAAACGGGCGACATCATTACCCCCACTGACGGCTAGGGAATGGGAGGTCAGGGGGCTGTGATCATCAATGACGATATCCGTCCAGTTGGTATTGGGATAATTAATGGGGTCTTCACCCGATTCGGTTTTGCTGATCTGTTCATCTGTATAGAGTATCTGTCCACCAGAAGCTACCTGCGCATAGTTGTACATCCGCATATAAGTTGGCGCATCGACAAATTCGGGAAGGATTGTGGGAGATTGCTGACCATAATAACCATCATATAGGACGTTGATCTGCCCCGCTTTACCGCGTTTGGTCGTGACCAGTATAACGCCATTCGCTGCCCTTGCCCCATATATTGCTGCCGCTGCTGCGTCTTTTAATATGGTGACACTTTCGACCGTTACAGGATCGATATGATTCATATCCATGGGTACCCCATCGACCAGTACCAGAGGGTCCGAATTATTCAATGTGGATATACCGCGAATTTTGATGCTGGCCGCGTCCCCACCGGGCAAGCCCGAACCTTGCTGTACCGTAAGTCCAGTTACGCCGCCTTGCAACGATTGTGAAAGGTTGGTAATCGGTTTTCCTTCGATGTTGGATTTGATATCCAAGGAAGCCACGGAGCTCGCAATATGTTTTTTCTGCATTTCGGTCATCCCCACGACCACGACTTCATCCAGATCCGAGACGTTTTCTTTGAGTGATACGGTCAGGTTGGCTTCAGTCTTATTGACCAGGATCTCTTTGGGGAGATAACCCACGGCAGTAAATGACAAGCGGCTTCCTTTAGCGATCTCCAGGGAATAATAACCTTCATTGTCTGATACAGTCGTAGCTGTCCCCCCTTTTTCAGACACCGTCACACCAGCCAAGGGACTAGGAGGCTCCTGGGTATTAAAAATGCGCCCTTTGACGGTGACTTTTTCCTGCACAGCTGTAGACCTGAGCATATTCGCAGCGGCCATTCCCTGTCCGGGTATTACAGTTATCTGTCCGACCCCCTGTGAAATATTTAAATTAAATTTCCGGAGCACCTGCCTTAAGGCCGGTACCAGTTCCTCTTGATCAAGATCGACATTTACCCGTTTGTCGGCCAATAAATTATCCGGATACAACAGCGCAATATCTGTCTGTTTTTGAACGGATTGCAAAAAATGTTTCAACGGTACATTTTTCATTTTGAGCGTTATTCGCTGGGGAAACGCAAGTGCACTTACGGAGAGTAAAACTCCTGTAATGGCAAGGGATCCTATCTTCATATTATACCTAATTTTAGGTGACAATAGTTGTCCAGAGGAGAGATTTTGTCCCACCTGTTTTTTTTTCATAATTTTGATGAAATTAAATTTTTTGAAACGTTTAATTTTAACGGATAAAGGGGACGGCAATTCCTCTTTATCCAATTTTGTGGTTAAATAATCAATTGTTTTTAATCCAAACCTCCTTTTCTACTCGTGTTATTGTATAGTCTTTTAATTCATAGATGTTGCTTAATGATGTCAGGATGCTTACATCGAGATTGATCCTTCCCGAATAGACAGTCGTGTTTTCCAATACAGATTGGTCAGCATGAATTGTTACATTATAGATTCTTTCCAATTTTTTGATCAGATCCTTTGTCGACAGACGATCGAGTACAAGTTGTTTTTTTGTCCATAAAATTTCATTTCCATCCGCTTTGTTATCGACGAGCATTTTATGCTGCTGCAGATCATAAGCGATAAACTGTCCTGGAGCCATGGTTATATTTTTAAAATGCGGGCTGCTGAGTTCCACCTTTCCAGTAATCAATTCGATCGCCATTTTTTTATCCTCCTCATAAGAAGAGACATTAAACGTGGTTCCTAACACTTTAACTGCGGCGTGTTTTGTCTTCACGATAAAAGAGGTACCGTTGTGTGCTACATCGAAATAACCTTCGCCATTGAGATAAACTTCGCGGGGTTTACCCAGCATATCCCGGCTATACGTAAGGTATGAGCCCGCATTAAGCCAGACTTTGGACTGGTCTGGCAAGGTAAATTCCTGTCTCTTTCCATAAGGCACAAAAACGGTGTTATATTTAAGGCTCTCTGCAGAATTATTGGGATTTAGCAAATCAAGTATATCGGAGCGCTCCTTTACTTTCAAAAATGAAATGGCATGTTTTTCGGACCTTGGGTCAACGGAAATTAGTTGTAGGCTATCTTTATTCCTATTGAAGGTTTGGCTTATCGACGCTATTCTTTCGATATCGAGCTCTACTGGAACGACCTTATTAATCGGATAAAATAATTTGAAGCAGATCAGCAAGCAGGCCGCAGCAGCAATAGCGCCAACACGGACAAGCACTTTTTGCCGATGTCTCTTATTCGCACTGTGTACGATCCTTTGGAAGAGCTGTGCCTTATCCTCATCCGAAAGGGAGTCTTCCGGTGTTATATTGAATATGTGCTTAAATTTTTCGTTTTTTGTTTTCACAAATTATGCTTTTACAGATATAGAGCACAATTTTTGAAAACATAGACTAAAATTTATTAAAAAAAATATAAAAGATTGTAAAAAGCTCAATAGGTTTCAATTCAACTTTTAATTGCTTGATTGCACGGAAGGACAATGTCCTACAGGTTTCGACATTCACCCCCATCATACGGGCTATTTCATCGTAGGAAAAATTGAGATAATAACGTAAAAAAAGCACTTCTCGCTGCCTTTTAGGCAAAGCATCGACTTTTTCTTTGATCACCCGCACTACTTTCGTTTCGACCTCATCATTGATCAGGTCCAGTTCGTGGCTATTTGTCCAGCTGATGTCTTCTGAGAGTGTTTCGATATCGACGGTCTGCACTTTTAACCGGAGCAATTTTCGGCGTAGCGCAGCGAAGAGATAATACTTTACATTCACTTCTTTCGCAATTTTGGGATTATTGAATAGACTGACAAAAAGGTCGTGAATGCAGTCCAATACGGTATCCTTATCATAATGGTACTGCCTACCATAGCCGTACAGATCATCGATATGTGCATCGTAGATTTCCTTAAATGAGCTTTGGTTACCTTGTATAAATCCAATCCAAGACATAAAAAATTGGTAGAAATTTTCCGCTAATTTCTTCTTTTTAATATTAATCTTAGATGAAATAATGGTTATATTATCACTTAGGTCTATTTCATCAAGATGGGGTTTAGACACCTTGGCAGCAAGTATAACAAATTTAAAATCAATAACAAAACAAAAATGATCGCTTGGCATATGCCAGCGCAATTCCTCCTTTATGATCATATCTAGATACGAGAGAAAATTAGCAACAAAAAGCTGCTTGTAACTGGGCTAAGGGTATAAGAGATCAGTGGTGTTATCAATTTTGATGATAAATTCGTATCTTTGAACTAGATATAAATGAAAAATATTAAAGATGAACTACAAAATATCATTCTTGGAGATGGACCAATTGGCAGTTCAAGCAAACTCAAACAAGTCCAGAATTTCCTTAGAGGAAATGCGCGCCCAAGCGAAGGAATTGAAAAACAAGAGTATTTCAAAGGTGAAGAAGAAAAATGCTTAATTGATTTTGCAACAGAACATTCTCTGTTCTATTTAAATGAAATAGATGAGCTGATGTTTATCAGTGAAGGCGCTGAACAACGTGTTTACAAGCTTGATGACTTTCATGTTTTAAAGCTTAATTCATCTATATTTTATGAATATTGGTTGGATTATTTCAATAATTTACTTATTCATAATTTCTTCTTTAGTTCTACAAACTACGATTTTTTGGGCTTCAAAATTATTGATAGACGGCTTTATGCTGTAGTAAAGCAACAATTTATCATAGCCAACGAAACAACTGATCTTCAATCAGTACGCTCTTTCCTTGAATATAACTCTTTTCACAATACTCGGAATAATGATTATAAAAGCGATGATCTAGGCTTAATTTTTGAAGATTTACATGATGAGAATGTACTGACAAAAGATGGTATTCTATACTTTATAGATACAGTCTTCTATCTAAGTAGAAGATTTGAAGATTAAATAGAATCTATTTATTGTATCAAGATATACGCAATTGTACTGCGAAATCATGAAGGTTTTGTTTAAAGCGACCATTTGGTATAAAAAACAGGCGCTTTTGTCTAATTTGCTAGCTCTATTTTTTCAGGAATTTTAACTTTGTGTAAATGGATTACACAAACTAACATCAGCGGCAGACCGTTTTTTAGTGCATCGTTGTCGGGACACCCCCCGACACTAAAAGCTTTGTTGCCCCTATCCAAGGGCTGTTTCTGGCGTCAATAAGAAGGGTGGATATGGAAGAAAAACCGCTGTTTGTTTAAGTTGATATGTGTTGTATGGTAAAAATGATACAGATGGATCGATTAAAGCTGAAGTACTGTGCAAAGTTAGTTTGCTTTTTGATAATGGGATTGTTTGGTTTTAAATCTGCATGTTACGCGCAAATGGGGTTTGGACTTCGGCTCGGTGGCAATATTTCGCGAGCAGACGGCCATGTATTCGGGGGGCATAGAATGGGGTATCAATTGGGAGGAGATCTGATTTTTCCCCTCAATAGTAAAATGGATATCCAGGTTGAACCTACTTACAATTTAACCCGAATACGCGTCAACGAAAACACGGCTTCTCTTTCCGGAGGCTTGTCTAAAGGAACGCGTTCACTGAAATATCTCAACACGCCAGTGTACCTTAAAATTAATTTTACGGGAAAATTTTCAATCTTGGGAGGTCTGGACTTTAATATATTACTTAACGACGATGCGTATAAACTCAATGATGGGACAGCAGCATTCAATAGCCGTACGCGTATAGGTTACGCATTTGGGCTAGACCTTGGGAGTCTGTATTTTAGATATCGCCAATTCAAAAAGAATAATAAAATCGTCGACAACTGGGATGCAGCTATTGACCAGTATCAATTGGGATTTAAAGTGCGCTTGTTTTAGGTCCATAGACTCACTGATAAACAATCTTTACAGACTTTCCTGTGCTGTAAATGAAGCCGCTCTGATTTTGCTACATCAGGCGGCTTTAATCCTCCATACTTACTTACACCCTACCCATTAAAGGGTCCGTATAACTCGACAGGCCTGTTTCAATATGTCCCGCATACCGCAGCTTAAGCTGTGGATCGCTAGCACTGTATAAAAAGAAACTAAATCCCTTGCATCAATTGATAGGTAAATAGTTTTGGATAATATCGTGGAAGTTCAGTTGTCAGATTATGCATTTGGAAATTATCATTTCTAATTCTACCATCAGGATCCATCAGTACATACTTCGGAATTCCGTTAAATTTAAACAATTCGCGCAATGCCCGATATTCATCGGCAGAAACCCGATAAGATTCAAACATGCTATTTTTTACGCTATAATCTTTATAAAATTCCATATCTGGCGTTCCCTCGGTATCTGTCACAAAAACAAACACCACATTCGGATTATCTTTGAGTTTTAGGCGTTTTCCTTGCGACGATTCAATACCGGAGCGGCAGGGACCGCACCACTGCGCCCAAAAGTCCACGACAACGACTTTACCACGATACTTATCAGTCATTCCTTTAAAAATGGCGGCGGCATCGGTTTGGGGTAGCACATAGCCGTTTCTGGATTTCTTAACACGCTCTGCCACTTTGAGCGCTTCAGCCCTTAAATCTTTATTTGTTAACACGGCCAGCAATTGATCTGTAGTTTTTGTTATCCCAGTGGTATCGGCCTCATCATTTAATTCAGCCTGTAGGGTACGTAGTTTTGCAACTTCGGATACCAACGTATTTGCTATTGCTGGATTAGATTTTCGATTTGCCGAATCCAATACAAAGTATAAATCCCCTTTACGTTGTTTATTTAAGGCTTCATAATAGGCATCACGACTAAATAATGTCGAGAACTCAAATCGGTTGATAAAGGTTGAAAACTCATTCTGTACCAAAATAGCCGGATCATTTAGGTCTAAGCGAGCTATAAAATTAAAATAATCATTGGGTAGCGGCTCTTGCAGGAAAGTGTTTGCAGGATTGCTCCGTAAATAATCCTTTCGATACATTTGCAGATCCATTAACTGAACCGCATGATAGAGCGCGACATCCGTTTGGATCAGATTTTTTAATTTGGCTGAGCAGCTGGATTTTGCCAGACGCTTATTGACATCATTTTGGACCGAATCCCAGGCAGCAACAATTTGCTTTTTAATGGCCAAAATCGGTTGTTCTTTCAATGTTTTTTCCATACCCTGATAAAAGAAGCGTGGATTCTTTCCCCAATCAAAATCCTTGAACTGCTGGTTATCGGCAGCAAGCGGGCCTTCAAAACCTATTAGTTCTACATTTTGATCTGCAGTCACTTTAAGTCGCAAGGCTAGCGTCTGTCCTGGTTCGATGTAAAACTCAAATCGGTTATTTTTAAACGTAATATAAGCGATTTCTGGGTTGGTCGCCATGTAGCTCGCTTCAAAGCGGCCATCCGGATAAATCTGTACAGTAGTTGGATAATCTTCACGCGTAAGCTGATTACTACTGTAGATAATGCCGCTTGTAAATGCTAACGCAGGACTATAATCTTCGATAAACCCAATGACACGTACAGTATCAAACTGAAAGAAATTCTTTTTATACGAAGCCAGACTTTTTTTCACTTTAGCTTTAGCCAGCTGTTGCATTACCCAGTCATTTGGGTCAGTTTTCAGCTTTTTTTCAATGGATGATTGTGCCGTAGCAGCTGATAAAAAGAATAAAATCAGAAAAGAAAGTAATGGAAATTTCATATACAGGCTATTGGTTTCCATAAAGTTAATCATTTTATTAAGAGCAACAAGTAATAAAATGACTTTTTTCAATGAAAAATTTCCACAGCCTATCTGTTAAACGGCCCTTATTTTATTATATTTAAATTTTATTACTTTTGCAGAAAACGCCACATTTACTCTATGAAAAGTCAGCTTTTGAAATGGTCTGCCCTAACAGTAATATTGTTTCTTTTGGTTTATAATGTTTCTTGTCATAATCGCGGTACAGCGCATGTCAAAACTAGTTTTGACGCAGATACCGCTATGATCAATAAGATGAACATGCAGGCAAATGGCTTATGGTCAAGGCTTCCAGATTCAATGATCTTACTTAGTAAACGAATATTGGTAAGTTCTGATAGTTTAGGATACATTGGAGGTAAAATTGACGCTTTACGGAATCTTGGTATAGCATATTATGAAAAAGGCAATTACAATGCGTCTATCGAGCATTACAATAAGTCAGCAGAACTAGCGCTGGAAGCCAGTGACATGGAACGGGAGGCCAAAATCCATAGCAATTTAGCCATGCCTTACATCGCTATCGGAAAACATAAAGATGCACTGGCAGAACTAAATAAAGCGATAGATGCAGCCGAAAAATATAATTTGCCTCTGGTGAAAGCCCATGCAACTCATAATATCGGAATGGTTTACCATTACCAACATATAGAGGATAGTGCAATCTCCTATTATATGCGCAGTCAACAACAATATGAAAAACTAGGCGATACATCCAGGTCCACATTCATCGTTGGCAATATTGGCCACATATTCCTAGCTAAGGGAAATCTTAAGAAGGCAAAAGAATGTTATCTACAATCCCTAAAACTGGCTGAAACACAAAAAAATCATAAAGCAATAGGCAATGCACAACAATCATTAGGAGCACTATTTCTGGAAGCAAAGGACTGGGAAAACGCGCTCTATTATTTTTTAGAAGCCAAAAAAACACTTGAGTCAACGGGGGAAAAAACAGAATATCTGCGTTTATTGAATAATCTTTCAAAAGCTTATCTTGAATCCGGAGATACGATAAGCTCCATTCACTATGCTAAGCTTTGCTATAACATGGCGCTGCAGGGAGGACAATTGTATTATTTGCAAAGTTCAGCAGAAAGACTGAGTGAGTTGTTTGAGCGAAAAAATAATTTTAGTCAATCGCTAGCATTCTATAAGATATATAAGTCTGCATCCGATTCATTGTATAGTAAGGATAATAAAGAGCAGTTGGTGCGACAAGAAGAAGAATTTAGATTTAAAACACAACAAAAAGATATAGAAGCTGTCTACACAGCAAAAGTATGGCGGCGAAATTATATCTTGGCGATCGCGCTAGTCCTTATTTTATCCATGTCGATCATCGGCTTTCTCCTGCTAAGAAATATTAAACAGACACAAAAAAACAATAAAATACTCAAGAGTACCAATGCATTTATTGAAGAACAGATCGTATTGCTCGAAGAGTCTGATAAGTTTAAAAAGTCACTAATTTCGATTATCGCCCATGATATCAGATCACCAATAAATAGTTTACATTATATACTTAAGCCATTCAAAGATGGAATTATTTCGGAGGGCCAGACAAAGGAATTATTATCTTCATGTTATGATGAAATTGATACACTGACTATCCATATTGAAAATCTACTGCTCTGGGCAGGTCAACATTTACATTCTTTTGATCTTTCGGTAATTCATTTTAATATCAAAGATCTATTTGAGGAAATTGTAAGATTTCAGGAAAGGAGGTTGATCGAAAAACAGATCACACCAACTATTGACTGTGACCCCGAACTTTCAATAGCTGCCGATCCTGAAGTGGTCAAAATTATTGTCCGTAATTTGGTAGACAATGCCATCAAATTTAGTCGTCCAGGAGAAAAGATCAGCATCGAGGCTAGAATAAGCCCGATGGGCAATAGTGTCATCTTTTCAATTGTTGATACTGGGACTGGCCTCCCGAAAAGTGTACGGGATAAACTTTATTTGGATGCAAAACCTATCTCTCTTCATGGGACGAACGATGAAATAGGCTTCGGCTTGGGATTACAGCTCTGTATGTATTATTTGGAACTTTACCACAGCGCACTTCACATACATAGCATCGAAGGAAAGGGATCCATCTTTAGTTTCGAATTGCAGTCGCAAATAGTCTGACATTACTTAAGTGGAGCTATAAAAGGCCATTTTCTTTCGCAAAGGTCAAAAGGTGCGTTATCGAGGTGCATTCTGCTTTAGCCATCATCTTTCTGCGGTGAGCGATAACGGTATGGGGACTTAAAAACATTTTCTCTGCCGTATTCGCGATTGTTTCACCATGCGCAAAGTATTTCAAAAGTTCGATTTCCCTAGCTGTGAATTTTACTTGAAGAGACTGTTGTGCACTGAGGATATTTTGGAAAAGCGGATCCAAGAATGGCTTTCCCGAAGCAACATCTTCAACACATTGTTTTAATATATCAACACTACAGGATTTACTTAAAATACCTTCGGGATTGTATCTTTTCAGTGTCTGAATAATAAATGGGGACATCGCACTTGTTAAAAAGACAATTTTTGCCTGTCTATTGATCCTTCTTATTTCGGACAATAGAGACAGGCCATTGTCCCCAGTGAGATAATAATCCAAAAATATAACGACGCTTTTACGGCCAAAAGAATTTAAAAAAGAAAAAAATTCATCTGGAGCGTTACAGGCTTTGACAAAGTCGAAAAGGCTATACCTTTCCAATAATAGAGAAAATGCATCTGCAAAGAGGCCATGGTCATCCAATACGATCGCATGATCAAAATAGTTCTTCAAAACATTGAGCTTTTAAGTAAAGATTTTCCAAAGGTAATTTAATTAATTGAAGTCCCTATGCACGGGTATACATATAGCAAAAATTTGCTATTCTACTTCCAATGCATAGCAAATTTTTGGTATAAGAGCTATAGCTAATTGTTAATTGACAGTCTTTACAGTTTTTTTGTGAAAATTTTTCCCTTGCCAGTTATTTACTAAATGGTTTTAAGGGGAAATTGGAGAAGTCGTATAAATCAACTGTAAAATAAAAATGTCATTAAAAGTTAGAACAATTGGTAGTATTGGAATGCTTTCATTCGCAGCATTGGCCAGTATGAGCATCTACTCTTGTAAAGAGAGTAAAGACAGTGTTTCTTTGGCCGGAAAAGCTAGGGTAAATATACACCTCTTGGGTGTAGAAAACCCTGTTGCAACGAGCATAAAAGCTAAAAACGGTGGCAGCGCTGCAACATCCAACAAAACAGTCTCCGTGCCTTTAACAGCATCAAGTTCTTTTGAAGCTACCTTATCTCAAGCGTCGTCCACTACAAATGGTAGCCTCTTACGGGCTTCAAGTGCTAATCGTGCCGCTGTTACCGAGGAGCGCACAGCACTCGGAGAAAATGTAAAGTACAAAATTGTTGTTTACGACAACGCCGGTGATTATGTAACCGAAAAAACATATACAAACAAGGTTGATAATGACAATGAAATTGAATTAGACGCTGAGCAAGCCTACACTTTCGTGGCCTACTCTGTCAATAGTACCTCTACAGTACCTGCTTTGACCGCTCAACTGGATCTTACAACAGCTACACTTGATGATATCAGCGCCGACCTGATGTATTTCAAACAGGATCTAACCGTACAATCTGGAGACAACAATCTTGACGTTGTACTGAGACATCAATATAGCGAAGTGACGACCAACCTCAGTATGGCAACTGAAATGACAGGCGCAATCACCAATCTTGGGACAACGACTATTGGGCCGACACATCCGAGCGCAAATCTGAAACTGGCTGATGGCACGATTACCTACAATGGCTCAACCTCTACAGCCAATGTTGTATTTCCTATACTTGGAGCAGGCTTACGCACAGTATCCAGTGCACCGACGCTATTGATCAATCCAGAAGCAACCGATGGTTTATTTAATTTTGGATCAATAACCATTGATGGCGAGACCAAGGAAAATGTTTCAGTTGCAGGCTTAAAGATCGTTCCTGGCCAGCGTTACAACTTGAACCTGAACTTCAAAACCTGTACGGAGGAAGTAACCGGAGGAGCCAACCTAAACTGGAATTATTCCGCTTCTGGAAATGGAGCAAATGTCGATGGCACTATTATTCCAAGTGGAGGAACTGTTGAGCAGACATTGACAGCACCGGGTGCTGATTATGGTTTCGTATTTGATATTACACAATTGGACAACTCCTTTAATATGGAAGTAAATGGGACTAAGCTTGCAACGCAGGAGATCCAATTTGAGGCAAACATTGCTATTGCCCCTAAAAATATCCGGTTTGCAGATGGAAGTGAGTACGCTGGAAGCAACGCTGCAGGCGGGAGTAATATTCCACAAATTTACAGCATGACAGGTACCGCGACCAATCCGATTATCCGGGTAGTCATCAGCCGTGACGGTACAGTAAGCATGTATGGTAGCAAAAGTTCGGGTGGCGAGCTATACCCATTGGTGCTAACTGCAGGTTCATTTAACAAAGTTCCTTGGAATTCGACGTCAAACACAGTAAAAATCACGCAGGTAGTGCAAGGTAAAACCACCATGGTGGGAGCAGGTAGCGGTAGAAAAAAAGTGGCTTGTAACTAAACTCCTATCACTAATCATTACAACAAAAATACTCATGCCATGAATAATATAGATAAGAAAAATTATATAAGTCCACGCATTGTGGCAACTGAAGTAGAGCTGGAACAAGGGATTGCAGCAGGATCTGGACCTGATTCAGTCCGGAGTGCGGATCCGCAGGAGTCTTGGATCAAGACTGATGACGATAACCGAACACTTGACTGGTAACATCAGCAAATTTGATATTATATCGGATAAGCTATCAAATTAATGGATATAGAAAGGCAAGAGCGAAATTCGCTCTTGCCTTTTTTGTGCTCAGCCGCCAGCGATTTCTGCTATTTCCGAACGACACTTATTGATTGTAGCTCCACCAGCTCTTCCCCAGAAAAACTTAAAGGACATTAGAGTTAGCGTATTTATGCGTTTTTATTCAACAAAATACGTCTTTCCAATACCGAAATTCTCTAAAAATTTTAAATAATGCATTTTTATGCTATATTTGATTTAAAACATATATAAACCGATTTTCTAACCGCTATAAATGATCAGATGAGATAGCACCCATTTTTATGTTGCACAAGCACCAGGTGTATTGGCAAAACCTAAGTTAAAGAGAAGCTAATCAAACACATTTTTATTATGAAAAGAAGTATGCTCATACTAGTGAGCTTGCTGAGTACGTATGGCGTCGCCCTGGCCCAAAAAATCGTTACCGGTAAGGTCACTACGACAGATGGATCCGCCTTGGGAGGTGTTACAATTATCGAAAAAGGAAAAAACACACAATCCATCACCAACAACAGTGGAATGTACAAAATTACCGTACAAGAAGACGCCACCTTAATTTTTAGACATGTCGGCTATCAACAAATTGAAAAAGCCATCTTAGGCCAGTCGGTACTCAACATCAGCCTATCGGAAAATAGTTCCTCATTAGATGAAGTTGTCGTCACAGCTTTTGGTGTCAAGCGTGACCGAAAAACTTTAGGATACTCCACTCCCATCGTCGCCGGATCGGATGTATCCGAAACGCAACGGGAGTCCTTTTTCCAAGGTCTTCAAGGCCGTGTCCCCGGCTTATCCATCAATAGCACAAGTGGTATGCCGGGCGCATCAGCACAGATCGTCCTACGGGGGTTTGCGTCCATTTCTGGCGACAACAACGCGCTTATCGTCGTAGATGGCGTGCCCATCAACAATTCTACCCTGAACGAAAACGACCTCGCCAGCAATGGAGCCAATAGAGATCTGGATTACTCCAACCGCGCAATGGACATAAACCCCGACGATATCGAGACCTATACCATTTTAAAAGGTCCGGAAGCTACGGCGCAGTTTGGTAGCCAAGGTGCCGGGGGAGCCATTTTGATCACCACCAAGAAGGGAAAAGCAGGTCGGTTTACCGTCAACTATTCGCTTTCGGGCCGTGTTGAAACGGTCAATAAATATCCCGAGCGGCAGTATGTCTATTCACAGGGTACAAATGGTACCTATTTGGGCACTTCTGTCTACGCCATGGGGCCGAAATATCCTGAAGGCGCGACACTTTACAAAGATAATGTCAACAATTTTTTCCGCACCGGCTATAACCAAAAACATAACCTTTCTTTCGAAGGGGGCTCTGAAAAAGTGACCTACCGCTGGTCAAATGAATATAGCAACAATACAGGAATCGTTCCTAATACCACTTACAAGCGTTTTTCAACCCGCTTAAATGGTACAGCCAAATTTAACGACAAACTGGAATTCAACACCTCTTTTAATTACATCAATACACAGAACGATAAAGCCCGAAAAGGAAATACAGGCTATTTGATCACCATGATGCGCTTTAACCCGCTTTATGATGTCCGGGACTGGATCGATGAAAAAGGGAACCGTGTACTGCACAATTCCGATATTTACAATGAACTGGACAATCCTTTTTGGGAGGTCTACCGCAATACCGCCAATGATGATGTCAACCGCATCCTAGCGACTTCGAATATTACCTATCGGCCGGCCAACTGGCTGAGCCTGAACGGGATCATCGGCATCGACTTCGCGAACACATTGGGGCAAAGCGTCTACCATCCGCAGTCCTACTCGGGATCAGGCTCCTCGACGAATGTGCGCAACGGTTCGATGAATGTCTATCAAGTCAATGGACGTGTACTTTCCGGATCATTTATGGCTACCGCCAATACAAAGATCGGCCGGGATATCAGTTTTCGGGCGAATTTAGGGACCGAATTTAAAGATTACAACACCCTTACCAATTCTCAGTATGGTGAGGACTTTTACGACCCCGACTTTTACAGCATCAACAACACCTTCCCGAGCACCCGTCTGGCCAAATCAGTTGCCAACAACTTTCGGACAGTCGGCTTCCTGGCACAAGCCGGATTTGGGTACCTGGACAACCTACTGTACCTGAACTTAACAGGTCGACTGGATGCGGCATCCCGCATGATGCCCAATAATCCTTATTTCGGCTACCCGTCCGCATCGCTGGCCTTCAACTTTTCGGATCTAGCCTTTTTCAAAAACAAAGTCAGCTGGCTTAGTGATGGAAAATATCGGATCTCTGTCGGAACAACAGGAAAAGCCCCCTTTAAAAGTTACTATACCTTATCTAATTTGGAGCCCAAACTTTCGACCGGCGGCGGATTTGCCTACGGCGTGAATGGCGGTAACCCGGATTTGAAAGCCGAAAAAACCAGAGATTTTGAAACAGGACTCGAATTTGGCTTCTTCAAGCGTCGGCTTACCTTTGATTTCAGTTATTTTAATCGCCTGAGCACGGGTCAAATCATCCTGCCCCGACTGAGCTATGGCTCTGGCTTTGTCTTACGGATGATGAATGGTGGTGAAGTCAAGACTTATGGTACCGAGTTGCAAGTCAACGTCAATCCCATCAAGAAAACCGATTTCAGCTGGGATATGACCTTCAACTTTACCCAATATAAAGGAAAAGTACTTTCATTGGCCGAAGAATTACCTGAATTGTACGATTCAGATACGTGGGTCCTGAGCGGCGTGCGCTCTTCGGTCATGCCGGGCTATAGTATCGGTACCTTGACAGGCACTCAGTTTAAAAGAAATGACCGTGGTGACATCTTAATTAACGCGCAAACAGGACTTCCAATCGCCGGGACGGACAAATATTACCCTATCGGTGACCGCATTCCAGACTTCACCCTCGGCATTGTCAACAAATTCAATTACAAAGATTTTTACCTCACGTTCTTATGGGACCTGCGCAAAGGTGGCGATGTGCTCAACGGACTGGATTATAGGCTTTATACCTATGGGCAGTCGGTAAAGACACTAAATCGGGAAGAACCCCGCGTGATCGAGGGCGTACTGGAAGATGGACTTGAAAACACGGCCAATCCAACCATCAACCGTATTGCGGTGACACCTTATTCCGCATCGGCATATTATATGACCAATATTGAGCCACAGATGACTATTGAGAAAAACATCTATGCTTTCAGGCTCCGGGATGTGACACTCCGTTATGCTTTACCCAAGCATCTGACACAGCGTATCTCGTCGCAAGCTGCATTGAGTGTATTCTTTACGGCGACCGATCTTTTCCTTTTCACGAATTACACAGGACTGGATCCAGAGAGCAACAGCAATACCGCAGGCCTTGGCGGTATCGGCGGTTACGGTATCGATTACGGAAATATGGCTAAGCCCAGAGGTTTCAATTTTGGCTTTAACTTGAGATTTTAGGAGGAACATATCATGAAAACAACGATTTACATATACATCTTTTCAGTCCTGATCGGATTGAGCAGCTGTAAGAACTATCTGGACATCAATGAAAATCCGTCCAACCCGCAGCTCGTGAAAGCCGAATTGCTTTTAGCGCCGATCATCTACCAAATGGCCAACGGCTATGCCAATGACCAGCGGCAGATGAACAAGTTCAATCAGACCATTTTGGGCGCCAGCAGCGACGAGTCATCCCGGATCTGGGAGCGCCATGGCTTTCCGCAGCAAAGTGATGTCGGGGGTGTGATGTGGCGCATGGTTTATTTTGATCATGGACTCAACCTGCAATTGATGATCAACGATGCTGTCGCCAATAAAAAATATGAGTACGCAGCGATCGGTTATGCCGTCAAAGCCTGGGGTTATCAGATGCTGACCGATTATCACGGTCCGATTATTCTGGATGAAGCTTTGCGGACGCAGCAATTATCGTTCAAATACAATGACCAGCCCGATGTGTACGCTAAAGTACGGCTATGGTGTGATTCGGCTTTATATTACCTCGATCAAAAAAGCCCTGTTGATTACAGTGCCAACCTGAATTCAAAAAAGGGTGACAACCTCTTTCGGGGCAATATGGACCGCTGGCGAAAATTTATCTACGGTTTGAAAGCACTCCAATATATCCACTTAGTCAATAAACCGGATTTTAAAGAAAAGTATGCCGACTCTATTGCCTATTTCGTGGACCGTTCTTTTGATTCGCCGGCTGATGACGCAGGCGTAAAATTTGACGGTGACAAATCCGAGACAGCCAATGTGGTGAGTTCCAGATTTGGCCTATATACGACCTCCTATTACAATAGAGCAGGTAAACCTATCGTCCGCTACCTGAGTGGCGGTCTGCGTGGTGAACCGATTGAAAACCCCAAAAGCTCCACCGACCCGAGGCTCTCCCGGATGTTGATGATCAATAACCCGGTTGACAGCATCTATGTGGGTGGTGACCCTAATGTATCCAATACGACGGTCCCCAATATCCTGGGTGATGTGACCAGCGGACAGGGGAAATTTATCTTTAGGGACGCTGCAGATTTCCCGTTGATGACCTATGCGCAGCTGCAGCTGGTCAAAGCCGAAGCACTATTTATCAAAGGCGATCAAGCAAAAGCTTATGAGGCGTATATCAAAGGAATTTANNACGAATGAAAAGGCAATCTCTTCTGCTGAGATCGACAGCTACATCAAGGGTGGAGAAGTACCGCTTTCTGCTACAGAGTTGACCTTAGCCGACATTATGGGTCAAAAGTATATTGTACAATGGGGCTGGGGAGGCCTTGAGCAATGGTGTGATTTAAGAAAATATCATTATAGCACGGAGATCTTTAAGCAGTTTATCCCCTTGGCTGGAAGCCAGCTTACCTACAATGACTATTGCTATCGTGTGCGACCACGCTACAACTCGGAGTACGTATGGAATGCGTCGGAGCTTGAACGATGGGGAGCACTAGAACCCGAATATATCATTAAGCCGACTTGGTTTGTTACTTCGACCTATTAATGTATGAAAGGAAAAATTATGAAAAATTTCAAAAAAATACTATTTCTTGCCTTCGGTGCCTTTGGCCTGTATTCATGCGAGAAATCCATCCAGGACTTTGGAAAAGTAGATTTTCTCGGTGCCGACGATGTCATCGTGAAGATCAATATGGCTTCGATCTATCCGGACGACCGCTATATGTATGTCAAATTTGATGGGCAGCGTGTCACCTCGCGCATCCGGGGACGTGAACCTTTTCCCGGTGGCGGTTACAATACACGCGGCGACTCCCGACCTGATTTTTTAAAGTGGAAATCCGGGAACGTCAAGGTACAGGTTGCCCTACCCCATAAAACCGATGACGGGCGCGATTCTATTATTTTAGCGGAATCATCCGTCAGCCTGGCTGCTGGCAAGCGCTATACCATCCATATTACCGATACGGCGCAGCAGACAAAAATGGTCTTGAATGAAGAGGATCTTTCCCGGCCAGACAGTACGCAAGCAAGATATCGCTTTACCAATCTGATGCCCAATGTTCCATCGATTGACCTGTACTATGGCGCCGCGGCCACTGGAAGCGCAGATGCTATTGCGATTCAAGATTCACTTGTCGCCAAAGACGTTAAATACTTGGAAACAAGCCCTTATTTCCAGCTGAACCGTATTGCCACGCGCACATGGAAGATCCGCAAAGCAGGATCTCCAGTGACAAATGGCACCGTTATCGCCTCCTATAGCAATGCCGGCTCCGTCCTGGACCGCCGATCGTATGTCGTTTATGCCTTGGGCTATGATGGCTTTACCAGCACCATTATGAAGCCTTATGTTTCATTTTTCTTAGTTCGATAGATATGAAAAGAAAAACAATTTTAAGTTCTGTCCTGCTGTGCATTAGCTGCATCAGTATTTTCTACTCGTGCAAGCAAAGAGATGATTATCCCAGCTTTGATGACACCGTAGAGGAAACTGCACCTGTGGATCCCATTCCGGATGACAAACAACTCGAGGCCGTTACCAAAACGATTATGGAACGGACCGATCTAATTAAAACTTTTCTGGTCGATTCGTCGGTCACCATCAGCACTGGACTTGTCAGAACGCATTTACGCTATGTCAATAAGCTCGACCAGCGTGTAAGCCTTCAATTGTTGAAAGTTGATCTTTCCTCAAAAGCCCTATTTCCGACCATTATGAGCGCATTTGACGATTACCTCTATGTAAGTCAGCCCATCGGCGATATGGCGAAGTACAATGAACCACGTTCCGGGGGCGAAATTTTAAGNNAATTTTAGCGGCGATCAATGCGGCTTTATCCTCTACCGTATCTTATATCAAAAATGGCCGGCAGATCAATGTCTCGACCAGCAATATTAAAACCAAGGAAAAGACCAGGCCCTTTTTTGCGATCCGCAAGGATGGCTCGCCTTACGTTGGCAATTGTGTCGACACGACCAAATTTACTTTTGAGCCCTATGACCTGAATCAATTTGGCGGGCTGGTCTCCGGCACCAACTGGGTTCGTTACCGCGGCTACAGTGTTTTGACGACCTCGGAAGTCGTGCAGGCGGTGACCGCCATAGGCCTATCTGCAGATAAAAAAACAATGTATGCCCTGGTTGTTGATGGGGGTGACACGAACTTTTCGGTGGGGATTGGCCTAAATGATGTCGCTGCTTTAATGGGAGCTTTGGATAGCTATGATGCCTTTGTGCTGAATAGTGGTGCTACAAGTGTCATGGTTCAAAAAACCTTAACCGCCGATCCATTTAATCCGATTGTCTGGAATCTGGTGTCCAAGCCACTAACGGCAGGAGGATCCGCCAGTATCAGCGGCATTGGATTTGTGAAGCGGTAAAAACTTTGTGAATAAGCCCTGCATAAATTATCATGCAGGGCATTTTTTAAGGTTATATCGATCAATCTCTTATTTCCGTTTAAACACCCTATTCAAAAAACGGCTTAGCAGAAAACTGACAAGTGTCCCAATGAGAGCGGTACATGCTCCATATAGTAGGTCACCGATCGAAAAGGAGGCCCAGATACCGCAGAGTGTACCACCGATTGCCGACAACCGCATATCACTAAGTTTCATCAATTCCTCCTTTCTTTGCGGGGTTAACCCTTTGTATGTCTTGCACCTGTTGCCCCAACTGATCGACCTGATCTATCACCTCCTCTTGTTCGTTTACAACTGATTCGATGATCCCCAGGCCCAATGCGACGTAACGAATTATATTCAACGCCTTTCCGGGCAATTTTATCGGTGCAGAAAGTACGAGTCCTAGTATTGTTCCTATTTTATTGATTATCTTTTTCATCTTTCATTCATTATTTGATGATCTTTCCATGCCCGGTTTATTCTGAACCGGCCGATTGTGCGGCGTAGTTTCCCATCACCAGTTTATTTTCGATGGTCAGCAGGGCATTTCCCTTTTTTACAGGTTCAATGACTGCCCTATACAGATCCCGGTATGCTACCTCGGACTGATACACCTCATAGTCCTCCCGGTTCTTATTTCTATGGAAGTAAGTACCCACCAGCAGGCAGCCAGCCGTATCCGCATGCGTATTGCCGATATGAATATAGATGCTACTGAAACCAGGTACTTCTTTAATCTCGATCATCCCTTGGTGCATATCCGGAAAACGCCTCTTATAAGCGGTATTCATTCCGCCCCAATAGTTGATACCGAGACAATACTTGCCCGGCGGAATACAAGTTTGTCCTTTAACTTTATAGTCGCGTATACGATCTTCGAGGGCATAACATTGAAACGATCCGTCTACATACAATTCGGACAGGGTACTATTTTTCCCCTGTCTGACTCTTTTGAGCAACATATCCATCAGCGCACCAGGATATTGGCCGAATCACTCCAGTCGCCCACACCTTGTGTATTGATCGCGCGCACCTGCACTTCGTAGAATTTGCCTACTTCCAGTGGAGCGATAATATTGCTCCGGGACGAAGTCGTCGTCAAGCGCTCGCCCCATTCCGACGACATATCCGTGCGAACGCGATAGCGGTATTCGTAGATCGTTGCGATCTTTTGGGGGGCAAAATCAAGCTTCACCTGCCCTGACTGCCGTCCATCCGAGAGCCTGACGTTGTCCACTTTTAACGGTACCTGATTGGCAAAGGAAGTGCTGTTGGTCGGGAAACCCGAGCTCAATAGCGTGGAGAGATGACCTTGGGCCACCGAATTGACATAATAGCCCAACTGCTGCATGGCCACAATAAGCGGACTGCGGCTCTCATCCTTAAGCGCTGTATCTTCTGGTGACCCACGCTTACGCGCAATCGCCAGTTTAGCCATAAAATCATCCAATAATGCCTGTATATCTGCCAGTAACGGCGTAGGTGCTGGATACTTGGCATTGCCCGTCATTGCACCAATAATTGTATTGCAGATGATGACCAATTCGTCATCTTTCATTTTTCCAAACCCAATTAGGGCTTTCATTTTTGTTGCCATATTTGTTTTATTAAGACCCGTCATTAGCCGTATTAGCCTCGACAGTGTCCGTTTAATAATCTGTTTGTTCATGCTTAAATTTTCCTCGCGAGATTATTTAATGACACAAACATAGGGTGCATAGGAACCGAAAATGAAGTTTTGGTCTAGATTGAGCCCAATTGAACGAACTTGAGCTAAACGGATCGGCAAGAAGTCAGAAAAGAATGGTTTTGCGGGGTGGATGCTCAGTTTCGCGCTCCAAAATAGCGATTTCGTCACCTGGAATATTGGCATAATCCAAGGACTGACAGGGGCAGACGGGTGAAAAGTTCATTTGGCCGGGTGGGAAAATGAAACAAACGGATGTTTGTTTCCTATTTCCATCTGACTGAACAGCCAATACCCCCGACTGCGCCAAGTAGTCAGGGATATTTCTCCATCGGCCGAGTAACTGTCTGTTTCAGTTATAGCAAGAAAATAAACAGTCAAGCGTGTGTTTCCTGCTTTTGGTTGGGAAGATCGCCACGCCACAGCGCGAAGTCAACGTTCCTTCGCGCCTAATCAAGCAGGAATGTCCCAAAAACTATATTTTCCCCTTGAGTCGGCTTCTTTCAAGCGCCTCGGTCAGGTCCTCTTCAAAGTAGCGGTCGTCCCCGGTGAGCGTCATCGGATTGAGCAGTCCCTCGCGCACACGGCGCTTGTAAGTCGAAAGGCTGATACCGAGGTATTCCGTCACTTCGGTGTGCGTCCAGAGTTTGCGTTCGCGCAATGGTTTCTGCTCTATTTTCTTTACTTTAAGGATGTGGATCAGGACCGCCAACAGGCGGTATATCGCCACTAAAATTTCGGTCAATTTTTCTATACGATCTATTAATGTATGTAAGAATACACTCAGGTTCATGGTCTATGGGTTTAAGGCCATCGACGAACAGGTCGGGTTATTTCCATGGACAAAGAAAAATCAATTCTATTTCAAGGTCCGCCAAGCCCTGTGAAATCAAGGAAAATACCCACGGATGGGAAAGGTTTATAATGACCATAAGTTACGCATTTTTCCGATCAACCTAAGCATTGGTTATACTATGCCGACAAAAAGAGACCGAAATTGTAAATATGGATTCAACATTAGACACCATGAGGGCAGTATGCTGCGGATCCAATAACCGCAGCTGATGCTCAATTCTTTGTAGCGTGGTACCGTGGCTTACCTTACCTGTCACCGCTTTGGCGGCAATCCGGTTGGATACCTGCAGCTCCATCCTATTATTCTCCGCCAAGGTGATCACTATCCGTATAGGGTACTTCTTTATAGCTGTTTCGCCATATTGCAATGCATTTTCGACCAGATTGAACAGGAGCATTTTGGGAACCCTATAAGCTCCGTCCGATATATTCTCCACCTGTAGCGAAATGGAATGTCCTTTTATAAATTCATACATCCTGACTAATTTATGGACCATTTCCATCTCTTTCTTTAAGTCAAACCAAGTATCATGATTATTCATATATACCTTGGCAATATGACCCAATATACCTACAGCGAGCAATGCATTTGCAGGCGATTTGCGGATCAATGCCCGGATGGTAGCCATACTATTTGTTATAAAATGAGGATCAAGATCTTTTGTCAGGGCAATTAATTCCCAATTAGTGGCTATATGTTCGATTTCGTTAAGCTGTTGCTGCGCTTCTCGAAAGGCTAACCACTTATCAACACCAAACTTCCAGCTATGCATAAAAAAAGCAACCAGTACAGGCGGAATAATTAAAAATATCACGGGCCAGAAATTTTCAATATCCCATTTTCCCGGTGTCCATTTCAATGCCCCCGTGGACAGACTAATCAATATGGGAATAGAACAAAAAAACAGAAAAAGCAGTAAGACGAAAGTCATCAGCAGCCAGGCATTATACCTGGACCATATAAATAGTCTGGGGAGCATCAGATGCCTAACCACCACATATATCATACCGGTCATGCCCAAGGCGGTCAATTGATCCCGCCAATCCCGAAATGCCGCAGGTATGATAAGGAAAATATAAGCCAGCGCAAAGACAATCGCAATGCACAGCACAATATTTTTGAGCCAAGTAAGCATAAATTGTTTTCTTGCTGGCATAACCTTACAATTTGCGGCTAATATCCATCATCCTCAATCTTCTGTTGAGTTCATCGGCGCGCGATTTTGAAACAGAATGAAATTTTGACCCAACAGTAACTCCTTCCAGGCTCACTTTTATCACATAGTTTAAATTTATGAAGACGGACTGATCGATCCGGACAAACCGCGGATCTTGCTGGAGTAGATCTTCCATATCTATCATCCTTTTGTTGAGCACCCCCAGCAAAAGAAACTCATTATTTGGTCTAAGCTCGAAAAAATGAATGTAATTTCTTATTTTTTCCAAATAAGCAATTTTCGCAAGTGCGACCGGGACTTTCTCATGTATCCTTTTATTTTCAGGATGCTTTCGCATTGGGGGGCCATTCTTTCGTGCATGATGGAGTTCGCTGTTTGGAGCAACGAAATCCAGAAAAATCCTCGGTTCGGTCCTGAGGTTACGGTCAACACGACTGTCGGGGGCTTTACTTTGTAAATGCTTTAATAAGTCAAGCAGTTCATCCGCTTCAACAGGTTTTGACAAGAGCCCGTCGACGTGCACTTTATAGCCCTTTAAAGCATATGTATCTGCATATCCGGTGATAAAAACAAAATGAGAACAGTAACAGCGGATTCGCTCGATCGCGTCAAATCCTGAATAGTCCGGCATCTCAATATCGCAGAATATAATATAAACTTTTTCGTCCGCATTTATAAAATACAGTTCAGCATCCCTGACCGAGGTAAATTTACCACGTATCTGAAATAAGCCAAGCTCTTCCAAAACCGCGGATGTATCCTCCAGTGCACCATATAGATCATCGATTACAACCACAGGAAATTTGCCCATAATAGGTTTAAGTTGATGTTTGAAAAAATAGTTATAGCCGTAAAATAAATAATTACAGCCGATATAAACAAATAGTTAACCCAAAGTTATCCCTTGATTTTAACAATTTAAAGAAATAAACAACTGAAAAATTTATATCATGAAACATTCCAAGTTACTCAATCACCTCCTTTGCGCAGGATTATTTTTCGCGACTGTCATGGTCGCATCATCGACCGTACCAGCACCTGACAGGATAAACAGGAATTATATGTACCTGAAAGCTATGAAGGATCCCATTCGAGATGGACTATCTACCCGCTTATTCTTTCCCTCTTCGCCTAAAGAACAGTTTATAAAACAATTAAAATAGCAGTCACGCCTACTTAAACCAATGTTAAGACTGATTTTTACACTTACCTGTGCCATACATTTTTGTATGGCATCAGCCTACAACCTACGGGTCATTTTTAAACTGCCTGATCATCTGACAGAAATATTCGAGTACGTTTACCACTATCAGGATCTCGCAGGACTGAATGGAGGATATACATTCTATGGTCCCAGTGTAGGCATGCAGGTTCAGCTTGAGTATATCCAATATCAAGGAGGTAACGAAACTTTGCTAGAAGAACCGCGCTTACAAAGTACGACGGGAATGCTCCGGCTCAACAGTTACCTGCAATTGGGTTCGTCATTCGTGGACAGCAGTCAGTCTGACCTACAGGATCAGGCGCGTGCATCAATCAGAAACCTAACAGACGGTCTGTCCGATATGATGGATGCAGACAGTATTTCATGTCGTTTAATAACCAAATATATACCAGCATTAGGCCAAAAAGGTGAGCATCCCCTTTCATCCCGGTACATTATTCTTGTTGACTATATCAAAAATTAAGGTTATGAACAGGGAAAAACAGGTAAGCACTGATACGGCACTCCGTCTATTGTCTAGGGGACTGGGTCTGCTATTGGCCACAGACATGTGGCGGCTATGGCCAGATCTCCGTATGCTATTTGGCCAGGGTACTTTTCTGGACGGGCGAATCATTTTAGTACAGCAAAGACCAGATACACTATCTATCCACACCCTGATTGCCAATTTACCGAAGTCGCCACTCGCCAGGCTAGAATGGATCCATTTCTTTGGTTTGCTGTACATCATCTGTAGCTTGGCTGCATTTTTTGACCGTTACACGAGACCTGCCATCCTTGGACTGTTTATATTACATTATCTTTTTTTTATCGCCAATCATACCTGGAGCTACGGAGCAGATTATCTTGCACAGACTGGCCTATTCTTCAGTGTTATTTTTTGCTCTATTGGAAATCGTTGGCTACCTCGCTATACATGGACAGCGCTTGGATCAAAACTTTTTAGACTACAGCTTACTGCCGTTTATTTCTTTGCCGGCCTGGGGAAAGCAATTGGGCCTACCTGGTGGAATGGTGAGGCTGTATGGAAAGCCATTCAGCAACCCCTGAGCCCTGCATTGCTCAGCATCCCCCGGTCTGCCCATCAGTTTCCTTCCATCTGGACCGCGCTTGGTATAGCTACACTACTTTTGGAAATTGGATACCCATTATTGTGGGTCAATAAACGAATTCGTATTTACATCAGTACTGGCATTATCCTGATGCACATCGGTATAGCCCTGACGATGGGCTTGATCCATTTTTCCAGTCTGATGATCTGGTACAACCTCTGTGCCTGGGATCATCCCCTCTTACATCGCATTGCCAAGCCACTTATAAAACCTCTTGAGACCACCGAGCCAACGTTACAGGTGCGAACGGCGACAGCGGATCTCGATACAAGGAAAGGAGGTAATAACAACCACATTAAATAACCAACAGCCAATTATTTTATGAAGAAAACATTCCATTTTAAGTTGCCTGAGGTCGGCACATTTTCTGGTCAGGTAAAAGCTTTTTTGCCCAAGCTGGCCGATTCAGCGCTACAGCGGTATGAGGATTCAGACATTCAGCTTATTGAAGAATACATTGACTACCATAGCGTGATCTTTTATCGGTTGCAGGCCCATGTGCAGCAAGTTACCGTGGTGACAATTGAAACAGTCAAGGCAGATTATCACCTGCTTTATAATCTCGGTTCGCCGCAGGAGATCGTTATTCAGCGGGACAGGAATGAAAGTCAAGCATCCCTTCCCGCCAAATATCACAGCTATGTTTATATCCCAAAAGGTGAGATCCGGGTAAATGTGGTTGCTGGGACATACCTGCTGTATGGTGTTTTGGTGGATATCGGTTTTGTTCGACCGGCCATTTATAAGGAGAACCACTTTTTAGTTGAATTTAGAGCCGCCCACAGACGAGATAAAAAGCGGCTCTATCAAAGTGCCATCTGGCCTATTAAAGAGCGAACACGCTATCAGCTGTCTTACATTGAGGCGTATTTATTTAAGTACCACAAGGAGAATGAGGTCGTTGCCATCAAAGTGGTGTATGATCTTTTTGAAATCGCCATTGAGAAGAATTTCGATCAGCATGAAAAGATAGATCCCGACCAGTTACTCGCCAGTCTTGCCCGAAAGATGGTCATTGATCAGGCCACGCAGACTTTTAGCAGCTGCTCCATTCAGGCAATAGCCGAGCAACTACAAGTAGACAAGAGCAAATTGAACAAAATCTATAAAGCCATTTATGGGGAAAGCCCCAAGCAGACCTGGAGCGGGCAGGTTATTCTAAAAGCAAAAGAGTTGCTGCTGGCGGGGCACTCGGTCAAAGAAGTCAGCAATTATTGCGGGTATGGTCAGCAGCAAACTTTTTCGACTTTTTTCCGTAAGCAGACTGGAGTCAGTCCAAGTGAATATAAATAAAAGAGCCATTTCTGATCAGAAATGGCCTAAATAACTTATTTACTTCAAACTACTTTATTTCAATTTCGCAATTTCTTCGATAGAAAGACCAGTAATATCACAAATATCTTCCCTTTCAAACCCTTTACTCAACATCTTCCGAGCAGTTTCAAGAGCTTTTTTACGTTCTCCTTCGGCCATACCCTTAGTCATGCCCTCAGACATACCCTTAGCTATACCCTTAGCCATACCCTCAGCCATGCCTTTAGCCATACCTTTAGCCATACCTTCGGCTAAACCTTTAGCTTGTCCAGACCTTAAAGCTGAATTAAAAACACTTTCAGCATCACGTTTATGTTTTAGACTTGATTCATATGACATGCGATCCTCCTCCGTTAATTTACCGATTTCTCCTACTTCAAAGATAAGACCAAATATCCTTTTATCCAAAAAAGAAGGCAACTTATCCATGGTACTCAAGTGTTTAAGCACATATAGCCATTGATCCATGATCGTATGCAATTCTGTCGGCTTCTTATTGAACATCGGTAATGAGACCAATTTGTACCCCAATTTATCATAAAAAATTTCATGCGTATCCTTGTCACATAAGGCAACATCATAGAAATACGGACGATCCGTCTTACGCATGGGAAGGGCATCAATATCACCATCCAGCTTAAATTCCAAAACACCAATAAAATAAACCTCAGGTAAACAGTAATCATTGCCTTTCTTTCCCCTTGGCAACTGTTTATTAATCAGACGTGAGGTATAGTAAACAGCACGATCCCTAAAAAATTCCTGAAATAATTGCTGCATTTCAATGATAAATAACTCACCATCAAGGCCGATACAATGTAGATCGAAAACCACCCGTCGCATATCTTCCTGATCACCATCATACTCTACAGATTTGTAGAATAAATCCGTAATCACTTTCTCACCTTCAAATAAACTATTCAGGAATTCGATCAGCAGAATTTTATTTTCTTCCCGCCCAAAGTAAAGCTTCCAACCAAAGTCGGTGTTGGGATCAACATACTTCCCAATATATTTAAATTTAGCCATAATGATTAAGTTACTGGCTATTAGTACAAATATAAATAAAACTAAAATTATTAGCAAAAAATATTTTCATCTAGCCTAATAAAGTCCCCTAAAAATCAAAAATCATACAACGGTCTACCTTAAAATCAAACATTTAGGGCTGTTTACTGCGCTAACTTTGGTATAAGATAACCGATCGGAGGACAGGGAGATGCCCGAACGGTCAATAGGAACAACTCCACGGCCGATCCAGGAGGATAATAAGGATAAGCAAAAATTATAACCATATAAAAACAAAAACATGAAAAAATTAGTAAAAAGAATCATCGGCACCTTAAGCGTAGGGGCTATGACATTTGGAATAGTATTAGGTGTGAACGCGCTCACTAAAAACGATGATGTGAAAGTTGAGAAAGAAGCAAAAGTTCTACTGAATGACACCTGGTATTTCACAGGATCTACAAGTGACGATCCCGAACTAGCAAGCAATTACTCGCTGTCCTCAACCGGGCTGCCTCCCTGTGGTGCAACAAAAGAGGTTATCTGTCAGATCCAAGCCCCCAATAGCGGTGGGCAACCAGACATGAATGCCCCTGTTGATGGAACCACAGTACAGCAACAAATCCACGATGCACAAGAAAGTATTAAGGATGGCGTACCTACTGAGAATACAACAGTGACGGGCTTCCGCCCAGAGTAGACAACATGCTATGACATGAAGAGGTCTTTCCAAATTCGGTCGATCAACAACGCCCTTTGGAAAGACCTCTTTTTTAATTTAAAGCATTTTGCCTGTATGGATACATATTGAGAATTTTTTCTGGAATTGGGTAAACATAAGATGCTTTTTTGAGTTCAAATTTATATTCTGTATTTTCCTCACCATCATCTGCCTTTCGGTATCTTATCGTGCTGTCCTCTCCAGCCAGTCTTCTTAGGTCGGTCCAGCGGACACCGCGTCTCAATAACTCTTTTCGCCGTTCCAAAAGAGCAAGATTCAGCGCTTGCTCTCCGTTCAGATTTTTTATTTCAGTATAGCTTCCTTTTTTGAATCTACTTTTCAAAAGCGTATTCAAAAACGTTAATCCCCGCTCAGTCTCCCCTTCCCGGATCTCACATTCTGCTCTTATCAGATATAATTCATCTATTGCCATTCCAGCAAAATAGCTTCCGCCCACACCGTCATAATTCCCTTTGAATAAAATATCACCAGTACCTCCAACAGTAAAAAAAAGCTCCCTTCTCAGATCATCTTCGTGATATAAAAAATAAAGCTCCTTTGGTACAAAGGACCTATTTGCAGCCAACAGGTATCCATTGCTGCAAAATGCATAATATATAATCTCATCATGTCCCACCGCAAAGGGTATTTTAAGTTCTTTATTAATCGTATTATAATCCAATAATGTTTTATTGTAGGAAAGAGCATTCGTAGCAAATTCATTGGATTTCTTATAATTCCCCATAACTAAGTATAGCCTTGCCATTAAAGCATTAGCAGCTGCTTTTGAGGGCCAAGATTTAAAGCGGGCCTTTTCAGGCAATAGGCGTATTGCTTCGCTGAGATCCGTTATTATGAAATCATACGTCTCTCCCATAGTTGCTCTTTCAAAAGTCACGGCAAAATCCGAACTTGTTCTTAATGGGAGTCCGAGATCATTTGATTTATTTTGCGCATCGTAAGGCAGACAAAATATCTGTGCCAAATAATAAAAAGCAAAGGCACGTGCAAACAGCGCTTCTCCCCGAATCCTGTCTCTTTCTTCTACAGATCCTCCCTTAATCCGATCCAAACCTTCCAAAACAATATTTGCAATCATAATTGCATTATAAGGGGAATTCCAGCTTGCAAGATCTGTTCGCTCTAACGATATCGTCCAGCTGTAAATCAGCTGTTCTGCTTCATTTCTTGATTTCAGCACATTAGATTTTACATAATAGTCATCGCTTCCCGACTCCATCAAAGATGGGAAAGACCTATTTATTGGACTTTCGTTATGCATAAGCTGATCTAGATCCTCTAGCGTTTCTGGGACAGACAGGGCGGCATCGGGCTTTTCATCCAGAAACTTGCTGCAGCCAAACAGAAGCAGGATGGTGAGCGAAATGAAGTAACACTGCCTTTTTAATATTTTTGTTTTCATATTGGTTCAGATTAAAATGAAAGATTAATACCAAAACTGATTCTTCTGGAAAGCGGTCCATTGGGATTATCTGGATCCAGACCGGCTTTATTTGCTTTCCATAGCATCCCAACGTTATTCATTAGGCCAAAAATCGTCATAGAAATTTTGCTATGGTTTATTGACGGGGTAAATGAGTAAGCTAGTCTGATATCCTGTAAACGGATAAGCCCCCCTTTCGCAATATTTGGTTCTGCATAAGCGTAAAAACTATCTCTGTCCGCTGAAGCTGGATAAATCATAGATGGAACCGTTGTCGTCTTTTCATCACCGGGTTTTTGCCACCTTTTTTGGTAGTCATCATGGCCTTTCCACGAATTGAAAAGACCATTATATAAAATTGTTTCCTTCTGAAAGTAATGTCCGAACTTGAACATTATTAGAAAAGAAAGTTCCAATCCTCNNTCCTTTCCAGGCAACTGAATGACTGAAGCTCCCATAATAGGGAGGCAAGCCCGAACCATAGTATTTAATATGCTGCAAAGAGTCTTGCATCAGGCTGCTGTACTTTTTGGATTCAACGCCATCCAGATATCCTTGAGGATCACCTGTGGCCGGATCCAAGCCTGCGAACGGCAAAGCAAATACAGGATAAAGTTCTTTGCCCGGCAATGGCGAAAGCGTTGTCCCTGTATTTTGTACATAGGCATTTGCTAGACTGATGTTACCCCTATATTCTTTTACTTTTGAGATACTATGGGAAAGAAAGAAAATAGTGTTAAAACCCATTTTTCCAATATTAAAATTGGACCGGAGCGAAATATCAAATCCATTTCCATCGATTATCCCCACATTACGTGTTATGGTCGTCATTCCCACTGTCGGATCGATTCCATCAGGTGAAAGCAAGTCGGTCGATTTTTTATCAAACAGCTCAACGGTACCCGAAATTTTATTTCCCAACAGTCCAAAATCTACACCAAAGTTTGTCATTCTTACATCTTCCCATTTTAGATTGGGATTGGGCAGCCTGGTCACCAATGCGTAAGGCATACCAGACAGATCCAGATTGCGCGCATTGCTATGTGAGATCATGGGCAATGTGCTCGATGTCCCGCCTGAATTCCCGCTATGCCCATATGTCGCCCGGATTTTTAGATCCGACAGCCAATGCGCCGATCTCAAAAAATCTTCCTGCTTAATTTTCCAGGCTAAACCTGTTGACCATAAAGGCTTCCATCTATCATTTGCTTTCACACCAAAGAGATTGGAAGCATCCTTCCTTGCGGAAAATGACAGGACATATTTTTCTTTCAATGTATAGGCGGCATTTCCATAAAGTGAAACAAACCGATTGACATACTTTGAATACCCACCGTTAAACGGTATCCGGCTATTTCCGGCAAGACCATCATAGATTGGGTATAAATTAGTGTAATCTACTGGCTGCACAGTCAGCAGCAGAGGGTTATAGCCATAATTTCCTGTTGAACTCCCCTGCACCACCGTATTGGATATCTCAGCACCAAGAATCGCGTTTATCTGATGCATGGATTTATTAAACGAATTTTCAAATGCTGCATTAAATCTAATTTTGTTGCTTTCGAGCCTGGAATCATTAGCAGTTCTTATACTTCCTTTAGGAACTATGTATTTAATATCGTCGCCATCGAACTGACTAAAGCGATTGATCAGATCTCTTGTATAAAATGAACCTTCTCCATAAATTGTACTATATGTCTGATTTTCGATTTCATTACTATATGTGATCGAAAGATCAATTCCGCTTATCGGCTTATAATTCCAGGTCAGCTGTGATGCGATATGATTTTTTCCTGTTGCAATATTTTGGTTTTCAGCTTCACTGAGTGGCCTATACAGCCAATCCAATAAGGATGTGCCGGCTAAACCATCGACATAACTGAGGTTATAAGCTTTTGGAATAACTAAGGTCTCTCCTTCGTCCCCGAGCAGTTTAGCATAGGGATATAGACGGGTCCTGCCGCCCCCCGGCACATAGTTATAGTCAAAAGTGGAGGATTTATCTCGGCCTTCGTAACGGATAAAACGGGATTGCAGCGACAAAGTCATCCGCTTGCCTATGGAAAATGTATTCTGGATATTTGTACTTATTTTATNNGCTCCCTTTCTGTCTCCAATATTCCTTTCATAACCTAGCGAAACCAACCAGGCATTTTTGGCCGATCCTCCAGAGGCCGAGACGTTATATTGATTTAGCACATCATTCCGGTAGACATAGTTGAGCAGATCTTTTCGGACATCCTGTTGTCTCATTTTCCGTACAAACTCTTCCAGTTCTTCACCGGACACTTTACCGCTTTTAAAATCATACAATTTATCGACGATTGGCGAAAATATAGTAGTTCTTGAAGTTAAAGGATTGTTATAGGCAGGTGTATAGTGTCCTTTGTCGAAAAGGAACATTTCCACATCAATAAAATCTGACGGATTCAAAGTATTTCGATCCATTATTCTGGGCTTGCCCGTGATAGCCGTATTGAAGATTGCTCCGATCTTTGTATTTTGCATCTTCATAGAAGGCTTTTTTGTATTAATAACGATGACCCCATTTCCTGCTCTGGCCCCCCAGATAGAAGCCGCAGCAGCATCTTTTAATACCGATACAGATTCGACATCATTTGGATTCAGATCAGCTATATCGCCTTCAAAAGGAAAATTGTCCACCACGATCAATGGCCCCATCATGTTACTTGACATTGTGTTTATCCCCCTTACATTTATAACCGCATTATCTTTGCGGTTATCAAACTGCAGACCAGGGATCAAACCGTCCAGTTTTTCCAGAATATTTGCACTGACTCTTTTTGCAAGTAATTTATTATTGACCTGCTCGAAACTTCCTGTCAGCCTTTCCTTTGGCAACTGTTGATAGCCGGTATGAATGACTTCTACTTCAGATAAGTTAATGTTCCTTTGTCTCAGAACTATATTCACAAAATCCTTAATGGTAGCATGCGCGGTAGAAAAACCTAAACTAGACACGATCAATACACTGTCCTTCGGCGAAATCGCAATCTTGAAGTTTCCATCATTATCGCTTTTTGCACTGGCATCGCTGCCTGTTAGCCTTACAATAGCATTTGAAACAACCTTGCCGCTTTCATCCCTTATATTGCCTCTTATGAGTTTCTGTGCGTTACAATGCATACAGCCAATAATTAAAAGGGCAACATATATTAATTTTAAAAATTTCATAGCTTTTCAATAAAAGGTATCGCAATCTTTCTGTTCAATAGATTTTTATAGGTTATGAGCTGCAGCCTTCCATGGCTATCGATCCAGATATAAGTGGGAAAAGCCGCAGCCATAAAAAGGTCCACGAGATAATCGTCTTCAATTATCGATTCCAGATGCTCCATTCCAAACCTCTTAAAGTGGTTGTTGTCATATAGATTTTTGATCTTGCTATATTTATCTTTCGTTAGCTTACTATTTACCATAATCACCACAAGATCATCTTTGTACTTCTCTTTGAAATAGTTGATTTCTTTCTGATGCAATAGACAAGGCACACAACCCGATGCCCAGAAATCCAGAACGATCATTTTGCCCCTATAGGCGGCCAATGATTCCCTAATTGTATCCCCATCTCTAAAAAGCAAAAACTTTCTATTCCAAAATTTATCCGGTACTTTTTGCCCCATTAACAAGGCATTAGGCCAACTTGGCCCATTGGCCCCGCTGTCCTGGCGGGGCGTCTGGGCAGATAAACTAAACATAGAAACTAAACACAGCAGCATCACCAGTGCTCGTTTGCTCTTAAAGGCTTTGTACAGATTGTATATTGTTGATCTCATCATCTTAAATAGTTGGTTGGTTAATGGATTGAAAAAAATCGTTGATTTTTTTGGTCAGTTGGATCTCTTCCATATTCGCTTCCAGTGTTGCCAGTTTTATTTGACCTGTATCAATCTGACGGCTATGCATCAGGAAATACGCAATTAGAGCACGCAGAATATCTGCGAAAAAGAGTGTTTGTTGTAGCGTTTCAATTTTGTTTTCAGTCGCTGTTTCAGTGGTTTTACATTTGAGATCCAAGGTGCAGAGATACTCACGAACAGTTACGAGCGAATAGTGATTCCAAAAGTTTGTAATCGCTTTTAGCGGATCGTAGTTCTTCTCATGGATCTCGTAGAATGGCCTGTCTAGCTGCAGGAGATCTTCATAAATGGCTTTCATTTGTTTAGTTTTTAGCTGTGACCTAAGCACATAGTTCTCCCCATCCGACCGAAATCAGCTTTTTGTGGGAGCCTGAGCGAGCTCAGGTCACAGCAGTGAATAAATAAGAAATTAGGTTCTCAGATGCGGTGCAGGACAGTTACACGTAATTTGATAGAGACGATACCGCATCCGTCAGGAAATAAAATCCGGCCTTATATTATAGAAAAACTATACTTATCTTTTCAAGATCTTTGCTTAACATTTGTAAAATACGTACTTTTAGGGTGCGAGTCTAAAAGAATAGAATTACAACAGTAGGCATTGACCTTAAAAAGTCCTGGCCGGCAAAACCAAAAGCATGTGTTGGTAAGAAACCCTTGTGGGGCGTTCTTATTTACACTACCGATACGATTGGTATCAGCCGCTTATGGTTTTTATACTTTTGACAACTACTCTGGTGGACAATACTTGTTCTTATTCAACAGTGTTACTACATGATTTCGACCCGGATCCTTGATCTGTCGTTGTAGTGGTGGTGTTTTTGACTCATTTGATTTCATAATTTAATAGCATTGGAGTTATTAAAAAGAGTCTCGAGGGGAAGATAAAAAAGGCGTATGTCTAAATATAAAAGAGGCAAGCCCCACTATCTTCTACTGAATACGAGGTACGACGAATACCCATGACGCAGTTTCCAATAGGGGAGCTTGCCCCTTCCTTTTGCGAAAATACAAAAAGTACAGGGGGTTCGCAAACCCTACGTCTCGCGTCATTGAAATTTCGTCGTTTCCGTAGTCGAGACTAAATCAGATTAACTGATTATAAGACAAATATAAAAACAAAAATTAAAATTAGTCCCANNTTTAAAATAAAAATTAAAATGGCTGAATATCAAACAAATAAACTTGATGAATTTTCCAAATATATTTCAATCATACTTAAGAAAAAAATTAAAAATAAACTTGAATTAAAGAATAAAGCTGAAGAAATATCAAATCTTCTTAGTGAAAGCTCTCCCAAATTGGAGGGCAGAATCTTCTATAAGATTTTGATTTTTTTAGAAGAAGATATTGACACTTTTTGTAACAAATATTTTGTTAAGCATGAGGGATATATGTTAGCGAGCATGAAAAAAAACGAAAATCTATTTCACGATCTAATCAATCCCTATATAAATAGCCAAAATCAAATTAGTGATAGCTCTAAAATTATTGCTAAAAGATTTAATAGGCTCTTTTCAGGAGAACTTAAAGAACTCTATGCTGATGAAATATACGGACTATCTAAAGCTTTAGAATTTAGCCCTAAACAACTTTTCGAATACTTTTACGGCGATGGCCCACGCCCGAGGATTGGTATTGTTCCTTCCAAATAAACTCTGTCTCTGATATTACATATTAAACAGAAAAGCCTTTAAAAACTTTGATATTAAATATTTATCATTAAATTAGTTATGCCGGTTAAAGTAAAACGAACTTCTAGCTAAGCCTCCTGAGTTACATTTGGAGGTTTTATTATGAGTGATAAGATTTTCTCATAATATATTTAGTTTTAAAGGACGAACCAGTTTAAAATAAAAAAAACCACTCACTTTCGGAAATGGCTTCAATAAATTATAAATTTAAAACTATATGCAAGCAAAAATAAGATCTTTCCTATGCTATTTTAGTCTACTGCTATTAAATTTCCAATTTAATATAGCCACTGCCCAATCCCTGCAGCTGGACACGTCCTCTCAAGAGGAATACCAATTCAATATCAAGAAAACAGAGGAAGATGGTTTTTTGACAAGTTTTTACGAAGCGGTCAGCAGGGATGACCAATCCAAACCTTTCGAAATTATCATTACAGAAACCGCCAAGCAGCTAATGAACATCGATGGGGTATGTGAAAATATTAAAAAGACACTAAATAACCTCGGCCCTGATAATAACTTAAAATTATTAAAAGAGAAAAGCAACAATGGCGAGAAACGTCAGCTGTATAAGGTTGCCTCCCAATCCTCGACTTTACTTTTTTTAATGCGCGAGTATAAAGACTCTTTTACAATGATCGAAGCGGAGTTCCCAAACGAAGAACTTCAAAAAGTTTCCATCGAGAAGTGGCAAACTATTTTTTGGCATGCCAAGAATTGAAGTCGAAGCTTCTTTAAAAAACTAATTCTACCATACCCTGATTTGGTATCACAATGCTTCTACCTTGCAATCTCACAATTGCCGCCTTTGTATTCCCCAATTGTTCATATATTTCGATCGTCTGATACTGTTCCGAGTCAATCGGCAATTCAGGAAGTCCATTCCATGGGGTAAATGGCCTTAAAAAATACGATATTTTAAGGCCAGCTTCATGTTCGGCCTCAAACTTGTCCCTTAACCAGATGAAAACCTTAAAAAATAACCAATTTTAAGGCATGCACAATTTTAGACCTTAAAGTTGTTCCATCAATCACTAAAAACCTTAAAAAACCGGCTATTTTAAGGTAAAAAATATCGCTGAAAGCCTTATCGTAAAAACAGAAGATTAGAAAACCATGCGGCGCTGCCCGTCTGGGTAGGGCTTTTCACATTAAAAATGACTCTCACAAATTATTTAGCTATCGGCTCATTATTGGTTCTTATCGGATCATATCGGCTCATTCTTTTATGGATTAAGCAAAAAAATAGACCATCAAAACATTATATCTACTCGCCTAATCCTGCAATAGGACCATCTGTCATATTCGCCAAAAGAATCAACGCTTGCCTTCGATCTTACCTTAAGAAAACACTTTTTTTCCCGAACCTGTCTTTTTATTGTTTCGAATAAAAAAAATTCTTATTTTAGGTAATCACGTTTTTTTCATTTTACCAATGGATGAATTGAAAGCTATGCAAATTGAGGAAATTGAATCTTTTTTGAATGAAGCCCAACAGGGGCTTAAAGCCACAAAAACGGGCGACAGTCTATTTGAACTGTATATGGAACTGACCTTCATCAGATCCGAGCTGCACCGGCTGGTCCATTTCTGCGTGGATGATTACGAACGTAAGCAGCTTTTCTCCTTGATCGATCAGGCAAGTGCAATACAGGTGCTCACGGAAAAACAGATCGATGACTATTTTCAGGGCAGAAGTGACAACCTGAAGTATGACTTTGAGGTAGAAAAGCGATACATGCGACAGACACTTCAAACGCACATGAACGAAGCCATCATCTTCAGGGAATTCAGCAAGAAACTGCTTTCCAATGAGCAGTATTCGCGGATAAACAGTCTCTCCATGCGCTGCCGCCAGCTGAACATGAAGGTAAATGATTACATTAAGAAAAATGGTCTGACCGAAAACTGAACCCGAATATGAAAAAAGAACAGCTATTGCTGCTGAAAAAGGAAATCCTCGAGGGAAGAGATCCCGAAAGACTTTTGGAGCTGGATATCAACCTTAAGCAGCTCATCAGTATTTTGGACTACCGGATTAGGGAGAAAACCGAAAATGAGTATACCGAAGGGGAAATAACGGAATTCAGGAGCTCGGTCGCTATCGCAAGGTCGTACATGAGGGTGATCGGGTGGAAGCTGGAAAACTTCAGATTGGAAAGAGAAAAAGAGCGGATCGATGCCATAACAAAAAATAAACGAGTTATATTGGAGATCTTTGAATCCGGGATGGAATCAGTTCTTAACAGCCCATCGGACACAGAAGAACTCCGCGCCGATAATATAGCATTGAGAGATCAGCTTTCCCAAAAAGAGAAGGAGATCACTGCCCTCGAAAAAAGGGTAAAGATAATCGCGCGTGAGGTTGTCGGCATCCTTGATAAGACAAAGCGGGAATAAAAAGGCTGGATGAATTCCATTGATAATATATGATTAGCTTAATCTGTTCCCCCAAGCAAAATTGATCTTCCAAACGTATTTGTCATCCGAAGTAACGTTTGATTTGTCTATAATCTTTAAAATTCTATGGTTTCGTTATCAGACTCGCTTTGGATGAACAATCACCATCTCAAAAAAGAAATGATGACAATTTCAGATTTATTTAAATAAACTTATGAAATCTTCACTTGTTAATGCTTTTACGTTTGTTACTATTCCTCTGATTTTTATTAAAAGAGATTTATCATTAGTAAAGAAAGTAATGGATTTCCCTATATCTGCTTTAGACTTTGACCAATTAACAAATTGGTCATCTACATAAGACCTTGTGTTAGCTACTTGTTCGATAATCAGCAATTCCTCCTGTTGAAATTTAAGGATCCTCGTTTTTGCGAAAGATTTAAGATATATTTTTTCCCGGTCATCATTTTTTTTGTTAACATCAAGTTCATCAAGTTGAAAAGTTGGCACATATATTTTTAAGTGTAATTCTTTACAAACTTTCTGTAAGAGCTTAAAAAAATAATCTTCATCATCCGCCCCATCATCAATCATCCAAATATTAGTATCAAGGATCAAGATATCAGATACGATTTTTTCCTTGAGCATTATTTTAATTCTTTCACGGTCTTCCTTGCTTCGTTTTCCTAACAAAAAATCTAATATTTTAATCCCTAATATTGGAGAGCCGACCACTAAAGCTAAACCTAAAAATCGTAGAATTGGAAAAATCATTTTGAGAAGTTATTATAAGTTAATTATCTACATGTTTACAAACATACAAATAATAAACATGAGCAGTAAAAAAAAATGAAGTATTGTCCGAGGAATTGAGTCGTAAAATTCCCAATTTAATAGAGGAAATTTTCTATTCATTTCTTAATCCCTTATAATAACTCAGGCCCCTTGTCTTATAACCCTACAGCTAATTATGTTAATATGTATCCGTAAATAATTTTATATATTTGGATATCTTTTAGTAGTCAAAGCACATTATACTCCCTGCCATGCTTGTTCGGAGCTAATCAGTGATCTTTGAGGAGTCGCCTAAAAGTTTCTTTACATATTGTTAACCTTCGTAAATAGGACTTATTTGATAATTTGATTTTAAAAATAGGGTACGACGTATATTGGCGGAGTAACGGAGTATCTTCGTTATAAAGTAAAGCGTGCTGAAAATTCTAAAGAGCTTTTTCTCGAGATAGAGAAAACCAAGGAAAATACAGGATAGCAATTAATCAAAAATCTATTAAAGAAAGATGAAACAACAATTTACTCAACTTAATGCCGAATACCCTAACATTGCTGGCATTATGAAAGTAGAAAAATGTATTATTGATGAAAATGATATACCGCAAGGATATGGTGGTATCAATAAAGAAGGCTATAACTACGGCATTCTGCGCCGGCAGCCAATTATCCCTGAACTTTTGAATAAAATCAACAATCCGAAAGTTCGAACATTGGCAGAAGACTGTAACCGTCGCAATAGCGAACATGGCTTTTGTATGTTCAAAATAAACGGCGAATATTGTTTCTGGGGATTGCGCCTATTGCCTGTCGTCAAAACGCCAAATGTTCTGGAACTCAAAATACTTTTGGAAAAAGACCCTTCCACAGCCGAAGCCGTGACAAATAAAGTTGTTACACCACGAATGGTCCGAGATATCACATACAACCTTCTTCGGCAAGAGCTTGCTAAAGTACTTGGTGTATCCGCCAAGGAAGCGGGCCACATTATCGGAAATGAGTTGGATTGTGCTCCGCACGAAGACCCTTGTGGCTATATCTTTATGGTACCCAATTGGGCGCATAACTGGTTTAGGCACGATGGTTATGTAAAACAAATGTTAACGGTGCTGAATGGGTAAATTTTTAGTCAAGATGTAATGAATAGGCTTGAAAATATTTTAAAACAACATATATCGGATTTACATAATTCTGATATTAATTTTATAACTCGTAAAATAGAGCATCTAAATGAAAATATACCTTGGTATTATTATATAAAAATCATAGGAATTATTGCTTCTGTTCTGATACTATTAAGAGGTTTATTTAAAAACAAATATTCGGATGAAAATAGAATAGAGCCGTTTAGCAAACGTTTGTCATATGTTTTGTTGCTTATAGGTGGATTATTTGGTACACACCAATTTTATCTTAGACAAAAAATTCAAGCATATATTTATTGGTTTTTGATTGCTTTTTTCTTCATTTTAAATGCACATTTTTTTTATGTGTATCTAAAGTTCCCAGCTGTTATTTTTGACCTTTCATCATATACAATTCTTTCAAAGATTATTTTTTTGAGTATGATTGGTTTAATAATTAAGGATATTTTTTTAATTCCTTTTTTCTGTTATAAACAGAATAACAATATCTATAAACGGCATTTTGAGACAAACCTTATATTGGGTGATAAGAAAAACTCTGTAACTAAACATCTTTCTCTAAAACAACGAATTTTATCAAAAATCAATTCTGCTGATGGGACAATTCATGAAATACTAAATGATAAAAGTATAAATTCAGAAGGACCAGAAGTCAGTAATTTTTTTAAATATATTGTAACATTAGGAAAGTCTTCTAAACTTCAGAAGGAAGTAAATCGTTTGTCGGCTTTACAGCAGGTTGCTCTTGATGCACAAATCAGTTTTAGAGAAGCAATGGATTACCATAATCATGCAGAAGTATTGCTGATAAAATGTCGAATGGACGTATACAGAAATCTTTCGTTAGCGAAAGAAATGATCTCAATAATTAAAGATAATCTTCGCAGCAAGGATAACGAACTTGTCAAAGATAATATAATAAAAGTAAAAATTGAAAGCATTGACTATCTCCACGATGAGAAAATGATCACCACAGCTTTCGATGACGGAATATTATTAGATGATATCCGCAAAAATGTTAAAAAATCTATAATGACTACACTTGATAATAAAAGAGAAATAAACAAGAACACGCTGATAGAAGATAGTATAGAGTTAACATTTAATTTAATCGGGAATCTAATTTCCGAAATCGGCCGATTAAATAAAGAAGTTGTTTCAAAACGTCTAGAAGTACAAAGGGCAAAAAACGAGATAGAAAGCGCCATGCTAAATACCAGTAAAGCCTTTTTGGCGATAAAGAGTAATATACTAAGAATTAACGAAATAACAGAAGCTTTAGATAGAGTCAATAGATCTTTTATAAAACGTTATGAACCCTTAAGACAAAAAGTTTTTGGCGAATCAAACTTTATCAACTATTTGAATCATAGATCCAAACGAAAAGAATTGAAAAATGACATGGAATTTTGGGAAGAGATAAAATTATTGTGCCAAATATGCCACGAATATAACAAAATAAATAAAGCAAAAATTATAGAGGATGGAAAATAAAACAACAACAGCAAGAAAACAAATCACAACTGCACTTGTGGATAAATCTGTAAACGAGATTCATTCATTTGATGTTTACAAGGTCGCAGAGCTTTGGAAAGAAAGTAAACAGATGAATCATGAACTTAAGAAGCTAAGGATTGAATCTGATGAACGGATAAAAATTTATTCAGACAAACTACAATTATTAAAAAGTAGTTTGGAAAAAACTTTTGCTGAGCGTGAAGTTGGGTTAAGTGCCTTATATAAAAATCTTGAACAAGCAGAAAAAGAAAATGATCGAGAGAAGATTATGGCTATTTTAATGCAGATTAGCGGTATTATAATCAAAAATCCCTTAGATAGTTTTGTTCAAATGACCAAAGCATTAGAATTTGGCAATCAAGATATCTTAGAGCTAGATTTTTAATACATTATAAACAAAAAGCACTAACACATGATTAAATCTTTCTTTTTTATGATTTGCATTGTCGTTGCAATGCTTGTATTCACCTGGATTTCCTGGGGCAGTACATTATCAACGGCATCTACCGTTTTTATTGGGATGGCATTTATTCTTTTCATTCTCGCACAAATGAAAGAAATGAAATATTGGGATGTCATTCTAATTAATATAGGATCTATTCTATTAATAATTGCACACGTTTTGCATCTGACTTTAGGGTGGTTTTAGCTTTATTCAAACCGCTTATTTGGCGGTTTGAATATTTTGAAACTTTCCCAAATAGCTTATCGCGCATTTCCTCCAAGAAAGTGTAAAAAATCATAATTTGTCTGAGTTATTCAGCTACTCTAGAGTAACTACAGAATTAGAATCGACCACGACGCGTCTTGTCACACTCTACTTGCATCTTTGCTTTCATAACATAAACTCAGAAAAATTATCTTTATGAAAGCAATTACAATCTTATTCAAAGCCTTACTCAATGGCGCCATAGGGCTCGCTGTTGGCCTGGCATTTGCCACCGCATTTTCATGGAATAAATGGGTGCTGAGTATCGCAGGTTATATACTTGGCTGGCTCCTCTTATCCAAAGGTTTTTGGGAAGGTATAAAGGAAGAAACACAGAGACTTGAGGAAGAACCCACACATCAAGGCAAAACATCCGATAAAAAAGAAAGGGAGAACAACAATGGATAAACGTAAAAATGTAGCCCAATGGATCGCTGTTATAATCTGCCTGCTTCCATCACCAGCCATACTGACTGTTATGATCAGCATAGCTTCAGCTATGAATATGTCTTTCTTTTTTTCATTGCTCCTACTTGGTATAGCTGGTATTATTGCCCTATGGCTTGCCTGTTTAGCATTATACAAGATCATTTATTTCATCGTTAAATAAACTTATATCATGAGGAGATTTATTACAGTCATTATCTTCCTGCTAACGTTAAGCGGAACGAGCTCATTTTTATTCATATTTGGGGTTCATCTAATTGTGGAGATAGAACCGAGTATACAGCCAGGCATGAACTTGCAATGGTATACATGGGTGATTCTTTCCATATTTGTCATCTTGAGTTTAAAGGTCATTTTAAAATTGAGCCGATGGGTCAGTCAAGGTTTTTGTGACGCTTTATTCGGAAAATCAGAATAAAATAAAACGACGCATGCTGAATAGACGACACTATCTGTCGTAGGCTATCCTTAACTTTGTTAATAATAATTGATAAATAAAAAACAATATGACATGTCAAAAAGAGAAGCTATAGCAAGATACAATCTTATCATTAAGAAACTAAGAAAATGTCCGGCTAATTTTGTCGATATAGCGAATTACTTGGCACTAGAGTCTGAGATACAAGAATATGATTTTAATGTATCTATACGTACATTTCAGCGGGACAGAAAAGATATATTCTCCATTTATAATATCGATATCCAATACGACTTTATCCAAAAGGTTTATTATATTGACCAGGAAGAACAACCCGAGTTGAACGAAAGGATATTGGAAGCTTTCGACACATTCAATGCCTTGAACCTCACGGACAGATTATCAAACTATATCCACTTTGAAAAGCGAAAGCCACGGGGTACGGAGCATCTTTACGGCTTATTGCATGCCATTAAAAACCAGATCCAGATCAAGTTTGTCTATCAAAAGTATTGGGAGGATGGATTGACCAACCGTCATGTCGAGCCCTATGCCTTGAAGGAATTTAAAAATAGATGGTACCTATTGGCAAAGGATCTAAAAAACGTACAAATAAAAAGTTTTGCACTCGATCGGCTGAGCGAATTGGAAATATTGAAAAAGAAGTTTGAATTTCCCAAAAATTTTGATGTTAACGAGCATTATAGATACTGCTTCGGTATCATCAGTCCGAATAGTGACAAACCAGAGGAAGTCATCTTATCGTTCAATCCTTTGCAAGGGAAATATATCAAGTCATTACCCTTGCACGAATCGCAAATACTGCTTATCGATAATGGTGATGAAGTGCGTGTAAAACTGAAACTATTTCTCACCCACGATTTCTTTATGGAATTGTTATCGTATGGAAATGACATGAAAGTTATAGCGCCTAGTAGTTTAATTAAGGACTTAAAAACAACTGCTAAGAATATTCTAGACATTTATACAGAATAGGGATAGAATCAGAGCATGGCTTAGACGAAAGATCAAAAACACCTAATTGTTCACCAAAAAACCAATTCTACCGATTAAATCGGGAGGATTTATTATTTAATAACTTAGCATATTACAACATCGTTTTTACAGAAATAGCAAGACTTTCATAATCAACGATTCGTCTGTATCAATGTACGCGCAATCGTGCTGCGCTGCTCTGCCAGTTCTTTTTCAGGTATTTTATCTTCCTGTAAAGACTTCTGACAAGCCAATTTAATATACGCAAATATATTGTCCATAACAAGCAGTTCCTCCTCGCTATGATCAATTTATATGATGGAAACCTGCAGATAGACAACAACCTTGTCGAGAACGCTATCAGACCCATCGCACTCGGTCGCAAGAACTGGCTCTTAGCCGACAGCCATGAAGCCGCACAGCGATCGGCAATGATATACTCGTTCTTGACCATCTGTAAAAAGCATGAGGTGAACCCCTACCAGTGGTTAAAACATACGCTACTGAACATAGCATCCATAATCACAAAAACATCAAAGATCTGTATCCGCAGAACTATAAACAAATCATCGACAAATCAAATATGTAGTTCATAGGGCAAACGGATGCATTATGGATTTCTTTTCAATCGGAAATAGCTACATTTATAAACCTAAATCAGGGTAATGCAATTGTGAATGCTCCAGTAAAATATCGACCGGAATGGTCGTTGGTTAAACAAGTAATTAATGGTCAGAAACCGATTAGTGAACTTTCAACCGAATGCAACTAATATTACCAGTAATTTAGTTTTAAATAGTAAAATTAATATTATGAAATTATACTTTTACCTCTCCTTTTGGTTCTGTTTTTTACAGCTTTTAGTTTGGCTTTTCGCTTCATATATGGGCATTGATGCTATTATTTTAAAGATTAAATCGGCGGGATTTTATGGTAATATGTTTGCTGAAAATCCGCATGAGGAAGTTGCCAAAATCTGGCATGTCTCCAATCAATTAGCATCTGTTATAAATCGTGGTATCGCAATAATATACTTTATTAGCTTGTTAACGGTTGTCGGCTCGATATTTTTTATAAAGAAAGTTGGTCTTAACAAGATTACAAAGTTAGATTTTATTCTGAGTATTGTCGTTATAGTCATTTTAATAGGCCTTCCTGTTGACCTTTTTAAATAAATTAATAATATTAAAATTGGAAAGGGGCTGTATCAAAGTCAAACTTATTAGATTAACATCAAATACAATTTCGACGCTTTTTAAAATTCAGTTATAAAGGATCAAAACTTTGATGAGTTTTGATCCTTTTTTTCGTAATTTCTGTGATTAAAAGCTATACTTAAGATTTCGGGAATTGAGACTATGCAATTCCGCGCGAATGGGATGTTCATGACCTAGCAATGCATTATGAATATGCAAGAAAAAAGAGCTGTCATGCTGTCTATGATATCAGACTGGCGAGCTAGCGGCATACGCTCAATCGTGCTGAGTTGCGCTGCGCTGCAAGCTCTTTTTCAGGTAAAATTTAATCATATCCTATCTACTAAAAAATGGAATGTTTCATGACATAGTTTTATCTGATTGATTTATTTCGTATATTAACGCTCAAGAGATTTTCAAATGAATACATTAGGAAAAAAAATTAGGTCACTTAGACATCAAAAAGGCTGGAGTCAACAGGATGTTGCAAAGCGATTAGAAATATCAATTCCTGCATTTTCTAAAATGGAAACTGGAGTTACAGATCTAAATCTGTCTCGGCTAAACCAAATCTCCAGGTTATTTAATCTGACGGTCGTGCAGCTGTTAGCAGATTCTGATTTAGATGAAATTAAAGACTATGCCAAAGAGGTCAATGAAAAGAAGCAAAGGTTGCTACAACGTGAGGAAGAAATTATCAATCTTCAAAAAAAGGTCATCAATCTCTACGAGCAGCTGTACAAAAAATGATTTCATACAACAGTTTATTTTGAAATGCGAAACGCACAAGATCAGCGGTATTCTCTGTCTCCGTCTTTTCGATTAACTGATGCCGATATCCTTGGACCGTATGGTTCCTCAGAAAAATGTGATCTGCAATTTTGGAATTCATAAATCCTTCCGAAATGAGCTTTTTTTTCTAAAAAAGAGAATTGCAAATAAATATTATCAATCAATATCATGTAAAATTCAATAAATACATAAAATTTAGACATAAAACACAAGATAATCAAAGAAAACAAGACATAAATCATTTCATTCAAAAAAAATTAAAACAAAATTCATATAAAAAACCAAAAATTACAGTAAAAAAAACAATAAAACACGATTAAAACCAATTTTTACACATTAAATTCTGAAAAAAAAATATTTTCAGTACAAAAATTCCGAAAAAATTATATAAACATGGAAAAATTACTATATTTGCATCACCTTATTAGGTTTATAATTGGTTATTTAAGGTTTTCATTCTCCCCGTCTGAAAACCTTTTTTTATTTACAGCTAAATTAAAAGCACACATTAGTCCGGCATTTATAACAGGCTTTAACTCCCTATATCTATCACAAAAAAAAGCGGATAACATTGCTGCTATCCGCTTTACTTATCACAAAGACAAACCCTACAATCCGTTCAACCAAGTATTCACCTCGTCTTGTGTTTTACCTGTTTTCTTTTGAAGTTTACCTACCAATTCATCCTCTTTGCCTTCCGCATAAAGTAAATCATCATCTGTAAGGTCAGCATATTGTTGTTTGACTTTACCTTTAATTTCGTTCCAACGGCCTTTCCATGTTAATTCACTCATAATATTTTCCTTTCGTTTTTTATTAATTGAATTACTTGTTTTATTAATATAACCATTCAAAGTAAAAATCGTTTTGAAAATAATGTTATAAAAATGTTAAAACATATTCCGTGATTAAGTTTATTGATCCAAGGATGTGAAAATAGAATTTTGCGAGCGATATTCAGGAACAATTTCTTTGATCAATTGCACCAATTGCATTTTGTCCGCGTTGGGATCAGCTGATTTAGCAAAAGCGCATAACTGATCCACCCGCGCACTCTGTAAAAGAATATCCGCGGTATTGACCTTCGCAATCATAATTTTCTCATGATACGTTTTCTCCGTATTTTCTCCATTAGCCAATAATTCTTCAAAGATTTTCTCACCAGGACGCAGTCCTACGATCTTGATATCGATATCCTCCGGGTAATTATATCCTTTAAGGCGTATCATTTGTTTTGCCAGCTCCATGATTTTAACAGGTTCCCCCATATCAAATACAAATATTTCTCCGCCTTTGCCCATTACCGCAGCTTCTTGTACCAACTGACAAGCCTCCGGTATCGTCATAAAATAACGTGTGATATTCGGATCGGTAATCGTTAGCGGTCCTCCCCTCAGCATCTGCTTTTCAAACAGGGGGATAACGGAACCATTAGATCCTAACACATTACCGAAGCGTGTGACGATAAAATTCGTTTTAGAGCGCATATTAACTGTTGATACCGCAATTTCAGCCACACGCTTTGTGGCCCCCATGACATTTGTCGGATTGACGGCCTTATCGGTTGAAACCATGACAAACTTGGTTACGCCATATTTGTCAGCTAACTGCGCAACATTATAGGAGCCCCATACGTTGGTTAAAATGGACTCATAAGGATTGGCTTCCATCAGCGGGACATGTTTGTATGCTGCTGCATGGAACACATAAGTAGGGTGGTATACCTCGAATACTTTGTCCATGAATATTTCGTCGCGGACATTCCCTACCATAAATAGGCTACGGGAAAAGTGGGCTGAACCGCTCAACTCCTGTTGCACATCATACAGAGCCGATTCCGCCTGATCGACTACAATCAGTTGTTTGAGCTCAGTATGTATCAGCTGGCGCACCAATTCACTCCCTATTGACCCTGCTCCGCCAGTGACCAACACGATTTGATCTTTCATTTCGGCAGCAATGGTCGGGTTATCCAGATCAATTGTTTTCCGTCCCAGCAAATCCTCGATTCGTAGACTTCGGATTTGTCTTGTGGCGACTTCGCCCGCCATGAGTCGTGCGGTATCCGGTATAATCTTTACGATCAAAGGGATTGGTTCTGCTAGCTTAAAAATTTTACTCAGCCGCTCAGGCGCTCTATTATCTATGGCCACAATAAGTTCCGCCGCATTTCCATGACGCTCGACAAACTCTCTATTCAGTTTATTAATATCGTGGATCCTAAACCCTTGAATTCGGTTTCCGATACGGTGCGGATTATCGTCCATGATCGCTACAATACGGTATTTGTTGCGTGATGTCGTATGAATAAAATGAAAGGTTGTATTCCCCATATTCCCAGCTCCAAAAAGGATAACCGGAATTCGGTTGTCTTTATTTCCCCACATGAGCTCATGATATAATGCCCGATAAAGCACCCGGCTGAAAGTCAATCCGAAACTCACGATCAACGCATGAAAAAGGAGTTGAGTATCTGAAAAAGGAAAAGCAGATTTTAGAAATTCTGGTTGAGACCATTCGGATAGCCTACAAAAAACGACCGATAAAAAATAAGCCAGCATAATTGCGAGTACAATACGTTGCAATTCCCGGATACCAGTTTTGTGAACAACTCCTTTGAAGGTGCCCAAGATAAAGAAACAGATCAGATAGATGGTCGACACAATGAAAAGCTGTATCTGCATGGCATCCATTTCCACGCCGCCCCTATGTTTAAAAATCAGGACATAGCTGGCAAGAAAGGCCACAATCACTATCATCATATCCAATAACAGAATGACCCAACGTGGCTTGTTGATGGACAAGCCCTCCCTCCATAAATTACTCATTTAATATCTATTAAGTTTCCCTTCGATAGGTTAAGTTGTTGCAAAAATACGAAATTTATAGCTACGTCTTATGCAAAAGTTCTGCCACAATTTAAAGATTCCTACGAATGAGCTATAATGTTTCTGATTATTTTTAAGACAGTTCAGTGGTCGAAAATCATATAAATAGTTATATTTGGTTCACGCATATTTCTAAAACCAAATGGACAGTCAATTAAGGGATATTTTTTTTCAATTGTTACGCATTGGATTGTGGGGAAAGGGTAAGCTTTCAGTAGCAGAGCCACTGACAGAAAATGATTGGGGAACAATCCGTAAATATGCCGTTAACCATACCCTTGAAGGGATTATCTATGATAGCTTTGAGTTCCTTGAGGAAGATCAATTGCCGCCGCAGTCTTTGCGGTTAAAATGGGCTGTCCGCGTTGATCAGATTGAACGCCATAATGAAAAGATGAATACTGTCATTGCAGAACAGTTTTCCTTGTTTACAAAAAATGACATACGCCCAATTTTGCAAAAGGGACAGGGGGTAGCTTCGTACTACCGTATTCCAAATCACCGGATTAGCGGCGATATTGATTGGTGTTTTGAAGATGATGGGTATGGCAAAGCGAGGAGTTTTCTGAAGGAACATCATCCTGACTTTGAAGATACAGCAGGTTTTAGCCTTCATTATTATTGGAAAACCATTCATATTGAACATCACAAAAACACATTTGACTTTCGAAGCCCTTTAAAAAAAAACTATTTGAATAAACTTTTACAGGAATATAAAGATAATCAAGAAACAATATTGATCCATCAGGTTCCTGTTCGTTTACTGGCTCCAGAGCTCCAAGTTCTTCAAGTCAATATTCATATTTTGAAGCATCTAATTACTTACGGCATAAGTTTGCGTCAATTCTGCGATTCGGCGAGATTGTATTATACAGTAAGTTCTAAAATTGACGGTCAGGCATTAGAACGGATTTATCGCACCACGGGAATATTGAAATGGACTCATTTGCTTCATAAAGTATTGGTTGACTATTTAGGGATTCCGCAAACTTGTCTTCCCTATCCGTACCCCGAAGATACACAAATAGACTGGATGCTCGATGAAGTGTGGCATTCAGGAAATTTTGGTTTCAATGATGAACGATTTGAGAATGGAAAAACATCAAAATTTTTCTATCGACCAGATTCAGGAAAGCGCTTATGGCAAAATTTCAAGCGCTATGTTAAATATGCACCACAAGAAGCTATTGCTTTCCCTATCATTCAAGCATATTCAAAGTTTTTAGGGAAAGATACGGATTAAAAGCGTATGTCTTCCTAATGCAAAGGAAGACATGCGCTAATTCTTTTTAAAAGTCTAAATATAATGTTTCATCAACCAATTTCTTTTCCTTCCACAGTCTTTGCGGATAATGTCCGTCTTTTATTAGCTGCTGAAGACTAGACTGTACCTGTTCCTTATCTTCCTTATAGGTTACACCAAACCACTTTGCATCAGTTGGTAAAACAGAAAATTGAGCAAGTCCCTGTTTGACCATATAATCAGGAATGTCGGGAATAAAAAATTCAGCCTTTGGATTTTCATGATTTTCTTCGACAAAACGAGGAAACATCGCTCTTGCTACTTCGAATATTTTTGGCGTGAAGCCCCAAAAATTCATCGACACACGCGAATCATGTGGCAATACTGTTTCTTGATCTTGCTCCGCATAGACAATTTGGTCATCCTTCCGATAGATATTCGTTCTTTCGGTTACACTTTGCATATGATTGGTCGCACTTAACTCACACACGCCGCGAGAGACATATCCAAAGTCGGATAGCGTATTACCAACTTCAAATCCAACTAAAGCCATCTCATCATCAGTTGCCTGATCCTGTAAGAAATTAGCCATTTTCTGAAATGCATCGAAGCCGTAAAAGTCATCCGCATTTATCACACAAAATGGTCTATCCACTTCCTGCTCCGCGCTCATGACCGCATGCCCTGTCCCCCAAGGTTTCTGACGCTCTATCACCCGATACACACCAAATTTTTGCAAGTCAAAATCCTGGTAGGCATAGGCGACTTCGATTGAATCTGGAAGCTTATCGCCCACGTTGCTTTTCATCACATCCAAAAACTCTTCGCGAATGACAAAAACGATCTTTCCAAATCCGGCTTTTATCGCATCATAAATGGAATAATCGATAATTTTTTCACCGAAGGGGCCAAAGCTCTCCACTTGTTTGGCCGATCCATAGCGGCTGGCCATTCCAGCAGCCAAAATAACGAGTATTGGCTTCTGGCTGTTGTCTTTATTATTTAACATGATTATGTATGTATTTCCAAATGAATATTATTCGACCGTAACCGACTTCGCTAAGTTGCGCGGTTTATCGACATCAATAGCACGTTCTACGCCGATGTAATACGACAGCAATTGTAGCGGTATCACAGACAATAAAGGTGCCAATATCTCGTCTGTCTGCGGAACAACCATCAGGTCTTCTGCTAAATGAAGTGCTTCTTTATCTCCTTCGGAAACGACAGCAATTAATCGACCTTTTCGAGCCTTGATTTCCTGCATATTGCTGATAATTTTCTCGTAGAACGGATCTTTTGTCGCAATAAATACGACGGGCAATTTTTCGTCAACTAGTGCAATTGGACCGTGCTTCATTTCTGCAGCAGGATACCCTTCTGCATGAATATAGGAGATCTCTTTTAATTTCAATGCACCTTCTAGGGCTATTGGAAAATTGTATCCCCTACCCAGATATAAAAAGTCAGTTGCTTCTCTGTACTTATCAGCGATTGCTCTTATTGTCGGTAATTGATTTTTCAATATCCAATCTACTTGATCAGGAATAGCCGTTAATCCTTTGATCAACTCTTTAAAGCGATCATCTGAGATGGTACCCTTTAATTGTGCCAGACGCAAAGCGAAAAGTTGCAAGACCACCAATTGTGCCGTAAATGCTTTGGTACTTGCTACCCCGATTTCTGGCCCAGCATGCGTATAAGCGCCAGCATCAGACATGCGTGCGATTGAGGATCCCACTACATTTACGATACCAAAAATTGTCGCACCTTGTTTTTTAGCGTTTTCAAGGGCAACTAAAGTATCCGCGGTTTCACCACTTTGCGATATCGCCAGGATGACATCATTTTCGTCGATGATCGGATTACGATAGCGGAATTCGGATGCATATTCCACTTCAACGTTGATACGGCAGAGTTCTTCAATAATATATTCCGCCACCAGACCTGCATGCCAGCTTGTACCGCAAGAAACGATAATAATACGGCGGGCCTTTGTTAACTTATCCGCAATACTGTCTAACCCGCTTAACGTTACCTGTAGTTTTTCAGCATCTAAACGCCCTCGAAACGAATCAAAGATGGTCTGTGGTTGCTCAAAAATCTCTTTGAGCATAAAATGCTCATATCCACCCTTCTCAATCGCTTCGAGATCAAGGTCGAGGCGCTGTATATACGGTGTGATCGTTTCATTCCCATAATTTTTTAAAATGAGCTCTTCGGGACGAACGATAGCCATTTCATAATCATTGATATAAACTACATCTTTTGTATAGGCGAGCATAGGCGAAGCATCTGAGCCGAGAAAGTGACCTTTTTCCCCAACACCAATGACCAATGGAGAGCCTTTACGCGCAGCGATGATGGTATCTGGCAACTGAGGATCGACCAATAGAATCACATAGGCGCCCGTAACGCGTTTCAGTGCAATACGAACCGCTTCCTCTAGTGAACATTGGTTGTTCAATTGAATATCTTCAATAAAGTTCACCAATACTTCAGAGTCTGTATCGCTATGAAATTCGTAGCCTTTATGAATTAAGTCAGCTTTCAGCTGTGCATAATTTTCAATAATTCCGTTATGGATCATGGCGATATTGCCTGATTTGGAGCGATGAGGATGCGCATTACGGTCGCAAGGCTCTCCGTGGGTCGCCCAGCGTGTATGCCCAATACCAACGTGGCCATTCAAATTTTTTCCAGCGGCCTCCAGCTCGAGTGCTGCCACTTTACCTTCCTTTTTGTAAAGATTAATATTGCCCTGATCAAGCAACGCGATACCTGCGCTATCATACCCTCTATATTCTAGACGCTTGAGTCCTTCAATAAGAATTGGATAGGCCTGCTCTTGGCCTACATAACCAACGATTCCACACATAAGTTTAAGTTAAATTTTAATATAAGTGATTGTTTACTGTTTTGTTTTTTTTAAGGTTGCATACGGCTTAGTGGACTATAAAATTACAAAAGATGTGCCAAAGCCATCTAATGCAAATTAACATATCATGAATTAATCATCAAAAAGAACCCTATAGGACCCTAACGAAGAGAGGCCTTTCCCTAAAATGGAAAGGCCTCACTATGCGATATGCTCCTTATTACAACTTCTCAGCCGTATTTACATCATTTGATTTATTACCTTCTAGCTCCTCGGCCTTCACCCCTTTGGGATTGCTCCACAATTTCTTTTTGTAGGCATCTAGTTTTTCTTCCACTTTTTTCCCATCGAGTTGCTGACCACCATTTTCTGTCTCTTTCAGGTTCTGCAACATCCCAGGTGAAGATTCCCGTACGATGTTACTTGCAAATTTATTCTGTACGAAAAAATCGTCCATGGTCATATCATAAAGCCCTTTATCCGGATCCGAAATATCGACTTGTATCAGACTATAACGCAGTTGCGGAAAATACAACCAGAATGCCGGTGTTGCACCCACCGATTCCGCTAATTCAGCAGAAGTCGTGATATTCATTAGCGGCGCTACCCCGATGATACGTGTTTCCAGTCGACTTCGTTGTTTATCAAAAAATATATCTTCTTTAATCCGAAATTTAGTTACGCGAGCTGGGTCAAATTCATTAAGTGCCATTTTTGAATCAATCTGATTTCCTTCACCATCAAATATAGGCACAAGTACACTATCCGCAAATCTTGCCATACCTTCTTGCGCACTTAAACGTCCTTTAAACGAATCATCATCTGGACTATACAAGGAGAGCTTACCTTTTTCAATAGCTTTCATCACGACCTCGATCAAAGAGTTCCCTGGAATAGCCAAGATACTATTCTTTTCATCTTTTAGATCGATATCCCGCCATACGCGCTTGTAAAAGCGAATGTTCTTTTTATTTACCTCTGGATAAGCAAAAGGCACAGCATCTTCCATACTGTTTACTTGATAGAACCCATCCGTTGTTGGAATCGTATCCTGAATAACTTCTTGGGCTAGGGCTCCGTTTAATGTATCAGGAATTACATTTTCTTGCGCAGTGACAGTTCCTATGCCTAAGATCATCAAAACTGTCGTCAATATTTTTATGTCCATCACTTTCAATTTTATTTTGTGATATAAATGTTAATACTTACGGGTTTTACTTTGTACTGTTGGCATCTCAAAAGCAGACATCACACAACGAAAACCAATGTAAGAATGTGGCTCATAGTCTACCGAATAATTACGTGTTTCGCTATTCAGCTGTTCACCATTATCCTTCCAAGATCCACCACGGACCACTTTACGTTTTAAGGCGTCCCCGTCTTTCGCATCCGCATCGTAAAGCAGAGCTGGGTTTAGGTCATTCACAAAAACAACTGCAGAGGGGCTATACGCATCCAATGTCCATTCCGAAACATTACCCGCCATATTATAGACACCAAAAGCATTCGGCATATACGATTTTACAGGAAGTGTAAATGTAGCACCATCCCGAGAATAAGTACCTTCCCCTTGTTTAAAGTTGACCGCCAGTTTCTTTTTACCCTCCGTACCATCAATGGTCATTCTCGAGCCCGCAATCGTATCTTGCGGATCCAATTTGCCCGAAGCTGCATATTGCCATTGTGCTTCCGTGGGCAAGCTCAGGCTCAGCTGATAACCATTAAGGTAAGAGTTTTTCAATATAGTAGCAGCCATTTCATTTGCACGCCAGTCCGTAAAGGCACGGGCCTGTCTCCAGGTGACACCTACGACCGGATAATAGTCAAAAGAAGGGTGCGTAAAATAATTGGCATCTAACGATGCAAGCTGTGCATTCGGAAAGTCTTTTGTCCAAATATCTTCTACAGGCATCACCGCGACCGTATCCGTGACATATTTCTTTTTCACATTGCCTTTAGACTGCAAGTAAGAGAAACGATATTTAATCGCTTCAGGATTGAGTGCGCGTCTATTTCCTTGCATTTCGAGCATCGGAGCAATGCGCTCTTGAATACTCGGATCATTACTTTTCCATATCGGCGATATTTTTTTGACTTTTGCCCAGTTGATGCGTTTTTGACCGACCTGTTCACCTGCAATATCTAGGAAGTATTGGTCATCATTGAGATAATCTGTGACAGCCACAGAGTCAGCTACCCAGTTGACAAACTCACGATATTGTTTATTTGTTACCTCAGCTTCATCAATAAAGAAAGCACTTACGCTGACATTCTTGCCTACATTTCCGCTATCTAAAGATCCCTTAAAAAGAATGGTACCCGATGGAATATAGACCATCCCAGGAGGAGGGGGCAACTTACCGCCTTTGAAAGCATTTACTTTTGGAGCTTTGTACATTGCTGTATTGGATTTACACGCAGTAAAGCCTATTAGGATTGCTAAAGAAAAAAGCCCCAGGAAGCGATTGCCATTGTAACTTTTTAGTATATTCATTATTTTTCTATTTAGATTTTAAACTGCCTATTTACGATTGAAAAGTGCATATTTCACTCCCACAGAAGCAAAACCGTATTGATCATTATTTTTATTCACGATACCATCGAGATTATCGTTGAATGTCAGCGTATGCTGATAGTTGACATTTATAGCCCATTGTGGTCCATAGAGAGATCTTCCAAACGGAATATCTAAGCCTATATTTAATGGCAATACGAAATGGATTTCGCCTAAATCGTTAGCTAGTTCTCCTCCCAGATTTGTAATCCCATTAATATATTCAGATGAAAAGTTTCTTTCAATACGATTTTTCACCAAACCAGCTCCGGCTCCTAAATAAATATTGGAGACAATACGTGAAAGCATACTGGACTGGAGAGTATAGTAGCTATAATTCTTTGCACCGTCCAAAAATTGTCCGATCCGAACTTTCCCATTAATATTCCCTGCAAAGTATCGATTCTTGAAATTACTATTATAAGCATTTCCAACCAAGGAACCTTTTTCACCGTGTAAACCAACAGAAATGAATGGAGTAATGAGGTAATCCAATTCACCATAAAAAGCAAGTTTTGATTCGGCATTTCCTAAATCTGTTAGATTAAAAGTTCCACCTGCGCCAGCCCCTATACTAATTGGTCTAGAAAATTGAGCCGACACCGGTACAGCCATTAAACATAAAAGTCCAATAAAACTAATAAATAGAAGTTTTTTCATTTGGTTGAGTGTATTAAATTGATAATAGAACGACTAAGAATAAATAAATAAATAATGTAAAAATCCCAAGTCACTTCTTTGACTTGGGATTCAACAACAATAAGGCCAAAATCTATAAATTATAGATCTATTTTATATTTAAACGATCTTTAATGTCTTGCCAAACCTTCGCAAAACCAGTTTTATTTTTTCCTTTATCACCGTAACCATAGCCGTAACCATAACCGTAGCCATAACCTCGCGCAAAGTCAACATCATTTACAACGGCGGCAAGATTTTTCAATTTACCATCCACATAAAATTCACGTGGTACTTGCAGTAAACGTTTGTCCAAGAAATTAACACGTGACACATATAGGGTCAAATCCGCATTATGAGCAATTAACAATGTATCTGTAACTAAGCTTACCGGCGCTGTATCCACCAAAATATAATCGTAGTGTTCTCGCGCATATTTGATTACATCATCAAAATGTCCATTCATTAATAGCTCAGCAGGGTTGGGAGCTATATAGCCAGAATAGACAACATCAAAATCATAATTGCCTGGTTTTTTAATAATGATATTATCCACGTCCATTTCTGGATTGATCAAGAACTGTGTAATCCCAACATTAGTATGTTGCAAGTGAGATAATCCCAAATAATCCAACACTTTAGGGCTTCTAATATCTGCACCAATCAATAGGACCTTCTTCCCTGACATTGATAAAATCTGTGCCAAATTTGTGGTAACAAATGATTTTCCTTCTCCAGAAATAGTAGATGTGACGAATACAACTTTCGAAGAATCCTTATTATCTACGCCAAACATAAAATTCATGTTTGTCCGTAAAATTCTGAAAGCTTCTGCTAATGATGAACGATCGTTTAGATGAACTATCGTGTCCTCTGCTGTTGGTATTTCACCAAGCACCGGTATTTTCACAATCTCTTCAATGTCTTTACGAGAATGGATCTTATTGTCTAATAAAAATATTATATATATAATAGCTATCGGAACTAAGAACCCCAAGAGCAAAGCACCTATTATTATCATATTTCTATTAGGACTAACCGGAACACTTGTGCTTGAAGCATTTTCAATAACTTTAATTATTTGAGGTTTAGCAGATGCTTTTATTTCGTTCTCCTCACGCTTTTGCAATAAGAATAAATATATGGATTCTATAATCTGCTGCTTTCTGAGAATATCTCGATATCCCCTTTCCTGCGAGGGTACGGCACTAAGTTTGTTTTTAAATTGATTCCTTTGCTCTTTTATTGAATTTGCATTTAATCGTGTTGTTGTTTTGAAATTCTCTAGAGATGCAAGTAAATTATTCTTCATCCCGCTTATATTACTCTCTAGATTTTTTACAATGGGATTCTCCTGCGTAGCACTTTTTAAAAGATTATCTCTTTCCAGAATCATTTTATTATATTCTACAATCGAAGATTCAATATTAGCATCTACAGCGCCCAAATTAACCGGAAGTAATGCAAATTGCTTATCTTTAATAGAAGATTTTAGGAAATCAGCCAGTCTCATTTGAGTTTCCAACTCAACTATTTTCTTTTCCTCAATAGCAGCATCAGAGAAATAACTTGATGCTTCAGCTGTAATATCAACGATAGAGTTTGTTGTTTTAAAACTCTCTACCTTTTTATCCATGCCTGACAAATCTGTCCCAATAGACGATAAGCGTTCATTGATGAACATCGAAGTAGCTCTTGTAACTTTTGTTTGGTCTTCTGTCAAATCACTATCATACTCCCTAATTAATTGATTCAAAATTAATTTTGCCTTTTCAACATTTGGCATTACTAAACTTAAATTCAAAATACTTGAACTCGGAGAGCCTGAGGATTCAATTTTTATACCTGATTGGAGACCCTGCACAACATTTACTAAAGGTAAGAGCTTAACTTCCACACTTTGTCCGGAAGCCAATTTAACTCTGGGATTTGGCAAAATAGACATTTCGCCTAATGCAGTTTTTATACGATTACCAAATTGTCCTTTTATAGTTTTTCCATTTACCAAATTTAAATTAAGAGATCGTTCATCCAATATTTGTATCTCAAATCTGCCCCCTTTGCTTATTTCTGATATGTGAACTGTAATTGGGGACTCGTCTTGTAATATCTCTTCCACCTTAAACCTTCCAGGTCGAAAGTATAGAATGTTAAAACTATACTTATTTATGACTCTTTCTAATAATTTGGAAGATTTAATAATCTCGATCTGATCATTTAGCGCTATCTTTTTACTAAAATCAGCCATTCCTAACTCCGCAATCGCAGACAGTTCACTAGACTGTTTATCATTAAAAAAAATTTTCGCCTTTGCTTCATATGTATTTGTAGCGTAGCGCAGGTATAAAAAGGCTGCTGTAAAAGCTAAAATAACACCAAGAACGATCCATTTCCAATAAAACAGATATTGCTCGAATATCTGTCGAATATTAAAATCATTTTCAGCGGTTACACTCGGTTCTTTCATTTGATTAAATTCCATTAATAATATTTATCTGCTCAATACATTATAAAGTGTCAATACAAAAGACAGTAATGAAACACCCAAGGTTAGATTCCGTGTTGCATTTGCAGTTTGAATTTTAGCTTTATTAGGTTCCACATACACTACATCATTTTGCATTAAATGATATGCGGGTGAATTTAGATAATCACTGCTTGTTAAGTCCACACGGAAAGAGCTTCTTTTGCCATCTTGTTCCCTAATGACAAGTACATTGTTTCTCTTTCCAGTTATAGCAAGATCACCAGAGGCACTAATTGCTTCTAAAAGAGTAATTCGGTCGTTGTCTACCTCAATGATTCCTGGCTTTCCAACATCGCCCAAAACACTGATTTTAAAGTTAACAATTTCTAAGTTAACAACTGGTTCCTGCACAAACTTTTTCAGTTCTTCTCTTATTTTTACTATAGCCTCCACACGTGACAAATTCTTAAGATTTATTGCTCCCAAAGTCGGCAAGTATATATCTCCGTTTTGGTCAACCGTATAAGTTGGCCTAACATCTCTCATTTGTTGACTAGTTGACGGACTAGTCTGCATTTGAAACATACCTACAGACCTCTGATCTGGAGCCGATATAAGTATTGCTAATTTGTCGTTTGATTGAATTCTAGGAACATTCTGCTGATAAATTGTATTTAACAAACTATCTGACTTATTGAAATACACGATTTCCTTGCGCGTCGCACATGAAGACACAATGATCAACATAAATAGGATGCTGCAATATAAAGTAAATTGCTTTTGTAATCTGTTTTGCAAAATCATACTATTATTTTTTATAGAGTAAAGAGTTTACGACGTTTTTAATTCTAACTCTATCGCTCTCTTTTAAATTAGATCCAGATGGCACACACAGTCCATTATTAAATAGCTCTTCAGCCACTTTTGCTCCATAATATGGCACATCAGCAAATACCGGTTGCATATGCATAGGTTTCCATAGAGGACGTGACTCTATATTTTCTGTTAGAAAATGGAGCCTTAAGTCTTCCCTGTTAAACCCTGTTTTGATAGGATCGATTGTAATAGCTGACAACCAATGATTGGAGTAATATTCTTCATTCGGCTCACAAAAAACATTCACTCCATCAACATTTTTAAATAGATTAAAATAAAACCGAGACATTGCTCTTCTAGCGTCCACACGCTTTGACAATACTTCCATTTGCCCTCTTCCTATTCCAGCACAGATATTTGACATACGATAATTGAAGCCGATATGTGAATGTTGATAATGCGGAGCGTTATCTCTTGCTTGTGTAGACAAAAAAACAGCCTTTTCTCTATCCTCTTGGGAATGGCATACCAAAGCCCCCCCCCCTGATGTTGTAATTATTTTATTACCGTTGAAACTTAATACACCAAATCTACCGAATGTACCACAACTTTTCCCTTTATAAGTGGATCCCAATGCTTCTGCCGCATCTTCAATAACAGGAATATCGAATTCATGTGCTACATTTAAAATTTCATCCATTTTTGCAGGCATACCATACAAATGCACTACAATAATTGCCTTGGGTTTTTTACCTTTTACAATCCGATCAGAAATAGCTTCTTTTAAAGCTAAAGGACACATATTCCAGGTCTCTTTTTCTGAATCCACAAAGACAGGAGTAGCACCTTGATATGCTATTGGGTTGGCTGACGCAGAAAAGGTCATCGATTGGCAAATGACTTCATCTCCATACCCGACACCACATTCAATCAGTGCGAGATGCAATGCAGCTGTACCCGCAGATAACGCCGCGACTTTTACATCTGCATTCAAAAATTTCTCTAAATCTTCTTCAAAGCCGTTTACATTGGGGCCCAATGGCGCTACCCAGTTTTGATCAAACGCCTCATGAATATACTTTAATTCATTCCCTCCCATATGTGGAGAGGATAGCCATATTTTATCTGACATGATATCTAAAATTAATCGTTCATCTTCTTAATTATTTTACCTGGATTGCCGACAACTGTACATCCATCAGGAATATCCCTAATGATCACTGCACCAGCTCCAATTTTACACCATTTTCCAACTTTAATACCTTGAATAATACATGCACCTATACCAACATGTGTACCTTCACCAATGGTTACATTGCCCGCTAAAGCGACATTAGGAGATAAGTGCACAAAATCCTCTATTAAACAATCGTGATCTATAGATNNTATTAACAATGCAATGTTGTCCAACACTAACGTCTGCATTTATAGTTACTCCAGCCATCACGACAGTTCCGGCGCCTAAATATGCTCTCTTTGAAATTTTTGAAGCCGCATGGACCAAAGTTGGGTATGTAGCATCAATATTATTATTGACAATTCTTTTTCGAACCTCGTTATTACCTATTGCGATGACCATCGAGACGGCTGAGGAAGGGAGATCTTGAAAGACAGGATAACCCAATACTGACTTTTTACTCTTATCAAGGTCGATAAAGCCATTAACAATTATTCCTTTACTCTCGGCAATTTCTGCGACAACCTTTCCGTGTCCGCTCGCTCCAAATAAATACATATGATCGATCTTAGTTGTTTCCATTAAAAGGCTCAATTGTAACATGTCCCTCTGCAGATATACCTTCACTTTTAAAAACCTTTTTAAAAGTTGTGAAAAAGACTTTCAAGTCTGTCATAAATGAAAGATTATCAACATACCATACATCCAACTCAAATTTTTTCTCCCAAGAAATGGCATTTCGGCCGTTCACCTGGGCCCATCCCGTGATTCCAGGTCTCACATCATGGCGTCGGCGTTGATCTTGGCTGTAAAGCGGCAAATATTGAATTAGGAGAGGTCTAGGTCCGATAAGGGACATATCTCCTTTCAATACATTAATCAGTTGAGGTATCTCGTCTAGCGAAGTTTTACGAACGAAGGCACCTACGGTTGTTAAGCGTTCTGCGTCAGAGAGCAGATTACCATCCGCTGCTTTTTTATCGTTCATTGTTTTAAATTTAATAATTTTAAATATCTTTTCATTTCGTCCAGGACGAGATTGAAAGAAAAAGGGCTTTCCGGAGTTTGCGAAAAACAATCCGATAGTAACAAGAATAAAGATGGGAGATAAGATCAACAATCCAACTAATGCAATTAAAAAGTCTAGCAAACGTTTAAAAAAATATTTATACATTTCAATTTAAAGCTTTTGTGTTTAAGGATTCACCATTTGAAAATCTAATTTTTCAATCAAAGTTATCTTTTATAATTAGCTAATAATTCTTTGTATTCTTCCAATAATGCGTTCCAAACCACACTTTGTTCATAACGATCAGCTATCATTCTTCTCGAATTGACTTTCAGCATATTATAATATTGTTTATCATCAAGAAACCTGAGTAATGCTATACGAATTGCTTGGGGATCTTTGACTGGTATTATAGTACCGTTAACTCCTTCAATAATTATTTCGTTACAACCATTAATATCTGATACAATAGCTGGCAATTCCATTGCTCCAGCTTGCATAACCACATTGGGAAATCCTTCTCTATAGCTTGGGAATACCAAGGCGTTGGAAATAGCGAAATATGGTCTAACATCTTTTTGAAATCCTACAGAAATAATATTAGGATTAGTTTCAATTTCTCTTTGAGTCGTATCAGCTAAAGGGTCAAGATCCGATTCGAGCGGTCCAACTAATAATAGTTTTACGTGTGATCTTTCTAACCTTGAGAAAGCTTCCACTAGCTCGTTTATTCCCTTGTCGCCGACTAATCGTCCTACAAAAATAAAAACAAAGTCTTTCTCATCAATCTCGAGATTGGATTTCAATGCTGTCAATGTATTGAGATCCATATTTTCAACTGAAAATATGGATGTATCTATACCATTTGAGGAACCATTTCCTATTACCTTTAATTTTTCTCGTGAAGTAAAACTATACTGAAGGATAAAATCATATAACCCTTTTGAATTTGGATAAACTCGAGTTGCGGCTGAATATGTTAACTTTTCAACAAAATCAAGAATTTTACGTTTTATTCCTTTTGCTTCCATCAAAGGCATTCCAGCAACAGTGTGTATGCGAATTGGGACACCAGCAAGTTTAGCTCCTAACATAGCCACTATGCCCGCTTTTGGAGTGTGACTATGAACAATAGATGGTTTTTCATTTTTACATAACTTATAAAAGTTCCAAAGAGATTTTAAATCTTGGAAAGGTGTAATTGTTCTCGTCATTTCTAAAGATACTATACGGATATCTTCTTCTTTCGATACTTCTTGAAGTTCCTCTCCTGGAGATGAAACGCCAACAACTTCAAAACCATTTGACAACATAAATATATGTTGTCCTTTTAATAGGACTTTCAAAGAAAGTGGTATAGTCGTAATTCTTAATAATTTCATACTCACTTTACACGAACATTTGGCGAAAATGATTTTTTACCATCACTAAAAGTATTATTGAAACTTGTTTTGGATCTAATTAAAGAGTTTACAGCATTTTTTCTTAGTTTTCCAATAACAATTTTATTATTATTGAATTCAATATCCGCCACTATGTAAGGAAAATATTTACTAACAGCGTCCTTACCGGTATACAAAATGGTATTTTTCTCAATAACTACTTTTGCTCCAGTTTTTTTACTTACAGCGACAATACCTGCACCAGAACTAGAAATTATATTATTATACATATACAATTCGCTATTAGGAAAATTATTCCATAAAGCATATATACTACCCTTTCCGCAATCGATATTATTACTTTCTATTGTAACACCTCTACCTGCCAAAATCAACTGATAAATTCCTTGACTAATACCTGCTGAAATTTGGGAATTTTGGATTCGAATATTATTAGTAAAATTAGGTTTTGTTATTATAACCTGTGAGCCTAAATTCCCTTTAAATTCACATTTAATAAATGAAATATCAGAGACACCTCCATTACCGCTTGGTTCAATATCAATCCCTGACATTGGGTTATGTCCTAAATATTTACCCTCAGTATCACCATTGGAATTAAATTTTGAATTCCGGAAATGAATTTTATTACCTTGGATTAATGAAATTCCTTGCCTTGCATTGTTACTGGAATTTATATTAGTTCCTCGAATATTGGAACTATTATTAGAGACGTAAATACCATCAGTTAGTCCATGATGAAGATAGAGGTTATTTAATATCACATTATGAGTATTAGAGAAAACGAGTAATCTTCCCCCGGATTCAACCACTTTACTGTCCCTAGTACTATATTTTGCTCCACCATCAATCTCCAAGTCTGAAATAGTTACGTTTGTACAATTTAGTAAACTTAATGGTGTTATTGTTTTTGACGAGCTATAACTATAATTTCCTTTTGTTCGCTCAACACCTCTATGAAACTTTGCATTTAGAACTATTTTAGAATTATTTCCAACAATCTCCAATAAGGTTAGGTTTGTGAATTGTATATCACTAAATTCTGAATTTTTACTGCTAAATTTATCTATGTAATAAACACCTTTTGGAAAAATAAGCTTTCCGCGCCCTTGTTTGTTTAATTTATCCACAGCCTTTAGAATGGAAAAATAATCATTAGTTTTGCCATCGCCTTTAGCACCATAAGCTTTTACATTAAATACCTGAGCAAAAGATATATTTTGTAACATTGTTAACAAAAAAACGAATAATATTTTATTTCTCATTTGTTTTCAATTTAGAACTATAAGAATAACTCATATTCCACAATATATAAATGATCATGCATGGTAAAATCATATTACGCATGCGTAACATAATACCTAAGTTCCCTAAAGACATCGAAAATAATACAGCAGAAATCAAAGTATACCAAAGCATTCCCTGAATAATAAATGGTGCATTACGATATGTTTCTGAAACTTTAGATCGAAATATTTTAATTGATAATATCAAAAGTAGTAAATTCTCAAAAGCAGCTAATAAAGCAGGAATCCCATTAATATCAATAAAAGTCGGTCGATAGAGATATGTCAAAATTTTGATTGGTAATGGATAAGAACTAATATCTACAGCCGATCCTGTATGGCTTCGGCTCAGAGCCTCCGCTTTATGCGAAGCAAAGTTACTATAATCTTCTACACTCACCTCATCAATATTGGCTATTTCCATCACCTTAGGCAATAAAACTATTATTCCAGCAACAAAAATTAACGATATCAATACTTTATAAAAACTATTTAGTTTTCGCTTTATTAAAACAGTGATGGCAAACCCAACGACAAGCATCATTAAAACGTGCGCTCTCACCAAAGCAAATATTACTATGCTTACCACTGTCCATGCTGCTCTCTTTCTTACATCAATCATTCCGTAAAAAAATAAAGCAACCGCTAAAAATACTAAAGTGTCTTTTCCAACACCTACACTCCAAAAGTGCAAATTAGGCAATAAGAAAAGTAGAGGAAATAATCTGACTTTAAGAAAAGAACTGTTATAGGGAACCAAATTGTAAGCAATAATAAAAAATATCTTTATCGCTATAAATCCCAAAGTCGAAAAGATAAGTGTACAGGTTATATAAGATAGATTTAAGAAGTTGGCAAAGAAATACATTAAACCAAACATAAAGTTTGTGCTTCTTCCAGATATGATATATTGAAGAGCTTCATTTAGATTAATTACTCTACCTGTGTTCCAATAGCGCAATGAATCATTCCCTCTGTCGGTTGTTGTAATATAGACATATATAATAGAGATTAAAATATGAATAAAATATACCCACAGTAATTGATAACCAACCTTATTTCCATAAGTTTGCGTCGTATTGCGAATTACTTTAATAGCAATAATAAAGCAAATAAGTACAAATACAATCTCTAACATTTATTTATCCCTTCAATAAATTCGATCCATTTCGTCATTCTCATCCGCCAATTTAATTTTTCCTCAGCAACAAATCTATTGTTCTTGACAAAATCAAAGCTAGAGCTTTTTAATATTTTTTCAAATTCTTCACTTGCCTTTTTATAATCTGTGAAATCAATTGTCCAACCCAGCCCATAGTTTTCAACTTCATCTGCATACCCAGCTATCATTTTCTGAGTTAAAACAGGTTTACCACAAGAAATATAATCATATAATTTCAAAGGACTTCCTGGAGATGTTCTGTTCGATTTTACTGGTAACATACAAAGGTCTGCCGAATTTATATATAACATTGCGTCTTCATTATTTACAGGCGGCACAAAAGTCACATTAGATTTATTCGCAGATTCCATAAGGGTTTTAGTATAATCATTTGTTTTAGCCCCCACAACGTATAATTTAACATCTTTCCCATCCCTATAATAGCTCTTCTGAAATAAAGAGATTAAGTAATCAACCCCATGCCATTGTGAAACGGATCCTAAAAAAAGACAAATTATCTCATTATTTGGTATTCCTAGTCTTTCCCTCGCAGTAGAAATTTCCATTGGGAAAAAACAATTTGTGTTGGAGCCATTGAAAGAGTATATTGAGGGTTTCCTAAAAATCGGGTCAAACTTATCTTTGAGATATGGATGGTTATAAATAATAGCATCTGAGATCTTATAATTAAAATTATAAAAAAAAGAAGCAAATTTCAAAAATCGCTTTTCAATAGCTGATTTATTCAATAACGGAATTTCCTCCTTGAAATCCGCATGGAACTCTGTAACAACTAAAATATTTTTGCACATAAACAAAAACCTTGTGAATGGCATAAATAAAACTCGTTGCACAATAACATAATCACCTTTTACAAAAAGCAGTTTAAAAAAAACTTTTAAATCAAAAAATATTTTATTGCTAATTTTCCCCAAAAAGGATTGTGCTTTATTATTGGAAATCAAGGTAAAATTGGACTCACCAATAATATTCATCAAAGCATTTGCCTTTTCCTTCGTGGCTTTATTTTTACCCGAGTTTCCTTCAATAGAAAAATCTATTAAATATTTAATCTTCATATTTTAATTCTGTTTATAGAGAAATTCGTTTATTCAACATCAAGATAAATCTGATAGCAGTAACCAATGTTATAATACTTATAATAAACTTTAGATACCAATTAAATTCGACAAGCCAATATGCCAATGCACATAAAATAATAGATCCTATAAACCAAAATATCGGATAATATTTTTCATCACCGTAATCTTTAAACGATTTAAAGTAGTAAGCGGAATATCCCATAAAACTAAAAGAAATAAATCCAACGTAGGCTGCTACTTCATATCCAAAAAAAGGTATAAATATAATATTTCCTAAAATATTAATTATGCCAGCTGTTAGGGTAAGCTTCCAAAGCATATTCGTCCTTTCATAAAAAATGATTTTATTCACAGCCCCGAAATACATGGGGCGATAATTGACAGACATGATAAGGATAATACCCAAATAATACATACTTTTTAAAGAATCATTCTTTATCATTAAAGCGAAAATTTCCTTTAACCAAATACTAGCAAGAAAAGTCCCAGCAAAGAATATCACTTGAGTCAAAAATATAATATCTCTAGCTTCATGAAATTTCCGCTCTTTAAATTTTTGGTTCTGAATTGGACCTATTGCCCATCCGACTGCCGTTGATACGCCATCTGCAATTGTTCCAAAAGTATTTGCGGCTTGGTATTTTCCAATTTCACCAGTGGTAACATGTAACCTATCCATTACCAAAATTTGAGAACTATTTAATAAATAGCCTGAATAAAAGTGCGGAATAGTAGGGAGAGCTATTTTTAAAGAGTTTCGAATAAATCGCTTTTTAAAGTTAAAAATCGGTTTAAAATTTAGTTTAAAATTTAGAGCATACCAATACGAAAAATTTGAAAGAATCGTTGATAAAAAAGTTGCCCAAAACCACCCCATATACCCCATTTTATTATGAACAATAAAAAAATAATTCAATATTGCTGTAAGCAAACCAAATATTAAACTGCGAATTGCAATTTGAAAAGGCTGTTGTGTTAGTTGGTAATATTTTCTTCCTAAAAGACTTGTCTGCCCCATTATAACTAATGGTAGTGTATTTAATATTACTATCGTCCATTTATGTTGCCTCGCTTCATCAGGTACAATCAAATAAACTATTGTACCTAATATTATCGCATAAAAGATATTCCATAGATTTAAAAAACCATAATATTGTCTCCAAGCCCATTTGTATTGCATCGGCGACTTATAAAAAGAATTTGAAATGTTAACTTTTAAGCCTAAATCACCTAGAACTGAAAACGCTGTTGCATAAGTTAAAACTGTAGCATGAATACCATAATCTTGTGCATTTAATTCTCTTGTTATGAGAGGCAATAATAAGAAATTTACAATCATAACAATTTGAGGTGATAGCCCATAAATTAATGTATGAGAAAAAAGCTTTTTTAACATTATTAATAATATTTTAAATATATGCTTTATTTTAAAATTTGGTCAAATAAGGATTTATAAGATGGCCAATTTTCTGTAAACTCTTCATGAGAGTTCTCTATTCTACAAATAAAAGATAACAGATCTTCACCAGAATCTATATCAAAATAAAATGCCCTTCCTTCCTCAATTAGCTTGGAGTAATATTTAACTCCAATTCTATCAAGGACTATATTTTTGCTTACTCCTATTATAGCAGCTTCGGCAATGCTCCCAATAGAGCCTACTGATATATGTGCCCATGCTTTCGAAAATAAATAAGGTAATGGTTTAGAATTTGATTCAATAAACTCAACCCTGTCTGAAAGAGATTTTTTGTTAACAATATCAATTACTGATTGTTTTCCATATTTTGTCGTTTTAGGATGAAAACGAAAACCGAAGATGTATTCTGAACTAGATTTTGAAATAGCGTCCAATAGTGGGTCAGGCATCAATCTATAGTAGGACTTATCAGCTGGCAAAGTACAAATTATGTAACGATGGTCGTAGTCATTTTTCGTTTTCATTTTCATAAATTTCCGAATCCAGGGATTTCCACCAACTATAACTTTATGATAAGTGAACTTATTCCATCTTTTAATATTTTCGCTAGATACATCATCCCATACCCAAAAATAATCTGGTAGCAAATTAAAACCTTTATAATGTTTAGGAAAATAACTATATGCGGGGTGTCCTATGCCCTGACCTCCATGTTGCATATCGACGCTTGGAATTCTTCGTTCCCTTAATGCTAAAATTAAACCATACATTGATATATCATAATAACACAAAACAACACCAACTTTCGGATTAACCTTATCTATTATTAACAACCATACGCGCCTCCATTCATCTATTTTCATCAATTTATCATACAAAATATCAATCAATTTTTTATGAGAAACCTTTAAATTTATTGATAACTCAACTAGAACTTGGTCCAAGTTGGGATTTTTATAGATATATTCTCTCAATAGAGAAATTTTGTTTTCTCGCTTTTCCAATAATCCTTTAGCCGCATTTAAATAACTATAGATGTTAAAACTTCTATTTGGTTGATAAGTATTGGGTAAATCAACATTACTATAGTTAAAATATATAGACCTATAGGGCAATTCGTCAATAATGGGATCAAAAAATTTATTTAAATTTTTGTTTTCCCACTCTGAAAAATATGAGTTAGCGCCACAGAAGAATATGTCAGAGCTCGGAAGTGTTGATAAATCACTATTATTACTTCTCTCTTTGAAAAATTGAATTTTATTTTTAATCTTCTCTTTTAAAACCGAAAGTGCTTTTACCAAGTTTTTAGACTCTTTTCTCTTATATCCCTCTTTAAAATCAAAAAAGGATATATGTTTTATAATAGGCCAAAGTTGGATGCCAAACAATTCCCAATCCGCAACATTAAATCGTTCTTCAAGGGATAACAATGTTGCCATATTTTTTTCTATACTACCATCTTCAGTTGACATAATTTTATGTTCTAGATATTTATTTAAAAGAAATAGAATTCTCAGCACTATAGTATGCTTGAGGCGTAAAGCTCAGCTAATTTGATATCAAAATCTGTAAATAATCCCATTGAGGTAACTTGATCAACCATCACATGACCAATCCTTCCACAAGTTATTTTTTGATTTTTCAAAAATACGTCCATCTTAACTGCCATTATCCCTCCTGTTAGTTTATATAACGATTCTCGTTCTATTTTCGAAAATTTATCTTGATTTAAAATTGGATGCATTCCATCTCCAAAATGTTGAAACATTAAATTATTTTCCTGTCTAACACTTACTAATGAATCCGAATTAAAAAGAAATAAAGTATTTATTGCGTCGTCAATTACGTAAGATTTAGTAAATGGAAACTCAACAGTTAAAAGAGTAATTGCTGCAAAATGATTTCCAGCCTGCTTCAAAACAGAATTAACAGTATTAACCAAACTCACGTTTATATCCGCATCCCTCGAATCTCTTTTATGGATCATTATATTCTCCCCATACTTTTCTTCAACAAATTTTAATAATGTTTCATCAGGGCAACTAATTACAATTTGAGAAACATTTTTACATCCTAGTATTGCGTCAATCTTATGTTCAATTATACTCTTACTATTTAGATTCCTGAGTGCAATCTGCCCATCGCGAACTGGTATAATGCATAAACTCTGTAAAGTTCCAAAGCGATCTAAAGAGTAAAGTTCATTAATTTGAGCCCTTGTGGACAAGATTCTCGTTTCATTTCTGGTCAAATTAGAGCCATGTCTTCTATAGGAAAAAAGAGGTTCTGTGATATTGACAACTTTATGAGCTGCCGTAAATTTAACCCATAATTCATATCCATCCTGACAAGAAAAACTTTCATTATAACCTCCTAAATTCCTTAGGAATGATACCCTGATCATAGTACATGCACCATGAGCTGCTTGATCCAATAAGGATACTTCGTCCTGAAAATTATGTCTACGAAATTCTTCGGTTATTTTACCTAACTCGTCAACTAAATAATAATCTGGAAATACTAAACCTAAATTTTCATCACTTGCTAAGATATCACTCATTTTTTCCAAAGCAGTGATTTCTAGAAAATCATCGGCATCTAAACGCATTATAAATTTTCCTTTACAAACTCTCAAAGCTATATTATTTGTAACGTTTAGTCCTTTATTTTGCTGATAAATAATCTTTACTTTTGGATTATCTCTATATCCCTCAATTATATTTCTACTATTATCTATGGAACCGTCATCAATAATAATTAATTCAAAATCCTGAAGTGTTTGAGAGAGAACGCTCTCTATTGATTGTTTAATATACTTTTCGTAATTGTAATTTGTTATATAAACGCTTACCAATGGACTATTTTCTTTCATAATATTTATCTTTCTTTGATAACTTTTGCAGGAACACCTCCAACGACATGGTATGATGCAACACTTTTATTCACCACGGCATTACTACCGACAACACTGCTTCTACCAATTGTTACACCGGGTAAAATTACAACGTGTGTACCTAACCAGGAATCTTCTTCTAATACAACCGGTTGATGTAAATATCCTTGATTTTGGATGGAAATTTCTTTATCTGCATAACCATGCATACTAGTTTGAAGATAAACAAATCCTGAAACTAGAGAATTTGCTCCTATAGTGATTGAATCTCCACCATTCAAGACAGAATAAAGACCAATTCGCACTTTCTCATGAATGTTGATATTAGATTTATTTGCAGCCAAAATTCTCACGCCCCTATCAATTCTAGAAAACGAACCAATATTAATGACGGAATTGCCATGTGCTCTAATCTCGATATTTCTACGAAATTCGACATTATTGCCTATAAAGATAGAACATCCTTTATCCAAAATAATACGTGGAATTGAATCAGTTCTAAAATTCTTTCCAATTCTAACACGATTACTTGCATATAGTATTCGAGTAAGGAAGGCACAAACTTTTGGTCTTAACTCCCTCAAATAAAATTGTGTTATATTTATCATCTTGTAATTAGTTAAAATGTGCTGCTATTTAATATAGATTTCATTTTAATCATTTCATTTTCATCTATAGTAATATAATCTAAAGACTCTTTCATTTGAGCATTCGTATATTTCATTAAAGAAGTAGAAATTTTTATCGCCGGACTATGTACCTCTTTAATACCTGCAGAAATTATTTTAGGCAAGACTGAACTAACAACGCCCCCTCCAGCAACAACTATAAGCTTATTCTGAGCCTCTTCTACTGTTTCTTTAAGTTGCTTTAAGCCTTCAGAAATAGATGGGAAACCGCCACTCGTTAATATTCTCTTACATCCTGCATTATAAATATCATTTAATGCTTCCGACCTATTCTTAACTCTATCAAACGCACGATGAAAAGTGACTTGCATAGGGTAGGATGCCTCTACAAGCTTACAGAGATTTTCATAATCCACAGCTCCATTATCTCTTAAACATCCTAAAACAACACCTTCACACTCAAGATCTTTAAAGAAAGAAATTTCCTTTAACATAACTTGAATTTCTACATCTGAATATAAAAAATCTCCTCCTCTAGGTCTTATCATTGGAAATAAGGGTATATTTAACTGTTCTCTCAATTTACTGACCATCCCATAGGAAGGTGTAGTTCCTCCTTCAAAATGATTATCACACAACTCTAATCTATCTGCTCCCAATTGAGCTGCTTTAATTCCAGAATTATAATCAAATACAACTATCTCCAATAGCATGACTGTAATTATTTAATTTTATCAATATCTATCCTTTCGAAAGCTTTAATCGGCTGCTCTATAGTTTTACCAATGATGCCTTTATAATTCCGAGCGTCTAAACCCACATTTGGTCGCAAAAATACTAAGTCATCCTCCTTTATTACATGTCCAATTTCAACATCATTTTTGAAATATGTTCCCCGACGAAAACTTTTCACATGGTCTGTATCAAACTCAATTTGAGTAGGACGTTTAATTTTACTACCTTTTAATAAATTTATTACTTGCAACTCTTCAATCAATGCATGTACATCTTCTTTTGTTAAGGAAACAAGATGATCTCTAAAAGTTTTACCTTCCTTAGTATCTGTGAAATGAAATTCTAGAATTTCCGCGCCCATCGCAGTAGCATAATGCAGAGCTTTGCTACCTTCGGTATGGTCAGAATAACCTATTGTTAATCCAGTTTTCTCTTTTAATCTCAACATCACATTTAAATTTGCATCTGTATAAGGGATGGGATACATAGATGTACATTGTAATATGGCCAAATTTTCGGGCATCTTATACATCGGGTTTAAAGATTGTATATATCCTACTGTGGCCAAAACTTCTTCCTCTGTAGCGAGTCCTGTAGAAATAATAATTGGTTTCCTTTTCTCAATTATAGCCCCAATCATTGCATAAGCTGTTAAGTCGCCCGATCCGATTTTATACAAATCAACGTAAGGGTCAATCCAGTCCAAAATAGAGGGATCCCATATAGAAGCTGTGTATCTCTTTCCTGCTGCCAAAACCATTTTCGCAAGCTCAATATGCTGCTCTTTTGATAATTCGAACTTCTTAAAATGTTTATTCCTATCAGGACTTTCGACTGGGCTCACTAATGTATTTCCTGTATAAATTTGGAATTTAACTAGATCAGCATCAGATTCAATAGCCAACTGACATAATTTTTTAGCGTATTCAAAATTTCCCTCATGATTTCCTCCAATCTCTGCAATCAATAATGGACCAAACTTTCCTTTCAATATGTTTTCCATGAATTTATAATCTTTCTTTTAAAATTCTCGATATTTCTAACAATCCATAATTATGATGACCTTTCGTAAATTTACTAATCACGAAGTTAGCTAAATCGAGGTCTTCTTGTGTATCTATTGCCAACTGTACACCCGCTAATTCTGGCACATCTTTATTATATATGAAAAAATGTTCAATTTCATGAGCATGGGAATAAAAGTATGGCATTACATGTTCCAATTCATAGGATGTAAATTCATCTATTTTATTCCGGTATAATTGAGTTAATATTCCTTCAATGCTCATTCCTTTGGGATAAGTTCTTTTATCGATATTGCTGATAAAAGAATATTTTCCAGTTTTAGCAATATCTATTGCATCTCTCACTAAATTTAAGTCTACAAATATATTATCTCCATTTATTCTAAATGCAAAATCAAATCCAAAAGTCTCAGCGCAAGATACAAATCTATCAGCAACATTATTAAGGCTTCCTCTAAAACAACTAACGCCCTCTCTTATGCAATAGTCTCCTATAGGATCATCAGTATTCTCATTGGAAGTTGCGACAACTATAGTATTCGATAAACAGACTTGCTTAAGTCTTTCTATGATATAACCTAAAATAGGCTTCCCGTTTATCTCTTTTAATATCTTTCCAGGCAATCGCGAAGAATTATATCTACAAAGTATTATGATACCTATATTCATACTCTTTCTCCAATTTTTTTTGCAGGAGTTCCTCCAAAAATCGTATATGGTGGAATATCCGAATTAACGACCGAATTTGCGGCTATAACAGCTCCATCCCCAATAGTTACTCCTTTCAAAATAGTTACATTGGAAGCTATCCATACATCATTACCAATTGCAATTGGTGCGGATATATTGCCTTGACTATTGATAAGCTCATTGCGAGCGATTTGATGATTACTATCTACGATATAAACAAATGGAGCAATAAGACAATTATCCCCAATTTTAATATTACAAGAGGCATAAATAAAAGAGTGGAAACCAATTGTTGAATTTTCCCCTATAATTATTTTTGCAAATTTATTACAAGCACATATCCTTGCCCCCTCTTTTATTATAACATTTTGTTTGATAGCAATATTTCGCGGATATCTTAATAATTCAACATTCTTATCTATAAAGATCTTTCCGAATATTTCCACTCCACGCATTTTATTATAAAATAACCGGATATAATTAAACATATTAAATTTAATATGCTGACGGAGTTGACTTTTCATATCAGAATATGTTAATGTATTAGTTACAGGCTTCCTTCTGTAACTACATTCAAAATGCCCTTTACGTCGTAAATAACTGCTAACGACTTCTTTAAAATTTCTAAGTCTAAGGTTAAAAATTCTGTATGAGCCACACCTAATACTATTGCATCAAACTTTTGATGAGGTAATTCACAAAAACTATCAATACCGTATTCGTGTTTCACTTCAGCAGGATTTGCCCAAGGATCATAGGTCGTCACTTTTACACCATAATCTTCAAGTGCAGCGATTACATCCACAATCTTTGTGTTACGAACATCAGGACAGTTCTCTTTAAATGTAACCCCTAGCATTAATAATTCAGCACCATTAACATTAATCCCCTTTTTGATCATGCATTTCACGACTTGAGAGGCTACATATTCGCCCATAGAATCATTCAAACGACGACCAGCTAAGATAATTTCTGGATGATATCCGTGCTCCTGTGCTTTCTGCGCCAAATAATACGGATCCACACCAATACAGTGACCACCCACCAATCCTGGTTTGAAAGGTAAAAAGTTCCACTTGGTACCTGCTGCTTCCAATACCGCATGGGTATCAATATTTAAGATATTGAAGATCTTAGCCAATTCATTGACAAAAGCAATATTGATGTCGCGTTGTGAATTTTCAATGACTTTAGCAGCCTCCGCAACTTTAATACAAGGTGCTAAATGAGTTCCAGCGGTGATAACTTCTTTATATACTGAGTCAACCTCCTGACCAATCGCCGGAGTAGATCCAGATGTAACTTTCAATATTTTCTCTACGGTATGTTGTTTATCACCCGGATTTATGCGCTCTGGGGAATAACCTGCAAAGAAATCTTCATTGAATTTTAAGCCAGAAATCTTTTCTAAAACTGGAATACACTCTTCTTCAGTTACCCCTGGATACACAGTAGATTCGTATACGACAATATCACCTTTTTTCAAGACTTTACCTACTGTTTCTGATGCCTTATACAATGGTGTCAAATCTGGACGATTATTTTTGTCGACCGGAGTGGGCACAGTTACCACATAGAAATTTGCATCTTCAATATCCTCTAATTGATTTGAACAGTACAAACCAGTTGTATTTGTTGCAAATGGATTTTCATTCACCAAGGCTGCCTGTAGAATATCATCTTCAACCTCCAAAGTTAAATCTTTACCAGAGCGCAACTCAGCGATGCGCTTTTGGTTAATATCAAAACCTAACACAGGGAATTTAGTTGCAAACAATCTTGCTAAGGGTAAGCCTACATAGCCTAATCCAATGACAGCTATTTTTTTCATCTCGTTTTTATATATTTTAATTGATTAATCTTCTATTTCAAATTATCCCAATACCACTTTACAGCCTCTTTTAGTCCTTCACGGATCACGTGGGTAGGCTCATAGCCCAATAGTTGGCGTGCTTTGTCAATCGATGCCAACGAATGTGGAATATCGCCTTGTCTATTTGGACCATGAATGATCTCTACTTGAGCAATTTCGGCATCATACTCTGTTAAAAATTCCTTGAGATACCCGACCAATTGATTTAAAGTCGTACGATCGCCAACGGCAGTGTTATAAACTGTATTCACGGCATCTGCGTTATCGATCATCATCGCACGCTCATTCATTTGGATCACATTGTCTACATAGGTAAAGTCACGCGAATAATCACCAGCACCATTGATAACGGGGCTTTCATGATTCATAAATTTCTTGACAAACAATGGTATTACCGCCGCATAGGCGCCATTTGGGTCTTGACGACGGCCAAATACATTAAAATAACGAAGTCCTACAGTTTCTAAACCATACGTTTTTGAAAAAATATCCGCGTACAACTCATTAACATATTTTGTGATGGCATAAGGCGACAATGGCTTTCCAATAACATCTTCGACTTTTGGAAGACTTGCAGAATCACCATACGTAGACGAAGAAGCGGCATAAATAAAACGCTTTACCCCGGCATCCCTCGCGGCAACCAACATATTTAAGAACCCTGTAACGTTTACCTCATTGGAAGTCTGTGGGTCTTTGATCGAGCGTGGAACTGAGCCCAAAGCAGCCTGATGTAATACATATTCCACACCTTCTACAGCTTTTTGACAATCTGCATTATTCCGAATATCACCTTCGATTAATGTGAAATTTGGATTGTTCGCATGCTGTGCAATATTATGGCGATGTCCAGTTGCGAAGTTGTCCAATACGACCACTTGATGATCTTTATCTAAAAAATGCTCTACAAGATTTGAACCTATAAAGCCTGCTCCTCCGGTGATTAATATTTTACTCATCTTTTGAAGTAATTATATGGTAGAATGATTTGTATATAAAATAATATAACGTTGTTCTTCGATAGTCTTCTGAAAAGAAAGATTGACTTGCTTTCCCAATTTTTTTCCAACCTTGTCCGCTAACAGCAATAAATATGCCTGATTTACATTTTCACCCAAAATTAACACATCAATCTTACCTGAATCAATACCTTCAGCATAGTCACCAATCAAACTAACTTCTTGAATATCTCCCGCTTGCTTTAGTATATTATCTACAATATCATCAATACCCAAATAGGTATGAATTAATTTCTGAAGCGGTTTGAATAAGGAATGTTTGGTATTGGCTCGGTATAGTATTTTGTTTTTGTCTGTATTCTTTTCTAAATAGCCAGCCTCGGACAATTGGTTCAGTTCTTTTCTAATGGCGTTTGTTGATTCTTGAAATTCATCAGCAAGACCGCGTAAATGGGATTGGTTACTGGCTGATACAAAAAATTTGATCAGTAGCTTCAATCGTGTCTTGGATGTAATTAAAGAGTCTAGCATGGTATAGTATTAGATTGAGTAACAAAAGTACTCAATCTAATTATATTTGTCAAATTAAATTATTGTTATATCTAAATCAATCCTTTATTACTCACCTATCGCGTAGTATTCAAAATTCAACTGCCTCAGTAATTTAGCATCCAAAAGTTTGCGGCCATCAAACACAAACGAAGGCTTTTTCATCATCTGTTTTATCTCCATCCAGTCATACTTTCTAAATTCGTCCCACTCAGTCAATACTGCGACGGCATGCGCGTCTATTAGCGCTTCATAAGGATCATTCACTACGGTAACTAAACGACGATTATCAGCAGAAGACCGCGTCTTTAGATAGTCTAAGTCCCTATAGATTTGCTCTGCTGTCACCTTAGGATCATAAACGACAAGCTGCGCTTCTTCATCTAGCAAATGATCAGCGACATATATTGCAGCAGATTCGCGTGTATCATTGGTATCTTTTTTAAACGCCCAGCCCAAAAAGGCTATTTTCTTTCCATTGACCGTATTGTACATTGTCTGGATGATCCTCTCGGCAAAACGTAATTTTTGGTGATCGTTTAAAATAATCACCTGTTCCCAATAGTCTGCAACAGCAGTCAAATTATAGCTTCGCGCGATATAGACGAGATTGAGGATGTCTTTTTGAAAACAGGATCCGCCAAAGCCAACAGAGGCCTTCAAAAACTTGGGACCGATCCGACTATCGTGCCCAATGGCACGGGACACCTCATCGACGTTGGCGCCTGTCGCTTCGCAAAGTTCCGAAATCGCATTAATTGAAGAAACCCGCTGCGCTAAAAAAGCATTTGCGACTAGTTTCGATAGTTCAGAAGACCATAAATTGGTGGTAAGAATACGTTCTCTTGGCACCCAGGCCTCATAAATCTGCACCAATGACTGAATAGCTTCTTCGTTTTCTCCACCGATCAATACGCGATCGGGATGGTGCAAATCTGCAACAGCTGTGCCTTCCGCCAAAAACTCTGGATTGGATAAGATATCAAAATTGACTCCATTGCCGGTATCATCCAAAATACTCTTTAAGGCAGCGGCGGTACGTACAGGAAGTGTTGATTTTTCGACAACAATCTTGTCCCCTTTGGCGACTTTAGCGATTTGCCTTGCGCACAATTCGATATACTTTAAGTCCGCAGCCTGTCCTTTGCCCTTACCATAGGTTTTTGTAGGTGTATTAACGGATATAAAAATCATGTCCGCTTCATCTATGGCCCCTTCTACATCTGTCGAGAAAAATAGGTTGCGACCTCGTGCCTCCTTAACGACATCATCAAGACCTGGCTCATAGATAGGAAGTTGGCTCAGATCGGTAGTATTCCAATCATCTATTCTTTCCTGGTTGAGATCCACAACGGTAACTTGAATATGGGGATTTTTCTGCGCAATGACAGACATGGTTGGCCCACCAACGTACCCGGCTCCAATGCAGGCTATTTTTTTAATTTCTTTCATCTTAATCAGCTCAAATTATTATTCGTCAACTCTTAATTTAACGTCCCAGTAGCTTTATTCGTTAAAGATAGGAATATGCCCGGAAATAGTTATTAAAAAGAAAAGTACAATAAATAAGCATACTATTAATCCACGTGGAACATATCACAATAAAGAAACCCCGCTAGCAGGGTTTCTTCGATTAAATAGGTATGTAATATGGAATAAAAAACACGTAATATTAACTTTTAAATTGGTTTGGCGCGCTAGCATGCTCATTCGTATATACCCCCATCATGGGTAAAGTGGTACTAAAAGCCTTCTTATCGCCATTTTTGTAACTGACCACCGCATTAATCCGGACTTTATAATTTGTCAAATCAACACGACGCGCTTTAGCAGAAGCAACACGAAAACGTACAGATACTTCCGAAGTGACATTCTCGTTATGTTTAAATGGCAAAACAAGAACCTGCTGCAGCTTTATCTCAATTTTAGCATCAGTAGAACGAATATCCTTGACCACGATATTGTTGATATCGTCCCGATCTCGTTCACCTCGAAACACCAGTGCTCCGTGCTTTGCGCTGAGACTACCACTATACTGCCCGGGATGTTCCTGAAAACGGTAATAGACCTTCATTGATACGTTGTCTGGCTTATTGCTTTTTGAAGCAAAAATCCTAAAAATCAAAAATACGATTGCAATAAGCAGTACTATATATAAATACATCATAATCAACTAATCATTCTTTTCTAAGTCTAAATGTGCTTTGCGTTCGTATGTAATAATAATTGCGTAGAGCAAAAATAAAAAGTAAATAGGAAAGAGAATAGAGACCCTAGGGTCTCTTTTACAATTAGGAAAATAAAAGCTTATTAGATTTATTTAAAATAATGCATTTTTGTTTGCCCCATGAAGCCAAATATTATTTTTATCATATTGATCCTGCTTAGCTTAATCCTGATTCGATTAGGAAGGGATACTATTGTCGTGAATAATGCTCTGCTGGAAAAAACGTATTTGGCTACTGAAACACCTATATTCATTGCGAAGGAGGATGAGAAGCACATAAAACCCATTTATTATTACAATAATCCGCAACTCTTTTTTCCCATAGATCAATATAATCGCGGTAAAAATCGAAATAAAGAAAGCTATTGGCTGCGAAAGAGTATTTTCCTAAGCGCCCCTTCATCAACAGGGCAATATGTGCTGTCCTTTAATAATCTGACATTTGTTGACTTGACCCTATTCGATGGCGACAACAAGATTATTGATTATCGCAAAGCCGGGCTCTTTCGCAAAATCAACTCCTTATCACCAAATGATGGCCGCGATCATTTTATCATCCATCTGGATGCGAATAAGCATTACACGATTCTTTTACGGGTAAAGCACATCAAAGGTTATACGCCTGTATATGATTTTCACCTACAAACACAGCTGGACTACCTGAGAAAGACACAACGCATGAAAATAGTCCATGCTTTTATGGAAGGGGCTATCATCGTACTTCTTCTTTACATCGCATTTGCCTGGCTAGTATCCCGCTATAAGCCTTACATCTGGATCTTTTTCTTTTTGCTATTTATTGGCTTTTATAGCTACGGTCTACAAAACCAATTTATAGACCTGTTTTTCCCCAATAAACCGCAGCTTGGATGGAGCTTCGTGTCCGTATTTCGAAATCTTGCAGGCATCAGTTTTTCACTATTGACAATTGAGTTTCTAAATCTTAAGAAAATAAGCCGCCGGTATTATAAAATCATCTTGAGCATCATTGCTGTTGTATTTATCGCAGCTGTATTTAATTTCGTCAACAACTACTATCTAGCCAATTTCAAACAAAGCAATTGGATCAATATTTCGTTGGGAGCGCTATATGTGATCTTTTTTTCAAGACTCTTTATATCGCTCTGGCGAAAGATCGATAAGATGCAGCGGTTTTTGATTTATTCAGGAATTTTTCTGGTCGCAGGCATCAGCATACTTGTTTATTGTGGACTGGTTTTAAAGGAACAATCGATTCAATATGTGTCTATGCTGACACAGTTCTTTGTATTATGCATCACCATGATTCTCTTGATCGGCATACGATTAAAACTCCGCAAATCAGAACTCGAACACCATCAATCGACAGAAACCATTGTCGAGGAGCGGACGGTTGAGCTTAAAAAAGCAAATGACGCGCTCTACGAGCAACAGATTCAATTACTGCAAAAAAACCATTACATTGAGACTCTGATTGATGAAGTCAATCACCGGGTAAAAAATAACCTTCAACTGTTATATAGCCTAAGCAGTCTTTACAAATTAGGTGAGAACCACAATACGCAGGATATTCAGCCTATTCAATCCATGCAAGACCGCATCCATGCGATGATGCTCGTCAATCAATTGTTGGTATACAATCAAAATAGCCAGCTAAAATTAAACATTTTAGTGATCGAGACGGTTAACTACCTGAGGCAGATGCATGATCCAGCTAAAACTATACGTGTTGATGTAGACATTGAACAAGATTGGTTTATCTCAACAAAAAGTTCTATACCACTTGCCCTGATTATTACAGAGCTATTAACAAACAGTTACAAGTATGCTTTTAAAGGTAGAAATCTTTCTGATCCAATGATAGTCCTCAGTATAGTCCGAAATAGTGCTGGAACAACGATGCGATTTGAAGACAATGGAATTGGCGCTCAAACCATCCTCTCCAAAACCTCTTTTGGGATTGGACTGGTGAAGGATCTCACGCGACAAATTAAAGGAAAAGTAACCATCAGCCACCATACCGGATTTCAGTATTTATTTGAATTCAACAATATCATATGAGCCTAAAAGTATTAATCGTAGAAGACGAAATGATTATCGCCAGATTTATTGAATATCAGCTTCTTTCCCTGTATTCTGGGCTGGAACTGCATATTGCGCTCAGCGTCGATGATGTTGAGCATTATATGGAAAACAATTCACCCGATCTGGTGCTTTGCGACATACAGCTCAATGATCGCTTAGATGGGATAGAGCTGATGGAGCAATATGCAGGAAAAAAGTTTTTCAGCTTAGTTTTTATCACCTCCTACCAATCAAAAAACAGTATAGACCGAGCGGCAGCATTAAATCCCGAAAATTATATTATTAAGCCTTTAGGTGAAAACAGGCTTTACGCAGGCACCCATATGATCATCCAACGCCTGCAGCAGCAACGCGATAAAAACCGAGCGATTGAAAAACTGAAGACCTTAACGCCGTCCGAGTTGCATATACTTAAATTGATTGCGCTAAGACATACGACGAAATATATTGCCGAAACATTATTCCTAAGTCCCTATACAATCAAAAACACCCGACATCGCATCTGTCGTAAGCTCGATCTGAACGAAGAAAACAATGCTTTGCTCTCATGGGCCATTGAACACCAGCACTTACTAAAAATTCAATAAAAAATAAGGGTTTGCCATCAAGCAAACCCTTAACCATAAAAACAAGAATTATTAAAATCAATTTGACAGATCTGATTTCTCCTGGGACTGATAAAGTTCTCCGATGTGCAAAGTCGTGCTAAAGTTTTTTGATTTTCTGTTCTCAAAATTCAATACACCAGCGATACGAATTCCTTTACCTTCCAGTGCTGTCAGATCCCCCTTCTTTTTAAGCAATTTAAATCGTACTGAAACATCCGAATCCCCGGTTCTGGTTTCAAAGGGTACAACCACAATCTGCTCGAGGCTGACCACCAAAGCCGGATGATGGGGTTTGACCTCCTTGATAACTAAACTTTTAAGCTCCTTATCTTTTCGTTCAGTCTTAAATACAAAAACGCCGCTTTTGGTCCGGTAATCACCACTATACTGTCCTGGTCTTTCCTGAAATAGATAGTTTACCTGCATAGAAGCATGGTCATGAAACCTCCCTGTAGCATATTTGGATCGAATATAAAAATAGGCTAATAGCAGTAACAGCATAGCGGATAAGACAACGGCAGTAATCATGGCAACTTTATTTAATTAGTAAAAAAATGTTCATCCCATAATTGGAAGAACTTAGCTAAACCAAATATCCATGATTTACTTAAAAAACTACTTGTTATTGGGAGGGACAAAAGAGGGACAACTCACAACAACCTGAAATACAATACGTTAAATCATATTATTTTTATGTTAAGGAATTTGAATATTGAAGAGATTAATGTTTAAATCTTACTGGGCGAAGAGGCTCTCATGCCCAGTAAGCGATAAAGGTGTTCTATTTAATCGATCAATTTGGATTGATGACGTTCTAGGGTATTATAAATTTTCTTAACATCTTGCGACTTTTCCTTTTGCAGGACTAAGATCGCATCTTTGGTATGCACGAGAATACTGTTACGCATGCCCACGAATGCTGTGTAGATATCTGTACCAATGACCATGTTACCGTTCTCATCAATTGGATGTCCAGTCTGTTTAAGATAATCATACATGGATTCGAAAGATCCTAAATCGGACCATTGGAAGCTAGTCGCGACAACACGAATCTTCTTCGAACGCTCCATAACCGCATAATCTATCGAAATAGAAGGAATTTCCTTCGACAGCTGCAGGTCTAGCTCTCCATCTTTACGGTGTTGCCAAGCATTGAAAGCTGTCGCATAAACTTTAGGTTCGAATGTCTGCAATTCGGCCAAAAAAGTATCGGCTCTAAAACAGAACATACCCGAGTTCCACAGAAAATTGCCGCGCTCAATAAAATCTTCTGCCGTATCCTGATTCGGTTTTTCCCGAAAGGACAAAACCTTATCCTCTTTATATTCTATGTAGCCATAGCCTGTCTCCGGCCGCATGGGCTGTATCCCAAAGGTCACAATATAGCCCTTGTTTGCTTTTTCGATTCCAGCCTTGATCGCTTCCGCATATTCTTTTTCACCAACAATCACATGATCGGATGGCGTGACGATCAGAATATCGTCAGGTTGAGCCGCAAAGGCTGCAAAAGCAATGGCTGCGGCCGTATTACGGGGTGTGGCTTCAACAATATCAATATAGTCGATCTTATTGTTTTCCATCACCTCACGACTTAAACTGTGGTTATCACAATTACCTACAACAATGACCTGCCCACATAGGGACTGATTACGCTTAATGGTCATCTCAAACAAGGAGCCATCCTTAAATAAAGACAGGTATTGCTTTGGGTAGCTTTTACGCGAAAGTGGCCACAGTCTACTCCCTACTCCCCCTGTTAAAACAACATGTATTATATTGCTCATAATGAATTAATGTTTCTCCGCTTCTTTATCGGCAACAACTTTTCGCAACCCAGCACTTGAAAAACGATGTGTCCGTTTGTTATAATAGATTTCAATATTTTCTTCAACACAATAAGAACGGCCAGAAAAATCCGTATCCCGGTATTCCTCACCAATAATACGGATATGAATTGGCAATGCCTTAATTAAATCGATGAGATCCTGTTCGGTTTCATACGGGATTATTTCGTCTACATAGCGACAGCCTTCTAGCTGAACATAGCGTTCGACGATGGTCTGTGTAGGCTTCGCTTTCTCCGGGAATACTTCCGAAGGGTCGGTATTGAGACCAACAATCAGATAGTCGCAATTTCTTTTGGCCTCTTCCAACATCATAATATGACCGGCGTGCAGTAAATCGAATACGCCAAAGGTAATTCCAATTTTCATCCTATAATTTGTCTTTTAATGGCTGATGAGAGCTCGCAAGCTCGGTTTCATCTTATAATTTTTCTTTAATGGCAAATGAGCGCTTTTTTAGCCTCGTTTTATACACAATTATTAAATTTTCTGCAGCGGAGTCTCATCTTCATGGTTTGCATCGGCAACTATTCTCCGTAAGCCAGAGCTTGAAAATCGATGATCGCGATTATTAAAATAAAGTTCTATTCCTTTCTCTTCGCAGTAAGTTCTGCCTGTAAAATTTTTCTCCCGATATTCATCGCCAACAATGCGCACATCAAGATTAAAAGCACGCAAAATATCTTCCAGATCCTGCTCCGTAGCATAGGGCACAATTTGATCCACATATTTACAACCTTTAAGCTGTATATAGCGTTCCACTACTGTTTGAACCGGTTTATTTTTTTCCGGTCGATCCAGGGTAGGGTCAGTCTGTAATCCACAAATTAAATAATCGCATTGTCTTTTTGCATCTTCAAGCATCTTAATATGGCCGGCGTGCAATAAATCAAAAGCACTAAAGGTAATACCGATACGCATGTCTTTAGCAGGTATATTTATCATAATCAAACTCCAATTAAATTATAGGGTGCTATGCTTTTCTTTTATCAAAGATAAACTATATAATGAGAACAAGTGAACTTCTTACTTTGTTCGCCAATAAATTTATGTAAATATCATGCCAAAGAGGAAATACCTTCATGACGAAGATATAACTGAGCACAAGCTCGTGCATCGGATAGTGCTTCATGGTGATTGAGCTCAATACCCTGCACTTCGCAGCAAGCATTTAGACGGGCTGGTTGTAATAATTCATGGTTTTGCGCAGTACGCCACGGTCAAATAGTTCATTATGCGCCACCATAACGCATTTTTCACCTAAACTATTTATAAATTCGCATTTGATAAACTAAATTTTATTGACAAAATAATCTAATCCGAACGTATAGTCGTCTTGTAAAGATTCAGATAGAGACTGATCAGCATACACTAATAATTCGCTGTCAGCTTCTATTGCACGGATTGCCGTAGCATAACCAATAGGCAAATGCAACATCTGTTGATCCGCTTGATACAAGCTATAGTTCTGAATAGAAACTTCCCTATCGATATTTTCCCAATCACCAATCTTAACAACATCTAACGAGAACGCACCAGATAGTACATAAAACCAACGCTGCCCGTTACGATGTGCCCTCCAGCCACGAATCGTATGCGTATCAGAATTTTTTATAATATAAAAACGCTTGACTTCAGTCAAATCGAAATCATTCACGAAACGAATTTCTCCACGAGTGTCTTTCGCTATGCCTCCTTCAATGAACCTAACCATTTTTAATAATTTTTTTATGCTTCTTTTTTTTCGAATTTATAGTTCGCCTCTTTTACATGCATATTATACTTTTCTTGCTCCTTTTTCACAGGGAAATTGTCAATAATATAGTTTTTTATGATAATGTAAATCGCGCTCAATATTGTCACTACGAAGATGGCAAACCACCACTGTATTTCTGTATCAAATTGAGAGATATAAATCACTAAACCTCCTAAAAACAATTGGGCAATAGCATACGCACTAGCAACTTTAAGTCTATTATAACCAACTTCGTTAGACAAATATTGATATAAATGAGTACGATGCCCCTCCAAAATATTTTCTCCCAAAATTAATCTGCGCAATATAGTCCAAACTGTATCAATACCATAAATGGCAAGGAAAAGAATATAAATAAAATTTCCTGTCTCCAAGATGAGTAGCCCCAAAGCAAATAAAAGAATATAGGCTATACCTATCGAACCAACGTCTCCAGCGAAACATTTTGCTGTATTTCGAAAATTGAAAAAAGCAAACACAGCGAGTCCTAACAGTGTATAAATCAGAAAATTATTTTCAATAAAATGCACATCATAATTTACAAAAAGCAATAATACACCGATTACTAGACTATATATAGCAGTTATACCATTAATTCCGTCCATAAAGTTATACGCATTTATTACACCTACAACAATTGTGAAAGTTAATAAGAGATAATACCAAGGAAGTCCAAAAACGCCCATTTGAAAAGCCATCAAAAGAACGGCAGCAAAATGAACCAAAAGTCGCATTCGTGTACTAACTTCAGAAATATCGTCAAGAATAGAAACAACTGACATGAGTGTCAAGCCTAATACGAACCACGGATATTGAAATCCTGATACAATAAAAAATATAATGATAGCAATATAAAAAATAATCCCCCCCCCTCTCAATGTTACACTGGTATGTGAAGAGCGCTCATTAGGTTTATCAATTATGTTATACCTATCTGCAATCTTAAAATAAATAAGCTCGGCTAGAAAAAGTGTGATAACGGTAAAAATATACTCCATAAAATTATTCCGCAAGTCAAATAAATAGGTGCAAATATACAATAAATTGCACACATTATTTACTTTAACGTTAATTCTATCATAAATGCTACAAGAAATTTGAATTTATTTTTTTTTTCTATCGTATAACAAACACGCAGTGTACTCTCGCAATTAAGAAACTTTATAAAGACCATAAAATAAAACTGTTAGCAAAAAAAAAGAATTATCCTTTCATACAAATATTTGCTAAGAATGATACGTAAATTTTATTAACAAATTCATTGTTTTTCGATTTGACTAACTCATTATAAATTGAAAATCTATTAATCGGTCGAGTACATTAAACCAAAGAAGGAATATTAGTATGTCTTAAATACAATTGCGCACAAGCTCGCGCATCAGATAGTGCCTCATGGTGGTTCAATTCAATACCAAGCACTTCACAACAGGCATTTAAACGCGCCGGTTTAAAACCTTTTCCCTGGTAAATTTTGAAGGTGCACTCCCATTTTTCCATCAATCCGAGACGATCATATGGTAAATTATAATAATTCATCGTCTTACGCAATACACCACGATCAAACAGCTCGTTATGCGCAACCATAATCCGATTGTTAATAAGTGGATGAATATGCGGAAAGAGCTCTTTAAAAGTAGGAGCTTGCACGGTATCCCTGGGACGAATACCATGCACACGCGTAGTCTGCCACATATACTTATTTTGAGGAGGCTGAATCAAGGAATAAAACTCTTCCACAATAATTCCTTGCTCAACAACAACGAGCCCTACAGCACATGCTGAATTCTGATCTGCAGTCGCTGTTTCAAAATCGATTGCGGTAAAACTTAATTCTGATTGCATAATTTAACCTCCTAAATACAAAGGTAAAATTACAAATATTTGAAGAATTTATGCGTGAATAAATTGAGAGGTGTTGTCCTGAGACGAAAAAACCACCTCTCCGCAGGAAGCGATGAGCAGCAAAGCGGGCAGCGGTACATAAAATATTATCGAAAAATCAAATATGTAGTTTCTAGGGCGAATACAAACAAAAGATCAACTCTTTTCGTTAAATGATTTGATTGTCAGCTTCAAGCCTTCTCGTGAACTAAGGGGTAAGTTTTTAATATTAAGCGCTTTTTTAATCTTATCATTAGAAACGACATAAGATTCTGTTAGCTTTTTTAATCGTTCGCTATTCAATGGCAATGGAATAATATCACCTATACGGACTAAACTTTTTATAAAACCAGGAAATATGGAGTATAATCTGGGAGTTTTACTTAAAGAATTTGCAATAAGTGAAACCAAATCATTAGTCGATAAGGATGCATCGTCAGAAAAATTATAGATACCAGAAGGAATGCTTAAATCCGAGACCATACTTTCCAGCAAAAAGTTTAAGTTATCAATACTTAAGAAAGATCGCTGATTATGAAAAGCTGCGAGCGGCCATGGCAGCCCCCTTTTAACAATATTATACAGCAGATTTAAATTACCTTTATTTCCCGGACCATGAATCATACATGGACGAATAATAAATAACCGTTTTCCTGCTGATAATGGTTGAGCTAAAAGATATTGCTCTGCCTCTAATTTGGACTTCCCATAAGGAGTTAAAGGATTTGCGGGTACATTTTCTATAAGCGCTCCGTCAATGGTATCGGCCACTGCTTTGACAGAAGAGAAAAAAAAGAAGTCTCGAATGTCTGATTTAAGAAACTCTTCAAATAAAGAAATTGTCAAATCTCTATTCACCTTGAAATAGTCTTCTGGAGATGAAGTATTGGATGTATCGTGCGCTTTTCCTGCCAGGTGGATGATAGCATGAGCCTTTACAGTATTAAAGTGCTCCTTCCAATTCAAATTCCGTAAAGAGATATCCGTAACTTGGAAACCTTTATCTCTCAAATATAATGAAAGATTTTGCCCAACAAATCCGGAAGTTCCGGTCAGAAGAATATTTTTATAATACAACATTGATTCTTTTAAGCGATTAAATTAAACATATATAGTCTATCATGTACTGACTAAATGGTCACTTACACTCTAAACATATCATATACACTATATAGGTTATAAATCATTTATAAAAGACGCTATTCTTTCACTTGCTTTTCCATCACCATATGGATTATGTAATGAAGTCATTTCATTATAACGATTAGAATCTATTAATAGCGAATGACATTCTTGAATAATCAATTCTTTATTTGTACCTACTAAGATGACTGTACCTGCATCTACAGCTTCAGGACGCTCAGTGGTGTCGCGCATCACCAATACCGGTTTACCAAGACTTGGGGCTTCCTCCTGAACACCGCCTGAATCAGTGATGATCAGATAAGATCGATTCATTAGCCACACAAATGCTGGATAGGATAATGGAGCAATTAATTGGATATTATCAATAGCTGATAATATATTATAAACAGGGCCTTTAACATTTGGATTTAGATGAACGGGATAAACGATCTGAACTTCATCATGCATGCTCGCGATTTCTTTTAATGCTTCACATATATTGATAAAACCTTCTCCATGATTCTCCCTCCTATGGCCAGTAACCAAAATTATTTTTTTTGATTGATCTACTAATGCTTTCAATGCAATTATTTCTTCACTTTGGGAGTTCTCAACAAGCTCCGTACTATAAAACAAAGCATCTATAACCGTATTTCCTGCAACTAGTATAGAATCTGCGCTTATATTCTCTTTCAATAAATTTCCTTTAGATACCTTAGTAGGGGCAAAATGGAAATCAGCAATTCGGCCTGTAACTTGTCGATTTAATTCTTCAGGAAAAGGAGAACGCTTATTATGAGTACGAAGACCAGCTTCTACATGACATACTTGAGCACCTGAGTAAAACGCCGCTATTCCTGCTGCCATACTTGTAGTGGTATCACCATGGACATAAACAAAATCAGGACGATATTCTTCGAGGATGGGCTTAAGTCCAGTTATAATATCTGCTGTAAGCGAATATAAGTTTTGATTTGGCTTCATTAAATCCATATCGTAGTCAGGAAGGATCTCAAAAAAGGATAAAACTTGATCTAACATTTCACGATGTTGTGCTGTTACACAAACTTTAGTATCCATATTTGGATATTTTTGAAATTCTTTAACTAAAGGAGCCATCTTTATAGCCTCGGGTCGTGTCCCAAAAATAATTAGATTTTTTTTCATGAGTAGTATTTTTGATGGTTATCAATACTAAAATTGCATAACTATATGATCGTCCTATTTAAACTGATTTAAAGTTTTTCTATTAACTTTATATCTTTTTTTATCTGTAAACCAGCCCCACTTATCAAAATATCTTATGTAAGATCTCACAAATATTCGGAACAAATTCGGGCTTTTGTTAGCCCCAGATTCATATCCGTGTATTACAGATACACGCGGATAATAAACGGTTCGATAACTTTCCTGCATTCTTCTTGATAGATCCCAATCTTCAAAATACATAAAAAATCGATCATCATATAAACCGACCTTGTTCAATGATAAAATACGAATCAGTGTGAAACATCCTGATAAAATGGGAGCATCGTATATTCTGTTGGGATCAATGTGATGCAATTCATATTTTTGAACAAATGAACTATATAAACCAAATTTTTTATTTAGTATTCTTTTAAATACGGACAATGGAGAGGGAAGTAATTTTGGTAAATATTGAATTGATCCATCACGATTTAAAATTTGAGGCATTAACATACCAATATTGGAATCCTTTTTCATAAATTCTACCATAGAAAAAGTAGCGTCCTGATGAATAGTAACATCAGGATTTATCACAAAATGAAACTCACTACCAGCTTCTATTGCATGTTTTAAAGCAATATTATGGGCTGCGCCGAAGCCAGGGTTACTTGGTTGATGTATATATTGAATATTTAAATGGTCACTCTCAATAATTTCTCTAATCGAATCCGTAGGAGAATTATCGACAATAAATAGAGGATTGACGTTTGATAATTCTAATTTTTGCAGTAAGTCTCTTAATTCTAAGTAAGTATGCTTAAATAATACTATTGATCCAGTTACCATCATCTTATTTCTGTACAATATTGAGATATTTCCTTTCCATAAACCGCTCGGTGTAATCAGAATAATGTTCCCACATTTTTTTTGCAACCATACCCTTTTCGGCTATATCTGAACTATTCACATTAAAAAAAAACTGTTCCAAATCTCTATAATTTTCTTCTATGACATACCCCATTTCGTTCTTGAGAATCTTGTCTCCTACTATTATGCCCTTTGTTGAAAGGATTGGTTTTCCTAAAAACATCGCTTCATAATATTTATTTGGTGCAGCATATATATGATTGGGGTTACTTTTACAGTACATCGCATATATAATATCAGAATTATACATGATATTAAGTCCATGTTCATAATCAACTTTTCCAAAAAATTTCACATTTTCTCTATCAGAAATTTCATGAAATAGTGTAGTTATCTCTGCACTACCGAATCCGGCAACAAGTAAATTAATACTTCCGCTTCTTGCTAATTTTACTAGTTCTTCTAAAAAACGTTCATCATAAAATCCCCCAACATAAGATACGATAGGATTATCATTTGAAAATTTATATTTAACATCTGATTCTAATACTATCGTATTTTCAAAATAAGGAATATTTGGCAGAATTAAATAGGGCTTCTTAAACTTGTAAGGTATCTGATTCTTTCTTTCTATTTCACAAAGTATAATTTCATCAGCAATTTTAACGGAAATTTTTTCCATTTGGGAGAAAGCTATACGGACTAATTTTCCTTGATTAGATAAAGTATCACTAAACCAATCAAAAACATCAAAAATAACTTTGCATTTACGATTTATGATCATTTTATACATAATTGCTGGAAAAACAGCATCTAAATCGCAACCATGTATAATGTAAAATTTATTTCTGCACAAAAATTTAAAGACAAATAAAGTCCATAAAATACGGTACCAAACTGCTCTCAAGCCACCGACATTATACCCACTCTTCTTTTTGTAAAATGTTGTATTTTTAATTTTAGGTTTTTCACCAACTCTATCCCAGCCCAAAATATGGTAAGGAATACGCTCTTTATTTAAATAAGATATATATCTATTTAATCTTGAGTCGGAAATTATTGAATTTGATCGAATAAAAAGGATCATTAAATGTGATGATAAATTAAAAGATATTGAATTTTTGAAATAATTAAACCAGAAAATCAATCCATATTTAACGTCTAATTGTTAATTTTTTTGTACAAAAAATAGAAATACTTATACAAAGAAGGCGATTTGAAGTATAGAAATAACAAAAATTTCTCTTTTATTGAAAATGGCAAAGCTAAGTAATTTTCAAATAATAATGAAGTTTCTGGAGCTTGATGAATAAAAGTCAAAATAGTCTCAACTTTGTCTTTATTCTTAGCTCCCTTTCCGTGAAGAAATGTATTATTCAAAGTCTCTAGCACAAATACTTTACCATAAAACAAGAGCAAATATTGTTCATAATTAGCCGATGATGAAAGCAAATGAGCCTTAACTAATGAAAATACATCATAGCGCTCTAACAATCGAGTCGAAAATACTTTTGTTATAGATCCCCCCCTTTGCCTATAGTAATACAAAACAAAATCAAGTTTTTTGATCTTCTTTGCTGCAGTGAATAATTTAATTGTTAATGTATCTTCAAACCATAGCCCGTCAGGAAAGAAAAATTCAGTCTCTTTCAATAATTGTCGAGAATATAGCTTATTACATGCAATAATAGGCGTAGACTTTACTAATGTTTGAATTACAATTTCTTCACCTGTATAAATTCCAGCGGTTAAATTATCAGGCAATTTATAAGATGTCCTTTTATTGAAATAAAGATTAACATTAAAAATTACAATATCGAAATCTCCCTTATTCAATTCTTGATTCAATATTTCTAAAGCATCTTCGCAAATGAAATCATCACTATCTATAAACCAGATAAAATCTCCCGTAGCATATAGCAATCCGAAATTTCTTGCCATACTTAGTCCAGAATTTTTATCAGTCTTAAGTATTCTAATATAATTATAATCTAAATCGATATTTGATCGTAAGAAATTTATGGATTCATCAGTTGAGCAGTCATCGACTAATATAAGTTCGTAATTTTGATAAGTTTGACTAATAATTGAGTTAACACAAGCTACGATATAATCTTTGACATTATAAACTGGAATAATTATAGAAATTTTATAATCTCTCATGACGCTCTACTATAAATTGCTGAATGTCAGCAATATTCTTTTTAAAAATAAATTTCTCCTTATTTTCCGACAGCTTGCTTTGATATCTTATTCGTAGCAATTCATCCTTCATAAAACATTCGATTACCTGCGCTAAAGATTCTGCATTAATGTCACAAAGTAATCCAAATTCTCCATTATTTAAAAGTTCTCTAGGTCCTGTAATATTTGTTGAGACAATAGGCTTACTCAGAATCATCGCTTCGCAAATGACAAGTGGCAAACCCTCGTAATCTGAGCTCATTACAAAAATATCTGATGCTTGAACCCACGCTGGAACATTGGATTGAAAACCTCGCAGTAAACAATCATTTTCTAGAGATTTAGACTTTATTCTTTCAATAAGATCTCCTTCCAAATCTCCTTCTCCTACTATATTCAAAGTAAAAGAATAGCCTTTACTTTTCAATATACTCATTGCATCTATCAATCGATCGAATCGCTTCTGATATTGAAGTCTTCCTACAGCAATTAACTTCAATTTATCAGTAGAATCCTTCATTATCGATGGTAGAGATGCTGAATTCTTGGATTGGCTAAGAACCTCTTCCCAATCGATTGGATTGTAAAGAACATGAGTATGTTCATTATTATGAATAGTTTCCATAAATCCACTCCTTGCATCATTTGATACAAAAACTACTTCATCATAGCTCTTAAAAGAAGCATACAGCTTTTTTAAAAAGGGTATTGGTTTATGCTTCCTAAAATCAATATGGACCCAACTTAGAAATGTCTTACTTTTTGATCGATTAGTTGATGTATTCTGAAAAAATATGGTATTGTATCCTTCACAAAAAGAAATGATTATATCATGATCCTTTTTTAATCGTTGGGATTTTTTAAGTAAAAACGGAAAAATCGAGTACATTGCTAAAGACAAAAATCGGATCAATTTCGATATAATGCCAAATGGGGTATTTACATTAAATAAACTAGCATAATGCACGTCATTCGGTAAAAAATCCAAATAATATCCTTGATTAAAAACTGTGCAAACCGAAATTTTAAACTTACTTCTATCTAGATTTTTGATAACATTAATAAGAACCTTCTCTGCTCCACCTGCATTCAAAGAATCTATGGAAAATAAAACTTTGATTTTTTTCATTTAAAAAAAATGCTTTTATACGGAATTAAATTTGAATCTGCTGCGACCATTTGTTGAAATAATGTATAAAAATTAATTAAAACAAAGAATAAATAAACAGCAATTCTACTATAAGAAAACCTGAGCGTTGATAAGCTATATGATATTAGCATAAAATCTAACACTAGAAAATAGGAACTCAACCTACTTGCAAATGTACCATTAAAATTAAATAAGAAAAGAAGAATCCCACCGAAGAAATATAGATTTACATATTTCCTATATTTCTCATCTTTGACGCTTTCAATAGCGTTTAAACCCAAAATCAAACAACAAAAACGAACTAGCATACCTAACGAAATTCCTAAACCGGCGCCATCGCTTTCCAAATAACCCAGTATTTTAGATGAAATACTAGCCGGTAATACGATTCCTATTATCGGTTGAAGAGCTGTCCCCGACATCAATAATCCGAAACCTAATGATACTAGCCATATTAGAATCATTTTTCTTTTTGAAAGTTGAAATTGTATAATAAAGGGCGCTAACAAACAAATTGCTGCTGAAAAATGGAATCCGATTGCAACTAAATTGATAAGATAAAATGAGATCAGTCGATTATTTACTAGATGATAAAAACCGATTAATACAAACCCAACGGCAATACCCTGTCTTATTTGACCAAAATCTGCAGTTAAATATAAGTTGCAAAAGTAAAATAATAAACCAACAAACCAATAATCTACCGTTTTAAAAATAAACCAAAACTTACTTGAAACAGCTATAAATGCAACAAAAATTAATAAGCTCTGATAATACCCCCCTAAATTATCTCGAATAAAAACAATAATGAATACAAATAATGGTTCCAAAAAACCAATTAAATTATAGTCTACTTCGTTAAAAAATATTTCATAAGAATCATAATCTGGTCCTGTTTCAAATCGGAATGCTGCTAACGAAAAAAAAACTAGAAACAGACTGATGAATGGTAAGATCAATAAGGATTTATCTTTATTAATCAAATTAATAAATCCTAATAATGTCAGAACAAGAAACAAGACAATATATAATATCATAATTTTATCAAAAACTTCTCATATTTTTTAGCAATCATTACGGCATCATGATATTTTTTCAAATAAGATCTTCCTTGCGCCATCCGATGCTTTAATTCGTCTCTATTCGTTTCTTTTAAAACTAATAATTTCTTCACAATGTCATCCGCATTGGGCAAGATATTTACTGCTGGACATTCTTTACTGTTAGTGCCTAACATAGCTAAAGCTTTTTCTTCGGCACCTCCTAATACGATTTTATTTTTTGCTAATCCCTCTAATCCATTATAACCTAAATAAGCACTGTTTGTCTGATCAAAAAATAAATGACAATTGTCAAATGTTGTCAAGTAATCAGCATAAGGAACTTTTTCGACAATCGAAAATTTAAAATCTGAGGGGTATTTTTTTTCCACTATTTGCTTTGCTTGAAGAATATAATGACTTCCCTTCGCTCCAACTCTATTAATACCATGAAAAACTTTTAAAGTCGAAAAATCTTCGTCCGAATCCAATTCACCTAATTGATTTGTTACAAATGGCAATGAAATCAATTCAACATGTTCATGCAAATTCTCGTAAGCTTTATAATATTCATATGATGTGGGAATGATGCCCGCTACTTTCTCTAAAAGCTTGGTATTCCAATTTTTTGAAACTTCTTTTTGATAGATCTCTAGATGGCTAGGACGATCATATTTAAGACTGTCTTGCACCCAAGTATAGCCCGTTGGAGAACTCTCTGGAGTGGCCCATAGCTTGTCTACAAAATAGTCATCACCTGCAACTGATAACACTAGCTTGCCATTGAGTTTTGATAACAACTCAACTAATAAGTCATTGCTACCACGTTTCTGTGTAACAATAAAGGGATTGATTAAAAGAACAAAATCAAAATTACGATTCCTTAATATATGGTATATATACTTCAAATATATATCTAAAAAAGCTTTCTTTCCAGAATATTTATTTGAAATTAAAATATCTGAACCTATTCCTTTCCATCCATCGCCGGCTGAAATATGCAGTACTTCATGCCCCAGTTCATGTAAACCAAATTTTAAAGATTTATAGAATCCACTATACTCTCCAATAAGTAGTATTCTCATAATTTTTTGAACAATAAATTTTTAAATACAAACACTAATGCAAGAAAATAGATTACATAATTTATAAAAAAAGCAAAACTACTCCCTTCAATGCCATATCTAGTAATAAAAATATAATTTAAGCCTATTGAACATAATGTTGCACCAATTTCAAGAATAATAAATTCCTTTACGCGTGCCTTTGCTAATAAAAGAAATGCTAATAAAAAAGATGCAATTTTAAAAAAGTCACCTAATACTTGCCACAAAAAGAGCTTTTGCATAGATTGAAACTCTTTCGTATACAAAATAGTAACAATAAGCTCTCTACAAACATAAATAACACCACATAATACCATCGTAACAGGGATAATTATTTTTGCACCTTTAAATAGTTCGCTTCTTATTTCTACATCTTTATTAAGAGAAGACAATTTAGGTAAATAATATGTACTCAATGCGGTATTAACGACCATTAAATATCCGTCTGAAATCCGAGCCATTCCTTGCCATATGCCGGCCATATCAATTCCCAAATTTGTTATTATAAAATTTCTAATAATGATTTGAGATACAGGAACAGTTAGTGCTGTTATGACAGCCATAAGCGAATAATGACTTAATTTGGTCAAAATTTGCCGACTAAATTCATGTTTAAAATCACCATAATTTAATATCTTATTTTTTATAATTAATGCTACAGCTATAAAAAAAACGATGGTTTGAGAAAGCACAACAGCATAAAGAGCACCTTCAACTCGAAAGTAATAGGATAAAAAACATGTCAGAACTAATCCACAAAGTGTACTTATTGTATTAATTAAGGTAAACAGACTTATTTTTCCTAATCCATTCAATATCGACAAGAGCAATGAATTAAGTGAGTAAAATATTAGACAGAGTCCCAAAAAACGTATTGTATTGACATACGCTGATGTCTCAAATAACGTTTTACCGATTAAATTAGCAAATAGTATAATAATTGCTCCAAAAAATACAGAACAGTATATTGATATTTTTAGAGAGGTAGCAAACAGGGGCTTTAAATCCGATTCCTTAAACTCAGCTGTATATTTTACAACGCCATTATTAATCGCACCATTACCAAATGTCAAAACAATGGCAACAAAATTAATAAATGCACCAACAGTAGCTACCCCCGCAGGCCCAATTAATACAGCCACAACTTTTGTACTGACAAAACCAGAGGCAATTCGCATGAAACTAATTAGTCCTGACCAAAGCGTCGTTTTAACTAACTTCATTAATACTTATTTATAGTATCTATCACACAAGTTACTTCAGCTTGTGTCATAACAGGGCTTATTGGTAGACTTAATACTTCTTTATGTATTTTTTCCGAAATAGGAAATATCAAATTGTTCAAAGAAGAGTACGCTTGTTGTTTATGGGGTGGAATAGGATAATGTATCAAAGATTGGATTTCATGAGCTAATAAATGCTTCATCAAATCTTCTCTATTATCAGTACGAATGACAAATATATGCCAAACATGCTCCAACTCATCCTGTGGATTTTGCGGTAGAATTATTTTATCATTTCTGATTTCATTTATATAGCGTAACGCAATTCTCCTTCTGACATCATTTTCGACATCGATATATTTTAGCTTGACATCAAGAACTGCGGCTTGTATTTCGTCTAGTCTAGAATTTAATCCTTGATAAATATTTACATATTTTTGATTGGATCCATAATTTGCGATTGCTCGAACAGCGCTTGCTAACTGATCGTCCTTACATGTAACTGCTCCTGCATCTCCTAATGCTCCCAAATTCTTTCCAGGATAAAAGCTAAAACCCGCAGCATCCCCCAATGCACCAGTTTTTATTCCTTTCCATGAGGCACCAATAGCTTGAGCATTATCTTCTACAATTTTCAAATTGTGTTGATTACATAATTGTTTTAATTCCTCACTGAAAACAGTTCTTCCATAAAGATGAACCAACAAAATCGCCTTTGTCTTAGTCGTAATGCACTCTTTGATCTTGTTTAAATCAATATTATAAGTAGTAATTTCAGGCTCACATAAAACTGGAACTAAACCATTATCAGATATCGCTAAAATACTAGCAATATATGTATTGGAAGGAACAATTACCTCATCTCCAGGTTGCATAACACCCAACTCGATATATGCTCGAAAAATTAATCGCAAAGCATCTAGTCCATTTGCAACGCCTATGGCATGTGGTACTGTATGATAATTGGATAAGCTGCTTTCAAATTTTTTCAACTCATTCCCTAATAAATACCATCCTGAGCGAAACGTTCTCAAAATGCTTTCTTCGATCTCTTGTTGATGTGCTAAATTTATTTTCTGTAAATCTAAAAACTTAATCATGTTTATTAATATTAATTATCTAACGATATTTCATAAAAATCAATTGCAATACCCCTACCTCCCATCATTTCCTTTTGTTGAATTAATCCTTCATTTAATTTACGACCAAAATTTTCTGTAGAAATGCCAAAACTATAGTACTTCTTTTCTAGAAAAATTTCATCTATCAACTTGTGATTGATAAAATCTAGCGCGCCAACCTTTCTTCCTTCTTGAGAATTGGCCATATACTGTGTATGGATAACATGACCATAATTATACGTTATTATTCCAGCTAATAACTTACCATCTATTCTTGCCTCGAATAGTTTGATGTTATCAGGAAAAAGCTTTCGTAACATCATAATCTCTTCCAAAGAATGAACGGGTTTGGTATTAAACTTTTCTAAAACTCCAGTTAACAACGACCAATATTCACTGAAATCTATACTTTCAGCTACCTCTACATTAAGTTTTTCACATTTAGATATTGCTTGTCGTTTTGATTCCGAAAACTTTATTCGATTTTTTATTTCTATAACAGAAGAAATATCTCGCCTAATCATATTAGCATTAAGCCTAAACAATGCATACAAATCTTCTTCAGATGGATATTTATGAAAAATAGGAGGAATTGCCTTATATATTACTTTCTTAAAACCTTTATTCTTATAAAAGCTTTTAATTAAGTTTAAAACTTCTAAAACCTCAACAGCCTTAATTTGCAATGTCATTATTAATGACCCATAAGTTAATCCTCCATGTGAATATATGGTATCATCGCTTTCATTTGCAGGAAAAAGAGCTAAAACTTTGTTGTTTTTATAGATTATAATGGAGTGATCAGTAAATCTATCGCTATGATAATCCATGTAAGCGCGATAAAATAGGAATAAACCGTTTTTACTCTTCTTAACAGTTTCATCCCATAAAATATTATCCTCTTTCACATATCTTCTAAGTTCAATCATATCAAAATTTTTTCCATAATAATCTTCTCATTTTCAAATCCAATCTCTTGAAAACCAAATTTTCTATATAAACTTAATGCAGCTATATTAACTGGCAGAACTCTTAGATATAATTTTTTTAGCCCAAGTTCAGTTATCGATTTCTCAATAATTCCTTTCATTATTATACTGCCTAAACCCTTTCCATGATATTTCTTTTCACCGATATAGCCCCAATATTCGCCACTTTTATCGAGATAATCAATATTCTTCACACCAAAAGCACCGATTGGAATATTGTCAAAACAAACACCCCATATTTTATAATCTTCTTTAGTATCTAAGCTTTCAAACCACTTATTTTGCTGCTCTTTCGTAAAATCACCTGTGTCTGTTAAAAATTTAATTTCTGGATCATTTAACCATTTTGAAGAATGCTCTAAGTAAATCAATGAATATTTTTCAAATTTGATCATTTTTGAAATTTTAAAAAGTCCTCATAGCTTCGTACATAATCACTTTCATCATATTGATGGGAAGCTAATACCAAACAGATAGCTCCAGACGAAAAATTCAATTCACTGGCCCATACTCCTGGAGGGATGTGCAAGCCTATGTTGGGTCGATTTAAAAATACTTGTCTCTTATAATTTCCATCGTCCAAATGAACCTCAAAACTCCCGCTTGCAGCGATTAGAAACTGGTGACAATGATGATGGGAATGTGCTCCACGACTTTCGCCCCCAGCAATGTCATATAGATAAAATATGCGCTTTATCTCAAATGGGAAATTCGAGGCGTTTTCAACTACAGTTAAATTTCCTTCATCAAAACTTATTTTCCCTAAATCAATAACACTACAGTCAAAAACCGAAATCTTACCTATCATACTTTAGCTTTTTAAATTCTTCAAAATCTCTAATATAATCTTTATCACTAAATCCACGATCCGAAACAATTAGAGCTAATGAGTTAGTGGAAAAATTTTCTATCTTTCGCCAATATAGATTTGGCACATATAAACCATAATAAGATCTACTTAATGAATATGTTTTCTCTTCTTTTCCATCATTCAAAACTATATCAAAACTTCCTGAAAGTGCTACAATAAATTCATGTTGCTCCTTGAAAGCATGACTTCCCCTAATTTCACCACCAGGAACGTCGTATAACCAATATGTTCTTCTGATTTCGAAAGGGATTTGATTACTGTTCTCAAAAAAAGATAAATTTCCTCGTTTATCAAGAATTTTTGGCAATTGTATAATTAAAGGTTCTTTACTTTCCATACATTATTTTAATGATTTTCTAATCAGATACAAAATGAAATAACATGATACGCTCAAAAAGAAAGCTACAAAGCAACCGACAAATGCATAAATTAATTTGCCTTTCTTTTTAAATTCTAATGGAAGAATCGGCTCATCGACTCGCTGAATTAAAGGAGTTTCCCTTAGCAAGGACATCTTTGTCAGCTCCAAATTCTTGACTAACTCACTTAAAATCGCTTTATTTGTTTCTGCAGAAAATTGTGCGCGTTGGGTAGGTATTTGCCTTAATGCTTGTCTTGTAGGATTTAAATTAGGTGTAGCATCAATTGCTGCTGCTCCTGCACTAATGCTACCATTTAATATACCTCTTACAGAGTCTACCTTCGACTGCAAAATATGAACATTATTTAGGGATTTCTTTGTTTTTGTATTGATATAAAATTCATTGACATTATTCACCAATTCTTCGTCAAATCTTTTAGAAAACAATTCGTCACTTGAAGATACGCTTACTTCAATTATGGACATTTTTTTATCCAACTTATTAACTTTTAAATTATTCTTAAGTAAATTCTTCGTAAATACACCCAACAAGCTATCTTTTAATCGAACATCTTGAGAAGAATCAGAATCACGAGATTTTTTAAAATCAACTTTTAGCAAATTTTTAGCATTTTTGTGATTAACCCATTCATCTCTCAAATCATTCATATCGATATAACGGTCCACTAAAAGTTGTTCTTTGTTTTCGAAAGTAACTGACGTCATTAAAGTTTTCTCAATCATACTTCTAGATCGATATAACTCCAGAAGATTCTCTCCTTGAAACAATCCTTCGCCTTTACTTCCTAAATCCATCCCGATCATAGAAGCTAAACCAGCATATTGGCTTAACATACTTGGTCCAGATTCTCCTTCAATAACAAAGGTCGTTGAAGCTGTATAAATAATCTTTTGGGATTTAGCATATAAAAACCCTAAAACACCACCTATCAAGCAAATAGCGATAATAATATACTTTTTTGAAAGAAGATACATAAAGATTTCCTTCACGTTATATATAATCCCCTTTAAAGAAATCTCAGATTTTGAATTATCAATTGTATGTTTTTCCAGATCCATCGCAACTAATTTTTAAACAAACTAATGATAATGGCTAATGTAGAAGCTATCCCAGTCCCAATTCCAATCCAGGCCTGAGAACTCAATCTCTCACGAGGAGCACGCTTAGGAACTACAATTTCAGCACCCGGCTTAACTTCAGGATACCCTCCATCTTTTCCCTTTACCGCTCCATTTGCATATTGAACAAAGACACGTTTCTTTAAGGCATTGTCTGTGAATCCACCAGCTTGATTGATATAGTATTTTAGACTCTTACCTTTCACATACACCACATTATTTGGATTCAACACCTCACCCACAACCTTAACCGTTTCTAATTCTTTTGGCACGTTGATAATATCGCCATCCAAAACTAAAAGATCACCTTTTTCGTAAGGTTTTTCTAAGATTTTATTCAGTTCAATACCGACAAGGTCACTCGGCTCAATATCAGATTCCGAAGTGCCTTGTTGCGATACTTTTGCCAAAGCTGCACTTTTTGCTTTCGTACCGTCATAGTTTCTTTCAGTATCTTGATCTAAGCTTGTATCTTTCTGATTGCCTTCTTCATCTACCCTATTCTTTTCCAGTTCTTTCTTCAAGCGTTCCTGATCCTTTTTTTCCGCTGCCTGTAATTTAGACATACCTGTGCGTTTCAGGGAAGCTCCTTCGGTGTAAGCATACGGCGTAAGGCCACCCGCACGTTTAATAATATCCGAAATACGTTCATCTTCGCGTGAGATGGTATAGAACCCCGGGTAAAGGACCTCACCCTCAATCTTCACCTGACGCTGTGTACGAAAACCAGCATCGCCCAAAATAGAAATCACATCATAAGGCTGTAATATCATATTAGGATCGGTCAATACACCCTCCTTAATATCCACCAAAATAGTCTTCGATGAGCGGTGATCAGTAACGTCCAAGTTCTGTATACGTCGCGCTATTTCCACCCGAGCATTCTTGGCCGCTTCGGTAAATCCACCGGCCTTTTGGATGATATCGCCCAAAGTAGCATTGCTCGCAAATGGAAAATCACCCGGAAAACGCACTTCTCCCTGAACAGTAAATTTATATTCGTCTCTTAGATCAAAGATCGATGAAATCTCAATCTTATCTTCTCGTTTTAATGGGATATCGGCTGCTGTTCCGGCTAGGACATCGCGTACATTAAAATTGATCAGTTCGGAGGTATTATCGGATCTCAGACGATTAATGATACCGCGCTCCAAGAAGGCATCTTCGCGTACACCATCAGCCATTTCTAGCACTTGTTTCAAGGTCATACCCGGCTCTAAACCAAAAATACCCGGACGGAACACGGCGCCTAAAACACTGATACGATTAGCAAAACGCTCCAATATGGGTTCTACAATATATTGATCTCCCCCTTTGGGTGTATAGTTTGCAAACTGATCGGCATAGATATCTTGTACACTACGCTCACGTCCTGTTGTTTGCAACACTTTAACCTTGGCACTATAAGCGTTTTCGGTAAAATCTCCCGCATAACGCAAGATATCCGACAGCGATTCTCCAGGCACCGTTTCAAAAATTGCGGGACGCTTAACTTCGCCTTCAAACTGTACCCTGGCTCCATAAACAGGTATATGAATAATATCCTGATCTTGAAGCCGGATATTACCTTGTTGTATGCCATTGGCTAAAAAATCGTACACATCGATAGTACTCACGACACGGTTACCACGAATGACCTGAATCTTACGGTAAGTACCATTCTTATTAGGCCCCCCGGCAGCGTAAAGCGCATTAAAGACTGTCGCTAAAGAAGGTAAGCTGTAAGTGCCCGGTTTGGTTGCGGCTCCTGTCAAGGTAACACGGATTGTACGGATATTGCCAATGGTGACATTTATCTGTGTCCTGCCAGAGCGTATTGCTGGATAGGTAGCACCCAAACGCTGTTCAATCTTGCTCTTAGCTGCAGCAATAGATAAACCAGCCACATTGATCTGACCGACATATTCTACTTTGATCGTGCCATCAGGGCTAACCGGAAGTTGATAAGACGCCTCATTGTCTCCCGTAATATCTAACAGAATCTCATCGTCAGGCCCTATAATATAGGAACTTGGCGTAGCCATACGCAGATTGGGTTCAAATGTGATGGCATTATTCTTAAAGAGGTCTGAACCGAAAATCTTGAGCTTACCTTCTTCACTGTCAACCGAATCTCGCTGATTTAATTGTTTGGTCTGCAGTGAATCGGTATTTGATGCTCCGCCGACCTGACGGCCATTGCTTCGGCTATTGCCTGCTTTATTAGATGATCCCTGTAACTGATCGGGTTGTTGCTTTTTACGCTTAATTTTCGCCAGACGCTCTTTTAATTTCTGTACTTCAACAGCGGAAACACCTTGAGCACGGGCGAAACCATCCAGCTGACTTTCGTCATAGCCCATCAAAGCGGCCTGCTTGACATATTGTTCTATCTGTGCGTCAGTTAGATTATCTACTTTTATATTGGCAGGATTGGTCTGTGCTTTTACTGTCCCCACAAATCCTGCAATGCATAACCATAATATTATTCTTTTCATCTATACCCCGGTATTTGCCGCAAAATTAGTAAAACTATTTAATTAAACGGTTTAAATATTTCTTGAATTGGCTTTTTTGCTTTAATTCATATGCTTTTGAGGCGCCTTGCCGAAGCACATTACACTGTACGTAATAATCACCGATTTTGCTACATACAAAGTCAACGTCCAAATATAGGAACGATGGTTCCGCCCAGTTTTTCATATTAACTTCGGAACTAGCAATATAAACATCGATCTATTCTAAATTTTGATTATTTTTTTTATTTAACGAAATAGTTAAACGGATAAGAAGACTTATATTTGCACATGCGCCTTATTATTTACACAAATGCTATCCTTATTGCTTTGGGGTGTGGTCTATTGTCATCTTGCCTAAAAAAAGATCTGTATACAGGAGGTAAAAACGACGACGGACAAGAAGTATCGCCTACAGACAATGACGGGAATAAAAATCGCTATATCTATCCCTTTGGAGAGAAAAAAATGGGAAGAGAAGCGGAGATCATCATTGAGCTCCAATCAGACCACAGCATACCCGAAACCCCTATTGTAAGCATTCCACCACTAAAATACAATAAGAGCTTACTTTTTATGCTGACGCAAGACGACTGTAAACAGTCCGCATTCAGCATGACCTGGGCGGCTATTAATGGGAAACCCATTGATCGCTCGGACATTAAACGGAAATATTATTATGACATTGAACACCTAGAAGCGGATGATCTGTCACCAAACAGTTACCTACTGGGCAAAACTCTGGGCAGCACCGATGGATTTGGCCATGAGGTCAGGTTCCATTTTACAAGCACGCTAGCGCCGGAATGGGATTTTATGGATGCACCGACGAACGTAAGAAAAGGTTTTACGGAAAATTATTTCCGCTTCTATATGAAGTCTGGTTTACGATGGAATAATGTGATCGAACTCGTCAATGATGGCAATGCGATTGCATTTCACGACCTCAATACTGCCGCTCTCAATAATGCAGATTCGCTTATTAAGCATTTTGACTTAGCACAACAAATCACCAAAAAAAAATTAAATGGCCGGAATATCAAGTTTCTGGCGGAGCCTAATGGAAATAAAACCTACTTGCAGGCTGCACTTGGATTTCCTGCGATCCAGACAATGACTGCACAAACAGGTGCTGATAAGTTGATTCCGTACCAGGTAAATTTTTCTTTGAACCAAAAGACCTTAGCGCGAGTATTTGTCAACCATGCCGCTGAAGTGGAAAAGCTGGTAAACGATGCTGTAGCAAAAGATGTCACTCAGCGTGAGGCCGTCCATATTGGTGTGCATGAAACAGATCATGACTGGGCCCAGTTTCTGCTCTGGCTTAACAATACGTATGGAAAAGACGGTAAAGACATGCTCTGGTTCCCTTCACAAGAGGAGTATTATGAATACAATTACAACAGACAATATAGTGTGATAAGCAGTCGTATAGAGGGGAATAAATTAAGCGTAAAAGTTAAATTTCCGGCCCAGGCCGATTTTTACTACCCTTCGCTAACACTCAATATCAATGGAGTACAAATGGACAACATCAAATCGATCTCCGCCAATGAAACCGTAACAGGCTTGACGTACGGAAATTTTGACAAAGGCATCAGCATCAATTTAGACTGTCGCGGATTTATGTATGAACACGCGGCTCAATACGTAGATCGGTATTTGGCAAAAAAATCAGCCACTAACCTTTTGGACGCAAAATATTATATCAATGCTATAAAAGATTCGGAACGTAAGAAAAATTTGTTTACTAGATTAGGGATAAATTGATATTATCCTTAAAAAGATATATACCAGCGGAAACTTATTATTATATTGCAGTTCATTTGTCTATTCATTGTATTGATCGATTGGAATAGACAGTGCCCTAGCAATATACGAACAATATCGGTAACATAACCATGAGAATTATTTCGACTAGCCTCTTTCTACCAATGAGTTTATTTGCTCTCTTTTTTTGTTCCTGTACGAACATTACAAAAGAAAAACAGAAAAACGGCACATTAGCAGAAAATAAACAGGGGGTCAGTGCCGCAGATAGCACGCTACTCCATTTTTGGGACAAGTTTGACATGCAGGATACCGCACAGGTGAAAAATCCCGATGAAGGGGAACAACAGCTTGCTGATTTTCTCGGACTATTGGCCAAGGCTCCTGATTCAGCCCTTAGAGATCAGGCTGTAGCACACATGATGGATCGGGCCAAGGTAAATAGAACAAGCTTTGACTATTTTATCAAACAGTACGAGCATTATCTGTACGATGGTAACTCCCCCATGCGCAACGATATTAGCTATGAATCTGTTCTGCGCTATCTCATCAAAACGGATGTATTGACCGATCTTGAAAAAGAGGCTTACCGTCCCATATACAAACTTGTGCTTCGGAATAAAGTTGGCCAAAAAGCCGAAGATTTCAGTTTCGCACTTGCCGATGGCACCAAACAAAAACTGTCAGATACCAAAGCAAAATACACCTTCTTGATGTTCTACGATCCCGACTGTTCGCATTGTAAGGAAACTATCCACCAGCTGCGTGACACCCCCCAGTTGGTGCAGCTCTTTGATCAGCTACAGGTACAGGTATTGGCTATCGACCCTTGGGGCGATCGTGCCAAATGGAAAGCTTACCAAACAGAACTATCCGACAAATGGATCAATGGCTTTGATAGCGACAGTAAGGTATTGTCATTTAATCTATATGACTTAAAGGCTTCCCCCACAATCTATCTTCTCGATGAGAACAAAAAAGTACTCTTGAAAGATACTTATCTGGAGCCCGTCATTCAATATTTTGTTCAAACCAACTAACAGATGCCGGACAAGACAGCAGAAAATAAAACACGGATTATTTCGAACGAAGATTATTTTGCCGAGGTACAACGTATGTTGGACCAAGGCAAAGAAGTCCGTATCCGTATCAAAGGTGGCAGCATGCGTCCTTTTATCGAAGACGGCGATACTGTTGTATTACAGGCCTATCAGGGCGAACCTTTAGCCTTGGGCAGTAATGTGCTGGCTAAAGACCGGGATAAATATGTGTTCCACCGTTTTGTAGGAAAGAAAAATGGGCAATTCGTGCTCGCCGGGGACGGCAATCTGGTACTCCGTGAATACGTGGATAAAGCCGCGATTGTAGCCATTGGCTCCATGCATTACCGCAAAGATAGCTTGAAGGGAAAAGCTATCGATAGCATTGGGGCACGACTAGGTGGCTTAGCCTGGTATCACATTCGTCTACTCCGCCGTATTATCGCCAAATTGACACGTTGAGAACGCAAAAAATCATTAACTTTGGCTTAAAAGCGGAAATAGTAATACGGCTTTTTAATATCCTAAACACAGAAAAACTTAGATATAAACAGATAAACATGAAATTAAGATCGGATTTAATATTGAGAACAATTGGCTCAGATCATTTGATTGTAGACCCCAGCCAGGATATGGTTGATCTCTCCACTGTCTATACGCTCAACAGTTCGGCAGCATGGCTTTGGGAGGAACTCAAAGGAAAAGAATTTACGATAGATACGATCGTTGAGCTGCTTTGTGAAAACTATGATGTCAGCAAGGAACAGGCACAATCCGATGCGGAAATTTTACTTCAGGACTTCCAGAAACAGGGACTGGTTGAACAATGATCAACAGCGGCCTGAAGCAACACCTTCGTTGGGCCTGGTCCATTAGCCAGGGATACCGAAGTAAATTGTTCCTTTATTTTATATTGGAGCTGATTTGCATCGGTCTCTCCTTAGTCTTTGTGTACCTATCCAAGAAGGCCGTTGACGCGGCGACATCTCCGGACGGGCTGCCCCTAAAATGGCTGCTGATTGGCATTGTGGGCAGTATTGCCCTGAATGTAGGGATCAAAGGCTATTCTGGACGTCTCATGGAACGAATCAAGCTGATGCTCACGCTTCAGCTGCAACGGACAATGCTCGATGCGCAGATGCTCTCGGTATGGAAACTCATCAAAAACTGGCATACGGGAGATATACAGATCCGTATTCAGACAGATTGTGAAGAGGTTGCCAATACCATCGCCAATAACGTACTTTCCTTTGGCCTGACCATCATCCAATTGCTGGCCTCGGTCGGTTTTCTTTGGTATATGGATCCGATGCTGGCGCTGATGATCCTGGCGATATCTCCTCTTTTTGTCTTTTCGAAAATTTACTTCCGAAAAATGCGTAAACTCAGCAAGGAAGTGAAGGAAGAGGAAAGCAATTTTTCCAAGGTACTGCAGGAAAATCTTCGTTTTCGCCTGCTCATCCGGGCAATGGGCATTTTCCCCAAAAGACGCGCTAAGCTGACGGAAAGCCAGCAACAGCTTTTTCTTTTGAAAATGCGTCAGCTCAACTTCTCGACTTATACACAAGGGGCAATGAAAGTGGCCATGAACGCGGGTTATCTCGTCGCATTCATCTGGGGAATCTATCGTTTACAGGCGGGATTGATTTCCTTTGGCACGATGACGGCTTTTTTACAACTTGTCGCAAGGATCCAGTCGCCTATCTTGGCGCTCATCTCCTATATCCCGGGCTTTGTGCGATTCCGTGTATCGGCAGACCGACTGCTGGAATTGCAAGCTGGAGAGATCGAGCCCCAGGTAACACCGCAACAACTGCGCGCGACAAAGGAACTGCGGATCACCGACCTCTCCTTTCGTTACGAAGATAAATGGGTACTTCAACAGCTGAACCTTTCTTTAAAAGCCGGGGAGCCAACAGCTATTGTCGGCCCAAGTGGAAAAGGAAAAACAACATTGATACGTCTGTTGCTGTCGCTGCTCAAAGCGGAAAAGGGACAGATCACCTTGATCGATCAACAAGGCGAAAGGCCGCTAACGGCAAGTCATCGAATTAATTTTGCTTATATTCCGCAGGGGAATTCGCTCTTCAGTGGAACGATCCGCGAAAACTTGATGCTCCATGCCAAAGAAAATGGGCCTCTGGATATCGATAAAGCGCTACGTTTGGCCTGTGCTGAATTTGTATTTGACTTTCCGGAAGGTGTGGACACGCTGGTAGGTGAGTCTGGAATGGGCCTATCCGAAGGGCAGGCACAGCGCATTGCCATTGCCCGTGCATTGCTGCATGATGGCGATATCTGGCTATTCGACGAAGTAACCTCCGCCCTGGACCGAACAACGGCAGATACCTTGACCGAACGCCTCCTGGCGTATGGAAAACATAAACTATGCTTGTTTGTCACACACGACCTGCACTTGGCGGAAAAATGTCAGCAACGTATTTATCTCGATTGAGGAACAAGGAAGCCACAGTATACATTGATCATGAATAGAAAAAAGAATTTATAGGACTGAACCATGAACACAACAAAAGCTCTTGACCTGTCTCAGACGCGCTACCGCATCGCGGAACTCCTGTTGGAATTCAACCATCCCGAGGAATTTCCCTTGACGCAACTTCTCCCCTCTTTTAGGGACTTCCAGTGCCTCGATTCGACAGTTAAAACCGATATCGTCATCCATATCAGTCTGGAGGCGGCACCAAATCCTGAAGATATGGGCATGCTGCGCACGGATGAGTCTATTGCCTGGGGAGACCGGTTTCGCTTTTATGAAAAAGAGGATTCTTTTATCACGACTATCGTGAATGAACAAGGCAACGCGAGCTGGTATTTGAGAAGTGAACGAAACTTCGCGCAATCCACGCTGTATATACCACCGAGCTCCGCAGAAGAACAGGGTGCTGTCATCACCTGGATGGCGATGATGATATTTGGTCAGGCCAGTCTTTTACATGATACCATTATGATCCATGCTTCGGTAGTCAACCACCAAGGTAAAGGAGTGGCATTTTTGGGCAAGAGCGGAACGGGTAAAAGTACGCACAGCAGGCTGTGGTTGCAGCATATCCCCAATACAACGCTGCTCAACGATGATAACCCGGCCATTCGGATAGGTCCAGAAGGCATATCTATCTACGGAACGCCTTGGAGCGGCAAGACTCCCTGCTATAAAAATGAACGGCTACCCTTGCAGGGATTTGTCCGCCTGCAACAGGCGCCAAGCAATGAATTTGAGTGGCAAGAAGGGTTCAAGGGCTTTATCGCGGTGTTGCCAAGCTGTACATCCATCCGATGGAACAAAGATCTATTTTCCAACATGAATACGATTCTGGAGCAGGTCATTGCGCAGGTCCCGGTTGGTTATCTAAAATGTTTGCCTAATCGGGAGGCCGCGGAGCTCTGTCAGTCCTTCCTATTTCCGCAGAAACAATAATGGATCGTGGTCTGCTTCGGACCTGCTTCGGACCTGCTTCGGATGCAGCTACATAATGATCCAATATGCAGCCTACCTTGACCAAACCTCGACCAGGATTTGTTTGGTCAGCTATTGGTGAAAGTCTGTTCGGACTCTGTTCAGCTCCGAACGTGATCCGAAGACAATACGAAGAGAGTGCGAAAAAATGAAATAAAAAATCCCCCATTTGTCGACGAGACCTTGGGGGATTTTTTTATTATTGTTTTTTAAGCATTCCGCGATCTGGCCGAGCATTGATTATGCCATCGCGCAGGCTACGATGCCCTTTTCGATTTACCGTATTTAAAGCCGCTTTTGTTGTCATGCCTGGAGCAGCATCATTCAAAGCCGTCGCCAACATAGTCTCCTTTTTATCGCCGACATCGACAAACACATAATCCGATATATTGCTTTTATCAGGCACAAAACCATCCCAATAATCGGAAGATCCCGCTGAATTCTTCAGGAGAAAAGAAACAGGCCAATAAGACACTTTATCCCGCACAACCTGTTCAAAGAAACCAACCGGCTTGCCGTAAGTACGTGTACCCGATGCGATCACCTGCACGGGTATATGGGGTTTAAGGACATTGATCAACATCTCTGCGGCAGAAGCTGTACGGTCACTGACCAAGAAATAAACTTTGCTCAAATTCAGGTTGCTCTTTCCGGTAAATTTGGTATCCTGAAACATCCGATTGAGACTTGGTGTATTCTTGATATAATCATTGACTTGATAGGTAAGCATCATTTTTCCATTGGCAGCTGCCCCGCCGATCTTATCGGCAATATAAGCCGATGCATCTACATAGCCTCCACCATTGTAACGCAGGTCTACAATAAGGCTCTTGATATCTTTCTCTTGAAACTTCGTGAAGGCAGCGTCTATTTTCTGTTGGTTGATATTATTATTTTCTATTTCCTCAAAGGATGACAAAGCNNCCCGTCGAGAGATAGACCGAATCCTTATACAATGGATCAATGGTATAACCATTACCATAGATCAGGTCTTTGGTCAATGTCGTACCGTCCTGACGACGTACCTGCAATTTTAATGTTCCGGCATCCAATGCGGCATTGAGCTTGTTCAGCATTTTATCGCGCGCCGTAGCATCATTGATCGAACAGCCCGTTGTCGTACAGGTCACTGCCACCCCGTAATCTGTATCTCCATTGACGGCCGTGATATAATCCGAGCGTTTAAACCCTGCTTTTTGAGCGGGGGAACCACCTTCTACAAAATAGATAATCGGATAGGCCGTCTTCTCATCGTCCGTACCGAGCTGAACATAAATACCATAACCATCGTTATTGTCCATCTTAAGCAAGCTTGATGCGGCAGTTCCCGTGTTATACCCATTGAGTCCTTCCATATAAGAAAACCGGTCTAAGACCCCACCACTATATGCGGCATGTACAGGTGTCAGCTTTTTAAGTGCAGCAAGAACAGCGTCCGCGGAACTATACTGGTCGGTGTATTGCTCAGGGTTACGAGAAAAGTCAGGAATAGCTGTTTCCCAAAGCGAATATAACTTATAATACTTATAGATATCATCTTTGATGAGTTGTGCTTCGGTTCGCTCGGTGGGTTCGGGTTCGGGCTCTGGCTCCGGTTTTGGATCGTCCTTCTTACAGGAGAGGACAAAAAGTCCTGTCAGTGCCAGTGCCGCCAAACGTCCGGCTTGTTTTATGGGCATTAAGTTCATTGTTGAAACATTTGTAAGACAAACATAAATATTTTAAGCTGATTCGCAATGAAAAAAAACGCACTGACTTTGGGAGTGTCAGCGCGTTTACTACCTATTGAAAAACGTTATCAGAACAATCTTTCAAAGGAAAAGTTTTGAAAAATAAATAATTATTTATTTTAATTTATTGATGTGATAAACCTGTGTTACTCCAGGATCAATCTCAGCACCTTTTTTTACTGTATTATTTTTAATATTATATTCGTAAATAAACCATTTTGCAGCTGGCGTTTTTACGGCTGTATAAAGATTGCCATCTTGAATCAGGTTGATGGTCGTCGTTGGATCTCCGCCTGTCATTTCCGCCAGGTTGGCTACAATTTTCTTATTGGCTACATCAATGACGTAAGGTCTGATATAAGCCTTACCATCACCTAACCAAGCGAGGTCACCACCTTTTACGGCATAATCTTTTAGGTCGTATAGATAGTTTTTGTCAAATTCATACTGGCCATTGTTGACGCGTAAGATCGCATAGGTGCCATCTGTTTTACCACGGGTCAACAAATAAAGGTTATTGTTGTCATCCAGGAACGAATAGTTTTCTCTTTGCCAGTGACCTGCAACATAGCTTGTCCGGTCGTCGCTCATGATACGTCCATTGGCCATGCTCGGATAATCACAGATATAGGCGTATGCTTTCTTGCTTACAGCATTATAATCAGAATCGTAATAAAATAAGCCAAAATAAGCCTTGCCACCAGCAACACGCATACTCGTCACGTTGAGAATGGTCGGATCGACCGTGCCATCTTTCTTATATACTGTGTAATCCAACATCGGAATCTGCGCTTTTAAGGTTTTATTGAGCGTCATATCCTTCGTATTCATAAAATAAATATCTTTCTCAAATATTTTTTTCTCTAGGTTAGCATCACTGGCTCCCGTGCTTGTAAACACAATTTCATCGTTCGTACTAAATTGACTAGCAACTTTTCCAAGGTAAAAATCACTTGGAAAGGCGTAATTATCGACCTCTTTAAATACAAGACCTTGCGGTGTTTCTACCAATTGGTGTTTACTAAAACGTGTACCATCGTTGGACAAGTAATAGAAACCATTAAAAATGTATGCATACCCCGCATAACGCGCTTGAGGTAAGTTGCCGGTGATGTCGATCCCTTTATTGTTGGCAGGCGATAACAAAGTGTCTTTCATGATCTCATCAGTCGTTAAAAGATAAGATCCATTTGCGGTGGCCACCCACACGGAATATTCAGACGCTTCAGGTGTTGTCACTTCCGGAATGTTCGGGCTATCTTTGCAGGATGATAGCATGAGTGCTGCTAATGCACAAAAGCCAAATAATCTATTTTTTTTCATGATTATAAATGATGTTTGATTAATTATAGTAGGGAAACTCTAAATTTCACATAAAATGCCCGTCCGGGTTTTTGCAGACGAAAGTTATCATAAGAGCGTTCATCAAAGATGTTGCGGGCCTCTCCAGAAATATTATAACGGTTGCGATTCCAGGAATAGCTAACCAACAAGTTATGCACCAGTTGTGTGGGAATATAATTTTTGGAAGCCAATGAACCCAGGTGGCTATCGCTTAAGTAAAACCATTTGGTGTACAGCGTGGTCCAATTGATCTGTGTACGGCTGCCTTTGCTGAACCAATCGTTTTGTGCAAATCCGAGATCCAAATTGCCATAAACCCATGGTCGGTTTGGAATCTGGTATCCATAAGTTAAACTTACCTGCTGGTTGGTCTCATCGGTATATTTCTGATTGTCGATGGCCCGGTCATAACTTCCATTTATTGCGGCCGTAATAATGTCTTTATAACCGTAGCGTGCTTCGAAACTTCCACCATAGATCTTGACGCCCGGAATATTGTAAAACTGAAATTTGTCCTGACCGTTATCGGATACAATGCGTCTATTTTGGTAGTCTTTTGCGAGACGATAAAAACCGGAAAGATCGACATTGATAAAATGATTTTCGTTAAAGAAGGTATTGTAGTAAAAACCCCCGTTGAGATTGTCGCTCTTTTCAGGCTTTAGATCCCAATTGGCAAGAATATTAAAATTATCGCCATATATGGCGGTCATTTCAGGCAGATTATAAGCTCGTTCGGCCGAGAACTTTACACCACCATCCTTGAAAATACGATAGCGAGCAGCTGCACTATACCCTTTATACCCCAAATATCTTGTTTGTGTGACGATGTCACCGCTCAGGTATTGATTGTTAGCGTCAAATTCCCGTTCATCAATCTTTTGATAAGTATCGATACCATAGTATTTAAACGCCAGGTTGGCAACCAAGCGTTTGTCAAACCATTGACTTTGCCAGGCTAGACCGGCAATATGTTTCACCATATTCTTTGGTAATCCGGACTCATCGTGATCAGAAATTACATTATAGGTCTGACGGTCATTGGTACTGATATTATAATTCAGGTTTAAGCTCTGGTTGCGGCTCTCATCAAAATCGTAGTTTAAGTTTATTCGTCCGAGGACACTATTGATATTGTCTTTAATATATTTCTCTGGGTTGGAGGCATTTCCTGTCGTATTGGTTATTGGAACACCATCCCATTGATAATTATATTGTGCTGTATCCCTATTGCGTTTAATTTCAAAACCATAATTGGCATAGATATCGGCGTATAGGCGGTCGACGAGGAAGTTTTGCTTTTTGTAGCTAAGGGTCGGCATCATATAGGCCGATTCGGTCCAGTTGCCACCATATGGTTTATTGATTGTTGCGCCGAGTTGATTTTGTTTATTGTTGCCCGAATAGGTCAGTCCAACGAAAAACTGATCGGCCCAGCTTTTATCACGAAGGCCCACCTCAATCTGACCCATGGTAGAATAGTAACGGTCCTTAAATCGTCTAGCCTTATCGATCTTGACAAATTTATTATTGATTTCTTTTTCAAGGATTACGCCATACTTCTCCTCGGTATACATCATGTAGTCATTGTCGGAATAATTGTAGAACGCATTTGTACGAACCGATAGTTTACTCTTGGGATTGGTGTACATACCCACTAAAGACGCTTGATGCGTATTGAAGGAGCCATAACCATAACTGAGATCAAGAAAGTGCCTATTGCGTTGTTTGGTGATAATGTTGACAGCACCACCCAAGGCGTCAGAGCCTAAAAAAGCGGGAACCACTCCCTTATAGATCTCGACTCGGTCGACCAGATTGACAGGAATATTATTTATCGACATGGCTGGTCCGAAATCATCCATGGGAACGCCGTCTATATAAATTTTTGCAGCCAAACCGTTGATACGAAATACAAAATTGGATCCCAGTCCGCCATCTTCACGAATAGTAACGCCAGGCGCGGTACGCAAAATTTGATTGACATTGGCCGTTTGATTGGCATAGCGGTTCATATCTATCACACTGACATTAAAGCCTGATCGCTTGATTTCGTTCACACGGCGCTGATTGTCGGTTTGCCCCCTTACGTTGGCCGTTTCGAGCACGCGTTCATCCTTTTTGAGCTGGAAGTCTTTGTAGGTTTCATTGCTTTTCAATACAGTACTTTGCGTGACATAACCGACCGAGGTCACTTCCAATTTTGGCTGCTGTTTGCCCTCAGTTTGCAGTTTATAAAAACCGTCCACATCGGTAGAGGTGCGCAGGTTGGTGCCTACGATAGTGACCGTAGCGCCTTCGACTCCTTTTCCGAACAGGTCTTTCACATAACCTGAAAGGGATGTTTGTGCCTGGGCTATGGTCGTGACGAAAAATAGGGATATAAAAAAAATGTAGGTAGACTTGAGCATGGTAGTCGCGTTATTGAATTGTTTTTAATAGTGACATTTTCATTCGAATTTTTACCGCATGATAGTCTTGCCTTCCACTGTTTAAGGCAATACGTTTTTCAAAGCGGGACAAATATAGTTTTATTTAGATTAATTACAAATAATAATTTAACATTTTATAACATTTCGCCTCTACAGCGCTCTGGACCTACTATATTGAACAATTCGAGTAATAGGCCTGGCAGTGATTATGTTCATAGTCTACACGATCCATCGAAAAGTTTTCCAAGCGGCGTTCAGGAATCTTTTGCGCAGGAATTAATTCTGAACGCCGAGCCCAAAAGGGCATCGAGGAATAAAATCAAGCAAAATGGGGAGGCATGCTTGCAAAAAAAGATATTATTAATATCTTTGCATTGTTTAAAATCAATCTAAATAAATATAAAGGTTTATTTTAGATCTAACAATTATCTAACACATGTATACTATATTACTCCTGCTCATTTTTGCTGGTAGTTTTTTCTGGTACTGCTCATCAGAAAAAGTCAAGATCAAGCATGCGCCAGCGCTCATACTCCCTCTGGTGAGTGATAAGATCCGCGCGAAGATACTGGGTATCGTCCTGCTTGGCCTTTCCTGGGTACTGACCATGTATTTACAGGGGCTTCTCTCGGGAACATTAGCTTTCGGTGCTTATAGCATGGGATTTTTCAGTTTGATCGTACTCTTATGGCCATACCACTACTTCCAATGGAAACAACTTACAGTGGTTTTTCTGGTCGCTCTCCTATTGGAAACTATTATCTTCTAAGCCATGCCAGCGAATAAAAAATATTTAAGCCATCCCTTCCAACGCTTCCTCAAATTAACCGCGGGATTCTTCGGTGGCTATTTTGTGATGCTCTACCTTCACTTGTGTCTCACTAAAGTGTTTGACAAAACAGACATCTTGATCACCGCCTATGTGACAGGATTTATCGTATGGGGCATCTTATTGCTTGTCGCCTTTCTCGCCAGAAGCGGTTGGTTGATCTGGGGAGTCTACCTGCTTTTGATTGCGCTATTCTACAGCATCTTTATCTACCTGTAACCACCTGACCTATGAATTTAAGACGTTATAATATTTATTTCAACACCCATACGATCTCGGGAATAATCATCTGCGCGATCTTGTATGTGATCTTTTTCGCGGGTTCTTTTTCATTTTTTAAAAATGAGATCAATGCCTGGCAAAAAAATGAATCGGACAAAGGTGGCAGCTACCGAAACCTGGTTTTTGACCAACTCCTGGATTCTATTGGGCAGATCAAAGAACTGAAAGGAAGGGATATTACCTTTTACATGCAACACAACGGTCATTCGAGTTATGTCAATATCGGCGCATCCCAGGATACGATAGTTGCGAATAAAGCGAAAGCAGTCGCTGCGGAAAAAGAATTGGCCGAAAAGAAACGGCTCGCGGCGGCAAATAAAGGCGCAGCGGTAAAAGATGCGAAAGGCAAAGATGAAAAAAAGAAAAGACGTGGTCGCGGTCGGCGTGGAAATGAAGATTCCATGTATTTTTCTTATGACCTGGCCACAAAAAAACCGTCAGATTACAGCGATGGCTATACGATGGGTGAATTTTTGTATCGCCTGCACTTTTTAGCACCGCTTAACCAAATCGGGATCAATATCGGCAGACCCTTCGGCTACACCCTTGCGGGCCTGGTATCCTTTATTTTCCTGTTTGCCCTGATCTCCGGTCTCATGCTCCATTGGGATAAAATCAAATCAAACTTCTTTGTCTTTAGACCCGGAAATAAATGGAAAACGGTATGGACAGACATGCATACGGCTCTGGGCGTCATCGGATTCCCGTACCAATTTATGTATGCGCTCACGGGCATCGTACTGATCGTCAGTTCCGTCCTTGTCGTCCCGTTTAGCAAATACCTGTACGATGGCAAGGAGGATCAAGTATATGAAGCACTTGGCTATAGCGACAATACAAAATACACCTATTTGTATGAGCCACTCACGGCAGGCTTTAAAATGGGCGACTTTTTGGATAAGCTGGAAAGCAAATGGCCAAACAGCCATATGAACCGTATCTTCATCAAAAACTATGGCGACAAGAGCATGCATGTGGTGGCCCTATATGATGCCGATATGGATAAGAACTTTGCCGGCTCAGGTAAAATCATCTATCGGGTGGCAGACAGTAAAATACTTTTTGAGAAATCGGCATCAGAAAATGGCAGTTACCTGGATTATATGAAAGGGTTCATTTACCGCCTGCACCTAGCGGATTTTGGCGGTTATCCTATCAAGATCATTTATTTTGTGCTTGGCATAATGGGCTGTTTTGTTATTATCTCCGGTATTCTGATCTGGCTGGTGGCACGTGACAAAAACAATATCCCAAAACGTAAGCGTGTCTTCAACTTTTGGGCAGCCAATGTATTTATGGCGAGCTGTCTCACGATGTTTCCGGTCACTGCAGGGACTTTTATCGCCGTTAAACTGGCGGCCAAAGTCGACCAGCCTTTTATATTCCATGTTTATTTCTACAGCTGGCTCGCCTTGGGTGTATTTTATATCATCCGCCGTAACATCGGAAAAACAAACCTTGAAACGCTACTGCTCGGATCGGTACTCGCCTTGGCGGTACCGGTGGTGAATGGCGTAAAAACGGGAAACTGGATTTGGGAAACGTTTCGTTCGGGCGCAAATGACATTTTACTGGTGGATCTCCTGTGGTTGTCTTTAGGGATCATCGGCTTGTTGATCTTCAAAAAGATGGCGCAAACAGCCAAAAAAGATGCCGCGAATGGTCAGGGTACAGCTACACCGAAAAGCAAGGAGCATACTGCTGCTGACGACAGCGGCACTGGTCCAACAAAGCCTTTGCCTCCAAAAAGGTCATTTGTACCTAAAAATACCCGTACGACAGAAGCATAATTTCGTTGTTCATATTCGCAAATGGCGGGCCTACAAGCTCGCCTTTGCTATTTTGCTATTTTATACGACATTCTGGCTTTAATATCGGTACTTCTCTTTCCACTTATCCCGTAAATTCTGCCTTATTTTTTCCTCCTGTGGATTTTGGCCGGGTTCATATAATTTGACGCCACTCACCTCTTTGGGAAGAAATTCCTGTACCACAAAGTTTCCAGGATAGGCATGTGCATATTTGTATTCGGCGCCATAATTGAGCTCTTTCATCAGCTTGGTGGGTGCATTGCGGATATGCAGGGGCACCGATAGGTCGCCAGTCTGCTTGACCAAAGCCTGTGCTTTATTGATCGCTTCGTAGGACGCATTGCTCTTAACAGAAGTGGCCAGGTAAATAACAGTCTGGGAAAGAATAATACGGGATTCGGGCCAGCCAATGACATTGACGGCCTGAAAACAATTATTCGCCAGCAATAAGGCATTTGGATTGGCATTGCCAATATCTTCGGAGGCCAGGATCAGCAATCTGCGCGCAATAAAAGAAGGATCTTCCCCTCCTTCGATCATCCGGGCCAGCCAATAGACGGCAGCATTGGGGTCGGAGCCACGGATGGATTTTATAAAGGCGGAGATGATATCATAGTGTTGCTCCCCGGCCTTATCATAGATCGCCATATTCTGCTGTACCTGTTTCAGTACAAATGCATTTGTAATCGGTTCTCGATGTAACACCGACGCATTGACAACCAGCTCGAGCACATTCAGGAGTTTGCGCGCGTCACCCCCTGAAAGCCGCAAGAGGGCTTCATATTCTTCGACGACAATATTTTGTTTGCTGAGGTATTCATCTTCGTGCAAAGCTTTCTGAACCAATCCGATCAGATCTTCTTCCGAGAGATGTTCAAGCACATAAACCTGACAACGGGAAAGTAAGGCCGAAATAACCTCAAAGGAAGGATTTTCTGTCGTTGCGCCAATTAGGGTCACCAGTCCCCGTTCGACAGCCCCCAATAGGGAATCTTGCTGCGACTTGGAAAAGCGGTGAATCTCATCAATAAACAGGATGGGTTGATCTTGATTGAAATTCATCAGTCGCTCGGCTTTATCGATCACCTCACGGATATCCTTTACACCCGCCTGAATTGCACTCAAGGAAAAGAAGGGACGATCGAGTTCTTTGGCGATCAATAGCGCCAAACTGGTTTTCCCTACGCCTGGAGGCCCCCATAAGATCATGGAGGGAATATTCTTTTGTTGAATCGCGTGATAGAGAACCGCATCGGCACCAACAATATGTTGTTGCCCCACATAATCGCTCAATTGATGTGGTCTCAGTCGTTCTGCCAGTGGTATACGTGTTGCCATAAGACAAAGTTAAAAATTAAAACAGGACAATGACTAAATATTTTAGTTTAACGCTTTAACATTTTTTCACATTTTTTTTCGTCATATTTGTTCTATTCTATTTCAAAATGCTTGTGACAAAGCAGAAAACGATAAATTGATTTTCGAATGCAATTTATTTAAGTTTGTGATAAACGTTAGTAGTGACGTAATGCTTTATGAGAATGACAAAATACTGGATCGCTATATTTACCCTCCTGGCAATGACCATGAATAAACATGGCAAGCTTATGGCACAAGAAGCAGACAACGATTATACGGGCGCAATAAAAAAATATGATGCCTCATTTAGTGGTATTGGCCCTGAGGTATATTTTTTACCGCCCCCCAAAACAGCCAATGAAATACTTGCAGAAAATTATACGGAAAAGAAGTCCTTCAGCAAGGAGATCGCGCGGCAATTGTTGTTCCAACGGCTGTTATTACAGTTGAAGAGCACCAATAATGTCGGACACTTCCGCTATTTACTGAATCCGATGCCTGCTACTGCCAATGCATGGAACGATGCGGTTGAACTGCAGAAAAAATCACAAAACTGGATTGCGGGTTATGCTCTTGCGAACGAGGCCGCGCTATTTTCAATAAAGAATGATGATAACAGCCATGCCATTGAATTTCTATATGATGCCCTTTCTCTGTCCAACCGCACCGACAATAAGGATGATATCGCCACAATAAACATGAATATCAGCAATTTTCAACTCTATCGGGGTGATTTTGTGCGGGCTGAGGAAAGCGCACAAAACTTCCACAGCTATGCCATGACGAGTAAAAGCTACCTTGAACAGGCGAATGCCTGGCTTTTAATTGCGATGGCTCGCGCGGGCCAAGGAAACTTTAAGGCCGCAGAGAACAATATCATCCGGAGTGCTATTCCACTATTTAATAAAGCGAAGGCTTATGAGGGGAAAATATTTGCTTGGGAAATGCTGGCGGAGATTTACTTCAAGCAGCATAAGCTGACCGAGGCACAATGGTTCCTGCTGCAGGCCCGTGACCTTGCCAAGGCCAAAAAGCTGAGCAGTGAGCTGGCGGAAATCGAATATCTGTTGGCCGCCTCCAAACAACAGGATGGCAATTACAAAGTTGCGGTTAAAGAGTTTATTCAAGCTGCTGAATTAGCGTCTGCGGAAAACAATAAGCAATTGTCGCTGGCCATTCTGGACAAACTTGGCGAAGTATACCTGGTCATGAAAGACTACCCATCTGCTGACCAAACCTACAAGGCCTATCTGCAATTGAAAAACGAACTGTACAATCAAAATTAACAGCCACCTAAAACAATCTACCCGTGCCAGTGGTCTGTTAGAGGAGCAATCTGCAAAGCGTATTTTAAGATCTTTGTAAATATTGCAGGATAATTCAAATAAATTTTTAGATTCTATGATAATGTGCTATGAATTTCACTAAATTTAGCTCGCTTATCAATAAGAGCTGAATATTTTTTATTAAAAGAATGATTATTAAAACTGTCGAACATATGTTTAGGAAACTCATATTTGCACTTTTTGTTGTATCCATTGTCTCTTGTGGTTCTAAACCACGGGTAGCCATTCCCGATGATGGAGCCCTCAAACCGAGCACACAACACCAGATTATTGCAAAAGAAGTCACTGGATTACTGGAAAATGCGAGCTACAAAAAGGTCAAAATGAATGATTCGATATCGGCTATCATTTACGACAATCTGATCAAAAGCTTAGATCAGGGCAAAAACTATTTGCTGCAGTCTGACATTGACGAATTTCAGGCCTACAAAAACAATCTCGCGCAAGATATAAAAGGCGGCGATCTTTCGTCGGCATTCCATATCTTCAATGTCTATTCAAAAAGATATTCCGACAGAATGCAATACGCGCTTTCGGAAATTGACAAAAAACATGATTACAGCAAAGACGAATATTATCAGCCCAATCGCGAGAAATTAGGCTGGTTCAAAACTGCTGACGAAGCAAATGATCAGTGGCGTAAACGTGTTAAATATGATTTGCTAAACTTAGAAACAGCAAGCGGAAAGTCTACAGACAGCGCAAAGACAAAGCAAGTGGAAACGTTGAAAAAACGTTATGTTAATTTGATTTCACAAGCGAAAAAAACCAACGCAAACGATGCATTTCAGATTGTTATGCAAGCCCTGACAGATGCTGTGGATCCACATACATCTTATTTCAATCCTTCTTTTGCACAAGCCTTTAATGAGGGCATGGCCAATACTTTTGAAGGCATCGGTGCTCGCCTCATGATTGATAATGAGGCTGTCAGTATCAACGAAATCATCCCTGGAGGGCCGATATTCAAAGATAAGAGCATCCATGTGAATGATAAGATCATTGCTGTAGCGCAAGGAAAAGACGGTGAATTTGAGGATATCATCGGATGGCGACTGGATGCGGCAGTAGCAAAAATAAAAGGTCCAAAAGGCACCATCGTTCGCCTGAAGATCATCCCTGCCGGACAGCCTATGAATTCGCATCCGCGCATCGTATCCCTGGTACGTGAAAAAATTGTCGTGGAAGAGGAATCCGCGAAAAAAGAAATCATGAACGTGAAAGGAGCCGATGGTAAACTTTACAAAGTCGGTATCATCAATATCCCTAAATTCTATATGGATTTTGAAGCGTATAGAAGACGTGATCCAAACTATAAGAGTACAACGCGAGACGTGAGATTAATCTTAGATAGTTTGAAACAGGAAAAAGTTGATGCTGTCGTGATCGATTTACGTTTCAATGGTGGTGGTTCTTTACCAGAAGCGATTGATTTAACAGGTCTATTTATCGACAAAGGTCCTGTGGTACAAGTAAGAGACACGAAAAACAACGTTGATGTGGAGGATGATAAAAACGCAGGTGTGACCTGGGACGGTCCATTGGGCGTCATGATCAACCGTTTCTCGGCCTCAGCATCTGAAATTTTTGCCGGAGCAATACAGGATTACGGTAGAGGTATCATCTTGGGTTCACAAAGCTATGGCAAAGGAACGGTACAATCAGCGATTGACATGTCACGTGTCATCAGTCCAACAAGTCGTTTATTGTTGAAAGCTTCGGGTGAAAAAGATCCTGATACCCCAGAAGGAGCTCCTCAGTATGGACAGATTAACATCACATTGGGTAAATTCTATCGTGTCAATGGAAGTAGCACACAACACAAGGGTGTGACACCGGATATCGTTTTCCCTTCTCAATTCTCAGCAGAGAAATTTGGGGAGAGCTCAGAAAAATCTGCGCTTCCATGGGATCAAATCCAATCGAGCAATTTCACCAAGGTCGCGGACTTGAGTACCATAGACAAAAAGCTGGAATCGCTGCATGAAGCCCGTATCAAAAACTCACTCGAATATAAATATTTGAAAGAAGATATCGAGGAAGCTCAAAAGGATGAAGATGTTAAGATTCCATTGGAATTGAACAAATTCAAAAAAGAGAAAGATGACAACCTCAAGAAAAATAGGGACCGCATCAATGCTTTACTAAAACTACAAGGTAAACCAGCATGGGAAGAGGGTAAACCACAGCCCAAAATGGATCTTGACTTCGTGAAAGATGAAAGTGCGAAAGTGATGACAGATTACATCATCAATTTCAGTGCTAAAAAATAACGCACAGGCATTATAAACAATAGAGGAAAGAGCAACCATCGTGATGGTTGCTCTTTTTGCGTATAGAACGAGGCCACTTCCATCATTTCTAAACATGATACTCGTCACAATAGGACACACTTAACATTAAATTCATGTTTTCTTTGTAACTTATCGCAAGGATAATTGTTCTAGTTATAGGGCCGTCTAAAAGGAGCTCATCTGCGGTTTTTAAGATGCCATGACGGGTGCAGCCTGAAGAACTAGAATGAAATACAATTAAATTAAAACATATGAAACGTATCCTCCTATTAACTGACTTTTCAGAAAATGCGCTATTAGCAGCTAAACAGGTCGCCTTATGTAGTGAGGCTTGGAAAACTGAAAAGGTCATCGTTTACCATACCTACAATAGTGTTACCATGGTCAATAATGAGCCTATTGTCGTCGTGAATGATGAGGTAAAAGATGTCAAAGAGAAAGAACTAACGGCATGGTTTGATCAAATCCGCTTACTTTTTCCGCCCCAGGTGGAACTCTCTCATCGGATGGAAGATGTGGACCTGTCTATTGGTGTCAATGCGATCTGCCAGTCCGAGGAAATTGACCTTGTCGCGCTCGGTATTACTGGACAAACGGGATTTGCGAAGATTCTGGTTGGAAGCAATGCCATTACGTTGATGGATCTCTGCAACAAACCCATGCTGATCGTTTCCCATAAGGTCGTTCCGGCTGTCCCCAAAAATGTATTGGCGACGACAGACCTTAAAGAGGTGGACCGAAAATTGGAATTATTCAATTTGGATCAGGTATTGGAAACCTTCCATGCACAACTATATGTTTTGAATGTAGCGAAAAAAGAAGGCTCTGCGGCCGATCTTGCTGAAGAATTGAAGAACCTGCATGAACGCCTTGATAAATATCATCCGACCTACGACTATATCAGCCATGATGATATTGTGACTGGGATAACGGAATATGCGAAAGAGAAACACATCGATCTTATTCTTTCGTTCCATAAAAAGCAAGGCTTATTGGCCAGTTTATTCAAAACGAGCATATCCAAAAAAATAGCCTGGAATGGCGCCGCCAATCTCCTGGTGATTCCGATGGATAAGTCCTAAAAAAAGCGGCCTCAATATACTCATTGGGGCCGCTTTTTTATTGTTATTGCCAAGGTTGCATTTACTTTTTGTCTACGGAATGTTTTCCTGGACCAATCAAGATCAGTCCCAAGAATACGAAGCATAGTTCTATCGCATGCGATGCTCCAGAGATACCGTCTCCCTTGGATAAGTGCATCAATCCAGCGATGACCATCGTAAAAGCAAGCAGCAAGGCAACAGGTCTAAAGAAAAGTCCCAGCAGTAAAAATAATCCGCCTACTGCTTCTGTTGCGGCAGCCATAAATCCCCAAAAGGTAGGTAAAAAATGGATCCCGATGGTACCCATCGATTTTCCGACGCCCGACCAAAGTTCAGGACCGCCCTGCAGCTTGGGTAAACCATGCATAATCATCATTACGCCCAATCCGATACGTACAATCAATAGACCCGTGTCTCTATATTTACCCAATGAATTCCAAATTGCCATGTATAAATCTTATAATTTGTTAACGTTTGACTCGTCTAAAATTATAAAATTATTTGGAATAATTCTAATCTGATGACTAGTGGCGAATTTGTTTTTGGTAAAGCGGCGGAGCGAAGGAAAAGTTATTTTGTTAAAAAATTGCTTTTTCAACAGCTAATCCGTAATTTAAGGTCTATAGACCTGATGATAATGATATGAAAAATCTACTCTTGTTAACAGACTTTTCGGACAACGCTTATGCTTCGGCACGCTATGCGGCACAACTTGCTCCTCTTTGGGGAATAGAGAAGGTTGTATTGTACCATACCTATGAGGTAATCCCCACAGTAGGTACCGAACCTGTTGTCATCAGCAACGCAGAAATTTTGGAAGAAAAGCAAAAGGATCTGAATACCTGGCAACAGGAATTGATGCTACTCTTTCCTCAGGGAATTGCCTGGAAATCCATCCTTGAAGAATATGAACTCAGCTATGGTGTGAATCGGACCTGTGCAGAGGAGGATATCGATCTTGTCATCGTCGGTACTGCAGGCAAGAGTGGACTAAAAAAACTGCTATTGGGTAGCAACACGCTCAAGCTGATCGAGAATTGCCATACGCCGCTATTGGTCGTACCGAGCCGTGCAGAATTTCGGGTACCTAAAAAAATGCTGATCGCCACGAATCTGAAAGAAGTGCAACTTAAACTGAACCGTCTGTTGGTCAACACGTCGGAAGTATTGCGTAAAAGCGAGGTTTATGTCGTTCATGTCACCAAAGAGGATCCTGCAAACAAAGCCGTCAACGCTGAGATTACTGTGATGCAAGATCTACTTGCTCCCTATCGCCCCATCTATAGTTATATCTTAAATTCAGATATTGCACTGGGTATCAACCAATACATCAACGAGAACCACATTGATATGATGGTCACTTTTCACCGCGACAAGGGGCTCCTTAGTCGGATATTCAATACAAGTATCGCTCAGAAGATGGCCTGGAAGAGCCAGGCAGCCATGATGGTCATCCCCGTACATTCGGGCTAATGCGTGAAGATGACCATGCTATGCAGTGTCCAGTGAACTATAAATAGGTTAACTGCACTTGATTTTCTGTGGTTTTGAGCTTTACTTTTCGCCCCAATACCAGAGCGTGGTTATCATCCATATGCCCTGCCGGATAAGCGAAAGCCACTGGAAAATCATATTCCGCGACTTTATCCCATACGATTTCTTCTATGGTCTGCCCAAACGCCGGGTCGTTGTCTTTCATCGAAGTGAAGCCACCAACGATCAGACCCTTCAATTTTTTGAATTTCCCCGCACGCTTTAATGCCCACAACATCCGATCTATGGAATAGTAAGCTTCACCCACATCCTCAATAAAAAGAATCTTATTTTTATAGTTGACGTCCGAATCTGATGCCAATACAGATAAGAGGATTGCCAAATTCCCCCCCACTAATTTGCCTTCTGCTTCGCCAACGCGATTGGGGAACTGGTTTTGTTCGTACTCAAAATCCATATCATTTCCGAACAATGCATTTCTTAATGTTTCCAAGGATGCATGTGTACCGGATTCAAAAGATTTAGGCATCTGTCCATGGATGGTTGCAATTTTATAATTGCGTTGAATATGGCTATGCAGTACCGTGATATCACTAAATCCAACCAACCATTTTGGATGATGCTCAAACGCCGAGAAGTCCAGCAAATCGACTATGCGTACACAGCCGTATCCGCCTCGTGCAGCGAATACGGCTTTGATTGAGGGGTCGTCCAAGGCCCATTGCAGGTCTGCTGCCCGCAGCCGGTCATCAGCAGCAAATTGATGGTATGAAGTCTCGACAGTCTCTCCGACGACAACTTCTAAACCCCAACTTTCCAATGTTTTTATTCCCACGTCGATATTGCCCCGTATAAAACTCGCAGGGCAGACTATGGCGACTTTATCGCCCGCCTTTAGAAAAGCTGGTATTTTAGACATATGCTTTTATTGCTAAATATAATAATGATCCGTAGTGCAGGTCCATGGCCAGCTACGAAAAAATAGGGAGCCCATCAGGTGCTCGCATACAAATAAACATAAATTTATCCTAGTTTAATACCCCAGCTTGAATTATATCTACACGATAATCAAGATTTTCTATCCGCATAGCGTAGACAGGGAGTTGCATATAAACAGCAATTTATCTAAGTTTGCGATAGGAAAACAAGTACACACTTTAATATACTTTCAAGCATTGAGTATTCTAGATAAAAAACGTTATACCATCACATCGGCATTGCCATATGCCAATGGTCCATTACATATCGGCCATCTGGCCGGAGCCTACATTCCTGGGGATATCTTTGTCCGCTATTTGCGCCTAAACCAAAAGGATGTGGTCTATGTATGTGGTTCAGATGAACATGGTGCGGCAATCACGATCCGTGCGAAAAAAGAGGGCATTACACCTCAACAGATCATTGACAAATACAACAAACAAATCAAAGAGAGTTTTGAAGAGTTTGGCATTTCTTTCGATATCTATCACCGTACTTCGGAGCCTATCCACCATCAGTTGTCCCAGGATTTCTTTTTGAACCTCTACAACAAAGGTGAATTTGTCGAGAAGTTTTCGGAGCAATATTACGATGAGGAATACCAACAGTTTTTGGCAGACCGTTATATTACCGGTACGTGTCCCAACTGTAAGTCTGAGGGCGCATATGGCGATCAATGTGAAAAATGTGGTACCTCACTAAGTCCGACGGATCTGATCAATCCAATTTCTACCCTGAGTGGAAAAACGCCGATATTGAAAGAAACAAAACACTGGTACCTTCCATTGGATAAATATCAACCTTGGCTTGAAAAATGGCTTATCGAAGGAAAGAAAAATATTCTTAAATCCAATGTCTTTGGCCAATGTCAGTCTTGGCTTAAATCGGGATTGCAACCACGTTCAATGACGCGGGATTTGGACTGGGGTGTGGATGTGCCCTTGGCAGAAGCGCAGGGTAAAAAATTATATGTCTGGTTGGACGCACCTATCGGCTATATATCCGCCACAAAACAATGGGCCTTAGACCATGGTAAAAATTGGGAAGATTATTGGAAAACACATGAAAATCCGGCCGATGACTCCACGTTAATTCATTTCATCGGAAAGGATAATATTGTATTTCACTGTATTATTTTCCCGGCGATTCTTCACGCGCATGGTGACTACATCTTACCGGAAAATATTCCGGCAAACGAGTTCCTCAACCTGGAAGGTGACAAGTTATCGACTTCACGAAATCATGCCGTTTGGCTTCATGAGTATCTACAGGAATTTCCCGGCAAACAAGATGAACTACGCTATGTGCTGACATCGATATTACCGCAAACTTCGGATGCTGAATTTACCTGGAAAGATTTTCAGGCGAGAATCAACAATGAGCTTGTCGCCATCTTTGGAAATTTTGTCAACCGCGTGATGGTACTTTCGCATAAGTATTTTGCTGGCAAGGTATTGAGCGGATCTGCGCAAACAGCGGTAGATCAAGCTGTATTGGATGAATTAAAAGCCTATCCTGCTTCGATCAAATCATCGCTGGAGCAATTCCGTTTCCGCGAAGCTCTGGCTGAGTTTATGAATGTTGCCCGCCTAGGCAATAAGTATCTTGCCGACGAGGAGCCATGGAAAGCCATCAAAACGGATGAAGAACGTGTGAAGACGGTCTTACATGTTGCTGCTCAAATCGTTGCGAACCTTGCTGTACTTGCCCAGCCATTTTTACCGAAAACGGCAACCAAATTGTTTGAAATGCTCAATTTCCCGCAAGGGAACTGGGACGATGCCGGTTCGGCTACCTTGATCCAGGACGGCCATCAATTGGGAGAAGTACAGTTGCTATTTGACAAAATTACAGATGAGCAGGTCGAATTTCAGTTGACTAAACTTGCGGAAGCGAAAGCAAGAAATATAGCCGATAATGTTAAAACTGCACCTGCGAAAGAAAATATCAGCTTTGACGACTTTGTTAAAATGGATATTCGCGTGGGAACAATCCTAGCTGCGGAAAAAGTGGCGAAGACAAAGAAATTATTGAAATTGACAATCGACACCGGAATCGATAACCGCACTGTGGTTTCTGGTATTGCGGAGTTCTTTAGTCCTGAAGAAATCGTAGGCCGCCAGGTATCTATCCTGGTCAACCTTGAACCTCGCGAGATCAAAGGAATTACATCGCAGGGTATGATCCTGATGGCTGAAGACGCTGATGGCCGACTGGATTTTGTGAAGCCAGATACGAGCATCAAAGTGGGTAGCACAGTACGTTAGTGCGAAGCACGCTATCAATTCATATAAAAAGCCTGTTCTCACGAACAGGCTTTTTATTGTTTTAGAAGAAAATACTTTGGNNGATCATCCAACCAGTCGTAAACGGTATCTTTTAATTTTTTCGTGATTTCCGTTTTCGATTCTGCCACCACCTTTTTCTTTTTGGTCAGCACATTGGAAACCGGCGTATTCGTCAACTCGACCTTTGTTGCAAACATATTGATATTCATACTCGGAATTGAAACGCCCGTAATTATTCCCGGAAGTCCATGTACGAGCTCAGGGCCACCCGGAATCGGGATCTGTCCAGCAAAAAATGCAACCACATAAACCGAATCCTGGATAATACCATTGACCCTTCTACAATCATAACCGGCAATATTGCGATATTCATCCGTATACTTCCATTTCACAGCCGGTAACGAATCCTTGAGTAATAATTGTTCATCGCCGAATGGCAATAGTTTCAGGAAGTCCTGATTCTTAAAGTTGATATAAGTCTTCGTATCGGAAAGAATAGCGTTGAATCTGCTCACATTCCGATAGCTGGCAGGATAGTCTTCCTGTATGGTTTCGAATAATGTTTCATTATCGAAGAACTTTAGGGTATGATGGGTAACGACTTCCGCCGGGCCATTTTTCACAGCATTATCTACGCTCAGCTTATCCCAGGTATCTAGATCCGGCTTATTGAGATAATTGCGTTTCAGAAAATTCTGCACATGAAACTTCCGTTCGAAAGTTATGGTTCCACTTGTTGGGAAATAGGCATATTGTGCATGTGCTGTGCCGGCACACAAACTTACGATCCAAACAATTAACTTGATACACTTACTCATTTGGCATCTCCTTTCATCTGTAAATAATTTATGTTTTCCATCGGCCAGATGGAGCTAGTTAATTTAATCATGGGCGGTTCATTGTTGTAAAATTGTAGATTATTTTTAGCATCCCATAGCGACGCAAGACATCATTGCTTGTCTGGATAAATGACGTTCCGTTTTGATAACGGTACACACCGTTGTTTTTATTGAGGATGTCATTCACAAAGACTTGTGCTTCCAACGACTTATCTTTCAAGAATTTCTTGGAAATATATCCGTTCATATTGATGAGGTTAATGGATTGAAGTGTTTTTGTTGCTGCCTGATAATTTTGATCTGTCGATAGGGAAATCTTAAAATCCTTTGGCAAGTAATAGGTGATCTCGGAGTAGGTTCTCAATTTAAACGTCGTACGATTTAACTCGGGCTGCAAGTAGGAATTCATCTGTTCGACACCCGGATTTAAAGACATATAAAAATCCATCTTATTCGCTTTATATCGGCTGAAGCCAATACCCGGTGTTACACTCCAGGTTTGATTTCTATTCAACTTAGGATCTTCATTAAAGGATGACAAATANNCTGTTATACTGGGCACCCATACCGAGATTCATTTTTAACCCCCATTTTTTCTGTAATACAAAACTAAATGATCCACCGCCATACATCCGCCAATTGTCCTTGTCAATATTGACATAAGCTATCTGCTGTGTACCCTCATCCAAATTATAGCGCACACTATTGGTGATACTCTTCTTCCCTTGGTCCGCACTGACATAGAAAAAGAAACTCTGATCCTTTAGTTGCTTATAGCTATTGAAGTCTATTGAATAGGAATTATTAAATCCCGCTTTTAGATCAGGATTATCCAAATATTCGACCAGAGGCTGCGCGTTTTGTTTTAAGGGCTCGATCTGAGTCAGCGAAGGCTGGCTTGTACGTCCACTGTAACGGAAGCCTAGGTTTTTACTTTTGGAAATTTTATAGTTTAGGGAAAAAACAGGGTTTACAGATGTTTGGTTGCGCTGCAATGTTGTATTGAGGTTGTTATACCTGCGCTTCACATCCTCGAAATCCAGTCTGTTGCTCAAGTTGACCGTTAAGGTATTTGACTTGTAATTCAAAGAGGTATTCACGCCATTTTTCAAACTGCTGAAATCAAAATCATTTAATAAATTTTGATCAAGGACAGTGTATTTACCGGTCAACGGATCTTTATCGAACGATTGATTCAACGTCTCCGAACTATTGCTATTAAATGCGTAACCAACTGCTGCAGTCAGCCGTTTGGACAGGGGTTCAGAATAGGTTACCGAAGCTCCATAGGTATTGTTTGCAAGCTTGTCATTCTTAAACTGATCGATCAAGGTTGTATCGCCCGAACTTTGGAAAAAGTTTTCGGAATAATACTGTGTTTTAGAACGATTCTGATCGGTATTTGCATTGACATTAAATGTAATGGAACGGCGTTCCTTTTTGAAACGACGTGTTAGCATTGCATTGACATTGAATTTATCCTGATCGCTCTTCATCGTGGTCTCCGATGTGGTTCTTGTGATCAGCTGTTCATCTAATGTGCGTTGATCTGCCGCTGAAGCAGATGAATTTTCCCGGCTGGATTTGGTCCATCCCATATTTACGGTCAAATCGGAAAAGGAGTCCAACTTGAGATCATATCTCAAATTGGCCATATTGGATTTGTTATCGTTTTCTGTTCTGGTCACATTGTTATCTACCTGCGCACGCTCGGGAAGGTTATTCTGGGCATTATAGGTGCTCGTATTGGCTACTTTAATCTGATTACGTTTAAAGTTGACATTGATCTTATGTTTGTCATCTTTGGATTTGTCCGAATAACTAGCGCCCATATTGATGGGGTTGGGCACACCGCCGCCATTGTATCTCCCATCCCATCCACCATCAGAGCCATCTCCTCCTGAAGAGATCATTATACCTCCCCCATCCATCATCTGCACATTACTGCTACCACCTACGCCATACTTCTGACTATCTTCGAAACCCAAACCTACCATACCATCATTGGCCAAGATACCATAAGCAGCAATCTTTTGTGATCCCTTAAATTTGTTGAGCATGACCTTTCCGCCATAATAGTCATCGGTGCCGGCCCCGGCAACAGCCTGTCCAAACATTCCTTTCTTCCTATCTTCTTTCAGTTTGATATCGATGGTCTGCGTCCGCTCCCCGTCGTCGACTCCTGTACGTACCGCAAGATCAGATTTCTTTTCATAGACCTGCACTTTGCTCACCATATCCGAACGGATGTTTTTGGTGATCAGGGTTGGGTCATCTCCAAAAAACTCCTCTCCATCAAGCAGCACCTTTTTAACTTCCTTTCCCTGAGCTGTGATCTTCCCCGTGCCATCGATCGTAATACCCGGCAACACCTTTAACAGATCTTCGACTTTAGCATCCTTTTCAACTTTAAAACTTCCTGCATCATACTCCACGGTATCGCCTTTAATGAGCACCGGAATCTTACCCATAACTTCAACTTCCTCTAAAAGTTGCGCGGCTTTGGCGATTTTAATGAGCCCAAGATCCAAGCCTGAAGCCCCGATACGTATATCCTTGACCAAGTCAGCATATTGGGGATAAGAAACGACCATTTTATAGGTACCTGTATCGAGATTGGCAATTTGAAAAGTACCATTTTCCTTTGTCCGATCAAACTTCATTAAGATCGAATCTTTGGGGTTGAGCAGCGCAATGGAAGCTTGATGCAGTTTTGCAAGATCTTTTGTATCGACCACGGTACCCGTAAGCTTATGTTGAGCATAAGATTGGCTACAAATGACCGAGAGCAAAAGAAACAAAACCAGGGAATAGGTTAGTTTCATGAATTTTTCGTTTATATATTGTCGAAATAAAGATATAAATGTTACTACGGAAAATTCGTAAAATAATGTTAAATAATTGTTCAATTAATAAACAAAGAAAAATTAAGCTCAAAAAAAGAAGACGTTAAACCTAAAAGATTCGTTAACAATGGTTTTTACAGACAAAAGAAGAGGCGTAACAAATATGCTACGCCTCGAACTAAAATAGAAAAATATATTTTATTTCGTTTAATCTACATTCAGATTCAACTCTTTTTCTTTATTGATTAAATGTGCTATACTCGTATCATTCAAAATCTGTAACATGGCGTTCCGCACTTCAACGAAGGTATCACGGATACCACAAGCGTGCTCTTGGGTACACTCATCGCATGAACGATAGAAATTTAAGCTTACGCAAGGAAGCAAAGCAATAGGGCCATCGATCAATCGCATAATCTGCGAAAGGTATACATCCTCGGGCGCTTTATTTAGGCTATAGCCGCCCCCCGCTCCTTTTTTACTGTAGAGAATACCTGCATTTCGCATTTCGAGCAGAATTTGTTCCAAGAATTTTTTTGGAATATTTTCCTCCTGCGCGATCTTTAAGATCTGCATGGGTTCGTTCCCATAGTTACGGCCAAGCACCATCAGCGCTTTTATTGCATATTTTGTTTTTTTGGAAAGCATAATTTGTTAACCCCCTGTTGAATTGCAAATTTACGTTTTTTATTCAATAGTATAAAACTCGGCGGCCGGAGCCTGTATTCCGCAACATTATTGCCCCAACACCGCTGTGATTGGTTTACCTATGCTACCATTTGGTTCCGTGATATGCAATAACGATGAAATCGTCGGTGCAATATCGACAATATGTACTTCTGTATTGGATACGCCTGGTTTAATGCCCCAGCCCATAAATACCAACGGAATATGGGAATCGTATCCGGACCATGTACCGTGTGTGGTTCCTGTCGAACGAGGTGTACCATCATACCATTGCGGTTCGCAAACGATCTGGATGGCCCCACTACGTTTAAAGTTATAGCCATTGNNCAGGCTTTCGCCTTTTTCCATATCCGCAACATAGGCCACCCCTTCTGTATGGCGAAGTTCGCGAATAATGGTCTCCTTAATCTTGTCGCGGTCCAATTGCAAAGAATCAATCAATTGATTGTTTAAATGCACTTGGTAGTTCATCATGCTTTTCACAAGCTTTTCCTGTCCGAATTTCTCTTTCAGGGTCTTATTAAGTCCGGTGATGATCTGACGGGAATAGAAATATCCGCCGTTACCTTTCATGTCCATGAAGAATCTGGAGTTGTAAGATGCACCATGATCTGCCGTTAGGAAAAAGGTATAGTTTCCTTTGCCCACAGTATTGTCTAAATAATTGAAGAAATCAGCAAGTTGTTTGTCCAACTGTAAGTAGATATCTTCAATTTCTACCGCTGTCAATGAGTAACGATGGCCAACATAATCCGTTGCTGATAAGCTGACACATAGAAAATCTGTATTTTTAGTTGGATTATTACCCATCTGTTCATTTTTGATGGCTTCCATGGCCAGATCCAATGTAAATTGATTTCCCATTGGTGTGGTCTTGATCAGCTCCAAGCCCTCATCTTTCATCAGCTTGGAAGTTGCACGTGGTAAAGTCGGCTTTTCTTCCCCAGCATATTTACCTTCATAGATATTATCATCCGCAATGCTATTGGCAGCATAGGTACTGATATCGTACATGGGTTTCCAATCGGCTTTAAGGTATTTTTCAGCCAACTTCTTTTTATTGAAATCTACTACCCATTTTGGTAATTTATCCATATAAAAGTTAGAGGTGATCCAATCGCCGGATTTCGCTTCGAACCAATATGCTGCATCAGCAAAATGTCCTGCAGGCAAAATACCCCCGCGATCTTTAATCGCAATACCAATTACTTTTGACTTAAAGTTTGAAGCCAATTTCAATTGATCGGTGACAGTTGATGCAAGCAGATTGCGAGGTGACTGTTGTCCCTCTTTGGCCGTAGTCCCTACACCGATAACGTTGTCATCTTGCGTACAATACATATTCTTACCGGTCTGCTCTTCGATCCAGTCATTACCTGCAATACCATGTATGGAGGGAACGGAGCCTGTATAGACGGAGCTATGGCCAATAGCCGTATAGGTCGGAATATAATTAATCAGTGTATTTTCACAGGAGAATCCTTCTTTCAAAAGTCGTCTGAAACCGTCATTTCCATATCGATCAGCAAAACGATAAAGATAATCCCAGCGCATTTGATCCACCATTAATCCAACAACCAACTTTGGTCTTTCGGGTTGCTGTGCCATAGCCGAAAATGCTGCTATTCCAAGGACGACACTTAAAAAAAATCTTTTAATCATAATGATAATATTGAGTATTGAGTACTTTTAATAACGAATGCTAAAGTAGGATTTAATCTTTTAAATGCGCTTTTAAAAATTGACCTGTATAAGAATCTTTACAAAGTATTAGTTTCTCGGGAAGGCCTGCGAAAACCAACTTGCCCCCTTTATTACCTCCTTCGGGACCGATATCGATCACCCAATCCGCAGATTTGATCATATCCATGTTATGCTCGATGACCAGAATGCTATTGCCCAATGCAATCAATGCATCAAACGACTTGAGAAGCTTTTTAATATCCTGAAAATGCAAACCCGTTGTAGGTTCGTCGAAAATGAATAATGTCTTTTTGCTGTTATTTCCTTTGATCAGGAAAGAAGCCAGCTTAATCCGCTGCGCCTCACCGCCTGAAAGTGTGCTGGACGATTGTCCAAGTTTGACATAGCCCAAACCCACATCTTGGAGGGGCTGAAGCTTCGCCAATATCTTTGGCTGATCCGAAAAAAATGCGATAGCTTCATCCACACTCAATTCCAAAACATCTGCTACCGACTTATTTTTGTGCTGCACGTCTAGTACAAACTGTTTAAACCGCTTTCCACCACAGGCTTCACAGGGCAAAACAATATCTGCCATAAATTGCATTTCAATCTTCACTTCACCTTCGCCCTGACAGACATCACATCGTCCCCCCTCAACGTTAAAAGAGAAGGCGGCGGGTTTCAATCCAGCAGCCTTAGCTGCCGCTTGATTCGCATATAATGCCCTGATTTCATCCCAAGCTTTCACATAAGTAACGGGATTGGATCTGGAGGAACGTCCGATCGGATTTTGATCGACCATTTCAACCTGTTCGACTTGCGCGATGTCGCCTTCAATCGTATCATACACACCGGTTTGCTCACCCGAATAATTACCGATGGATTTTTGTAGCGCAGGATAAAGAATGCGTTTGACCAACGAAGTTTTCCCCGAGCCCGACACGCCAGATACAACCGTAAATGTATTTAACGGAAACTCCACGTCAATCCCTTTCAGGTTGTTCTCGTACGCTCCTTTGATGGTAATACTATTGGACCAGGGGCGGCGCTTTTTGGGCACTTCAATTTGACTTTTGCCGCTCAGGTACTGTCCTGTTAAGCTCTTATCATCTTTCAGAATTTCAGGATACGTTCCCGCAAATACCATCTCACCCCCATTGATTCCCGCTTCCGGACCAATATCAATCAGGTAGTCTGCGGCTTCCATCATCTCCTGCTCATGCTCGACAACGACCACGGTATTTCCGACATCACGAAGAGACTTCAAGACCGAGATGAGCCGCTGTGTGTCACGTGGATGAAGGCCGATGCTTGGTTCGTCCAACACATAAATAGAGCCTACGAGCGAGCTTCCTAAGGACGTGGCCAAATTGATCCGTTGTGACTCCCCACCCGATAGCGTATTGGACAGACGGTTCAAGGTTAAATAACTCAGTCCAACATCGCAAAGAAATTGTAGTCGATTATTAATCTCCGCCAAAAGTCTTTTGGCAATAACCTGTTCATTGCCCACCAAAGGCAAGGTATTAAAAAATTCCAAGGCCTCTTCCAATGGCATCAATACAATATCGGTAATGGACTTACCCCCTACTTTAACATAGGTTGCATCCTTACGTAATCGTGTTCCCCGACAATCCGGATAATCGGTCTTTCCACGATAACGTGACAGCATGACCCGATATTGAATCTTGTAGGTTTGTGCTTCAAGTTCTTCAAAGAATTGATTAAGTCCTGTAAAATATTTATTTCCAGTCCATAGTAGTTCTTTCTGTTCGTTTGTCAGATCCATATAGGCACGATGAATCGGAAAATCAAATTTCAATGAGCTTTTAACCAGTACCTGCAGCCATTCGCCCATTTTCTCGCCTCGCCATGGAGCAATGGCCCCATCGTAGACCGAGCGGCTCTTGTCCGGGATAACCAGATCTGGATCTATACCTATAATCTTTCCATAGCCTTCACATCGACGGCAGGCGCCATACGGATTGTTGAAACTAAAAAAGTTTGGTGTAGGCTCTTCGAAAACCATTCCATCGAGTTCGAATTTATGCGAAAAATGGTGTCTTTGTCCACCTTCTTCCATATAGAGTTCGCCTTTGCCTTCAAAAAATCCGGTCTGGACTGAATCAGAAAGACGGTTGACCGTATCATCATCCTGCTCAATACGGACACGATCAACGACAATCAGGACTTCTCCATCCTGCAGGTCTTTATTAGCTATTGACTTGTCATCTATGATACCTTCGATTTTTTGCATGCTATCTTGATACACCACGCGTACAAAACCTTTTTGTAACAAAAGCGAAAGTTCCTCTTTGAGTTTACGTCCATGTGAGGGTACCAGCGGCGCGAGAAGCGTCAAGGTTGTCCCCTCTTCGAGATTCAAGGCAAAATCGACGACAGAGCTCACGCTGTCTTTGGTGACTTCGCGGCCGGATATTGGCGAGATGGTCTTCCCGATGCGGGCATACAACAATTTCAGGTAATCGTAGATTTCAGTAGATGTCCCTACCGTAGACCGGGGATTGCTGGTGATAACACGCTGTTCAATTGCAATTGCTGGCGCTATACCTTTAATATAATCTACCTCGGGCTTATTCATTCGCCCCATAAATTGCCGCGCATAAGAGGATAGACTCTCGACATAGCGTCGTTGTCCTTCTGCATATAGCGTATCAAAAGCCAGAGATGACTTTCCCGAACCCGACATTCCCGTGATAACAACTAATTTATTTTTAGGGATATCAACGTCAATATTTTTCAAATTATTGACCCTTGCCCCTTTTATCTGAATATATTCTTTTGGAGTATGCTCCACTTGTTTACTCATAATAATCCTTATCTCACACAAAGTTACGTAATCTTGGCTGATTATATCCTAGCGAATGAAAATGGTATTCGGTTTTCTGCCGGATGATACTTACCACAGCGCGGAGGTAAGAAAAAAAGCCATCGAATCAGATTCGATGGCTTTTTAATATAGCGTTTTTAACTATTGACTATTGGAATTTTTTAGCGTTAACTTTACGCTCATTTTCAGTCAAGTAGATTTTACGTAGACGCATAGATTGTGGTGTCACCTCAATGTACTCGTCAGCTTGAATATACTCCATACATTCTTCCAATGAGAATTTGATTGCTGGTGCAATACGTGTATTGTCATCAGAACCAGAAGCACGCATATTTGTCAACTGTTTTCCTTTTGTTACGTTGATCGTTAAATCGTTGTCACGGATGTGCTCACCTAGGATTTGTCCTTCATATACATCCACACCTGGATCGACGAAGAAACGACCACGGTCTTGTAATTTATCAATTGAGTACGCAGTTGTTGAACCTGTATCCAAAGAGATCAATACACCAGCCAAACGACCAGGGATCGTACCTTTCCAAGGCTCGTAACCTTTCAGACGGTGTGCCATCACAGCTTCACCAGCTGTTGCTGTCAACACGTTGTTACGTAAACCGATGATACCACGAGAAGGGATAGAGAATTCAAGATGTTGCATATCTCCTCTAGCTTCCATAATCAACAACTCACCTTTACGTTGTGTAACCAATTCGATTACTTTTCCGGATACATCAGAAGGTACGTCAACAACAAGTTCTTCGATTGGTTCACATTTTTGACCATCGATTTCTTTGATGATAACTTGTGGCTGGCCTACTTGCAATTCATAACCTTCGCGACGCANNAGACCTTCAAACACCTGAAGTTCTTTCACTCTTGATTTCACAACTTTTCCATCGCGTTTTACCAAAGAAACCGGTTGGTTTTCTTTGATTGTACCACGTGCAACACGGCCGATAGCGATACGTCCTACGAAAGTGGAGTAATCTAATGATGTTACCTGCATTTGCAAAGTACCTTCAGATACTTCTGGTGCAGGGATATATTTGATAATTGCTTCCAATAAATCGGTGAAGTCTTCGGTACGATTTTTCCAATCTGTAGACATCCATCCTTGTTTTGAAGAACCGTACAATACTGGGAAATCCAATTGTTCTTCAGTAGCGCCCAAGTTGAAGAATAAGTCGAAAACATGTTCGTAAACTTCGTCTGGACGACAGTTTTCTTTATCTACTTTATTGACGACGACAATAGGTTTGATACCTAATCCCAACGCTTTACCTGTAACGAAACGAGTTTGAGGCATTGGACCTTCAAAGGCATCCACCAAAAGGACTACCCCATCTGCCATCTTCAATACACGCTCTACCTCACCACCGAAATCGGCGTGACCAGGAGTATCGATGATATTGATTTTAACACCTTTATATGTTACTGATACGTTCTTAGATACAATAGTGATTCCGCGCTCACGCTCTAAATCATTATTGTCTAGGATTAATTCACCAGCATTTTCATTTTCTCTGAATTGATTGGTAAAATATAAAATTTTGTCTACAAGCGTAGTTTTACCGTGGTCGACGTGAGCGATGATCGCAATGTTTCTAATGTTTTGCATTGAGCAAGAATATTTTTATAAAATTTTAGGGTGCAAAGATAAACATTTTGCACCACAAAATTTATAACTATGTGTATTTTATTTAATTACACCTAATTCTTTACCTACTTTGGTAAAGGCGGCGATTGCTTTATCCAAGTGTTCAACTTCGTGTCCTGCTGAAATCTGAACGCGAATACGGGCTTTTCCCTGAGGTACAACAGGATAGTAGAACCCGATCACATAAATTCCTTCATCCAACATTTTGGAAGCAAACTCCTGCGCCAATTTCGCATCGTAAAGCATTACGGGCACGATTGGGTGGAATCCAGGCTTGATATCAAATCCAGCAGCCGTCATTTTTTCGCGGAAATATTTGGTATTTGCTTCCAGTTTATCACGTAGTGCTGTTGTCTCACTCAACATATCCAATACCGCAACAGAGGCGCCCGCAATTGCTGGTGCCAGGGTGTTGGAAAATAAATATGGTCGTGAGCGCTGACGTAACAAATCGATGATTTCTTTTTTACCCGAAGTGAAGCCTCCAGATGCACCACCTAAGGCTTTACCCAAGGTCCCAGTAATAATATCCACACGGTCAATGACATTGAAAAGCTCGTGTGTACCTCGTCCTGTTGCTCCGATGAAACCTGTACAATGTGATTCATCAATCATCACCAAGGCTTGGTATTTATCGGCTAGATCGCAGATCTGATCCAAAGGTGCCACGGATCCGTCCATCGAAAAGGCGCCATCCGTAACAATGATTTTATGCCTTGCATGCGACGCCGCTTGCAATTGTGCTTCCAAATCGGCCATGTCGGCATTTTTATAACGGAAACGTTGTGCTTTACACAAACGAACACCATCAATAATGGATGCATGATTCAATTCGTCTGAAATAATGGCATCTTCAGCTCCGAATAACGGCTCAAATACACCACCATTAGCATCAAAAGCAGCAGCATACAAAATCGTATCTTCTGTGCCGAGGAACTGAGAAATCTTAGCTTCTAATTCTTTATGCACATCCTGTGTACCACAGATAAAACGCACTGAGGACATTCCATAACCGTGTGTATCTATCGCTTGCTTAGCGGCTTCGATCACTTTTGGATGCGAAGAAAGGCCCAAGTAATTGTTTGCACAAAAATTGACAACTTCCTGTCCTGTGCTCACTTTGATATCCGCTCCCTGAGGGGTAACGATCACTCGCTCTTGTTTATACAATCCCGCTTCTTTGATTGCTTCCAATTCTTTTTCTAAAACTGGTTGTAATGTATTGTACATAATTCGATTTTAATTTTTCATACAATATTACAGTTTTTTCATTGGAATAATTTGCTTTTCCATTTGATAAAGCGGCTATTCACGGAGAATTCACCTCAAATCAATGTTTTGATAACATTAAACCGATTGCATAAATTACAGGAAGCTACTCGTAACGGAGTGCATCAACGGGGTCCAGTTTGGAAGCTTTGGATGCGGGATAATAACCCGAAAGCATCCCTACGAGCCCACATACGGCAAAGCCCAAGATAATGGCGCCCCAAGGTATAATAAAAGATGTGCCTAATTGAAGCGCCAGGAGATTACCGATCAATATTCCGATAAATATCCCGGCTATCCCTCCCATCATACAGATCACAATCGCTTCCATCAGGAATTGTTTACGGATCACACTTGGTGTTGCGCCTATCGCTTTGCGGACACCGATTTCCCGTGTCCGTTCCGTCACGGAAACAAGCATGATATTCATGAGGCCGATGGATGCACCTACGAGGGTAATAAAGGCGATTACGACGGCTCCTAATGTCACCATCGCCATATTTTGCATCAGCATCTGTGCCACGGCATCCGACTTGGTAATTTCAAAATCATTTGCTTGTCGGGAAGATAAACTGCGAATATTTCTAAAGATGATCGTCGCTTCTCCAATGGCGGCTTCCAAGCGCATGGGATCATTGGAAGAAACGGTAATCACGTAGGATGGTTCGGTCCCTTGCATCACTGCTCTGGCTTTTGTCAAAGGGATAAAACAGGCTCTGTCCCCGCCCATACCCGCAGAAGACCCCTTACTTTTGAGGACACCTATGACCAGATAACGTATATTATTGACAGTGATGAACTGCCCAATTGGATCAATAATTTCATTAAAAAGCATTTTGCTCACTTCACTTCCGATGATGATCACACCACTTCCTGTTTCTACTTCCCGTACCGAAAAATTACGGCCTTCGCTCACCACATAACCTGATGTCTGGAGATAATTCTCGTCTGTACCGATGAGACCTATATTGGGATTGGTCTTTTTGGATTGAAATTTTGCCGTGGTGTTCCAGCTTACATTCGCGCTAATGGAAGTTAAGGCATTGAAATGAAAATTATCTCTAAACCGGGTCGCTTGAGCGAAGGTGATATTGGCAAAGACTTTGGATCGTGTGCCTTCATTGCCAATCCGAACATTTAACCCACGGTTGCGGATATTGAAGGAATTTGATCCCATTGAAGAGAAGGAATCTGTCAATGAATTTTTCATGGCATCAATAGATGTCAGTACACCGATCAATGCCATCATCCCGATAGCGATAATCAGTGCTGTTAAAAATGTTCTCAACTTGTTCCCTACAATGGATTGCAGCGCAAGCTTGACATTTTCAACATAAGACATTTTTACAGCCATAGAGATGGTATTATAATTTGTAGGGATGAAAATACTGTAATTCCAGCACAAAACCAAAAGGCAATTTACTTCCATGAAATAAATTGCCTTTTTAATCGGATCATTCTTATCACGTTGCCTACATCAAGGCAGGCACATCCCGCTAGGAATAGGAAACTCTTATCAACACCTATTGCCTAATTGATTCTCTTCCATGTCTCTGTACGCCCAAGCAAACTGACACCAACATAGCCCCTGATATCAAGTTTATCACCTTTCAGGGTCATCTTACAGCTATATGTTTTACCCGTTTTCGGATCATATATTTTTCCGTCTGCGTAGCTATTGCCCTCTTTTTCAAAGTTGGTCAGGATTTCGAGCCCTTGTACATTCCGGCTTTGCAATGCCTTATCTGGATTTTTTATATCTTTCTTTGGTTGCCCAGCTTCGTTGTTGGGAAATTTCAGCCAATAGAGCTTACCATAAAATTTATCTCCTTTTTTATAAATCTCCACGCGTCCTTCGCCGCTTGGATTTTCCCATTTTCCGATAATCGGATCCGTTTGCGCAAATAATGCTACCTTGACAAGCAACATTATAAATGACATCATAATTTTCTTCATTGGTTTCTATTTTTATGAATTTATTCCTTTTCTTTTAAAAACCCCTCGATTCGGAGACCACAAACAGCTCGTTATCAACGGCTATTGCGGATAGAATAAATATACAAATTATTTACTATGCTTGCATACATTTATTTTTCACTCCTTGCGCAGCCCTTATTCATCCCCGCTCCTCCACACGCCACCTATTGATCGATAGTCTGTAGAGAAACATTGGACAAGTAAAGAAACAGTGGAAAATCTGTAGGGAATTTTCGAACAAGATCGAAAGCTGATCCGAACGAATCGTGAGAAAAGGACGAAAAAATCAGGTAAAGTTTGGCATCTCGTTTGCACGATAGTTATTATATTATTACTTTATTTACTATTTATAAAATTAGCGCATATTATGAAATTTATTATTAGTCTTTTACTTACTGGAGTGGTCGTCGCGGTAGCTTGTATGATTGTTCCTGGGGCACAGGTCGCCGGATTCGGTTGGGCTATCGTTACAGGACTTGTCATCGGATTTGTCAATGCTACAGTGGGATCAATATTAAGGTTATTTACTTTTCCTTTAAACTGGCTGACACTTGGATTGGTCTCTTTTATAATCACCGTATTGATGGTCCTCTTAACAGACTCTCTACTAGGTTCGAAATTTGATGTTGGCGGTTTTTGGACAGCGGCGTTATTTGCAATTGTAGTAGCGATCTTGGAAATGATTATCGGCAGTACCTCAAAAGATTAAGGATAAATTATGTACCATAGCAGGGCTGCGCCATAAACATGGAGCAGCCCTGCTATTTTTAGGACAAGATTAGGGATTGCGCCTAACATTCGTTAAATTTAAGAATTTAACCAAACCTCTGCGATATGTGCGAACACAACCATGAGCATAGCCATCAGACAAAAGAGAATCCTTGGTGGATAACACAGCGCAAACTCCTTGCGGCGCTCATTATATTAATTGCCCTGTTACTTTTTAAGTATGCTTTTAGCATCGACCTGCCTTTCGGCATCCTGCTATTCTTCAATATTGCCGCCTATCTTCTTGCGGGAATACCGGTGATCCAGATGGCTGCCCGTAAGGCAATCCGGGGGGATATTTTCAACGAATTTTTCTTGATGACCGTCGCGACCTTAGGCGCATTTGCCATTGGCGAATTTGAAGAGGGGGTCGCCGTAATGGTATTTTATCAAATCGGGGTGAGGTTTCAGGATACGGCTGTTGACAATGCGAAAAAATCAATTAAGTCGCTGCTGGATATTCGACCGGACAGCGTAACGGTAGTGCGTAGTGGCCAGCAACAGCAAGTTAACCCCAAAAACGTCGCTATTGGTGAGACCATTGTGGTAAAAGCTGGTGAAAAGGTTGCCTTAGATGGCAAGTTAATAACTGAAAGGGCCGCATTTAATACCGCAGCGTTGACTGGAGAAAGCAAACCGGATACAAAATATGCTGGTGACACGGTATTTGCGGGGATGATCAATTTGGAAACTGTGTCCGAAGTTGAAGTTTCCAGCACATTTGCCGACAGCAAATTGAGTAAGATTTTGGAAATGGTACAGGACGCAACAGCGCGAAAATCCAAAACGCAATTGTTTATCTCCAGATTTGCCAAAATATATGTTCCTATTATCTTCGGATTGGCCTTAATGGTCCTTATTATACCATTTTTTGTTGTCGACGATTACAGCTTCAAAGAATGGTTTTACCGTAGCTTGGTTTTCCTTGTGATTAGTTGCCCTTGCGCCCTGGTTGTGTCTATTCCTCTAGGTTATTTCGGCGGCATAGGTTTAGCCTCCAGAAATGGCATCTTATTTAAGGGGGGGAATTTTCTGGATGCCATCACTGCGGTTGATACAGTCGTTATGGATAAGACCGGTACACTTACGGAAGGGGTATTCGAAGTAAAAGAAATATATGCTGTCAATGGCAATGAAAGTGAACTGTTGAACTATGCGCAGGCCGTGGAGTCCAATTCAACCCATCCGATCGCCAAGGCAATTACTAATTATCAACCGGGAGAACACTTCTATAAAGCCGAAGACATCAAAGAGATTGCGGGACATGGTCTCGAAGCTTCCGTGAATGGAAAAGATATACTGGTGGGCAATAGCAAGCTTTTGGACAAATTTAATATTGTCTATCCGAATGATCTCAAGCAAATTGTCTACTCCATTGTATTGATCGCCATTGAGCATCACTATGCAGGTTACATTACAGTCGCGGACAGAAATAAGTCTGACGCCAAGGATGTGATAAAAGCAATGCGTGCACAAGGTTTATATACGGTCATGTTATCAGGTGATAAAACCGCCGTGGTCAATGAAGTTGCCCGAGAACTTGGGCTTGACAAGGCTTACGGCGATCTTCTCCCCGAAGATAAGGTCAGTCATGTGCAGCAGCTGATCGATCAGGGTAAAAACGTGGCTTTTGCGGGTGATGGTGTTAACGATGCTCCTGTTGTTGCGCTAGCACAGGTGGGGATTGCGATGGGGGGATTAGGTGCTGACGCAACGATAGAGACCGCCGACGTTGTGATTCAAAATGACGAGCCCCATAAAATCTTGTCGGCCATCAAAATCGGAAAAATAACCAGGGATATTGTCTGGCAAAATGTGTTATTGGCCATGGGGATCAAAATCATTGTCCTCGTGCTTGGCGCAGGTGGTGTAGCGACACTCTGGGAGGCCGTTATTGCAGATGTCGGTGTGGCCTTGCTCGCTATTTTAAATGCGATCCGCATACAACATAAATCCGTTTAAAAGGAAAGGGCCAATCTAAGATTAGCCCTTTCCTTTGCCATGGATTATTCACCACTGCGCATGCAAATTATGGACCGCTTAATCACGCCAAGTTTTGTAGGCATTGATCAATCCGTTTGTAGAAGAGTCATGGCTGGTAACTGGATCAGCATCGCTTAATTCTGGCAAAATTTGATTAGCCAGTTGTTTTCCCAACTCGACGCCCCATTGATCAAAGCTATAGATATTCCAGATCACCCCCTGCACAAAAATCTTATGTTCATAAAGCGCGATAAGTCGACCCAGTGTATGTGGCGTCATCTTTTTCAATAAGATTGAATTTGTAGGTCTATTTCCTTCAAAAACTTTATATGATTTGAGTTGGTCTATCTCCTCCGCTGACTTTCCGGCTTTTTTCAGTTCGGCAACAACCTCCGCTTCTGTTTTACCATTCATCAGTGCTTCCGTTTGTGCAAAAAAGTTAGACAATAGCAATTGGTGATGATTTCCAATAGGGTTAAGACTATTGGCCGGAGCAATGAAATCACATGGGATCAACTTCGTTCCTTGATGAATCAATTGGTAGAAAGCATGCTGTCCATTGGTTCCCGGTTCGCCCCAGATAATTGGCCCAGTCTGATACTGTACTGCTTGTCCGTTGCGATCAATATATTTCCCATTGCTCTCCATATCCCCTTGTTGAAAATATGCGGCAAAACGATGTAAATATTGGTCGTAAGGAAGGATGGCATGACTTTCGGCCTGGAAAAAATTGTTATACCATATTCCGAGCAAGCCCAATATTACTGGGATATTCGATTCAAAAGAAGCTGTTTTAAAATGCACGTCTGCGTCATAAGCACCTTTTAACAATTCCTCAAAATTGTCAAAACCGATACTTAAGCTAATCGACAGGCCTATCGCTGACCAGAGGGAATAGCGTCCGCCCACCCAGTCCCAAAATTCAAACATATTTTGGGTATCGATACCGAAAGTGCGTACAGCTTCTGTATTGGTACTCAACGCTGCAAAATGTTTCGCCACATCCACTAATTGGGCTCCACTATTCAGAAACCAGTCTTTAGCAGTATGCGCATTCGCCATCGTTTCCTGCGTGGTAAATGTTTTGGAAGCAATCAAAAACAAGGTCGTTTCAGGGTTTACGCCCTTCAACGTTTCTGCAATATGTGTTCCGTCAACGTTAGAAACGAAATGTACATTTAAACGTGTTTTATAGGCTTTCAATGCCTCCGTCACCATAACCGGCCCAAGATCGGAGCCTCCGATTCCGATATTGACCACATCGGTGATTTCTTTACCGGTATATCCTTTCCACCGGCCAGATATAATTTGTTCGGTAAAATCCTTCATATGTGCCAACACCCGCTTCACATCGGGCATTACATCTTTTCCGTCCACCAACACGGCTTGATCAGATTGGTTTCTCAACGCGGTGTGCAATACCGGTCTATTTTCGGTGACATTGATTCTTTCACCGGAAAACATAGCCTCAATGGCATCAGCAAGTCCGCATTCGTTAGCGAGTTGTACAAGAAGTGTTCTTGTCTCTTCAGTGATTCGATTCTTGGAATAGTCTAAAAGAATGTCTTCAAAGGCAATGGAAAACTTGTTGAAACGTTCGGGATCCGCTGCAAAAAGTTGGCGTAAATCTTTGAATCCATCACTATTTGGACCGAATAAAGACCCAAAATGCTGTGTTAGATCCTTATAGGCTTGTGTCTTTGTAAAATTAATTTTTGGGAACATACTGTTTCTATTGAAATTATCTGTTTTAACCGACAATAAGAACCTCTCGCATTTCGTCATTACATACCATGTAAGTGATCAAATGAAGGTTTATTCTGTTGATAATACCAAAACTAAAAAAAAAAGGTCAGATATCCGTATTGGGTGGCAAGTAATGGCTGACAACTTATTCGTCATGGAGGTAGATTTATAAATTAAAATTTCTACTTTAGCAGATATGACAAAAGAACAAATTCAAGACTTGAGGGATCGTGTTACTTCCCTGAGGAGGCATCTTTGACATCGATGTACGAAAAGAAGAAATAGAAAGAGATCAAGCCATTACGCTAGAGCCAAGTTTTTGGGATGATTCCAAAGCCGCAGAGAAAATTCTGCTGGCGATCAAAAACCAAAAGGTATGGACCGACCATTTTGATGAAGTCGCCGCCGCAGTTGAAGACGCCTACGTGATGTATGAGTTTTTCCAATCTGGCGATGCTAGCGAAAATGAGGTCGATGAGCAATATAAATTGGCATTGGATAAAGTTGAGGAGCTCGAGTTCAAAAATATGCTTAGTGCTGAAGAGGATCAGCTTGATGCCATTCTGCAGATCACGGCAGGTGCTGGTGGTACTGAAAGTTGCGACTGGGCCGCTATGCTGATGCGTATGTATATCATGTGGGGTGAAAAAAATGGCTATAAGGTTACCGAACAAGATTCACAAGAAGGAGATGTGGCCGGAATAAAAAGTGTCACTTTACAAATATCTGGTGATTTTGCCTATGGGTATTTGAAGGGCGAAAACGGCGTACATCGGTTAGTTCGCATTTCACCTTTCGATTCCAATGCAAAACGCCATACTTCATTCGCCTCGGTCTACGTCTATCCTTTAATTGATGATAATATTGAGATCGATGTTAAAGATTCGGAAATTGAATGGGATACATTCCGTTCTGGTGGTGCCGGTGGTCAGAATGTCAATAAGGTTGAAACAGCGGTACGTCTGCATCATAAACCAACAGGTATAATTATCAAGAATCAGGAGACCAGATCACAGTTGCAAAATAAGGAAAATGCTTTACGCCTATTGAAGTCACAGTTATATGAAATCGAGATGCGTAAACGCCAAGAGGCTACTGCCGCCATTGAAGGCAATAAAAAGAAAATTGAATGGGGCTCCCAAATTCGCAATTATGTACTACATCCTTATAAATTGATCAAGGACTTGCGGACAAATTATGAGACGTCCAACACCCAAGCTGTACTTGACGGTGACCTAAATGATTTCCTGAAAAACTATTTAATGGAATTTGGAGGTTAATCCTCATTAAACTCGATATTACTAAAAACGCTCCTTTTTGAGAGCGTTTTTTTTTTCGTCAGGTCATTTTCGGCTCTCGGTAGATTGCCTTTCTTTTAGCACAAAACTGTCCCATAAAATGTCAATTTCTCTTAAGAAAATCCTTAAATATGTTAAAAAGTCTTAAAATTAATTTCAACCGAGTTTTGTCACCATTCATCAATTTTCAATATATAAAAATTTTTAAATAGCTGAAAAACAAAAACTTAAGCTAACACATTTTGTATCAATAACGTTACAATAAGGCTGGTTACTTCATTTTTGGCACAAAATAAAGGCATGTCTTTTGCGTTTATGGAATCGTAATATTTTCATTACAAAAGATTCGATCTTGTATCGAAGTAAAAAAATGAATGAACGAATGTATATCTAAAAATAGAACGGTTATGAATTACATGAAAGAAAACTCGATCGTATCAAAGCAGATGACCAAGCAATGGCAACCTGCGGCATACGAAGTAAATGCAGCAGCAAAGCGATCTGACAAAGCAGTTAGCAAAAACGAAGAGAGCAATTTTGGCCCTAGGGAATATGGTATTTTTGGAGCAACTTTTTTCATATTATTTGCTTCAGTATTTGGAGTGTATATGCTTCAACCCGATTTTGACGCATTACGCTTTCAACGCCTAGATAGTATCGGTGGAACATTTTTAGTTGTTTTAGGGATATTTTTAGCGGCTGTTGCGATCAGCTTTTTAATCTTTTTGATCGTACTTCATCGCAAATACAAACCAATAGCATCGGTATCGGATGAAGAGTTACCGACATGTACAATCATTGTTCCTGCTTACAATGAAGGGCAACTCGTTTATGATACCCTTCATAGCTTAGCCAACAGCGATTATCCAACAAAAAAGCTTCAGATTATCGCGATTGATGACGGTAGTAAAGACAACACATTTGCTTGGATACAACGTGCAAAAATGGAACTGGGCGATCGTGTAGAAATCTATCAGCAACCCAAAAATATGGGTAAACGACATGCGCTATACCGTGGATTTAAACTGGGAACAGGCGAGGTGTTTATTACCGTTGACAGTGATTCAGTTGTTAATAAAGACACCATCCGCAATATGGCCAGTCCATTTGTAACAAATAAAGAATGTGGTGCCGTTGCCGGTAACGTACGCGTATTGAATAATAAAAAGGCTATTATACCCCGTATGCTGAATGTGAGTTTTGTATTCAGTTTTGAATTTGTCCGTTCGGCACAAAGTATGCTGGGCACAGTGATGTGTACACCTGGCGCATTGTCTGGCTACCGCAAAGAAGCTGTCATGCATTGTTTGGAAGACTGGATTAACCAAACATTTATGGGTCAACCATCTGATATCGGTGAGGATCGCGCGATGACCAATATGATTTTGAAACAAGGATATCATGTGTTGTTTCAATCCAATGCCTTTGTATACACGGATACACCGGTACGCTATAAGAACTTGTACAAAATGTTTATCCGTTGGGAACGAAGCAACGTCCGTGAAAATATCGCGATGAGTAAATTTGCTTTTACAAATTTCCGTCAAGGACCAAAGTGGGGAGCACGTATCTTATTGATCATGCAATGGAAAAAAGTATTGCTTGCTTACCCAATGCTCTTATTGATGTTGTGGACAGTATTCCATTACCCATTAATGTTCTTAAGTTCTATGCTAGTAGGTATTTTGATTTTCTCCAGTATACAGGCTTATTTCTTTGCATCCAAAAACTCCGACGCAAAAGAAGCATTCTGGGCCTACAGTTACAGTATATTTTATGCATTCAGTTTATTTTGGATTACCCCTTATGCTATTGCCACAGCAGGTCGTAGAGGTTGGTTAACGCGGGGTTAATTTTAACTTAAAAAGTATATATTTATATTTCATTCATGAATAAACTTGCGCTGAGAATCGATACGCAAGATGTAATAGAGACCGTAGGAACAGAGCAAAAAAGAAGATTCTAACATTAGACCGAGTTAGAATCTTCTTTTTTTTTATTCTTAAAAGCTAACAGGAGGATCTTTTACGGATCGTGACTGAAACCTTATGGCTGCAGCTTACAACCAGCTTACGCTCCCTGTTTCAACATCATAGTTTGCTCCAACAATCATAATTTTGCCTTCTTCTTCAAGTTTACGCAGTGTTGAACTTTGTTTGCGGATATCGTTAATGGCATGTTTGATATTTTGCTGGTTTAATTTCTCAAGCAATACACTATTTTTTGAAGAACGTTCTTCATTTTGATCTATCACTTCATTGATGATAGGGTCAAAATGGTTGATTAAATGATTCAGATTGTCCATTCCCATTCCTTCGATTTGGGCAGCATCAAGACCTCCTTTCAATGCACCACATTTGGTATGTCCTAAAACGACTACAAGCTTGGAGCCAGCCACATTACAACCAAACTCCATGGAGCCCAAAATATCCTGATTGACAAAATTTCCCGCAATCCGAATGCTGAAAATGTCTCCAAGTCCCTGATCAAAAATAAGCTCTGCCGACGTGCGGCTATCTATACAACTTAAAACTACGGCAAATGGCCATTGTCCTTCGCGGGTAGCATTGACCTGCTCGAGAAGATCGCGGTTTGCTTTTAGATTATTGACAAATCGTTGGTTTCCTTCTTTCAAGAAATCCAATGCTTTCTGTGGAGTAATCGTCGATTGTGTTTCGTACGTATGTGCCTTCATAAAATTTATTATTTGGAATATTAAAGATAAAATTAATTCGTTAATTTTTAACTACCAACAGGACTTAATACGTATTATGGATGCCGAAAAACAAAAAAGCTCGCAATAAATATTGCAAGCTTTTTTAACTTTTAATCTTTCGATCTGTAGCCCGTAGGGGAATCGAACCCCTGTTTCAAGAATGAAAATCTTGCGTCCTAACCCCTAGACGAACGGGCCGTTTTCTGTTTCGGTGTGCAAATATAGAAATATTTATAAAACTGACAAAATTTTAATATTTTTTTTATTCATTTTTTTTGAAATAGACCATAAAAACCTCTAAAATAGCTATATTTAAAGTCATTGAAAAAAATAACCAGCATGACTAATTTAAAAAAAATTAAAAATCCATTGCTCTACGCGGGGCTCGGCCTGGCTATATTCAGCCAAGAAGCTTATGCTCAAAAGCCGGGGGCAATCGCGGATCAGATGCAGATTACCTGGAAGGTTAAGGAAGGAGAGAATATCCGTAAAAATCCTGTATCTACCATTGTCTTGAAAAACAAAGGAAAAAATGCCATTCAGCTTAATGACTGGAGCCTTTGGTTTAATTTTATCCGATCTATTGATGCCGGTAAGGTAGATAAACGTTTTGCTATTGACCATAGAAACGGTGATCTTTTCCAGGTTGGTTTTAAGAAAAACAATTTTCTACTGAAGCCACAAGATACCGTCCATATCGATTTCACCACGACGGGCCTGGTCAACTATACGGATGGACCTATCGGTCTCTACCTTAAAAATAATACGACAGGGGTTGCAACAGATATCTCGGATTATTCAGCTATTAAAATCGCACCTCAAACCGAAGCTGAAAAGATCAATTACTTTGCGTATAAATACGAACAAAATAAACTTGTCAAAGGTATAGATGCCCAGCGCATTATTCCTTTACCCAGTACTATCAGCATCAACAGTAACGAAAAATTCAATCTAAATACGGGTACCAAACTTTATGTGGCCAGTGAATTTGCCAATGAAGCGGCCTTTCTGACCGACTTCCTTTCAACATATTCCGGCATTAAACTATCCGCCTCATCGCGTCCACAAGGGGGAATTGAGATTGTCAAGGCGAGCAGCCTAAAACCCGAATCTTACCGTCTGACGATTGGAGCTCAGGGGGTTAAGATAGAAGCTTCAGATCATGCGGGGGCTTTTTATGCGATACAATCGCTAAAATCATTGATCAATCATCAGCAATGGAATAAAACAACAAAGTCGATCGCCTTGCCTTATAGCAACATCGAAGATAGTCCACGTTATGGCTACCGTGGTTTTATGTTGGACGCTGCCCGTAACTTCCATAGCAAGGCAGAGGTATTGCGGATACTGGACTTAATGGCGGCCTATAAGTTGAATAAGTTCCATTTCCACTTTATCGACGACGAGGGCTGGCGATTGGAAATTCCATCATTGCCCGAATTAACCGCTGTGGGGGCCAACCGTTCAGCTAATTTTGACGATGGTACAGCTATTCAGTCAGCTTATGGATCGGGAGCTACAGCTAAATCGCGTCAGTTTTACACTGTTGCCGATTATATCGAAATTTTGAAATATGCGCAAGCTAGACATATCGACGTCATACCGGAGGTGGAAACACCGGGTCATGCCCGCGCAGCGATTAAAGCCATGCGTGCCCGTTTTGCTCATTACTCAAAACTCGGCGATAAACAAAAGGCTGAGGAATTTTTGTTGGACGATGCGGACGACAGCTCTATTTATAATTCGGCACAAAACTGGAATGATAACGTGATGAATCCTGCTTTACCTTCAACGTATCATTTTCTGAGCAAAGTAGTCGATGAAATCAAGGCGATACATGATCAAGCCGGGGTACCGTTGAAAATGATCGATTTAGGCGGTGATGAGACGCCAAGCGGTGTCTGGGAAAAGTCACCTAAAATATTGGCCTTTATGAAGGACAACAATATCGCCAATGTACTTGATGTATGGCCGTATTATATTGAGAAAATTAATGCACTTGTACAGGAAAAAGGACTAACCATGTCTGGATGGGAAGAAATGGGTATGCACAACAAAGGTAAAGGCATGGTTGTGAATGCTGATCTGGGAAAGTCCGGCATTCAGTTGAATGTATGGAACAACCTTCCTGGTCAAGGACAAGAAGATCTGGCCTATCGATTGGCCAATGCTGGTTATAAAGTTGTCTATACCAGTGCTGCAAATAACTATTTGGACATGGCATGGGATCGTGACTTTGCAGATCCGGGGCACAGTTGGGTAGGTACCGTGAACCTGAATAAAACATATTCATTCTCTCCTGAAAATTTCTTTATCAATCTAAGGAAGGATGATACTGGAAAGGATCTCAAACCTGAAGCATACAGCAACAAGGAAGAGCTTACTGCTGAAGGAAAGAAAAATCTGCTGGGTATAAAGGGAGCTTTGTGGGCAGAAAAAATCTCCACAGACCAACGTCTTGAAGAAATGATATTTCCACGTCTAATTGCCATTGCTGATCGGGCTTGGGCCCCGGAGCAGGCATGGGAAAAAGGAAATGTGTTTGATGAAGCGACCTATCGTACATCATATACCTCATTTATTAAAAAGCTAGGTGAAGACGAGTTAAAAAAGCTAGATATCAGCAATGGCGGCTATAGCTACCGGATTCCAAAAATCGGCATCAAGAAAGAAAACAATCAACTGTTGATCAATACAGATTATCCAGGATTCAACGTATATTATACGGATAATGGCAGTGTGCCTACATTAAAGTCTAAAATAGTGAATGACACAATACCATTCCAGCCTGGAAAGAAATACCTATTCAAAGTATTTGATGCCAAAGGCAGATCTGGTGATGTAATCAGCTATTAAGCGCTCAGGAGTTCCAAATCGTATGACCCGTGCTTTGGAACGATTCTGATAATACAAAATGAAAGCCCTGCTTGGATTGAAGCAGGGCTTTCATTTTGTATAGCTATACGTGTTTATTGATCTAAACGAGCAATTTAATCAAATTTCCATCTCACAAACGCTTCTATAGCTTCGTAGTTAGCCAAACCTAATTGGTCATATAAAGCTGCTGTCTCGCTTGTGCGATCTTCTGCACGAACCCAGAACTCACGAGGGTCATCGCCAGGAAATACTGGTAAATCTTTTTGCGATTGATGTTTAAAGATTGCCAAGCGTTTGCGATAAACTTCTTGTGGAGACAAAGGAACTGCCATTTGGATCTCATGGATTGGATATTCATGCCATGCCCCTCTATACAACCATAACCAGCAATCTTTGGTCCATTCGTCTGTTTTACTCAATCTGCTCAATGCTTCAAAGAGGATATCGAAACATACTTTGTGCGTACCGTGCGGATCAGCGAAGTCACCCGCAGCAAATACCTGATGAGGTTTTACCTGACGCAACAATTCCATCGTTTGCTGAATGTCGTCCTCAAAGGATACATTTTTTGAAAACTTCTGTCTGTCATAGAATGGCAGATCCTGGAAATGGATATTTTCATCCGGCAAACCAACTAAACGAGCGCCCGCAATAGCCTCGCCTTTTCGGATCAATGCTTTAATTTTACGGACAAGTTCGGTATCGATCTGGTTTGGTTTTTTTGTTGCAAAAATTGCGCGCTCTTCATCATAGATTCTACCGATCTGTGTAGCTTCAGTATCCGCACCGATTTGTTTCGCTAGATCTTCAGCAAACTCGAGATAACGTACGACATCATCATCCCAAACGGCTGTGTTACCACAGGTCTGGTAAGCAACATGGACGTTGTGCCCTTGGTCTGCCAAACGAATAAATGTACCTCCCATTGAGATAACATCATCATCCGGGTGTGGCGAAAATACAATTACATTCTTCTTCGCTGGGTTGGCACGTTCAGGACGTTGTGAATCGTCTACATTTGGTTTACCACCTGGCCATCCTGTAATCGTATGTTGAAGTTCATTGAATATACGAATGTTAATATTGTATGCAGGACCCGTCTCGGTCACGAGTTTGGCCATACCATGCGCATTATAATCTTCGTCTGTAAGTTTTAAGATCGGTTTTTTGATCTCTAAAGCTAACCAAACGACAGCTTTCTTAATTAATGTTGGTGTCCAAGTGACATCCTCTGCCAACCATGGAAGGTCGAATCGCGTCAATAAAGACGCTGCAGCCTCATCAAGGATAAATTCAACATGATCTGACAATTGCAGATAGGTTGCAGGAATCTCAGATGAGATTTCACCTTCAACAGCTTTTTTGATGATTTCAGCCTTTGTTTCTGTCCAGGCCATTAAAATAATCTCTCTTGCTTTGAAGATTGTACCCACCCCCATTGTAATGGCCTTTGTTGGCACATTTTCTTTACCTCCGAAAGCGCGTGAAGCGTCGCGACGGGTCAGGTCATCCAAAGTGACCACACGGGTACCTGAATTGGGTGCAGAACCTGGTTCATTGAATCCGATATGGCCTGTACGACCAATACCTAATAATTGAATATCTAAACCTCCTGCCGCTGTAATTTTCTGCTCGTAGGCTTCGCAGAATGCATTGACTTGGTCTGGAGCTAAAGTACCATCTGGAATATTTACATTTGATGCATCAATGTCTACGTGATCAAACAAGTTTTTGTTCATAAATGTCACATAGCTCTGATCTGCATCGGGTTGCATAGGATAGTATTCGTCAAGATTGAAGGTAATCACGTTCTTAAAGCTTAAACCTTCTTCTTGATGCAAGCGAATCAATTCTTGATAGACTTTGACTGGTGTGGCACCAGTGGCGAGGCCCAGAACGGCCTTCTCACCTTTCTCTTGCTTTGCACGAATAATTTCAGCAATACGATTTGCAACGTTTTTCGAAGCTGAATTTTGATCTGGATAGACGCTTACAGGGACTTTTTCAAAGCGTGTTTCTTCCAATAAATTTAATCTAGCCATTTTTTATGGGTATATTGATAAACGTGAATTACAAATTTATAAAATTAGTGCCTCAAGTTGAAGTAAAATTTTAATAAAGTAAACCTTTCTTAGCGATATTTTAAATAAAACCTTTTAGCTCGTATTTTAGTCGATAAATAAGGCTAAATCCTATTTAAAATCTCGATAGCGCTTAAGAGCGTATCGTCCTTTTTAGCGAAGCAGACACGCAAAACTTGCTGATTTGTAACCTCTTTATAAAATGCGGAAAGTGGAATGGTCGCAATTTTGTATTGCTCCGTCAGGAAACACGCAAACTCAAATTCTTTCTCTTCACTAATCGCACTATAATCTATGTTCAGGAAATAGGTCCCCTCACAGGGAAGAACGCGAAAACGGGATTCCTTTATTCCATCTTGCAACAAATTTCTCTTTTTCTCAAAAAATCCGGAAAGCCCTTTGACGTAATTTAGATCATCCAAATATTCAGCGATGGCAAATTGCATCGGCGTATTCACGCTAAAGACATTAAATTGATGTACTTTTCTAAACTCATGCGTCAATTCTGGCGGAGCAATACAGTATCCTATCTTCCAACCGGTGGTATGCAATAGTTTTCCGAAAGAGGCGACCACAAAACTTCGCTCGCGCAAAGCTGGAATGCCCAATACTGACTGCGGAACCTTACCGTCAAACACAATATGCTCATAGACTTCATCACTCAGCAACAGCGCGTTGGTCCCCTCCAATAAAGTTGCCAATTTGCCCAACTCCTCGCTCTCCAATACTTTTCCCGTTGGATTATTCGGATTATTGATAATGATCAATCGGGTTTTAGCATTCATTAATGTTGCCACATAATCCCAGTCTATCCTAAAATCGGGCGCCATTAATCGTACAGGTATCACTTTGCCCCCAAATAGCTCCACTGTAGGTGCATAACAATCGTATGCTGGCTCGAATATAATCACTTCATCTTCGGGCTTAATGACTGTGGCAATAGCTGTGAAGATCGCCTGTGTCCCCCCCGAAGTAATGGTCAACTCTTCCGTTGGGTCAATATCCACCTGATAGATTTCATGGTATTTTTTGACTATGGTATTACGTAGGGGCTGCGCGCCTATCATGGGTGCATATTGGTTATGCCCGTTTTCCATTGCCTTGGATACCAATTGGACTAATTTTGGATCTGTTTCAAAATCAGGAAATCCCTGGGACAGATTTAGTGCTTTCTGCTGATTGGCGAGCATTGTCATCTTGGTAAAGATCGTCGTGCCGACATGTGGAAGTTTAGAAGTTAGGCTGAAGTTCATTTTTTGACATTTTATTAATCTACCGAATTAGTGGATTTTATTATATTTGTAAATATATATAAGAATAGTAACATGATAAAATACATCACACTACTTTTTTTGGCGCTGCCATTCTTCGGTATTGCACAGAAAAAGGAACTTACAAAAGAGGAGTATATCGCACGAGTCAAAGCTGCTCCGGATTCGATCTCAACACTCGTTGATTTACGCAGAGTTGGTGGATATGATCCTGTATACCCAGAACTTCAGGCACTTTACAATAACTTGAGCAACAATGTCAAAAATTCTACTGAGGGAAAGGAGTTTCAAGACTATCTGAATACTTTGGAGACCGTTCAAATCGGTAAAATTGCGCCAGCATTTACGCAAAATGACACCAGTGGAAACCCTGTACAGCTGGCGGACTTCAAAGGGAAATATGTGCTTCTTGACTTTTGGGCATCTTGGTGCGCACCGTGCCGACGTGAGAATCCGAATTTGGTAAAATCATATGCTAAGTATCAAAAAGATGGATTTGAGATTTTGGGTGTATCGATGGATAAAGCCTCAGATAAAGCGAAATGGTTAAAAGCAATTCAGGATGACGGACTTACCTGGAAGCAAGTTGGCGATCTAAAAGGATGGGACAATGAAGCCGGCGTGATGTATGATGTCAAGGCTATTCCAATGAATTTCTTGGTAGATCCAAACGGCAAAATCATTGCTAAATATTTACGAGGCGAAGAATTGGATAAAAAATTAGCCGAAATATTTAAAAAATAAAGTTTCATCAGCATTGGATTATCCTTTCCTCTGCTGACATTTATATGAATGAGGAAAGAAGGCTGTCCCTGCGTACAGCCTTCTTCTTTTTGGAGCAGAGTTGGAGATATTTTATAGCTGATATGGATTGATCTGCGATTTTTTCCTCAGCTGTAGTAAAACTGACCTATGAAATATATCCTTTATGTCTTGATTTTCTGCAAGTTGAAAACAGGAAAAACTGCGGGTTAAGACAGGAAATAACCGCCTTTTAAAGTCTTTTTCTTGTTTTGTTTATATATTTCAATCTTTTTTATTGTATTGTTTAGTTGTCGTTGTATTAACTGCTGTTAATTGCGATTATTGCTGTAAATAATCTTGTTGTATAATTTTACCTTAAGTCATAAAAACATTTAAATCATTCTGATTATGAATCTAAAATTTAAAACAATGGCTTTTATTTCGCTATTGTTTATCACCACCGGTATTCAGGCCCAAGTCGGGAAATACCAATGGAAGGAATCCTCGGAAGGGGGATATACCTATAGGTATGTGACCAACGATCCGGTTCAAACCCGTTTTTATAAGTTAAAAAATGGTCTTACCGTTATTCTTAGTCCTAATAATAAACAGCCGCGTATACAAGCTTATATTGCAACCAAGGCGGGCAGTAAAACCGACCCCAAGGACCATACAGGATTGGCCCATTATCTGGAGCATATGCTTTTTAAGGGCACCGACAAGTTTGGTAGCCTGGATTGGTCCAAAGAAAAGCCATTGCTTGATCAGATAGACGGTCTGTACGAAAAATACAATCACAGCACTGATACTAATGAGCGGACAGCAATCTATAAAGAAATTGACCGTGTATCGGGAGAGGCTTCGAAATATGCGATTCCGAATGAATATGATAAATTGATGAGCAGTATGGGGTCTAATGGAACCAATGCTTTTACATCTTTTGAGCAAACGGTTTATGTAGAAGATATTCCCAATAATGTGATTGACAAGTATTTGGCAGTGCAGGCGGAACGTTTCAGAAATCCTATTCTACGTTTATTCCATACCGAATTGGAATCCGTCTACGAGGAAAAAAACATTAGTTTGGACAATGATAACAGAAAATCCATCGAAGCAATTTTTGCGGCCATGTTTCCGAATAACAATTATGGAAAACAAACGGTATTGGGATCTGTAGATCATCTTAAAAACCCATCGCTCAAGGCGATCCGTGAATACTATAATACCTATTATGTCCCGAATAATATGGGGGTGATTATGTCGGGGGATTTTGATCCAACAGATATTGTAAAACGTATTGATAAGGCTTTCTCTGGTATGAAATCTAAGCCAGTTCCGACCTATACGTTTGAAAAGGAGCAGGCTATTACCAGTCCTATCACAAAGACCGTCACAGGACCGGCATCCGATTACATCCTGTTAGGGTTCCGTTTTCCTGGAGCTGCCGATCCCGATGCGCAAATGCTGAATCTGATGGCCAATGTACTGACTAATGGATCTGCTGGTTTGATTGACCTTGATCTTGTTAAGTCTCAAAAATTATTGGGTGCCGGCGCATTTCCTTATGTATTGAAAGATTACTCGATGTTGATTCTTCAAGGGAACCCAGGGGCGGGACAGAGTCTTGATGACGTCAAGAAATTATTGTTGGGCGAGCTTGATAAATTGAGAAAAGGCGAGTTTTCAGATGATTTGCTTACTTCTATTGTGAACAATGAAAAGAAAGCACAGATCAAACTTTTTGATAACTATACCGGTACTGCCGAACAGTTAATGTCGGGATTTACCTCAGAGCTTGATTGGGCAAAAGAATTGGCTTATACGGATCGTTTGTCTAAAGTGACCAAAGAAGATATCATACGTTTTGCGAATAAATATCTTTCTGATGTTAACTATGTCGCGATCCATAAGGAAAAAGGTAAGGACGATAAGGTGGATAAGGTAGTTAAGCCAGCCATTACACCGATTACTGTGAATCGCAACGTAGAATCTGCCTTTTTGAAGCAGATCAATGCAATGCCTGAGCAGGATATTAAGCCGCTGTGGATCAATTTTGAGAAAGATATGGCTACAGCCAAATTGAAGGATTTGGATGTTTTGGCTGTTCAGAATAAAAACAACGAACTGTTTAGCCTGACATATCACTTCGACTTTGGAAGTTGGGACAACAAGTTGCTTGGGCTTGCGGTAGGCTACTTAGAGTTTTTGGGAACGAAGGATAAGAGCAGCGAAGAGTTTAGCAAATCCTTTTACAAATTGGCGTCAGACTTTTCGGTCACGTCGGGCAATGAGGAAAGTAGTGTTTCGGTTTCTGGTCTAAATAGTAATTTTGTCGCATCGATCAGCCTATTGCAAGATCTTATGCACAATTGTGTAGTGGACGAGGTCGCTTTTAAAGCTTACATTGGACGACTGAAAAAGTCAAGAGCAAATGCAAAGGAAAATAAAGCAACCATCATGGAAGGGCTAAAAGCCTATGCGCGCTATGGTGCAAAAAATCCGTTCAACTATACCTACAGTGATCAAGAGCTTGATGGCTTAAAAGCTGCAGATCTGGTTGCGGTGCTACACAATCTTGCAAATGCCAAGCATCGTATTCTGTATTACGGGCCTCAGGGCATAACCGAGCTAGTGAAGAATCTTAAACCTTTAAAGAATAATAATTCACCCTATTTTGCGATTGAGAAAGGTTTGAAATTTGAGGAAAAGCCGACAATGGATAACAGGGTTCTGTTTGCACAGTATGCCATGAAACAGGCCGAAGTCTTTTGGATTAGAAATGCGGGCTTATTTGATAAAAATCAACTACCGACTATCGCATTTTTTAATGGTTATTTTGGCGGCGGAATGGGCAGTATTGTCTTCCAGACGCTCCGTGAATCAAAGGCACTGGCTTATACTACATATGCTTATTATGGACAGCCTCAGAAGAAAGAAAACCATGGTATGGTCGGCGCATATATCGGTACACAATCGGATAAGTTTAAAGATGCTATTGCCGGAATGAACGAGCTGTTGAATGAACTTCCTGAATCGAAAGTGGGTTTGGAATCTATTCGTACCAATCTGCTGAAATCTTTGGCAAGCGAGCGTATTACGGGGGCGGGTATTCTTTCGAGTTATTTGGCTGTACAGCGACGTGGACTTACAGAAGATTCCAGAAAAGTAATTTTTGAAAAGCTTCCTCAGCTTACGTATTCCGATCTGAAGACCTTTCATGCCGATAATATTAGCCATAAGCCTTATATTTACTGTATTGTTGGCGATGAAAAAGACCTCAATGCGGAGACCGTTTCTAGCTTGGGTAGTATGCAGAAACTTAGCCTGAATGAAATTTTTGGTTACTAAGTTTTTTTAAAGAATATAGTTTTATCATTAGGGGCCTACGTTCAATAACGGTGGCCCCTTTTATATGTTTCTGAGTTGCAGAAGCAATTTATAAACAGTTTTGAAACCATGAAACTTTTCTTCGTCATGTATTTGCTACGTTTTTGGGTAAAATAATTAGACTATTACGAATTGTAAGGCAGGAAGGTTTCGTTAATGTTTTGGGATTACAAAAGAAGTCTTTCTAAAGTTTTTTCACATATTCTCCTATTCTATCAATAAAAACGTCAAATTCGGGTTGACCGTTATAGTAAAGAGCGGCTGAACTTTGGTACCTATTCTTAAAGGATTTTCGTACTTCCATATTATGAAGCAGAAACGCTTGATTTTCGGCGATGGGAATTTCAAAGTCCGTTTTTGGGAATCGTTTAGCTTTGTGAACATAATAAGCATCGGTGCCAATGAACGCTTGTATCTCTTTCTGCTCCAACAGACAGTAAATATCATAATATTGCCTCATAAAATTAACGTCTTTGTTGCCTGTCTCAACTTCCTTTCGGAATTTGGTAGCGATGGTCTGCAACTTTTCAACAAATGTATACCGTGGGTCGTAGCAAATTATATCAACCGCTCGGTTATCAATGATGTTCACATTATTTTGGACTGCCCTATCATAAGCCCAAGAGCTTATTGAAACTTTACTATTGGGAGCAATATCATCAAAACCTGCTTCCAATAATATTCCGTCTTTGACACCATCTATCGGAGTTGTATGACTATTGTAGTGTAACCTAATCCCTCCACTACGGTAATAGTTCGTATCATCGAATAAGATATCTCTTTCTACGGAAACTATTCCATCTATCTTTATGGAATCAGAAAGCCAGTCATAGAAGTTTTTTCTTGCTGCTATGGTATTTGGTTTTGTATTGTTGGGGTTTTCGTTGACTTTAAGTTCAGCAGGTGGTTTGATATGTATATCGATATCTTCTGAAAAACGCTCAATGATTTTAAAGCCCTTGGATAAAGATGTACCGCCTTTCAGTTCAAATCCATATCCTTGTTTTTGCAGGCCGTAAAGGCTGTGCATAATCCAGTAGTCTTTTTCTAACAGTCCGGCTTGTATTCCTGTTTCGTATTCAAGGATACGAAGCAAATCCGCAAATTGCGAATGGTTATGGAGAAAATCAACGGGCATGTTTGACGTTGTTTGTATTTGTGCGATTCAGGACATTGATTTTAGAAACGACCGGAGCCAATAATTTCTGGGTTGTGGCTGTACCGTATAGTGCAACGGAATGTGCTAATTTTCGAGTACCCATTGTTTCAGCCTTTTTTAACACATTTCTTAAAACCTCTTGTTTGTCCTCTGCAAGCCTGTCAAGGTTATTGACCAAATCAACCAATAGGAATTCGGGTGTGAGTTTATTTGGAAAATGATGTTTTACCTGAAAATCGAATTTCCGATTACCGAGCGTAAACTCGCCATGCCTTTTGTGGTTATATACTGTGCGTAGATTGTACAGTTGGGTTGTACCAACGCCCAAACTATTGTATAAGTTTGGAGAAGTCAGCAAAAAGCGGTCGTCTTTTAGGAAGCTACGGACCAACACATCTTCTTCAGGTGGGGTTTTACCGAAAGCTGTTTCCTTAGGATAGTAATATACCCCTTGGGAGAGTTTTTGAAGTGTGCCATCTTTTAACAAGGCATCAAGATGCCTATCCACGGACCTGGACCATTTTACCAAGTCTATCCTACGGTAAACTTCTCCCTTTTTTAGATGTTTTTTTAGTTCATCGAGCTTTGTCATAAGCGATTGCTTTATTTACAAATATCCAAAATTCCTACGATATGTAAAAATATGAATTGAAAATTCATGCAAAATATAGACTATTATCCTCAATACTTTGAGAAAGGATAAGGTTTGATTCGATATATCCCCAAATCTTCGTTGTTATATTTCCTTCTGGCCTCGTTAAAGAGTCTGAACAACGTAATGATTAGTATCCAAAAACTTTCTTTCTCCCTTGTGATAGACACAGATTTTTACATTGTAAGTGCCATCGGATTTCTTGTGGTGTTCATAAACTTTTGCGCTTACGGTTGCCATAATTTTTTTTCTTTAGCACGTAAAAATTCCCGTTACATATTTGTTACATTTTTACGTGAAGTTCAACAAAAAACTATGCAAAACTGGCCAAATAGGGCAGGTAGCCCGTAGCCATTCCATCAATGAAAATTGATGGAAAGAAACGAAAAAAGCGGCTTTTTCGCATAGAAAAGCCGCTTTTTTGCTTTGTGCTCCCACCTGGGCTCGAACCAGGGACCAAAAGATTATGAGTCTTCTACTCTAACCGACTGAGCTATAGGAGCAGGTCTTTTTGTTTTGTCAATTAAAACACGAGCTGTGCTGTTTTGACGATGCAATTATCGATATTTGTATCGATATTTCAAAATAATTCGATGGAAAAAATTAAAAATATTGTTCTTGATTATGGGAATGTGATCTTTATGATCGACTTTGTACAACTGAAAGACGCTTTTACTCAGTTAGGTATAAGAAATGTTGATGCGATATTTGGACATCATGGTCAAAGTGCACTTTTTGATAATTTTGATAAGGGGAAAATCGATTCTACTCAGTTTCGGGACGGAATAAGGGAAATAGCCGAAAATCCAGCATTGACGGACGATCAGATCGATGCCGCCTGGAACAGTTTGTTAATCGGTGTGCCCCAAGGTAATCATGAAATTTTAGTACGATTGAAAGACCGATACCGAACTTTTTTATTGAGCAATAACAATGCAATTCATTATGCATATTGTATGCAGGATATTCATAAAAAATACGGTGTTGCCGACAATGAAGGTTTTTTTGAAAAGACCTATTATTCCCATTTAGTGGGCATGCGCAAGCCTGATGCGGAGATTTTTGAGTTACTAATGAAGGAGCAGCAATTGGATCCTAATGAGACGCTATTTATCGATGATAGCCCGCAGCACCTGGAAACAGCCAAACAGCTGGGATGGCATACGGCATTATGTACAAAGGAGAAGCCGCTGAACATTTTATTGGATGAGTTTGGATTGTTATAAAAAAATGATTTTATTTTCATATTTATGGGAAAATATCTTACCTTTGTCCCACTTTAAATTTAAAAGCGACGAAAGGAGGTATATATAACGCATGATTATCGTAAATGTAAAAGAAGGAGAATCTTTAGATAGAGCATTGAAACGTTTCAAAAAGAAATTCGAAAAAACTGGAGTTCTTAGAGAATTGCGTTCACGTCAAGCTTACGAAAAGAGATCAGTAACTCGTCGCATTCAAGTGAAAAAAGCGATTTACAAACAATCTATGAATCAAGATGTAGCTAA
>DKIT01000002.1 GCA_002454415.1 Sphingobacterium sp. UBA6711
TACCGTAGTGCCATCCTTCACGAGCTCCTTTGCAGTCTGTAATACCGCAATCTGATATTTTAAATCCAAGTGATTGGTAGGTTCGTCAAGCAACAATAAATCTGGTTGTTGTACAAGCACCCGGCAGAGCAATATCAATTGCCGCTCCCCTCCTGATAAAGAGGTATAGGCTTTATCTTTTAAATGGGAGAGATTAAATTTATCTAAGATGAGTTCCACTGAATCAAAATCTTCCTTACTCGGAGAGAAACGAGAAAACGAAGCGCGTCCAGTCAGAATAACATCAACAACTTTAAAAGGAAAAGTTGTCTGATGAAACTGGTTCAAAAAACCCATTTTTAATGAATTGGACTGCCCAATCTTCCAATCACGTCGCTCTGTATCACCAATAAGAACTGACCCATCAAATTTTTTTTCCAGCCCAGCAATGATATTGAACAGGGTTGATTTACCACTTCCATTTCGTCCAAGAATCACAGAAAGCTTCCCCNNTACTGATATTTGCCCAAACGACAATATTATTGTTAGGTCCAAAAATCATACGGCTGATATGCGGCACAATCAATCCGAATAAACTAATTACTCCAACAGCAGCTACAGCAGAGGCTGTAATCATGGTTGATACGGCAATAAGCACCAATTTTAATATTTTCGGATTCACTCCAACAGCAATGGCTTCTTGGTCTCCTAACGCTAGGAGATTCAGTTTCCAACGCAAAAGTATGAGTAGGGCCAATCCAATTGTAATTGGCACAAAAGCATTTTGTACTTTTGACCATGAAGCGGTGTGCAGGTTTCCCATTGTCCATTGTACAATAGCCTGAAGCTTATAAGGATCACTCATATACTGTAGCAAAGTTAGCATAGCCGTAAATACACCAGAAATAACCATCCCAGCCAAAACCATTCCTATAATAGAAGTTTTCAAACCTGCATTTGACACAAAGTAAGTCAAGCATACAGCACACACGCCAAACAAAAATGCAGAGAGATTGACTGGCAACAGCGGAAATAACATGGCCAATGCAGCTCCAAAAGCAGATCCCGAAGAGATACCCAGTGTAAAGGGATCAACAATTGGATTTCTAAAAATCGCCTGTAAAACTCCGCCCGATGAAGCAAGTGCCGAGCCTACCATAAAGGTCAATAGAATNNCGCATAAGTGCGGTAGCATTGCCCACTTTATAAATTCCTAACTCCAATCCTATACGCTGACATAGCTCTATTAAACCGATATTCTGACTTGATCCAACCAATAAGGATAGCAATAAGACCAGCGCTGGCAAAATAACCAGTAAGCACATTTTTTTTAATTGATTCATCATTGAAGTAACCCTGCTTTACCATAGAGTTTTTCGAAAGCTACTGCCATGTCCTGATCCAGTTGCTGTTTGGTATAATCCGGAAAACACCAATGTCTGACCTGTTTTGCAAAAAGCATAAATTTTACGGTATGAGGGTCAAATGGAAAGGAAGGGGACATCGCGAAAACCTGTTTATTTTTGACAGCCGGTAATGCAGCAAGTTCCTTCAGACTGTATACGTCAGACAACTTGGAATTCCAAAGAATAATGAGATCTGGATTCCATTTATAGATCGTTTCGGCACCAACATTCGGGGCCTCCATTTCAAGCGGACAGGCATTTGTCGCCCCTGAAAGACGGATGGCCATATCAATCAAACTACCGCGACCAGAGGTAGACAATACTCTGCCTTTGGACCAAGCGTAATAAACCTTCTTCTCTGTCTGATCCTCAGGAGCTGTCATTTTTTTAATCTCTGCAGAAACAAATTGGACTATTTCCTCGGCACGCGTTTTCTTGCCCAGTAATGTTCCCATACCAATCAGTTCATTGAAAATACTTTTTTCGTCTTTCGAAGNNGCCAATTGGGAAATATTATCCTGGTCCGTATTAAATGTCAAGACAAGCTCAGGATTCAAGCTCACTATACTTTCTACATTATTTGCCTGCCCACCAAACGTTGGCGTTGCGATTGACTTTTTTGCTATTCGAGGATCCAGTTTGGATAAGAAGGTATATGTATCCTGCATTTGGTACACCTGTTCGGGAATACCAACAAGACTATTTCCAGCGCCCAACATGTAAACTTCATCCACAAGAGAGGGAAATAATACAACCACACGTTTTGCTGTTTGCTTTAACACAACTTCTTTTCCACGGCTATCGATTGCCTTCACACGATCATTGAGAACGTCTGATTGCTGATTTTGACAGGCGCTAAATAAAAAACACAACAATCCAAACGTAACTGTTATAATACGATTCACTTTCATTTAATTACTTTTTATCTCTGGTTTACGTATTTTAGTATGCCCCCCATCCTAGCTAGATCTTCGCTTTTCCTATTTTTCGCCTGCTGCCGAACCAAATTTTCAGACAATAATACAGCTTCCTCCAACTGAATTGCTGATCCATATTTGTTCGAAACTTGCTCATAAAGTCTTCCATCATAAGGTAACCGAAGGAATTCTGCATGTTCATCTTGAAATATCGGTAAATGTCTATTGCCAATGAAATAACTAAAATCGGCAAGCTGTACCAAATCCAATGGGTCGAACCTTATTGTTAGTGACGGTTTGATCACTAAAACTGCCTGAAATAGTTCCTTATGAAATAGGGCATCCCCGTGATGCCATTCCGCTCCTTGCGCCAATTGCAGAAGGATCACTTTTCCGTCCCTCGTATTTCGTGTCAAGCGTCTTTTATGGACTTCATACCATTCAAGATGCACTTGATCAACTTCATTTAGGACAAACTCATGGTTTGCTACAATTTTATCAATCGATACCAGCAGTTCATTCATTTTTTTAAACCTAATTTACTCCCATTTCAATAGCACTAATGCGTTTTCATTACGAACATGTTTGTACCGTTGTATAGGAGTATGTTACTTGATAGAAGAACAGTACAACAATGAATAAGCATCACTGTTATACTGGTAAGCTCCTATTTATTATTTTACTTCTAGTGCTTTATATTGTTCTTTTTTCAATTGCACTCTGTCTTTCAACCAATCACACCAGCTATCAAGTCCGTCGCCATTTAATGTACTGATTGTGATAACTTCTAAATTGGGATTCACCTCACGCGCATCTTTGGTAACTGCATCCACAGAGAAAGGAACATAGGGTAATAAATCTGCTTTTGAAACCAGCATCAATTCGCTTGTCAAAAACATACGAGGATATTTTTTCGGTTTGTCATCCCCTTCTGTTGTCGCTAATAGGGTTACACGGTAATCTTCACCAAGATCAAATGCTGATGGACACAATAAGTTGCCAACATTTTCTATAAATAATAGATCTATACCTGCGATATCGATATGATCTAAGGCCTGTAAAATCATTTGGGCTTCAATATGACACATGCCGCCAGTCACAATTTGAAGTGCATTGATGCCTACTTCACGCATACGTACCGCGTCGCGTTCCGTCTCTGGGTCTCCAACCAAAACAGCGATGTTTAGGTCTTTTGATAAACGTTTACCCGTTTCTTGCATCAAGGTTGTTTTACCAGAACCAGGTGAAGAACATACATTGATCACACATACGTCTTTTAACCTTTCACGAATGGCTTTTGCAACAAAATCATTTGCTTTTAAAAGATGTAAAGTGGTATTTTCACATTGAACCGAACCTACACGGTTACCTAAACTTTTAGGATTTGAAGTATTGTCTGACATGATAAACGTTTTTTAGTCTTGTTTAAAAATTACTTTTGAAATATAAAGTTCATTCCCCTGGACAATTGTGCTGGAAGGCTGCC
>DKIT01000200.1 GCA_002454415.1 Sphingobacterium sp. UBA6711
TGTTATTGTTATTACAACCAAAAAGGGAGCAGCAGGTAGAAATTCCGCAAGCTATGTGGGGGAATTTACGTCCAGAGCTATCCCTTCTTATAATAATTTTAATATCATGAACTCGCAAGAGCAGATGGCATTTTATCAAACTCTTGAACAAAGAGGATGGTTGACAATGGCTGATGTCGCAAATAGGTCCGAATCGGGGGTTTATGGGAAGATGTATGAGTTGATTAAAGCGGGCCAATTGGAAAATACACAGGAGGCGAGAAATGCCTATTTAAGACAAGCTGAATACCGTAATACAGACTGGTTTAAACAATTGTTCAGTCGTACAATCATGCAAAATCATTCGGTCAGTCTTTCTTCTGGTACAGATAGAGCACAGTATTATACATCTATCAGTGGGGTATTTGATAATGGCTGGACACGTAAATCTGATGTGAAACGTTACACCGGTATGTTTAACGCTTCGTATAATTTGTTTGATAATCTAAAATTGGATCTAAGAACAAATGGTTCCTATAGGGATCAAAGAGCTCCTGGTACAATAGGTTCATCGGTGGATCGAGTCTCGATGGAAATTAAGCGCGACTTTGATATCAATCCATATACATATGCGTTAAGGAACTCTCGAACTCTTGACCCCAATGAGTTCTATACACGGAATTACGCTCCTTTTAATATCCTCCATGAATTAGACAACAATTACATGGATATCAATGCTGCGGATATAAAATTTCAGGGCGAATTAAAATGGAAGCCTATTAAAGCACTTGAATTGGGGGTATTAGCGGCAACCCGCTATCAGCAAACTTCGCAACAGCACTATATCAAAGATCAGTCGAATCAGGCATTAGCTTACCGTTGGATGCCAACGACTTTTATTCGCGATGCGAACCCTTTCTTATATACGGATCCCAGTAATCCGTATGCTGTTCCAGTTTCTGTGTTGCCTTCTGGCGGTATATACAATCGTACAGACAACAAGATGTTTACTAGGGATTTGCGTTTTACCGCAGCTTTTGATAAGACATTTAATGATATCCATAAATTATATGTATTTGCTGGAGCCGAATCCAATTCCGTCAATCGTAATCAAAACTGGTTTAGGGGCTGGGGCTTACAATACGATCTAGGTGAGATCCCATATATTGATTACACCTTGTTTAAAAAAAATCAGGAAGAAAATGCTGATTACTATTCTATAGATCGCAAAAAGAACGGTGATGTCGCGCCTGCAAGAAATAGACAAGTTGCTTTTTATGGTACAGCAAATTATACGTTTGATAATCGCTATACAATCAATGGAACATTGCGTTATGAAGGTACAAATCGTTTAGGACGCACAACTTCTGCACGTTGGATGCCTACGTGGAATGTATCTGGTATGTGGAATGTAATGGAAGAGGATTTCTTTAAAAATTTAGAGACACCTTTTTCAAACCTGAGCTTTAAAGGTTCTTATAGTTTGACGGCTGACAGAGGCCCCGACTTTGTAACCAATTCAAAGATTATCATTCAAAGTTACAATCCATGGAGACCAAGCACAGCTGATAAAGAAACTGGTCTTTCTATTTCGGATCTTGAAAATTCTGAGTTGACCTACGAGAAAAAGCACGAACTCAATATCGGTACCTCCATCGGTTTATTCAGGAACCGTATTGCGTTAGATGTGGATTATTATAAGCGCAATAACTACGATCTTATAGGTATTGTCAATACACAGGGGTTAGGAGGAGAAATCTCGAAGTACGGTAACGTGGCGGATATGGAGTCGAATGGTATCGAGCTTAGTTTATCTGCGACGATCTTGAAAAAAGAAAATTTCTCTTGGGTATCTAATTTTATCTATTCAAAGGCGAAGAATAAAATTACTGCATTGGAAAACAACAGTAGAGTTTCTGATCTAATTGCGCCAGGGGGATATGGTGTAGTAGGTTATCCTGTGCGTCCGTTGTTTTCTATCCCATTCAACCGTATTATCGAAAATGGATTACCGCTTTACAATTATATAGATGGGACTCAGACAACTACTGGGGTCTATTTTCAGGAACGAAACAATATTGGTTTCTTAAAATACGAAGGGCCTACTGAGCCAACGGATATGGGAAGCTTTGGAAACATATTTTCCTATAAGAATTTTAAACTAAATATATTTATTACCTATTCTTTTGGAAATGTGGTACGACTGGATCCCGCTTATACAACAGGCTACACAGATCTAGACGCCATGCCGAGAGAGTTGGCTGATGCTTGGACAGTCCCCGGTGAAGAGGCGCTCACAAATATTCCTGTCATTTTGGACTCCCGTTTTATTCGGAATAATAGTCAGTATAGGTATGCGTACAATGCCTATAATTATTCGACGGAAACTGTTGCGAAAGGTGACTTTATTCGCTTGAAAGATATTTCATTAGCGTATGAATTACCAAAACATGTTGTTCATTCCTTAAAGATGTCTAATCTAGGTATACGTTTCAATATGGTAAATCCATGGTTGATTTATGCAGATAAGCGTCTAAATGGGCAAGATCCAGAATTTGTAAATTCAGGAGGTGTAGCCCTACCAATTGCAAAACAATATACATTAACCTTAAAAATGGGATTTTAGCAGATGAAAAATACACTATCATACATATTGATTTTGGCCGGCTTATCGGCAACGGGCTTATCGTCCTGTAAAAAGTATCTTGATGTATTGCCTGATAACAGAGCCGAGTTAAATACGACAGACAAAATAGGAAAAATGCTTGTAGGAGCATATCCTAGCAGCGCTTATGTTGTCGTTACGGAGTTGTCTTCAGACAATGTTGATGATGTTGGCCCAGTATATTTAAACTATCCAAGATTTATAGAAGAAATCTATAAATGGCAAGATATATCAGAGACGAATAACGATGGTATAGAACGCATTTGGGGGGCGTGCTATAGCGCTATAGCCAGTGCTAATGCGGCCTTACAGGCAATTGAAGAGCAAGGGAACCCCACTAGTCTCGGTGCTCAAAAAGGAGAGGCGTTATTAGCCCGAGCCTATAATCATTGGATTCTTGTCAATGTCTTTGCTCAGAATTATTCAAAAACACACGGTACAACTGACCTTGGTATAACCTACATGACAAAGGGAGAGACCACCCTAAATCCCAAGTATGAGCGCAATACTGTTGCTGAGGTTTACGATTATATTAAGAAAGATGTTGAAGAAGGATTACCACTAATTAATGATGCCTCTTATGCGAATTCCAGTGTTGCAAAGTATCATTTTAACCGTGCGGCAGCCTATACATTTGCATCACGTGTTGCATTGTTTATGGAAGATTGGTCGAAGGTAGTCGAGTATGCTACCTTGGCACTAGGTGAAAATCCGAGTATCACGTTGAGAGATTATAAAACGATTGCCCCTTTCTCGGCTACTTATGCAAACTTTACACGCGAGTACAATGCTAGTTCGGTTAAAGCAAATTTTTTGATTGCGACCGCATCATCTTCTATGGGGCAAACTTTTGGAAATTACTCTACACACAATAGACTCGCACACGGGGGTAGTATCGCAATGACAGAAACTATTTTTGCGAAACAACCTTTCGGACAGGCCAAGGTAAGTACAGATTACAGGATTAAAGCAACTGTTTACTCAAGTACTACAACAAATAAAGTTATTTTTCCACATGTAGCACGTATGTTTGAATACACTGATCAAGTCGCAGGTATAGGTTACACAAAAGGAGTGTTTGCACCAATCGTATCGGAAGAGGCCTTACTTAATCGGGTAGAAGCGAATGTTCATTTAAAAAATTATAGCGCGGCACTTGCCGATATGCAGATCCATATTGATAATAATACGATTAATGTTCCTGCTATAGTAAGTGAGACTTCTATCAATACTTGGGCAAATTCATTTGATTATTTTACGCCAACAGCACCTACCCCAAAGAAAAAGTTAAATCCAGAGTTTTCATTTGAGTCTGGTACACAGGAAAATATGCTGCACGCCGTATTGTCTTTAAAGCGGCTACAATTTTTACAAACAGGTATGCGATGGTTTGATGTGAAACGTTATGGAATAGAAATTACAAGAAGGGAAGCACCAGCCGTAAATAATGGTCCCATGACATATACGGTTACAGATAATACACTTGTTAAGCGAGATAAAAGACGTGCGATCCAGTTACCACAAGATGTTATTAACGCAGGTTTAACTCCTAATCCTAGATAATATGAAAAACAATAATCTATTAATATCAATATTAGTATCCTGTGGCGTGATGTTCTCTGCCTGTAATAAAGAGGATAAGCTGGATTCTAAAAGTGTTTTTGTGGATTCAGAAATCCCCAAAAATGCATTAGATAACTATTTATACAACAACTATACGAAACCATATAACGTAGAAATACTTTATAAATATATTGACAAGGAATCCAATATGACCTATCGATTGGTTCCCGCTCCATATGACGCTTCTATTCGTTTGTCGAAACTGATGTTGTTTTTGGTGATGGATCCATATAGTGAAGTAACTGGAAGCAAACAGTTTTTAAGAGATAATTTTCCAAAGATCATTACTTACACAGGTTCTGTGCCTGTACAGACAAATGGTGTCATTATTCTTGGCACAGCTGAATCCGGTACAAAAGTCTCTTTATACAATTTACTGGAGCTCACTGAAGCCAATGGTAAAAGTTCTCAGTTCTTGACCAACGGATTTTTTAAGACTGTACACCATGAATTTCAGCATATCTTAAATCAAAATAAACCCTATCCGAGCAATTTTAGAGAAATTTCGGGAAGTAACTATATTGAAGATGAGTGGAATACGAAGTATCCAAACACCCCAGTTGGAATTGGGACTGCTATAGCTGCCGGTTTCATATCGCCTTATGCTTCTAAGGCTGATACGGAAGATTTTGCTGAGCTGTATTCAATCTATGTTACCCGAAGCCAAGCTGATTTTGATGCCATGTTGAATGTCGAAAATTCGACAGCAGCGGGTAGGACATTGATATTATCGAAATTGGCTATTGTGAAAAGCTATATGAAATCCGAGTGGGGAATCGATATGGACATTTTACGTACCAATATTATTGCCCGTTATCCTCAACTCAGTACGTTTGATCAAACAACTTTAAATTAAGAAAAATGAAATTAAAACTATTTATACTCGCAATAGCCATTTTATCTTTGAGCACAGGTTGTGAAAAGAAAATGGATCGAATCTTTGAGGAGAGCCCGACTGATCGTTTGAATGCAAGTGTATCCAATGTATACGCAACACTGCAGTCCAATAAAGATGGGTGGTTGATTAAATACTATCCAAGTAGCGCACTAGAGTTTGGTGGTTATACATTATTCGCAAAATTTACCAATGCGGTCGATGTTACTGTGGAAGGAGATATGACGACACTGCCAGCACAGACTAGTACCTATACAATCGTGCCAGGAGCAGGACCCATTTTGACATTTGATACCTATAACCGTCTTTTTCATTATTTTGCATTGCCAGGGTATTTCAATAAATCGGCTGCATATCAATTACCCGGTTTCCTAACGGCGCAAATAGGTTCCGTTAATGAAGGTATGAAGGGGGAGAATGATTTTTTAGTAACAAAAGCTTCGGCAGATTCAATTGTTATGGAGGGGAGGAAGTCGTATAATAAGGTTGTCTTATTACCTATTAAATCCACAGAAGCCTCCACTATTGTGGCATCATATCGTACCGCAGTAGCTAAATTTCATGCATTTTCGAATTATAAATTTGAAGTTGGGACTGAATCTATTGCGGCAACATTTGCCACAGCAGCAACCAAGAGAGCATTGCTTATTGCTGGAAATACGAAACCTTTTGCTTATCGTTATACACCTACCGGACTTGATTTCTACAGTGAATATGACATCAACGGTGTTAAATTTCGTGAATTAAAATATGTAGAATCTACCGGTACCTACACAAAGGGATATTTTACAAATGATGCCGGAACCATTAAATTAGTTCCACAAAGTTAGGAATCTAGTTTATTCTCTGTATTCTGTAGAGAGTATGTTTCATATGTTTATTAAGTTATACCCTCTCAAAAGTTTTCTGAGAGGGTATTTTTTAATCATTTGCATTAGATAAATTTAGCGCTCTAGTTTTCATGGCTAAAGTACCGCAGCAAAAACTTAATTATTGTAATCAATTTGTTGAATCAAAATTTTATAAAGCGATCAGCTTAACGTTGGTTGCTTTCCGTTCTAGCGGTTTCTTTTTCAACTTGAATGTTAGCACATTTGCCGAAATTAACTTATTATTACGCTTTTGTAAATAACTCCCTTGAACTTACTGTAAAACAAATGCATAACGAGTTGGAGGTAAAGCCTGTAATCCATAAAGAAGTATGGATATTGCAGAAAAGTAAATAATACGATAACTTAGCCTATTATCTGTTTTTTGAAATTTGATTGCCATGAAAAGGACCATTTTCCTGTTTATTATTCTTGTACATACATTTGTGGCAGAAGCGCAACAAAAGACTAGAGCATTTCAATTTGCGAAACCACGTCAGGTTGTCGCGGATCCTAGGTATGGTAAAATAAGCCTACACGACGCCAGAGAAATAAAAGATAATCTCGGTGTGATACAAGTCGGAATGCTGAACGCAAATCGATTGCTTGTGGCGGAACCCTCACTGGAAAAACAATTGCAGAGCCAATTGGATCAAATAACTGGACGCAAAGGCGAAGGGGAATTACTCATGAGACTGGAGAAATTCTGCATAGCCGAACTGACGGGCGCTTTTTCGGAAAAAGGATTTTTGGATTTTAGAGCAGTCTTATTTTCAAAAGAGGCTGATGGAGATTATTTGCAGATTGGACGTGTGGATACCGCGATTGTTGTGAAAGGAATGGATGTAACCAAAGCGACTTTGGCTCGTACAAGTGAAGTAGTCAATAACCTGATCTTTGACGCTTTATCTAAACAGGCAGACACAACGAAAAGATATAGTCGCAAAGAAATCGAATATTACGACAATATTCAAAAGAAACAATTGGCTTTGTATAATACGACAGCCTATAAAGATGGTTTGTATTTATCGTATGAAGAGTTTGCACGTCAGACACCTTCTGGTGGTCCTGTGGAATTAAAAGATGGTGATATGTATTTAGGATTTTTTAAGAAGAATGAACAAGGGAAACTTAAAAAGATAAATCCAAAAGATTATTATGCGGTAGTGCATACAGGCAATCCATTTATATCAAGTCAAGAACAGTTTTATGCCTTAATGAAAGATGAGGATGATTTTGTTTTTGTAGGTCCAGTAAAGGAAACCGCTTCTGCAACCAATGTCGTTGTGGCTTCGGTTTTATTAGGGGCGATAGGGGGGATGCTTGTATCAGGCCCCGAAACGAACTATTATATGCAGAAGCTTGATTACGCAAATGGTTCTTTTATTCGAGTACTAGATAAGAAATAGATTTATCTGACGAAAAATATATTATTGGCGTGCTTCGTTAAAAGATTTGATATTAGCAATGATTTGACCGTGTATAACTTTATACGAGCAGAGTTTTCCACATGATGTTAATAACGTTGTGGAAAACGTTTTGGCCTTTCATATATAAAATCATAATGTGTAGCTTAACCTCATTAGGCTAGTAAGTCCTCCAATTGTCCTCCCGTCACTATTTTAGCTGTTTCCCAGTTTTAAAATTTATTCGGCCTGTATCTTTATTCTTTCAGCAAACAATCCTTTACCGCTCCAAAATTGCCATTTACCGACTTTTACCTGACGTTGATCTAAATGTAATAAAATCAGATGCTGCGTTGTCTTACTTTTGAATCAGAATTTCAAGGAAATGATGCAACAATATCAAGATCCTTACGACAATTAGAAAAGAGACAAAAAAACTAACAATATAAAGTAAAAGATATGAAAACTTTAGTAAAGACATTCGCAGCGGCAGCATTGATCACAGTATCTACCTTTTCAATGGCAGCTGGAGATCCAGGCAAAGCATTGAATCTTTCTACAGCCGACCTAGCTATTGATAGCTACTTAGCTGTAATGACAGAAGGCGCTTCGCAAGGGGTCGAAAAATTATTCGCGCCCGAATTTAGTCAAAAAATCCAAGGTAAGGCAGCTCGTACCAATAGCCGTTCGGAAGTTATCTCCTTCCTGAAAAAGCAAAAAGGCGAAAAGTTAAATTGCGGCACCAGTACCGAAATCCTCGAAGAATCTGAAAACTATATGGTCGCACGTATCACCATGAAGTTTGACGATTTTACAAAAACAGATTTAGTGACATTGGTCAATGAATCTGGAACTTGGAAAGTAGCTAGCTCAGTAAACTCTTACAAATAGAAACTGTTTAATTAAATTCATATGTTTATTTTGGCCACGTCGGGATGACGTGGCTTTTTTTGCATTATTAAAGGCTGGAATTAATCGTACTTATAAAGAACGATTTGAAATGACGACACGTCTCTACAAAATCCAACAAACGCTTAAAAAGGCCAAAATTGTTCATAAATCCTTTAATCAAGGTCTCTAACTTCTTGACTTATCAACAATGTTATTAACATGGTGTGGAAAACGTTGGCAACTCAGCTCGAGGAATAAAGCTATATATGACTGATTATTTAACCTTTCGATTTCTTATATTGTTAATATAATTCTTATTATTACGGCGACATTAACAATTATTATGAAGTACTATTTAAATTTTGTTGCGAGAATCTTCTGCTTTATCCTGTTTAATCTATGCGGCCTGAGTCTTTCGGCACAGGTTACTTTTACATCTTATCATAAGAAAGATGGGGAAGAAACTAAAGAACAGGATTCAGCCTATTTTATCCGTACAGTACATTTGGAAGCTCAAGGAAAAGAGCATGTTTATCGAATAGCAGAATATTATTTGCATAACGATTCGCTAAAGCTCAATAGTGCCAGTAAAAATGGGCTTCAACCTTTTCAATTTCAGGGTAAAAAGTACGAATTCTTTGAAAACGGTACGTTAAAGAGCCTTGAGAATTTTAGCGATGATAGTCATCTTATCGATTCGGCTTTTTATCTCTATCCGAATAATAAATTGAAGATGATCGTATACTATCCCAGCGAAGTGAAGAAGAAAAAGCTGCTGATAAAGAAGCCTGTGTATGTCGTGTATTATGATTCTTTAAATAATAAAACGTTGGAAAATGGTAATGGCCGTATTCGATTTAGTGTAGGCGAAAAAGGGGAATATGAAGAGGGCAGTATGCTTAACAATTTACGTGAAGGGGAATGGATAGGAAGGACTGGCCGCGATTCCTTTGTCGAAAATTATGAAGGGGGCAAATTGCTGTCAGGTACAAAAACAAAGGAAAATGGTGCTATCATTCGATATGATTCCACATCGTATAAGGTTGAACCTGAATATCCAGGCGGGACGAAAGAACTCATGTTTTTTGTCGCAAGAAACTTCAATTTTCCAAAGCAAGCGATGGAAGCTGGTATATCTGGTACGGTTGAAATAAGCTTCGTCATAAACAGAGAGGGGAAAATTGAAGATATAAAAGTGAAAAATGACTTGGGTTTCCATACAGGTGAGGCCGGTATAGCGGTAGTTAAGAAGCTTCGGAAATGGAAACCGGGGATGTTGCGTGGCGAACCTGTAAAGGTTGCTTATACATTGCCTATAAGGTTAAATACAACACGTATGTAAAAAAAACTTATCGACAAAAAAAGCCACCCAATAGGTGGCTTTTTTATGAACGGTTATTTCAATATTATTTTTTTAGATTTTCTGCTCCTTTGATAATACCTTCTACAACATTTGGATCCTGAAGGGTAGAAGTGTCTCCTAAATTGCTTGTNNTTGTATCTCCTTCGGCAATTTTGCGTAGGATTCGGCGCATGATTTTTCCGGAACGTGTTTTCGGAAGATCGTCCACAAACTGAATAATATCCGGTTTGGCAATAGGACCGATAATGCGCGAAACGGTTTCCATAATATCTTTTTTAGTCGCTTCGGCATCTGTATGATGATTGGCGATTACATAGGCATAGATACCCTGTCCTTTCACTGGATGCGGATAGCCTACGATGGCTGATTCGACAACGTCAGCATGCATATTGATCGCATTTTCAACCTCTGCAGTACCGATGCGGTGACCTGAAACGTTCAACACATCATCGACACGCCCTGTGATTTTGTAATAGCCTTCCGGGCTACGGAAACATCCATCACCCGTAAAGTACATGTCTTTGTAGGTGGAGAAATAGGTTTGGCGACAGCGGTCGTGATCTCCCCATGTCGTGCGCAACATCCCCGGCCAAGGGAACTTAATGCAAAGGTTTCCAGTCACGTCATTACCCTCTATCTCTTTGCCATTCTCGTCCATCAATGCTGGTTGAATACCTGGCATTGGAAACATCGCATAACTTGCTTTTTCTGGAGTCACTCCAGCTAGTGAAGTAATTAAGTGACCGCCGTTTTCTGTTTGCCAATAGGTGTCGACGATCGGACAATTCTTCTTACCTACTTTCTCATTGAACCAGTTCCAAGCTTCTTCGTTAATTGGTTCGCCAACTGAACCCAATACACGTAAAGAGGATAGATCGTTTTTGTCAACAAAATCATCTCCAAAAGCCATTAATGAACGTAAAGCCGTCGGTGATGTATAGATAATGTTAACCTTGAATTTGTCAACAATGTCCCAATAACGACTTGCATCTGGGAAAGTAGGGATTCCTTCAAACATCAAAGAAGTGGCTCCCTGAGATAATGGGCCATAAACAATATAGCTATGTCCTGTAATCCAGCCAATATCCGCTGTACAGAAAAATACATCGTCTGGCTTATACTGGAAGGTATTCATGAAAGTATAGCCCGTATACACCATGTAACCACCACAGGTATGTACAACCCCTTTAGGCTTGCCAGTAGATCCTGATGTATACAGGATAAATAAGGTATCCTCGGCATCCATTTCTTCTGCTGGACAGGCCGGGTTTCCTTGGGTCTCCACTTTCTTAATTTCGTCTTCCCACCATACATCACGGCCCTTGATCATCGATACTGGTGTACGTGTACGTGTCAAGACGATCACTTTTTCAACAGTATCACATTGCATTAAAGCATCGTCTACAATATTTTTTAGACCAATGGTTTTATTTCCGCGGTAGCTTCCATCTGAAGTAACGATCAGTTTGCATTCAGCATCTACAATACGGTCAGCGATAGAACGTGCGGAGAACCCGCCAAAGACCACAGAGTGGATAGCGCCAATACGTGCACAAGCAAGTACTGCAATGACCAGCTCGGGGACCATCGGAAGATAGATACAGACGCGATCACCCTTTTTGATATTGTTATTTTTTAATACGTTGGCAAATTGCTCTACTTTCTGTAACAACTGTTTGTAAGAAAGGATACGATGTGCTTCATTTGGATCGTTGGGTTCCCAGATGATTGCCGGTTTATCGCCATTCGCATAAATATGGCGATCAAGACAGTTTTCGGTAATGTTTAATTTCGCACCATCAAACCATTTGATATTGGGTTCTTCGAAATTCCAGTTTAACACCTTATTCCATTTTCTCTTCCAGAAAAAATGATCTGCAATGCTCGCCCAAAACTCCTCCGGTTGTTCTACACTTCGCTTATATTCACTTTGATATTCTTCAAATGATTTTATTTGTAGGCTCATCGTTATTAGGATTATTTTGAATTATTTTAATTTATATTGTTATCGTTGCAAAATTGTTTTTGTTATTTCAATTTCGGTGTACAATTTAGCGGTTTTTGCCCATTTTATCAACAATTTGATGTTTAATATAATGTTAAACTACTTTTATCTATCAAGATTGTTATCTTGCAACAAGATTTAATCGAGATGTTGTTTCTAAGAAAACTATTCTATATCACTATCTACACAAATCTTTTGATCGCCATGGCTGCAATGGCGCAATGTGCGCTCACCTATATTATTTTTGAACGATCCATCAATTGGTATATTGTGCTGGTGGAGGGCACTGCGACATTATTGCTGTATAATTTCAGTTTGTGGTGGTCTAAACCCAAGAATCCAAAAGAATCTAAATTTCCGCGAACACGTTGGATCTTTAACCATGAATGGGTGATGTGGATGAACAATGGTATTGCCTTACTCATACTGGCCTATTGCCTATGGCATATTCACATCTACTCTTTTTTATTTCTGGGATTTATAGGCCTGTTAAGTCTCTTGTATGGAATGCCCTTATTTACTTTTCATGATCGGAAAGTGGGGTTAAGGCAAATACCTGGAGCTAAAATTTTTCACATCGCTTTAGTTTGGGTCTGTAGCAGCGTCGTACTGCCCTATATTGAATTGGCAAACATGGAAGTCAGCATAGAGCAATGGGTATTTATTGCGCTGTGTGGATTGAAATTTATATTTTTAATTATTTGTACGCTACCTTTTGATATCCGTGATATCCAACAGGATTCTTATTATCACCTGCGTACCTTACCCAACATGTTGGGGGAGCGGAAAGCAAAGAATCTTACCTATACTTTGTTAGCGCTACATTGCCTTCTGGTACTAGCGGTACCTTATACCTTATTTGTTAAAATTGGGCTGATCTTGACCAATGTTTTTATTTTCGCATTGTTAAAACTCGCGGTTTTCAAAACGAAAGACCATTATCATTATGCCTATCTTTTAGATGGTAGCTTGGTCCTGCAGTTCGTGATCGTCGTTTTGTGCCATTATCTTCCCCTTCCATGCTGATTGAAGCTAGATTCCCAAAAATGCAATGATTTTGTCCGCGGCTACTTCAGCTAATTTATAATAACTTTCAAAAGTCCACCCAGCGACATGGGGTGATAAAATCACATTATCTCTACGGATAAGATCTGAATACCAGCCCTGCTGCGCTAGCTTGGGAAACTTTTCCACGGGAAGTACATCGAAGGCTGCTCCTAAGATACTGCCCTCGTCAAGGCCTTTCAATACCGCTGGAACCTGTACAATACCTCCGCGGGCTCCAAGTAGAAAGAAAATAGGCTTTTCAAATTTGGAGAGATAATCTTCATGGATCATACCTTGGGTTTCCTGCGTTAAAGGGATATGGAAACTGATCACATCAGCTTCCCGGTAGATGGTTTCCATATCGGCCTCCTGTGCATATGGATCACTGTAGTTGACTCTGTATTTATCATAAGCGAGTACCTGAACATCAAAACCGGAAAGCTTTTTTGCCATGGCCATACCATTGTGACCATAACCGATCAAGCCTACAGTCCGTCCTTTAAGTTCAAAACCACGGTTGGCTTCACGTAGCCATTGTCCCGATCGTACCTGCTGATCGCCGCGATTCAGGTTGTTCATCAAACTCAACAACATGCCGATCATATGTTCACCCACAGCGTCTCGGTTCCCTTCATTGGCCGGAATTAACATGATGTTCCTTTGTTGAGCAATCTTATCGTCGATATTGTCCATGCCCGCACCAGCGCGAGCTATAAAGCGAAGATTGGGTGCTAAGTCTAAAAAATCTTTATCAACCTGAAATTTGGAACGGATGACCAGGCCGGAATAGTTGTGAATAATTTTCTCGGCTTCTTCCCGGCTGATAGCAGGTTGATAGTTGTAAGGAATGCCGGCCTGCTCAAATTTCTCAAGCATGATCTCATGAATGTCGTCGACGATCAGAATAGTAGTTTTCATCCAATTATTTTTTATGCGGGAACTAAATCATAGTGCTTCTGTTGAGCGCTATAATTTAGCTCCCGGCGTCATGATTACGGTTAATCTGCATAAAATCCACAGATAGTAGTTTATTTAACTGCTGTTGCTTCAGACTATTTGGCGCTATTTTCATACAGAAATTTCGCATTCCTATCAGGAATGGATTTTCCCATTGTGCAATTTTGCCTATCCTCCAGGATGTATTGCAGATATAATTTACCCGATCCAATCGCCTATTTTCGAACCGTTGGAAGGCTAAGGTGATCGAAGCCGCTGTTCGCAGCTCATCCATCAGTACAGCAACATCTTCAATAGCCTGACAGGCGCCCTGTCCCAGATTGGGGGTCGTAGCATGACCAGCATCTCCCAATAGCAATATATTGCCAAATGCAAGTTGCTTCAGTGGTGCAATATCGATGATATCATTTGCTATGAGCTCACTGTCTTTCGTTTCCGAGAGGATCGAGGGAATAGGATTATGATAGTTCTTGAAGTTGTCTAACAGTTCGGCTGTTTTCCACTTTTTCAATACTGGATTTTGTGCCTCGGTATTGNNGCTGCTGTTGTCTATGGTTGCTCGCCAGCAGGTATAGCCTGAATAGCGGGGTGCGGAGCCGGGAATGAGTTGTTGCCGCAACGGCGAATGTACTCCATCGGCGGCCAAAAGGGCCTGACCATCTGCATGGCTGCCATCTGCAAAATAAACACGAATATCTTCGCCCCTGCGCTCAAAGGAAAGAGCACGTTTACCGAGATGAATTTGGCTGCTTGGGATTTTGGAAAGTAGAAACTGATGCAGGTCTGCGCGGTGGATAGCAAAATTGTCCTGCTGATATTGCTGGCTTATTGATTTGGTGTTGGGTTCAACCAAAATATTCCCTTGTTGATCCAGAATATTGTAGGAGTCAAGGAAATGACCTATGGGGACGATCTCATCTTTTAATCCGAGATGCTCCAACGCTTTCATGGCGTTTGCGGCAAGTCCAAATCCGGCACCAATACCCTTTAGTTCAGTAGCACTTTCGTATACATGTGCTTCAATACCCCATTTTGCCAACCCTATTGCCGCACATAATCCAGCGATACCCCCGCCAACAATAATGAATGTGCTGTCTGTTGGATGCATATTTAAAGATTGTTTGCTTAAAGACTGTTTGCGATTTCATTGGTCAAGCCAACAAAGTCATCGACCGTCAATCGTTCCGCACGAAGTTCATAAAGTGGATTGTCTGACATCTTATCTTTAGGAACAACACCCGAAAGGGAGTTTCGCAAGGTCTTACGGCGTTGATTGAAGCCCGCTTTTACAACTCGCCAAAATAGTTTTTCATCACAGTTCAGCTGTTCACGATCATTTCGCGTCATCCGAATGACACCAGATAATACCTTTGGTGGCGGATTGAATGCCCCCGCTTTTACTGTGAAGAGATATTCAACTTTATAGTAAGCCTGTAAAAAAACACTTAAAATACCATATTCTTTACTTCCAGCCTTTGCTGTACAGCGTTCTGCTACCTCTTTCTGGAACATCCCTGTCATCTGGACAACACGTTGGCGTTCGTCCAAAATTTTAAAGAGTATCTGCGATGAAATATTGTAGGGAAAATTGCCAATGACGGCCATTTTTTCGCCAAAGTATTGCGAAAAATCAAGGTTTAGGAAATCACCGTGGATTAATCGCTTGCCCAATTGCGGATACTTATCATCCAAATACGCAATTGATTCGTCATCTACATCGATCAAATAGGTTTCATATTCCTCTTTTTGCAGGAGAAAATCCGAAAGTACCCCCATTCCTGGACCTACTTCAAGCACCTGGCTAAAACCCAATTTAGGATCCAATGCTTCCACAATCTTTTGTGCAGCATTTTTATCGTTCAAGAAATGCTGTCCTAAATGTTTTTTTGCTCTTACTGTGCTCATGTTGCAAAAATAAAAATTAAAAAGCTTAACAAGATAAAAAGTCGAAATTAAAAAGCTGGTCCAAAAGCCCAATACTCCATACGAACTACGCAATACTGAAAAAAAATCCCTATTTTTGAATCAAAGCATTTAAATAGAATGAGCGATAAACTAAAAATCGGAATTACAGTAGGTGATATTAATGGTATTGGACTTGAGGTAATCATTAAATCTTTGATAGATCAACGGATGTGCGATTTTTTTACACCTGTAGTTTACGGCAATACAAAGGTTGCTTCTTTTCATCGGAAGGCAATCGGCGTAAATGATTTTAGTTTTAATGTAATCAATGATGCTGAACAAGCCCATTCGAAAAGGGCAAATATGATCAATTGCTGGCAAGAAGATGTCAAAATTACCTTGGGTGAGGAGAATGAGATCGGTGGTAAATATGCTTTCTTGTCCTTAGAAAGAGCTGTTGAAGATCTCAAAGCGGGTAAGATAGACGCTTTGGTGACTGCACCCATAAATAAGCATAATATCCAGCAAGAAGGATTCGAATTTCCCGGTCATACTGAATATTTACAGGCTAAAGTCGGCGCTGATGATGTCTTGATGTTTATGGTTTGTGATGAATTGCGTATTGGTGTTGTAACAGGTCATATTCCGTTACACGAAGTGGCCGCAAACATTACTGAGGAAGCCATTCTTAAGAAGCTTGCGCTGATGAATGATTCTTTAAAGAAAGATTTTTGGATTGAAAAGCCTAAGATTGCTGTTTTGGGACTCAATCCGCATGCAGGTGATCACGGGATCATCGGTACAGAAGATGATCAGATCATTAGGCCTACAGTAGAAAAAGCAAACGAGCAAGGTATCTTTTGCTTTGGGCCTTACCCTGCCGATGGATTCTTTGCCAAAGGAGCTTATGAAAAATTTGATGCGGTATTGGCGATGTACCACGATCAGGGCCTAATCCCATTCAAACATATCGCAGATGGGGGCGGTGTAAATTTTACAGCTGGCNNCTTGCCTATCGTGCGCACTTCACCGGATCACGGTACGGGTTATGATATTGCTGGGAAAAATTTAGCTTCCGAGAGTTCCTTTGTTGAAGCGATTTTCTCTGCGTTGCATATCGTTAAGCGTCGCCGGGAGCAAGCCGAATTACTTAAAAATCCATTGGCTTTCCGAAAGTTATCCAAAGACAGGGATTAGTCTTTATTGGCGTCCTTACTCCTTGTGCAAGCGACGCTAATTTCAATATAAAAAAAATTGTTACTTTTGCAAACTGTTTGGTTTTTTACCTGCTGTTCTGACTATGTGCAATAATTTACAACATCCAATCTTTTCTATTATTAAGGAGCTCGCGGAGACAACAAATACCGAGTGTTATGTCATCGGGGGCTATGTGCGCGATTATATTATGCAGCGCCCATTTAAGAATGATGTGGATATTGTGGTTGTTGGAAGTGGAATTGAGTTTGCCACTTTACTGGGTGAAAAGTTGCATACCAAGGTTGCGGTGTATAAGAACTTCGGAACAGCAATGCTGGTTTACGAAGGACTTAACGTAGAATTTGTAGGTGCAAGAAGAGAATCCTACCGCTCCAATTCACGTAAACCGATCGTAGAAGATGGTACTTTGGCTGATGACCAAAATCGCCGTGATTTTACGATTAATGCCATGGCTTTTTCGTTAAATAAAGCTGATTATGGTGATTTAGTTGACCCATTTGATGGTGTTCGTGATCTTGAACACCGCATGATCAGGACCCCTCTTGATCCCATCGAAACATTTTCGGATGATCCATTGCGTATGATGCGAGCTATTCGTTTTGCCACTCAGCTCAATTTTAAAATTTCTGTTGATGCAATCACTGCGATTACGGATACGAAAGAACGGATCAAGATTATTTCGAAGGAACGTATTATTGATGAAATGAATAAAATTATTCTTTCACCTAAGCCTTCTGTAGGGTTCAAATATCTTTTTGATACAGGTCTTTTGGAATTGATATTTCCCGCCATGTATCATTTGCATGGTGTTGATATCATCGATGGTAAGGGGCATAAGGATAATTTTTACCATACATTGGAGGTGTTAGATAATGTGTGTGAATTCTCTGAGGATCTTTGGTTGCGCTGGGCTGCTATTATGCATGATATTGCGAAACCTGCGACAAAGCGTTTCGATAAAAAATTAGGTTGGACTTTCCATGGACATGAAGATCGTGGAGCCCGCATGGTACCTAAGCTTTTTGGGGAGCTGAAGCTTCCCTTGAATGAAAAGATGAAGTTTGTGCAAAAGCTTGTACAGTTGCATCTTCGGCCGATAGTTTTGGCACAGGATATCGTCACTGATTCTGCTGTAAGACGTCTGTTGTTTGAAGCAGGGGATGATATTGAAGCTTTGATGATGTTGTGCCATGCTGATGTAACCACAAAAAATGAGTTCAAAAAGAAAAAATATCGTCAGAATTTCGAACTTGTTAAGCAAAAACTCAAAGATGTGGAGGAACGTGATAAAATTCGGAATTGGCAGCCGCCAATCAGTGGTGAAGATATCATGACACTTTTTGGTTTAGCTCCTGGTCGTACTGTTGGTCAATTGAAAAACTTAATCCGCGAAGCTATTTTAGAGGGGGAAATTCCGAATGCCAGAGCGGACGCTTATCGCTTTTTAGTTGAAAAAGCGCAAGGTATGGACTTGGTTGTCAAACAAGAAATCCCATTGGAAATTTCCAATTCTTAAAATATAATATTAATTTTAGAAGGTTAAAAGAAGAAAACAGTAGAGATGGCAATTTATAGATTTAGAGTTACTTTTGAAGATTATGAAGATGTATATCGTGAGATCGACATGCCTTCCAAAAGTACATTTTTAGACCTACACGAGGAGATACATAAAGCGACAGGCTATGCGCCAGATGCATCTTCCTCATTCTATGTAAGTAACGATCAATGGAAGAAGGGTACTGAAATTGCATTTAAGCCTACTCAGCGAAAAAAAGATGCTGAAGTGTTGGTGATGGAAAATGTTCGTTTGAGCAAATTTATTGATGACCCTCACCAAAAATTTTATTACATCTATAACTTTGATCGTCCTTATGATTTTCAGGTGGAGTTGATCAAGATTCTGAAAGAAGAAGATGGTAAAGCTTATCCGTCTCTATTCAAGTCGATTGGACAGGTTCCTAAAACAATGACTGCTGCTAATTTTCCTGTTGCTGACGCCGTGGAAGAGGATGAATATGTCGAAGAAGATGAGACGCAGTACGGTGTGGATGATGATGATGAATTGGATGGATTTGATAGTGACGATGAGGATGAAAATGAGGAGGGAGAAGAGGAACGTGAACAATCTAACGGTTACGAAGACGAATATTAATCAAGAATGCTTCAAATGCTTTATTTAGCGAATGAAGTGCTATAGTATGGCGAATAAAAAAACATTGATAGCCATTGTGGGACCGACTGCTGTTGGGAAAACCGCAATGGCTATTTCATTGGCTCAACATTTTAAGACAGAAATTATTTCCGCAGATTCCCGTCAGTTTTATAAAGAAATGTCTATCGGTACAGCAAAACCCAATTCGGATGAGCTTACTGCCGTTAAACATCATTTTATAGATTCACACGGGATTACGCAGGATTATTCTGCTGGGGACTTTGAGCGGGAAGCTCTGCTGAAATTGGAAGAGCTATTTCAGCTGCACGATGTGATGATATTGGTAGGGGGATCCGGTTTATTTGTACGTGCATTATGTGAGGGTTTAGATGATCTACCGAAAGCTGGAGATGAGGTGCGCGAACGACTTAATACTGAGATGGCAAAATTCGGTTTGGAAGTGATGAAAGAGCGACTCAAATCCATTGACCCTGTTTACTTTCAAAATGCCGATGTTGATAACCCTCAACGGGTTGTTCGGGCACTTGAAGTCTTTGAAGCGACAGGCAATCCGATGTCATTCTATCATAAGAAAGACGTTGAAAAGCGTCCCTTTGATATTTTAACGATTGGACTGAATATGGACCGCACATTATTGTATGAAAGAATCAACCTGCGGGTAGATATGATGATGGATGCTGGTCTATTGGACGAGGTGAACGCTTTGCTCCCTTTTCGAACAAAGCCTGCGCTGCTAACCGTGGGTTACGCTGAGTTGTTTGACTACCTGGATGGTAAGCTTTCTTTGGAAGAAGCCGTGGACAAGATCAAACAAAATTCAAGACGTTACGCCAAAAGACAGATCACCTGGTTTAAAAAGTATGGCAATACCCATTGGTTTCATCCTTCGGAGCTTTCAGAAATAATAAAATTTGTGCACAATTCAATTGAAAAAGCATCGTAAGTGTAAACATAGGTGAAAGACAAATAAAAAAGTCCACNNGTGGACTTTTTTATTTGTCTTTTGTTTTTATTTTACCAAGTAGTTCCACCCGAATTCATCAGCGAGCTTACCGTAACGCAATTCATTTAAATACTGCAATACTTTATTGGAAAACTCACGGCCTTCAACCGGCGGTAAATTGTAGTCCTGTCCTTCAAAACCAATACGGCTAATGTCAGTGATTGTTGCTGCTGTGCCTGCTGCAAAGGCTTCAGTTACTGTACCAGCTTTAATGCCATCGATAAGTTCTTGAATAGAAACCTTTCTTTGTTCAGTTTTATAACCCCATTTTTCAGCCAATTCCATGATGGTACGACGCGTCACACCATGTAAGATTGTGTCTCCATGTGGTGTTATAATGGTGTCACCGATACGGAAAATAAGGTTTGCAGTACCTGCTTCCTCAATATATTTATGTTCTGCGGCATCAGTCCACATAATCTGGTCGTAGCCTTCGTCATTAGCCAATTGGGTAGGGTAAAGCGATAATGCATAATTACCGGCATTTTTCGAAAATCCAACACCACCTTCTGCTGCACGCGTATAGTATGTTTCAACTTTTAAGCTAATTGGTTTGCTATAATAAGCACCAACTGGCCCTGTGATAATGATAAATTTGTATGATTTGGACGGATGTACACCTAATGCTGCTTCTGTAGCGAACATAAATGGACGGATATATAAAGAAGAACCTTCTTTGGCCGGAACCCAATTGCGGTCAACATCCAATAATTTGTTCAGACCATCCATGAAAATTTCCTCCGGAACCTCAGGCATCTGAAGACGAGCCGCAGATTTGTTAAATCTTTCCCAGTTTCTGTCGGGACGAAATATACTGACTGTACCATCCGCAAATTTATAGGCTTTAATACCTTCAAAGATTGCCTGACCGTAATGTAGTGCAGACATAGAAGGACTGATCGTGATGTCTCCATAGGGGACGATGCTGACATCTTTCCATTCACCGTCATCATAGTCTGCGACCAGCATGTGGTCGGATAAAATCTTTCCGAATTTTAGATTGTCGAAATCTACTTGCGAGAGTCTTGAATTTTGAGTTGGCTCTACGCGAATTGAATAGTTCTCTGTCGCGTTCATCTTATTTTTTAATTACTTAGGCTAAGTTAGGAAAAAATGAAATATAAACAGCACTTTGTCCAGAGAATTTCCCTTGTACCGAAATGCCCGTTATTTCGGACAGTCATTCCCAGATTTACTACACTTTTGTTGAAAATTGCTGATTTTGTAGGTGTTTACTTTTGTTATCCTGTATTATTAATTAATAGTATTAATTTTTTGTTAATTAATATGGGTTTTGTTTATTATGGCATAAAGTTTGGGTATAAAGCGTGCAGCCATGTAGATGGGCTTTCGGTTGCATGACGCTATAAAATCACTTATCATCAAATAAACTTAGTATGGAATTGACTCACAGTCTTAACAAAAGTAATGAAGTAACATCGGGTGATACTCGCAAATTGTTACAGCGTGACGTTGAAATTCAGAAGAAAGGTGTTTCTATGAATTTTATTCTCGGTTTTTTTGTGTTTTTGTATAAAACAGCAATCAAACCCTAACAAACCTCCATTATTGTCTGGACCTATTTGTGATGTATTGCTCGAAATCACTTACGGTAGATCAAAAAAAATAGACAATGTAGAACAGCGAGATTAGCCAAAATAGGGAAACCCGTAAGATTTTGGCTAATCTCCAGAAGAGGGAAGCCTCTTTAGTTAACTTTCCAATACTTTTAAGAGTGGCTCTAGATATTCGCGGTTGTTGCTCAATCTTGGAACTTTATTTTGTCCGCCCAGTTTTCCACGCGATTTCATCCATTTATAGAAAGTATCTTCAGGTGCATTATGAACAATTGGCGCACGGAGGGCCATATCTTTGAAGCGCTTTGCATCATAATCTGAATTGATTTCGCGCAACTTGGCATCCAGTATCTCACAAAACCGTTTAAAGTCATTTGGTTGCTGTTCAAATTCAATGACCCATTCGTGTGCACCCGCTTCCGATTCTTTAAAATACACGGGTCCAGCTGTATAATCCTTAATACGTGCATTGGTCAATTTACTTGCTTCGGCCAAGGCCTGTTCAGCATTGTCAACAATGACTTCCTCTCCAAAAGTATTAATATATTGTTTTGTACGTCCAGATATCTGGAATCGATAAGGAGATAATGAAGTGAACTTAATGGTGTCCCCGATTTTATATCGCCATAAACCAGCATTGGTTGAAATAATCAGCGCATAGTTTTTTTCGAGTTCAACCTGGTCTAATCGCAAAGTCTCCGGATGTTCTTCGTGCATCCTTTCTGTCGGAAGGAATTCATAATAAATGCCATAATCCAGCATTAACAGCAGATCTTCGGAGTCTGATTGATCCTGTAAGCCAAAGTATCCTTCTGAAGCATTATAGTTCTCCAAATAGTACATTTTATCCGAAGGAATGAGATTTTTGAATTGCTCGCGATAGGGCTTAAAACTTACACCACCATGTCCATAAAATTCCAGGTTTGGCCATACCTCTAAGAGGTGGTCTTTGCCTGTGATTTCGAGCACGCGCTTGGCCATCACGATATTCCAAGTCGGCACACCGGCTAAACTGGTCACATTTTCCTTGATGGTGATTTGTGCGATCTGTTCGATTTTCTCCTCGAAATTGGGATTCAAGGTTACTTCAATATTGGGCGTGCGTTTAAATTCCGCCCAAAAGGGAAGATTACGGATTAAGATCGATGAAAGATCTCCATAATAGGAGTCGGGGCTAAAATTGTTGATTTGTGAAGAACCACCAATAACAACGGATTTGCCGGTAAAAACACGGTTTTCAGGCTTGTTATGACAAAAGATTGTCAACATATCCTTACCACCTTGAAAATGACATTCCTCAAGTGCTTCCTCGCTAACAGGGATAAATTTGCTGCGATCAGAAGTTGTGCCGGAAGATTTTGCAAACCATTTGATATCCGAAGGCCACAAAATATTTTGTTCGCCTTTGATCATCCGGTCTACATAACCTTTGATATCGTCATAATCCTGTATCGGAACACGTTCTTTGAACATTTCGGGAGTCAATATGCTGGTATAGTCATGTTTTTTTCCCCATTCAGTCGCTTCGGCTGTAGAAATCAAACTTTGAAACCATTCTTCTTGTACATCGTGTGGGTATTTCATGAAGAGCTCAATCTGATGAATTCTTTTTTTCATGAACCAAGTAAAAATGGAGTTTAATAGGGCCATAAGAGATGCTGTTCTTTATTCTTTTAAAATTTTTTCCTTCTTAATTCAAAATGTCGGCCAAGATAAAATTTACGTGCAAGTTCATTGTCGGCGATTTCTTCTGGCGTACCCGTCAGCATGATCTTTCCTTCTGTTAAGAGATAGGCTCGATCTGTAATGGATAATGTTTCCTGTACGTTGTGATCCGTAATTAGGATGCCAATATTGCGCGTTTTGAGTTTCGCTACGATGGTCTGAATCTCCTCTACGGCGATGGGGTCAACCCCTGCAAAAGGTTCGTCCAAAAGAATAAAAGAGGGGTTTGCAGCCAATGCTCGTGCGATTTCTGTTCGACGACGCTCACCTCCCGATAAGAGATCGCCTCTGTTTTTGCGTACACGGTGCAAGCTGAATTCAGTCAGCAGTTCTTCTAGCTTGGCTAAACGTTCTTCTTTATTTGGATAATGGATTTCCAGCACAGCCAGAATGTTATTTTCGACAGATAATTTCCGGAAGACAGATGCTTCTTGTGCTAAGTAACCAATCCCACGTTGTGCGCGTTGGTACATCGCGTCCTGTGTAATTTCCTGATCGTCGAGGAATACTTTTCCTTCGTTGGGTTTGATCAATCCAACGATCATATAGAAAGAGGTTGTTTTACCGGCACCATTTGGCCCCAATAAACCGACAATCTCTCCTTGCTCTACATGAAAGGATACATTGTTGACAACAGTCCGTTGCTTGTATTTTTTTATGAGATGTTCTGCTTTTAAAATCATCTTCGTGGAATATCTTTTATTATAAGTCGCAGATTTTGACGGCTAATTGTATCCTCCTCAGCTTAGTTCCACACTCGGTTTTGAACCTCGCACAAGGTGTTTATGCCTTAGACAAATCTGCTGTAAATATATTTAATATCTTCTTACTATTGTAATACTAATACTTAATCCCTTTGATGTTTAGTTGCAAATTACGTTTGTTGCGCCAAACATTCTCTTCAATGCTGTAACAGATGTCGAAACTCTGTCCGGAATTGATGTGTGTAATATGTTCTGCCAATCCAAAGCCAATGCAATCAAATGATGAGGAATCCTCTTGAACAACGGTCATTTTTAAGTGATTGGTTCCTACGGGGAAGGCCTGGCCTACAGCGTTGACTTTTTTACTGAGGAAAATAGGGGGTTCATTTTGTGGGCCGAAAGGCTCAAACTGCTGGAGTATGCGGAAGAATTTAGCGTCAATATCTTTTAACTGTAACTTCGCATCCATTAAAATCTCTTGAGTCAGCATTTCTGGACTGATGCGTCTTGCGACGACTTCTTCAAAACGATCCTGAAACAGGGAGACATTTTCGAGTGACATGGTAAGTCCCGCAGCGTATTTGTGCCCTCCGAATTGTTCCAACAGGTCAGCACATTCACTTAAGGCTTCATACAAATCGAATCCGAGCACTGATCGACAAGAGCCTGCAATATGGCCGTTTGTCTCTGTCAAAATAATCGTTGGGCGATAGTATTTTTCGGTCAATCGAGAAGCGACAATACCGATGACACCTTTGTGCCAATCTGATTTGTATAGTACGGTGGATTTACGGCTTTTGAGCAGAGCATTATCCTCGATAAGTGCCAATGCTTCTTCGGTTATTTTTAGATCAAAGTCTTTGCGGACATTGTTTTGATCGTCGATGCTCGAACTGAAATCTTTTGCTTCCTGCAGGGATTTTGAAATTAAAAGCTTCACAGCATCTTTGGCATGGTCTATTCGCCCGGCGGCATTGATTCGCGGGCCGATTTGAAAAACGATGTCATTTACTGTAAATATTTTGGTTCTATTGTTCGATAAATCGATCAAAGCCTTCAGACCGACACAGGGATTGGTGTTGAGCTTGATGAGACCAAAATGGCTCAATATTCTATTTTCACCGGTAATCGGCACAATATCTGAAGCGATACTCACAGCGACAAGATCCAAAAATTGATAACAAGCATTGATATCCATTCCATTGGTCAGGATAAATGCTTGAATAATCTTAAAGCCGATTCCACAACCTGAAAGCTCCTTATATGGATATTCACAATCTATACGTTTAGGATCCAATACCGCATAGGCTCTTGGCAACTCTTCGCCTGGAAGGTGATGATCACCGATAATAAAATCGATCCCTTTACTATTGGCATAGTCTATTTTATCAATCGCCTTGATGCCACAGTCCAGCGCAATAATTAAGCTAAACCCATTGGCCGCGGCATAATCGATCCCTTGCGTAGATATACCGTAACCTTCAGCATAGCGATCCGGGATATAAAATTCAAGCTGGCTATGGAATTCTCTAAAGAAACTATAGACAACTGCCACAGCAGTAGTTCCGTCTACATCATAATCACCATAGATAAGGATTTTTTCTTTATTGCCGATGGCTTGGATAATTCGGGTGATGGCTTTCTCCATATCCCGCATTAAAAAGGGATCATGCAAATCTGTTAATTGTGGTCTAAAAAACTGTTTAGATTCGCCAAAAGTCTCAATTCCCCTACTTACGAGCAATTCCGCTAATACAGCGTTGATATTTAATTCCTCGCGTAGTTTATTGGTTATTTTGACATCAGTTTTAGATTTTAGTACCCACCTTTTTTGCATATCTTTGCACAATATTTTAAGTGTAAATATACGTTTTAAGGCTGGACTAACCTAATTCCTAAACGGGGTATTGGTCTGCTGTTGCTTAACGTGCATATTCCCAATGTTTTAAATATGGTGCAGGCTTATTCTTTGTATGAGGGTTCTTTTTCTGTGGACAAAAGCAGAAAATTTGTTCCCTTTGATCCAGCTGTTGATAATCCAAAAGACCGTCCCGGATCTATGTTCATTCAAGTTCACCCATTCTTGATTCGTACGCAAGTCGGACTAGTTATATGTGATACTGGTCTAGGTCAAACTGATGAAGATGGTGTCTTGAAATTGTATACGAACATTCGCCGGTTGGGATATCGTCCAGAAGACGTCAAGTATGTGCTGATGTCTCATTTGCACAAAGATCACGCTGGTGGTATGGTGACATTCAATAGTGGTGCTCCGCGTATAGCTTTTCCTGATGCCGAGTATATCGTACAGCGAGGTGAATGGGAAGATGCTTATTCAGGTATTTCCAGTTCGTACCGAACGGAAATTTTTGATGTTGTGCAACGCAGCGGCAACCTGGTTTTGGTGGAGGGGGCAGGTCATTTAAATGACGAAATCAGCTATGAGCTTAATGGTGGACATACTACACATCACCAGGCTTTTCATATTCAAACAGGTGGAGAACATTATTTTTTTGGGGGCGATGTATTACCTGAACCGGAAGAGATTTTTCATAATTATGTAGCCAAATATGATTTTGATGGTCGACGTTCGAAGGAACTTCGGCAAGCTTACTGGACAGAAGGCGCACCTGCGGGTTGGATATTTTTGTTTTATCATTCAAAAAGTATTACAGTGGGCTGTGGTCAAGTCCGTGAAGACGGTAGTTATAAATTGATTTCGGCAATCTAATCTAAAGAAAACCTCCAAGCCGATTTCCGGTATGGAGGTTTTTGCTATTGTTAGTACCCTTGATTTTGCGGGAATGCAGCACCTGTATTGCTGTCAATAACTTCTTGTGGGATGGGCCAAAGAATAAACTCTTTTTTTACGACAGTTTTTGATTGCGGGTTCAGTGTTTGCACACGACGTAAAAAGACATCTTCGCCAAAACGGGCAAGTGTCATACGACGCATTTCTTCACCCATAAGTTCTCGGGCACGTTCATCTAGAATCAAATCCACATTGATGGCAGATGCATCAACTAAAGAAGCTTTTGCACGCGCACGCACGGCATTGATAGCGTCTTTGGCTTGAGCCGGTTTATTTGCACGCCAATAAGCCTCGGCCAATAGTAAGTAAGTTTCAGCCAGGCGTACCTTAACTCGGTCTTTCATATTTCCTTCAAAGGCAGGATCAACAGCTGTTTTTCCGTAGAAAAACTTGGTTGTTGTAGGAAATACATTGCCTGATTCCATGATCGCATCTGTAAGGACGATCTTCTTGCCGTAAAGTTCCGGTGCAGATGGATCATTATAATACCAATCACGTTTGATATTGAAAGCTGAATTTCTGATATCTTGTTTTTCATAGCTGTCCAACCACCATTGATAAGGGCGTACATGGCCAAGTCCTCTTCCACCCAGCGAGTCGGCTAAGACAAAACCTTTTTGCTGTGAATAGAATGGTACCCAGGCGCGTTTGCTCCAGTCTGTATAACGGTCTCCGCCGCCTTGTGTGTTGTATTCCAGTTGGATAGCCCATATGGTCTCCTGATTGCCCGATGTCCTATTTTGGTTATTTTCGATGAACATATCGTGAAAGTAGTCTCCGGGTTTATCTTTTTCGGCACCGAAACGTTGATCGTTCAATTTAAAGTAACCACTTTGAATGACTTTATTCGCTGCTTCGGCAGCTAAATCTGGTTGTCCCGCCTGAAGGTATGCTTCCGCCAAATAATGTAACGCTGCCCACTTTGTCAATTTACCTTCCTGTATAGCTCCGGGATTGTCGGGGAGATTATCGCTCGCATAGTTGAGATCTTCAATCATATGCGTTAATATTTCAGCTTTCGGAGCACGAGTAAAGTCCCTGCGTGGTGTCTCCGAAACCTTGTCTACCCATGGTACATCGCCATAAAGGTTAATCAAATATCGATAACTATAAGCTCGAAAGAAACGAGCTGTTGCCTCGATACGTTTCGGATCATTGTCTTTGTCCGTCCAACTAATGCCTTCTTTTTGTAATGCTTCAAGGATGGTATTGGCATTACCGATAAAGCCATAGGCATATTTCCAATAATTGCGTACATAGGATGATGCAGGGTTCAATGTGTAATTGCTGAACGGTGCCAATGTAGCATCGGTTCCTGTGGTTTTGATGGCGACGATATCTGTTCCCACCTGTAGCGCTTCTTGAGGCGTTGCCCCTTGTGAAAAGATACTGCCATTCCAAGTTAAAAACTCCATTCTGGCATAGGAGTATAACCCGTTGAGTCCTGTTTCGAAACCTTTAGTGTTAATATAAGTATTGTCAGGTGATTGAAAACTGCTGGTGTCTTCGTTTAAGAAGTTCTTGCTACAGCCTGTAAAAAGTAAACTTAGGCCGGCTAGAATTGTATATAAAGTTGTATTTCTTTTCTTCATGATCTTGCTATAGTTAGAATTGGACATTTACTCCCAAAGAGAATGTTCTTGCTACTGGATAAGGATAGGCAATATTTGTTGTCGTTGGATTACCTGTGGTCGAACTCACACTCAATGCCTCTACATTGTAACCTTTGATTTTAGAGAATGTATATAAGTTGCGGGCGTTGACAAATGCTTTAATGGAAGATAAGTTCAATCTTTTTACAAAATCACCGTCAAACGTGTATCCCAAGCTGAAGTCTCTAATTCGCCAATAGGATGAATTGATATAATAAGTGTGGTTGTTGACTGGTGTGTAACCAGGCGAGGGAATGTCTGTGTTGGTATTTTCCGGTGTCCAATATGGCATATCGGCGAGATAGTTTGCTCCGTTGTTGGGTAAGAAACGCTCGATGTTTTTGAAATCGTCTACTTTTGTGCCGCCAAAAGCTCCATTCATAAAGATCGATAGTGAGAAATTTTTGTAACTGAAATCATTTCCAATACCTAGAGTGTAGGGGGATATCTTGTTGCCCATCATAGTACGATCGCTGGCATCAATTTTACCGTCATTATTCAGATCCGCAAGTTTAGCATCACCGGGTTTCGCTTTAGGCTGATATGAATTGGCAATATCTTCGCCTTCCTGCCATACGCCAATCACCTTATAATCATAAAAAATACGGATTGGTTTTCCGATCAGCCAAGCATTGGTCAAATCGTCTTTTCCGTCAGCACGCAGTTTGGTGATTTTATTGTTGTTATAAGCAAAGGTTGCCGTAGTATTCCATTGGAAGTTGTCATTTTTTACAGGAACGGCATTTAGTGTAACTTCGAGTCCCTTGTTGGAAGTCTCACCGATGTTGGTCAGAATGGTGTTATAGCCATTCATGACAGGCACTTGTTCGCTAAGTAAAAGATCGGATGTTTTGGAAGCGTAATAATCAATTGTGCCCGAAAGACGGTTTTTAAGAATGCCGAAATCCAAACCGAGGTTGAGAGAAGAGGTTGTTTCCCAGGTCAGGTTACTGCCGCGGCCATTGAAGTTCATGACCAAGCCTTTAACGGGGTCAAGACCAAAGATGTAATCCGTATTTGTCAATCGATCATAAGTCTGATAGGGCGATACCGCTTGATTCCCATTTTTACCATAAGAAACCCGAAGTTTTAACAGATCGAAATAATCTTGGACATTTCCCTCTTTGGAAATTACCCAGGCTCCGGCCACCGATGGAAAAAAGGCATATCTATTGTTGATAGAGAATGCACTATAACCATCCGAACGCCCTGTCAGTGTCAATAGATAGCGATCTTTAAAGGCGTAATTGATTCTTCCCATGTAAGATATCATCGCGGTATTTTGAAGGTTGGACTCCAGTTTAAGGTTTTTGGAAGCGGAAGCCATATTATTATATCCGGCATCCGACACAAAATCATCTCCGGTCATCTTTGATGTCTTGAGATTGGTCTTCTGTGATGAATATAATCCAACGACGTTGATTTTATGATCGCCGAAAGTGCGGTCATAGGTCAGGAGGTTCTCCCAGGTCCAGTCCCAGAAATGCTCATTATAGATTTCTCCCCATCCGTTGACACCACGTCCAGTATTCGTATTTGAACCGTAATAAGAGTTTTCGTTGATATTTCTATAGTTTGTGCCGAACGTTGTCTTGAAACTTAACCCCTCTATAGGGAGCTTCACGTCAAGCCAGGTATTTGCGTAGACCGTTCGGCGTGTCTGATCCCATTGACCTTTTTCGTCTGCAAAAGGATGCGCCCATAATGTTTGCGCATACATCGGGAATGTGACAGCAGCACCATCTGCTTCACGGTTTTTACTGTAGGGAGAGAGTTTGACAACACTTTCGAGGTTGGGTTGTACGCCATCACGATTACCTTGCGAGGCTTGCATTGTCATGCCCAACTTTAACCAGGAACTTAAGCTTTGGTTGAGGTTTAGGTTGATATTGTATCTTTCGTATGGTGTATTTTTGACGACTCCATCCTGGTTTAAGTAGCTGACGGAAGCATAATAATCGGATTTATCCGTTCCGCCCGAAAAACTGAGCTGATGTTCCTGCATAGGAGCGCCACTATTGAATACTTCATCCTGCCAATCGACTTCCTCGCCTTTTTTGTACTGTTCCAGCACATTGGCGAAAAGGTAATTCTCTGGGTTAAGCTGATCGCCAGTTTTTCCTTTTGAAACTTGGTAATCGCGCATAAACTGAATGTACTGTGAGCCGTTCATCAATTGAAGACGACGTTCCACACTTTGTACACCGAAATATCCGTTATAATTGATGCGTGCTTTTCCTGCGGCTCCTTTTTTCGAAGTGATGAGGATGACGCCATTTGCGGCTCTCGAACCGTAGATAGCGGTTGAAGATGCATCCTTTAGTACCGAAATGCTCGCAATCGTATTAGAGGAGATATCACCCAAGGAACCGCTAAACGGAATCCCGTCTAGGATAATCAATGGAGCATTGGAAGCGGAGATTGAGTTTTCGCCGCGAATATTGATGGAAGCAGTCTCTCCTGGTTTGGCAGATCCGGTATTAATCGCTAGACCGGAAATTTTTCCTTGCAGTTTGTCGACAACGTTGGGTGAATTTATTTGTTCTAGCGACTTTGCCTCAACTGTTGCTATACTACCCGTTAAATCACTTTTTTTCTGTTTACCATAACCTACAACCACAACTTCTTCCAAAACATCTTCGGATTTTGTCAAGGTGATCTGTGATGCTTGTGATGCAGAAACTTCTTTCGCAGTAAATCCAATGGAGTTAAATGTCAGTATCGCATTTTTTGAACTTACGTTCAGTGTGAAGGCGCCATCTTGATTGGTTGTCGTTGCTGCCGCTTTGCCTTTTTCAGCAACGGTGACGCCGCTTATGGGTTTTCCGGTTTCGTCAATGACCTTTCCGGAAACAGCTTGCTGGAAAGGATTGGGGATGGTTACAGCAAGCAAATTGCGTGGATGTGCTAACCCGTAAATTGGTGCAGCTAATGACAATAATGATAAGGGTGTCAGAAGGATGAGATGACTCTTTTTGACCATAGGTGTGTAATTTAGATTCAATAAGTTTTTAATGGGGCAATAATAAAGAATTAAAGCTATGTCCATTCTTTGCTTGTTTGAACAAACGATTGCACTAACTACGAAAACGTTATAGAAATTCGCTTTTGTAATAAAAAGAGTGATAAATGATGATTAAAAGAGGTTAAGTTTGATTGTGTACTCTCAAATTAGTTGATTTAACAACTACTAACTGTTGCATTTTTAGGAATTTTGCCTTTCCAATAATTATTTACTTTTTAACGGGGATTAAAAACAAAAAAGAAACGTTTTTATGGCCTTTTTTTAGTATTTTGTGATAATTGCTTCTTCCGGCTCATTTCATCAGCCTGGCTATAGATTCGTTTAAGATTGATTTTTTGGGTAAATTTGTGTTTTAGAATTTAATAGCTCACGCTGTTTTTATTATTGGTATTTATTTAAATAGAAGATTATGTCTATTGTAAGAGAGTCCGACCTGATTGGAATTGGAAAAAAATTTCAGATTGAAACCGATGCAGGTGACAATATGGTTGTCGTGATCCACGATGATGGCCGACGGGAACTATATCGTTATGATGATGAAGAGCATGAATCACGTTGTGTGATGACACTCAATGATGATGAGTCTCGTCAGATAGCGGGTATTATAGGTGGTTTGTCTTACAAACCTAAGGCCTTGGAAACAATTGAAGTGGCTTTGGATGACTTGCGTATTGAATGGTACAAAGTAGAGGGCAAAAATGAGGGTGCTGGAAAGACAATCGGAGNNCTGGTGCATCTATCATTGCGGGAATTCGAGATGATGAAACTGTTATTAATCCAGGACCATCTTATATGATTAGTCCCGGTACGACATTAGTCATTGCTGGAAAGAAAAATAACATCAAACTATTAAAGGAAATTTTATTATAATCTATGCTATCACATACCTTAGTTCTGGAAATTGGAATTGCTGTCGGACTTGTTGCCTTTGTTGGACTAATTGCCAACAAGCTTAAGTTTTCAGTTATTCCATTTTTCATCATTATAGGGATGGTGCTGGGGCAGCATGCGCCCCAGATCGGGATGGTAGATCTTACGTTCACGGAGAGCAAACCCTTTATTGATTTCATGGGAAGACTTGGGGTCTTGTTTTTGTTGTTTTATTTGGGGTTGGAATTTTCCGTCAATCGACTGATCAAATCCGGTAAGGCAATCGTTACCGGAGGAACAATCTATGTGCTGCTGAATTTTACTTCGGGCCTATTAATCGGCTGGTTGATGGATATGCCTTTCAAGGAGATGATGGTTCTCTGTGGTATTATGACTAGTTCGTCGACAGCTATTGTGGCTAAGGTTTTAACGGATCTCAAACGCACAGCTAATCCCGAGACTGAAGTCATCATGGGGATGATCATGTTTGATGATCTCTTTATCGCTATGCATATTTCGTTTCTATCGGGATTGATATTGACCGGAAGCAGCTCATTTTGGACTGTTGCCGGTACGTCCTTATTGGCCTTGGGTTTCATCCTTGCCTTTCTCGTGCTGGGGCGAAAGTTGGTGCCAGCGATAGATCGTTTATTGAAAGAGAAAACCTCTGAATTGTTTATACTGATCATCTTTGCCTTGCTTTTTATTGTTGCGGGATTTTCCGAAACAATTCACGTCGCGGAAGCGATTGGCGCATTGATGGATGGACTAGTCTTAGCCGATTCACAGTATATTAAAAAAATTGAATCAATGGTATTACCCTATAAGGACTTTTTTGGGGCCATGTTTTTCTTTAGTTTCGGACTTTCAATAGATATCATGTCATTGGGGGGAGCAGTACTCTGGGCTTCAATTGCAGCGCTGGTAACGGTCATGGGGAATCTTGCTTCCGGCTATTTTGCAGCAAAATTTTCAGGGATGAAACCCAAGACTTCATTCGATATTGGTTTTACATTGTCAGCACGCGGCGAATTTTCCATTATCATGGCAAACATTGGTAAAGCTGGCGCATTATTACCCGTTATACAATCTTTTGTTGTTGTCTATGTCCTGATTCTTTCCATCGTATCACCGTTGTTGACGAAAGAGTCACGAAATCTGTGGAAGTTACTTTTCGGTGCGGATGTGAATAACTCCAAACCCCTAAAGAAATTGAGTGATTTAGAAAATAACCAGCCTAGGTAGATCCGCTTTATAGGCACTACTTTTAGCAATAAAAACAGGGCTATCCAATCTTTTTGGATAGCCCTGTTTGCATAAAAAGCCCTGAAATTTTTATAAAAATCCCAACTCGAGCTTAGCTTCTTCCGACATCATATCTTTGGTCCACGGTGGGTCGAATGTTAATTCAACTAAAGCTTCGCTTACTCCTTCTACCGCAGCAACTTTTTCCTGTACTTCGTTCATGATTTCACCCGCAACAGGACAGCCTGGAGCAGTTAATGTCATCACGATTTTTGCGATACCACCTTCCTTGGTAATGATTTCATATACGAGCCCTAAATCCACAATATTCGCAGGTTTCAATTCTGGATCATAAATCGTTTCCAGGACTTCCTGGATTTTGGGCGCTAAACCTAATTTATCTAATACAATGATGCTCATCTTCTTTCTTTATCGTTAATGGCGTTTTGATAGATCGCCGATAATTTCTCTTCATTTATTTCAGGTGTAAAATTACTAAAATAAAAATCGATGGTGGTCTTTCTTATCTCATCTTTTTCATTTGCCGATTTCGAATTCCACATGGTTAAACAGCGCACAATATCGTCATTACTGTGGGGGTCGAAAGTCTGCCCCGTTTGACCCGGGATAATTAATTCAGGTAAAGGGCCTAAATTTGAACAGAGGACGGCTGTTCCAACGGAATAGGCCTCAAGGATGGTGATTGGCATGCCCTCAAAACAGATTGATGGAACGATTAACGCTTGCGCTGCCGCTATTAGGGGAAGTATTTCTGTTCTGCTTTTAAATCCTAAATAGGAAATGTTTGGATGGTCCGCGATTTTCTGAACAACTTCATTTTCGAGGGGGCCACCGCCAATAATCTGCAAATGAAAATCTGTTCCAATGAAAGCATCTATGAGGTTCAGTATCCCTTTTTCGTCGGATAGTCGCCCCACATAGACAAAATAAGATTGAGGAATCACCGGGTGTATTGTTGCAGGAAAAACGAAGTTCGGTTTAATGGCAAATTTAGCACTGCAGACCCCCAAGGTCGATTCTGTGAAGATTCTCTTTGCAAATGCACTTAGCGTGATATAGCGGTTAACTTTTTTCCAAGTCCCAATTTTACGATGAAACCAATAGTTCAAAGCAAGGAGAAATGTTTTGATCGTTGAATTATTAAAGGCCTTTTGTCTGACAGCCGTCCATGGAAATTCTTCTTGGCATGAATCCAGAAAGAGGTGGTTGTGGTGATATAGCGTCGCCGAAGGGCACAATAACCTAAAATTATGCAATGTCATGACCAGTGGTATTCCCATTTTAGCTATAGTGCGTATGATCAGGGGGCCAGCGGCGTAATGTGTATTGTGTAGGTGTACAATATCTGGTTTAAACGCATTGATTGATTTTAGTACAGCTTGGGCTGCAATAATGTTCCAAAAAGATCCCAAGGTTTGTAATGCCCCCCGCCAGCCTTTTTTATTCTGAAAGGTCAGGGTATGAACTTGATGTCCTTGTAATAGGAGCGAGGATTCTTGCTGAAATACAGTGTCTTCACCGCCCGGTGATTGATAAAATGTGTGGATGATCAGTATGCGCATAACAAAAGACTTATACAAATGTACAATTTTGAGGTGACTTCCTTTAAGGGACAAAATTGCCATTTCTATATGATTATTGCTATATTCGCATGATTCGATCGTAAAGATATATGCAACATTTACAACAACTCGTAATAGAGGCGATAGAGACAAGTCAATTTCCTGAAACACCATCAAATTTATATGATCCAATACGGTATATATTGACTTTGGGCGGAAAGAGAGTTCGACCAGTGCTGACATTGATGGCTGCTGAATTATTCGGTATGCGAGACATGGACGAAATTATTCCTGCAGCCAAAGCCGTAGAATTTTTTCATAATTTTTCATTGATCCACGATGATTTAATGGATAAAGCACCACTGCGTAGAGGCAAAACAACTGTCCATGAGAAATGGGATGCGAATATTGCGATATTGTCAGGTGACGGTTTATTGGTTAAAGCCTATGAAGAGATTTCCAAATGCAATCCGATCTACCTGCCTGCGACCTTAAAGATATTGAGCAAGGTAGCCATGGAGGTATGTGAAGGCCAACAACTTGATATGGACTATGAAAGTCGGGAATCGTTGACAATGCCGGAGTATTTGGAGATGATTCGGCTGAAGACATCGGTATTACTGGGCGGAGCCTTGCAACTGGGGGCAATTTTATCTGGAGCAGATGAAAAGCAACAGCAATTGATCTACGATTTTGGTGAGAATGTTGGATTGGCGTTTCAATTGCAAGACGATATTTTGGATGCTTATGGAGATCCGGATACTTTTGGGAAGATTGTCGGTGGAGATATCATGATCAATAAGAAAACATTTTTATTGGTTAAATTAATGGAAGTAATTTCGGAAGAGGATACCCCTCTGATGCAAAAATTATTGGAATCAAGCATTGATACGCTTCCATCAAAAGTCGAGGATATGTTGGCTTTATACGGGAAGTATGAGGTCAAATTTGCTGCTGACAAGTTGAAAGATGTCTATACGCAGCGGGCCTTTGAAAAAATGGAAGCCTTAGATGTACCAAACGAACATAAGACAGCGTTATTAGTGTTAGCAAACAACCTTTTGGTAAGACAGCAATAAGTATAAATTCTTTTAAAATTCGTATTTTGCCAATAAATGGTTATTTTGTATTAAATAATTAAATAAATTTTAGTTTACATTCATGGAGCCTTTAAAAATCACGGTATTTCAAGCATATCTTTTTTGGGAAAATATAGAGAAAAATCTGAACAATTTAGCATTGAGATTATCGTCATTGCGTGAAAAGACAGATCTTATTATTTTGCCGGAGATGTTTAATACGGGCTTCACGAATAATGTGGAGAAATGTGCAGAGCCAGCGAATGGCCCAACAACGCGGTGGTTATTTGAAATGGCTAGCTCACTAAATTGTGTTGTTGCAGGCTCATTGATCATCGAAGAAGGGGGAAAGTACTATAACCGTTTCCTATGGATGTTTCCTGACGGAAAATATGTGAAGTACGATAAACGTCATCTTTTTGGATTGTCTAAGGAAAGCGTCTATTTCGAGCCTGGAAATGAACGCATCTTAGTGGATATTAAGGGATGGAAAATTTGCCCTATGATTTGTTATGACCTTAGATTCCCCGTCTGGTCTAAAAATCAAAATGGAGCTTATGATATTTTGGTGTATACTGCAAACTGGCCAGACAAACGTTCGGCACACTGGAGAGCACTCATCCCAGCAAGAGCTATCGAAAACCAATCTTATGTTGTTGGCGTGAACCGCGTCGGACATGATGGCAATGATATCTATTATTCAGGTGGATCAATGTGTATATCTCCGCTTGGAGACGTCGTTTATTACAAACCGGAAGATGAAGATCTTTATACGTTTACGTTAAATCCCAACGATCTAATTGAAGCACGTGAAAAATTTCCATTTTTAAAAGATTCAGATTCTTTTACAATCGGATAATTCTTGATTCAATAGGTTTTAATTGCAAGCATTTATTTTGCTTCTATTCCTTTTATTTGTTAAATTCAGTCTTCGTGTAAATCAAATTGATGATTTATCAACATTATTAATGATATGTTGATAAAATTTTGTTTGACTCAGCCATAGAAAAGCGTAAATTAGGCTAATTATTAGCCAAAATAAGTTTAGTTTTTTTAGTGCTGTAGTATAAATAAAGTTTTTTTAGCGCATAAGTTGCGTAAACAACCATAACCATTATTCATATGTTAGACCAAGATTTAGTATCGCAAGAGTATTTTTATAATTTTCTAACCGGAAAATACTCAATAGCTGTTATGCGGAGATTACAGCGTAATCTGAAGGAGGCGGGGTTGAGCATTACTTCTGAACAATGGAGTATCATGTATAACCTTTGGGTGGAAGAGGGGCTCACCCAGCAGGAACTGGCTATTCGTACCTTTCGGGATAAGCCGAGCGTAACTCGGTTGATTAATAATCTGGAGAAGTTGAATCTCGTTATTCGTGTAAACGATAAAAACGATCGGCGGTCTAATTTGATCTATTTAACCAAAACTGGGCGTAAGATGAAAGAGGAGGGGATGAAGCAAGCAAAAAACACGATTGAACAGGCTTTAGGGGGACTGGAAGATGATCAAATTGCATTATCCAATACGATACTGCACCGGGTGCTATTCAATTTAAAATAAGTGATAGATACCCTCAAAAACAACAAAAAGCCTACATGTATTAGTGCAGGCTTTTTGTTGTTTTCAAGATCTATATTTTCATGCCTAATCTTCGAAAAGCTTACTTTCGAAATCCGTATGGCTATTGACCAATTTTCCTTCTGTTCCGAAATAGATTTCTTGGAAACTTAGGGTTCTTATAGCATCTACCTTGCGATAGAATTTGTCTGCAGACACTTCTGAAAGTGACTTAAAACCGCAGGCTTCCATAATTTCGACTGTAGCCCTTAAGGTATTACGGTGAAACTGGGCAACACGCACATATTTATCATTTACATCAAGACCTTTATAGAGATGAGGTTGTTGTGTTGCAACACCTACAGGGCATACATCCTCGTTACACTTAAGTGCTTGAATACAGCCCAGAGCGAACATCATCCCGCGTGCGCTGTAACAAGCGTCAGCACCCAGAGCAATCACTTTTAGGATATCGAAACCAGTGACAATACGGCTGGAAACGATCACTTTGACATGTTTTTTCAGTCCGAATGAAATCAGTGTTTTGGTTAGAAAAGCAAGTGCATCGTATAGTGGCATACCCAAGTTGTCTGTAAACTCCAGGGGTGCGGCACCTGTACCACCTTCAGAACCGTCTACGGAGATAAAGTCGGGAAAGATCTGCGTATTTTGCATCGCATGGCAGATATCTATAAATTCATGCTTATCACCGATACAAATTTTGAATCCGATTGGTTTTCCACCCGACAGCTCACGCATTTGCTGTATAAAATGCATCATTTGTGTAGGTGAAGAGAACGCACTATGTGCTGGAGGGGACATTACATCCGTTCCGGGAATAACGTGACGAATAGCCGCAACCTCCGGCGTATTTTTTGCTGCTGGAAGGATACCACCATGACCTGGTTTTGCTCCCTGTGAGAGTTTCAATTCGATCATTTTGACATTCTCACGGTTTGACTTTTCTCTAAAGAGTTCGGGGTCAAACTTGCCTTCCTTATTACGACAGCCAAAATATCCAGTACCCACTTGCCAAATTAAATCTCCGCCGTTGTTATGGTAATCACTGATACCACCCTCACCGGTATTATGGGCAAAATTTTGAAGTGCAGCACCTTTATTTAATGCTGTTATAGCGGTTTTGCTTAAGGCGCCATAACTCATTGCTGAAATATTGAATACGCTTAAGCTATATGGTTTTTTACAAGCTTCATTTCCGACGGTAGTGCGCAGATCATGGTTTTCAATGTGGCAAGGAAAAACAGAGTGTGCAGCCCATTCGTTACCAACCGCTTGCGGATCCGTTTGCATACCAAATGCGACAGTTTCACGTTGATTTTTAGCACGCTGATACACAATAGAACGTTGCCTTCTATTGAATGGACGACCATCCATATCCGATTCCCAAAAATACTGTCTCAATTCGGGACGAATAGATTCAAAGATATAACGGAAATAGCCTACTAACGGATAGTTTCGTAGGATGGCATGTTTAGTCTGGAAACTATGGTATAATGCGATCAATAGTAATGGAAATGGAATGATCAGTAGCCAGAACCAACTTGATGTAAATATAAATCCAAATGATACAATGATTAAATTAATCACAACCATTATTGAAATAATGAGTTTTCTAACTTCCATAGAAAATGCGTTTGTTAAGTTTTAATTCGCTATTTTAATATTTAGCCCACTTGAATATTTTATCACTCAATTAGCATTCCAAAATGCGCTTTTGGACACAGCAAATGTACTAAAGTTCCCTAAGTAAATAGATATATTTACTATGCTCGAATAAGTTTTGATAAGTTTATAACTGTTTCAAACAAACTATTTTCTTTTAGTAATCTGATGCGACAAAAGTTGATAGATTTGCTGTAAATCTGGTTTATTGCTAATAAATTTCAAATGTTTTTGCTGAGTTACTTCATCCGCTCGTATCGCTGGTCCTGTCTGGACTGTTATTGGAATATCATTTTGTACTTTTTCTGCCGTCTCCAGGATGATCGGTTTGATGAGGTCAAAGGAGAGCTGGTTTTCTTCCAGCAGTTCATAAGCCATCTGATAGAGTATATTGGGGAAGTTGTTGACCATCACTGAAGCCAGGTGAATCGCTAAGCGCTGTTTGGAATTGCAAAGTATAGTTTTGGGGGCAGATACTTGAATAAGCTTAAGTAGGGCCGTACTATTGTCATCTGTATTACCTTCGATGCAAAAGGGGATGGTTGAAAAATCGATTGTCTTATTTTTGGACAACGATTGGGGTGGATAAATAACCCCATAGTTTTGGAACTTGGCTAAGACACTGATATCAGTTGCTCCAGAGCAGTGTACAACAATGCCCTGTACATCTTTTGGGATAGCTTCGACAACAGGTATAATAGCCTGGTCAGTGACCGCTATGAAGTAAAGGTCGGCGTTAAGGTCGAGTTCAGCGAGCCGATCGATCGCAGGGCAATGAAGAGCAAAGGCCAACGCATCCGCATTGGCCTTTGTTTTACTATAGATCTGAACGATTTGGTGCCCTATTTTTTGAAACTCGTGTCCAAAATGTGTCGCGGCATTGCCACTTCCCAAGATCACAATGTTCATTTTTTTGCTAATTTGCGTTTTTCCTCTTTATTTCTTCTGACAATCGACATGATAAAGCCTATGGTCATCACAATTGTTCCACACCAAAAGAAGTTGATATAGGGGAATTTGATTGCTTTAAATACAACCCATTTCTTTTCAGGCAATGGTTTTTGATAAACCATGATTTCCAGTTTATCCTTGTCAGGTTTAATTCCCGTAAATCTGAATTTAAGTCCTTGCTCATTGACATCCTTATTGAAGTCGTAAACACCACCCTCTTTAATTAAGTAGATCGGTTGTACCTCATACTGTTTGTTGTCGGCCGAAAAAACCTTTATTTTCAATCCGACCATAACATCCCCTGGGCCCTTTGGAATTTTTTCAAGGTGAGCCTCTTTGTTTAAGCCTTCAATGACATAATATCCATTGCGGTAGCGTAAGGTGTCGCCGATATTTACCTGATAAGTTGCAGGCTCCTCATAGTCCTCGAAACCAGTTTTGTCTTCCGCAGGAACTTTAGCATGTGTCGCTTGACTTTCCGCTGCAGCAGCAGTAATCAGCGTATATACGTCATGGGTGATATAATGTTTGGTCGCTGGCGTACCAATCAAACCACCCATTTTCGCGTTGTTTTGTGCAAAAGGTTGCAGCACAAAATGCTCCTTCACTTTGCCTGTTTCTTCGTCGATCCGCTCGTATTTTATTTTATAAAATGTATTTGGAGCAACAATGCTATCACCGATATAGGTAATTTTGTATTCACCCATCTGAACAGGCTGTCCTTCGGTAAGGAATAAGTTGTCCCCAGGCTTTTCTACCTTGTCAAATCCCGATACAGCGATGTAACCCGTGTTGTTGACGGAGATGACCTCGTTGGTCGCCGCAGCAACCATAGCGCCGATAAGTAGTAAACCAAAGCCGATATGGGCTACCGAAGAGCCCGCTAACTTCCATTTACCTTTCACCGCATCACCCAATACGCGGATATTCGCCAGGATACAGAAAATACTAGCAAAGGTGAAGAAAATGTAGATCAAGTTGGTATAGGTCTTCGTAAAATAGACGACAGCAGCCGTTAGGATTAGAGACACAACCAACGATGCTGCAGTAGAAGCCAAAAACTTGCGGCTATCGGTGCGTTTGTATTTTAAAAATTGCGTAAATCCGGTTAAAATCATCACGATGACCGCAAAACCTGATTGCCATTTGTTATAATGTTGGATCGAATCCAAAGGTGGAGCTACCTTGGTACCAAAGATCTTGTTGAACACGGGAATTGATGTTGAAGCAATGATCTGTGCACAGGCTACAGTCAATACCAAGGCACCAATAAACATCCAGAATTCTCTGGAATAAATGTCTTCATCCTTTTCTGTGATGGGCATCTCTTTCTTTTTGACGGTAAGAAAGACCACCATGATAACCAAAAAGACAACATTGAATAAGATCAATTGTCCGCTCATGCCCAAATCTGTGAAAGAGTGGACTGAAGTTTCGCCAAGGACACCACTTCGTGTCAGGTAAGATGCATAAATCACCAGGACAAAACTGATCATCGCCAAAAATGTCGCGGTAAAATAAGAATGTCCAGAATTCTTGTATGCGATCATGACGTGCACAGCAGCGATCAATGTAAACCAAGGAATGATGGATGCATTTTCGACGGGATCCCATGCCCAAAAGCCACCAAAATTAAGCGCTTCGTAGGCCCAGAATGAGCCCATGATAATGCCGGCACCCAGTATCATAACAGCAAATAAAGCCCATGGAAGTGCCGCATTGATCCATTCTTTGTAACGTTTGGTCCATAGGGCTCCCGTTGCGTAAGCAAAAGGAACAATCATGGATGCAAAGCCCAAGAATAATGTCGGTGGGTGGATCACCATCCAGTAATTCTGAAGCAATGGATTTAATCCATTACCGTCGGTAATTAGTGAAAGGTAGTTCGCTTCTCTAAAAATAGGGATATCCATTGCTTCGCGCAAAAGAATAAATGGAGAACTACCGATGCGTAGGCCAAAAAGCTCAACGCCAATGATCATGGAAGCCAAGAATGCCTGACATAACATGATGAAAGTCATGACCGATGATTCCCAGCTCTTTGCTTTAAAGAGCAATACCGATCCCAAAACTGATTGCCAGAACATCCATAGCCAAAAACTTCCCTCTTGTCCTTCCCAGAAACTGGAAATGATATAATAAGTAGGTAATGTCTTGGAGGAGTGAGCCCAAGCATAATTATATTCAAATAAGTGATTGTAGATGATATAGAATAAAGTTGCACCAATAGCAACTACGGATAATGCGTTGACCCAAAAACCTATGCGTGCAATCTTTTTCCATGAATTCTCTTCAGGGTATTTCGTTGCAAAAAAGTAGCTGATACAAGATAGAAGTGCAGCACCAAATGAAAGTACAATAAAGAATTGTCCGATCTGCCCAGGTAGCAGGTGCTCACCAACGTAATTAACGTCCATTGAAAATTGATTTTACGAATTAATTATGTAAAGCCGTGGCATTGATCTCGGTTACAACCGATTTATCATTGTATTTTGATGGACATTTCATCAATATTTTGCTCGCTCTGAATACATTGCCCTCCATTTTGCCGGTCAATACAATTTGTTCAGAACGTTCGATGTCCTGCGGTTTTGCTCCTCTGAAGATGACCTCACATTCAGTACCAGCATTGTCGTACATAAAAAATGTAAATTTGTTGGCATCAGTCTTCGGGTCATAATGGAGTGCTTTTTCCTTATTCAGCTGTCCTACCACGTATAGTTCGGTTTTCTTTTCTTTAGCTTCGGCAAATGTCGAATAGGTACTCGAATCGGTATAGATCACAAGTATCATGGCAATTGCAACAGCAATGATGACGATTAGAATGATTGAACTTTTTTTCATCTCTATTATGTTTGTCTTTTTATCAGCGTTTATCTCGCATTCGATTTCTCTACTTGTCAAAGATTTCCCTGCTTTGGTCACATTTGACACTAAATCGAATGCAAAATTACAAATAGATTCGCTAAGAAAGTAATAATGCAACTTTTCCATATTATTTATATTTGTTCTAAATAATCTTCGCTTTAGGAAAAAATCACCTATATTCGAATGCTTATGAATAATTTCAAGCGAAATTTCATATTTTGGATTTATCGATATCGCATGAATTTTACAATTACCTGTTAATATGAATATTGCTTTGCGGTCTTTACTGCTCTTTTACGGTGCAGTATTTCCTTTTTTCTTTGTTTTTGGGCAGGTGAGATTGCGCAATCAGGAAATTTCTATTCAGAATGACAATGATGTCTATCTATTGATAGGCCAGGATCGGTATTATACGAATGGAATTAATATCAACTATAGAATTGCATTACCCACTACGGATAACCAGCGATCAACTACGGTCTTAGATTTCGAAATCGGGCAACGTATCTATAACGGCATAAGTGTGATTGACTATAGGCGTCAGCGTAAAGCTTATGACAGACCTTTTGCTGGCTATCTCTATTTTAGTGCCGCAGGGACGAGGTTCCTTGGTTCCGACAAGCTCTTCGGACTTAAGGCCGAATTTGGACAGATCGGCTCTAAATCCTATGGCGAAGAGGCTCAAAAATTTATTCACCATCTTTTTGGTTTATATGAAGCTACCGGTTGGGAAACGCAATTGAAAAATTCTTTTGGAGTCGATTTGCAGGCTAAGTACATGCAAGGGCTATTTCGTAATCAGGCGCAGTCCTTTGATGTAGGAGCTACCGGAAAAGCTGTGCTTGGCATGAATAACAGCAATGTGGAAGTTGGTATTGCAGTTCGCGCAGGAAAACTAAAATCGTATCATGCATCGACCTTTACACACGGTCATCTGACAGCCGGTAGAGAGAAAGATGATATCGAGTGGTATTTTGTCTATCAGCCGAGTATTTCCCGTATTTTTTACAACGCAACAGTTGAAGGAGGCCGAGGTAAAGATGATCCCGTAGGTAAATTGTATACGATTGAACCTTGGATGTTAAGCCACCGTATCGGTTTTAATTGGTCAAATCATAAAGTGAACTATGGTATTAATTACATCTTCAATTCGAAGGAAGTTAAATCTGTATTCCATCGGCATCAGTATGGGGAACTATTTTTCGCCTACCGTTTTTGATGTATCCCTTGTTGTTATTAATCAGGGTTTTCAGAGAGCGGTTCCGTCAGGCGCTGTCCGGTTAGTTTGGTTGTGAGCATTGCGGCAACAGTGTCCCCTGTTGCGTTGAGCATGGTTGCTAAGGGGTCTACCAGCGTTGCAATAATCATAATGGAAGGTATCACTTCTGTTGGCATTTGATAAACAGATATAATGAGCATCTCGCCGATATATCCGCCATTTGGGATACCACCTGCAACGATGCTGACCAGTAGTGTTATTCCTATAGCCATCATGAGATTAGCTGGATCAAAAAACTCCTGTCCACTTAGCAGCAGTGCGACGTAGATCTTAAAAATACAAGCTATGGCCGAACCATGTTTATGTAATGTGGTACCTAGCGGAATCACGACACTGGAAACAGTATCGGGGATACCGATCTGTTTTGCAGCCAGTAGATTGGCAGGCATTGTCGCCAGGCTGCTGCAGCTGCTCAATGCTGTTAAAGAGGGCAGGATATTATTTTTCCAATACAGTTTTACGCCATTCAGTCCAAAGGCAAAAAAAGCAAAAAAGCTGAATACTATAAAAAAATAGAGTGTACCAAAAAGATAATATAAACCTATAGGTTTGGCATAAAAACCAAAAAGCTGAGGACCAAGAGTTCCGACTTGATAGGCAAAATAGGCTCCCAAACCAACTGGTGCCAAACGCATGACCATGACCAGAAGGTTGCCCATCACTGCATTTCCCGAATTGATAAAGTTACGAAATAGGACTGCGGAGCTCCCAGATTTGCGTGTCGCGATGCCGATGAGAAATGAGAATATAACGAAAGCCAACATATTCTGGCGAGACAAAAGACTCGAAAATTCGCTGACGGTCAGAAAGCGAACCATCTTCTCACCCCAGGAATCGTGTACCACCGTATCGATGATGTTCTTGGATTGCTCGATGGGAAGAGGAGAGTTAATTGGGAAGAGATAGAGAAATGCAATACTCGTCATCCCCGCCACAATAATGCCGAGTACAAACACGAAAGACATCATGCCAATAATTTTGCCTAGTACACTATCTCCTTCGATATTCGCCACAGATGATGATATAGCGAAAAATACTAGGGGGATAACGCTGACAAACAGGAGGTTGAGAAAGATATCTCCAATTGGCTTAAGATTATTGGCAAGCTGAGGAAAAAAAATGCCGATCAAACTTCCTATACTAATGCCAAGAAGCAGCAGTAAAATGCTTCCATAGTTATGTATAAAAGTTTTTGCAGAATATTTCATTAGGTTTTACAATCGTTATGTATTTCGGATGCTAAAGTAATCTTTTTAAATTACTTTATGCGTATCTATTCGTTATTGAAATGTATTACTGAAAAGAACGGCTTTCTTTGATTACATCCTTTGGCTTTTTTATCTTTGAGCAATTCAAGGTACTAAATGCTGGGGGCCTTAGGTGATCAATTTTAAACAGCTATCATTAATGAGACATTGCTTTTAAGGATCTATTAGTTGAAATAATTAAAGAAAATGGAATTTGTAACGACAGGAGACGGCTCAAAAACATTGTATAATGCTGAAATAGGAGAATGTTATCATTCCAAACATGGCGCAGTACAGGAAAGTAGGCATGTATTTATAAAAACGGGTTTGGATCATTACGTAAAAACTACCGGAGCTAAGGAGGTCAGCATATTGGAAGTCGGTTTTGGTACTGGATTGAATTTTTTGCAGACAGCAGACTTTCTTCGGGATAAATCTTTGCGGGTGGAATACGTCGGAATAGAGGGCTTTCCCTTGTCTTTGTCTACTATTGCCGCTACGGGGTATGAGGCCACAGTGGCTCCGACTGTATGGGCTGATTATCTTGATACATACGAGAGAGCATTAAAGGAGCATGTAGAGGTCAATGAGCAACTAAAACTTTATATTGATCACCGCTTATTGATGAATTTTGAGTCCGACCAGCTATTTGATGTTGTTTATTTCGACGCTTTTGCGGCAGTACATCAACCCGAAATGTGGAATGACGCTGCCTTAGGTCATATAGCGCAGTTTGTCAAACCTGGAGGGGTCTTTGTGACTTATGCCATTACAGGAAACCTCAAGCGCAGTATGAAATCGTTGGGGTTTTCCATTGAAAAAGCTCCTGGAGCACCGGGTAAGCGGGAAATGCTTCGTGCGACGAAGCAATGAAGGTTGTAAACAGTTAAACTTGATTGTTTGATAAGCATCCATATGTATTTAAGTCTGTCTTGTTTTTACGGATCAATGGTGAATGCACCTATTATTGCGGCGGGATGTAAACTTTTATTATTCATTAAGGAAAGATGTTCGCCAAATCTTTCATAGTATTCGATATTCATCCCAATAAGTACTGTCTCAGTATCTGCATAGTTCACATTAAATAGTAATTCTTCGGGTTCAATATCTTTTGAAGCGGCTTTTAGATCTAGCGGAATCTGGTGTTTATGCCAGTAGACATATTGCTGTTTGTCAAAGTTTAATATGACGATCATCAAAGTTATTTTTATAAAATTGCAGTATTTTGGACGATAAATATCTTTTTGCATGTCAAACATTGGAAACTTTACAGCGATTTGGTTTGTGTCCAATAATTTTATTTCTGGGTCGAAATGCATGTAATCGTGCATGTGGCATTTTTCGACGAATTGGAAATTGATGAGACGATCGATTTTTCCGCCATGGATTTTCTTTTCGCCTACAGGAGCTCTGTTTGATCGGGTCACTCTTGTTAAATGATTGATCAGACGGTTGTGCATTTTACCGTCGTGCATATTGAGGTGTATATCACCCATTATATGTCTGATATGGGATCCTGCGGTACTCACATGTCCAAAATCAATAGACGCTGCTTTTGTAGGCTTCGTTTGTTTAGTTTTGCAACCAGGGCTTGTTTGCACAATTGTTTTTTCGTTTGATTTTCGAAAGACCAAGTTCCCAACCAAGCCTTTCAAATTACCGTTTTCTAGTATTGCCATAGGTTGAATTTAGCTATTTAAAGTACTGAAAAACAAATAATTGTTTATTTTTAGAAAAATGAAAATTACGAAGCAAAGGCTTTTGTAAAAATGATAATTGTCGGTAAACGAGCATTATGAAATTTGCAGTGGATTTTGAACGACTGTCACGACCAATAAGGCATGGGCGCAATGTTTCTGCTTCGATGTTCTTTCGTATCTCCTCCGATGCATATCCGTGTCACGGTCAGGATGTGTCCGTGGTGAGAGCGACATGAGTCCGTGGTGAGTCCGAGTCCGTCTCGGAGATATGACGGTAGCAAGGCCGTCGGAAAATGCTCTTACCTGCTCGCAGACACGAATAAGGCCCGAAGATGCCTCGAATCATTGTCGAAGGCGAGTGAAATAACGTACAAAACACGGACTCCTTGATGTGAAATAATAACGTTAACCAGTAAATAGGGTACCAATTGGACGAATTTACAATTGGAGAGTAAATAAAGACTAATTTCTTCTTAAGGGGTGTATTAACAACTTGCCTGCTGTTTATCAGTCAATGAACATGCTTGTCCATATTTTATAAGCCACTTAATAATCGGATGTAGTTGTCGATATATAGTTGTTTGTCCTTTGATTTATATTGTTGGATATAGCGGGGATGATCTAGAATGATCATTTTCCCAAACAGTTTTTGTTCTTTGTTAATTTTGGTGAGAAAAGTGGCATTCTTTTTCCCGAGAACAAAAACTTCGTCAGTTTCAAGTCCCATTGAAATATGTTGTTTTAGGGATTCAACCATGAATGGCTTGACCATTTCGAAAAGTGTCTTGTCATCGTAGTAGTTGGCATTAATCCAATTGTTGGGGGCTGTTTGTCGGATAATAGCGAGAGGGAAAGGCGAGTTGATGTAAAATTGTTTATAAAAGGTGTCTGGTCCACCATAGGCATCGATCATGTCGTACATGAATACCGACGAGATTTCGTGGGTATGAGCCGATTGCATTTTTATGCCACATGCACTATATAGTCGTTTGGTATCGGTAAAAGGAACACCCGTCACCCCTGCGCCATGCCTGCTGGGATTGATACCAATAATAAATTTACGTTGGAGGTTGTCTTTATAGTATTTATTATAGAATTGTTCCATCACCTCTAAGGTTTCTGGGTTATCTAGGTAGGGATTGATAAAATTGAAATCTTGTGGAAGATCGCCAGAATAATGCAGTTGCTTGTTGAATGAAATTACTCGGTCTGCAAATGTTGACATAGTTGATGTGTTTGTGTACAAGATATGATTTAAAAGTGTAATAAAACGAAACAAGGCGTCATGTGACGCCCTGCTTTGTTTTATTATTTGGGTCGCGATTAGTGACCTTGCGTACCATCTGCACCATGAGAATGCCCGTGAGACAATTCCTCTTCGGTAGCAGGACGTACATTTAAGATTTCGATATCGAAATTTAATGTTTTACCAGCCATTGGATGGTTTAAGTCAGCAACCACAATTTCTGGAGTTACTTCCGCAACTACAGCACGGAATTGATTTCCTTGGTTGTCATGCAAAGGCAATACTTCGCCAACTGGAGGTAAGCCAGTTTCTTTGAACATATCTACTGGCAATTGTGCGAATGCTCTTTCGTCTTTTTGACCGTAAGCATCGTCAGGTGCCAATTCAAAAGAAATTTTGTCACCTACGTTTAAGTCTGCGATGTTTTCTTCAAATTTAGGCAACATCATACCTACGCCATATAAGAAATCTAAAGGTTGTTCTGCAGTTGTTTCTTCAACGAAAACCTTTTCACCGTTTTCTACTGTGTGAAGTCTGTAAGTCAATGCTACGACGTCGTTTGCTTTTATAGCCATCTGATTTTGATTTTTGGTAGCCCGAGACTACCGTTTATTAAATATAATTTATTAACGCTGTTATTGAATTTTGAGGTAGACTGCAGGTCTTGTTTTTGCAAAGATATGCTTTTGTCTCCGATCCAATTCTGTTCTCAAGGAGTGGAAGATTTTCCTCCGTACCGCCAAGAACGATCTTATTTGGAATATAATGTTGATCGAGTTCTGTTCTGAAGGCTACCGCCATATCACCCGTCAATGCTATTTCATTGATTCCATATACTTCTTCTAGCAATAATATTGCCCAATTTGAATAGGCCGAACCATAAGTTTTGATTTGGGGGAATACATTCGCAAGGAGTTGGTCTGCAATAGCTGTGTAATTTGCGTTGTCAAAGAACAGTCCCAATCTTTTCAGCTGTCGCACGATGGTAGAGGCTGAGGAAGGAATTACATTGTCCATAATTTCACTTTTACGGGCAATGAGTTCTTCGGCTTGAGACGAAGTGTAATAGAATGTTTTTTGTGCTCCATCATAGAAAAGTACGATGGCTCTTTCTGCGAGTTGGCGAGCTTTGGTTAACCATTGGAGGTCAAAAGTCGCTTCATACAGAGAAATAAAGGCCTCCATGGTAAAGGCGTAGTCATCCAAAAATCCAGAAATGACTCTATTGCTGTCTGGTGGTTGATGCAATAAGTTTGCATCATCCTGGATAAGATGTGTGCTTATAAACTTAGCGTTATTTAAGGCCAGTTCGAGAAAACGCGGGTTTCCGAGGCTACGATAGGCGTCTATCAGTCCTTTCATAAATAAGGCATTCCATGTTGTGAGCTGTTTGTGGTCTAGCCCAGGTCGCACACGTTTTTCACGGTAATCGAATAATTTTTTCTTCGAAATTTTTAAAAAATCTGCCCATTCGTCAGGTGACATATTGACTTTCTCAGCGAGTCGGTCTGCATTAATGGCGCAAATGGGAACGTTTGTTTTCTCTTCTTCCCAGTTGCCTTGTGCAGTAATATTAAAATATTGGCAGAATAGTGCCGCATCTTTTCCTAATACGGTTTCGAATTCGGCTTGTGAGAAAGAATAGTATTTTCCTTCAATACCTTCGCTATCGGCATCCAATGCGCTGTAGAAACCATGGTTTGGAGCGAGCATTTCACGTTCCGCCCAACAAATTGTTTCTTCAATAATTCTCTTGTAGAACGGATCATTATTGTGTTGATATGCCTCCGCATAGAGGGATAATAATTGGCCGTTATCGTAGAGCATTTTTTCGAAATGGGGAATATGCCAGTAGTGATCGACAGCATAGCGCGCGAAACCACCACCGATTTGATCATAAATTCCACCTGATCCAATCTTTTTTAATGTAAAATGAACGTGATCCAAGATTTCTTGATCCTGAGCAAGGACAGCATATTTCAGAAAGAAAGACCAGTTGTTTGGAAGCGGGAATTTGGGTGCCTTTAGATAACCACCCTCTTTTTTATCGAAAGTTGCAACCCAAGGCTCGACGATAGCTGTTAAGTCACTGATCGTATACTGCTCTGGAATGGGATGGATCGGCAGCTTTTCTGCGCGTTGGATACCATTGTTGAGTTTCTCGGCATAATCGAAAGCTACTTCGGGTTTTTCTTCCCACATCTGGGCGATCTGCAATAGGATATTTTGCCAGTCATGGGGTTTGAAATAGGTACCGCCATAGATTGGTCTTCCATCGGGTAAGCAGATGCAGTTGAGCGGCCAACCACCGGCATTGGTCATCAATTGGACGGCCAACATATAGACCTGATCAATATCTGGACGTTCTTCGCGATCTATTTTGATGGAGACGAAGAATTTATTCATGGTCTGCGCAATGGCAGAATTTTCAAAACTTTCACGTTCCATGACATGGCACCAATGACATGCCGAGTAGCCGATGCTCACCAGGATAAGTTTATTCTCGTCTTTCGCTTTTTTTAAAGCTTCCGGTCCCCAAGGCATCCAATCTACAGGATTGTGCGCGTGCTGCTTAAGGTACGGAGAATTTTCAAACTGCAATTGATTCGCCATAAAACGAAGGTAATGAAAAAGCCTCCATTATGGAGGCTTAAATATGTTTTTAATTTATTGATATTATTCGTTTACTTGAGGTGAAGCTAATATAAGCTTACTTTCTTGATTTATAAGAGGTTTTGTTTGACCAAGGAACCTTAAAAAAACCTTCTGTAATATGGTGTCTTTTATTTTTTTTAGAATACATATTTATTTTTATAGAAAATGATTGCTGTAGCAATTTGTATATATGCTTCGTTTTAAAAATTAATTTTTCGACGTGCTGATTTCTAAGAGTTGATATCTTCTAGCTTTTTGGGCAATGAGAATATATCGGGATTATTGGTATGAATGGGTGTCTTTAATTAAACAATCATGAAGATTTGATTGGTGATACTATCATGAGCATACCAATAAAGGTGCTCATGATAGCTTTGGTACTATAAGTTTGTTCTTTGAGTAATTTAATCAATAATCTGTACCAGGTCGGCACAATTTCCGCTTAGCATGTGAAATGTAAACCCGGAGTCGAGCTTTATTTCTGCGAATGAAGAAGTACGTAAGTATGCAGCTTTTCGGGTCAAATATTCGACCAGATCGGTCAATGTAGGATTATGCCCAAATAGCAAAACATTGTTGACACTATCGGGAATTGCGTTTATAACCGAAAGTAGGTGTTTGTACGTACATTCATAAATGGATTCTTCAATTTGTATATCAAAGCTTGATGAGCCTAACACGTCAAGAAATACCCGTGTTGTCTGAAGCGCCCGATTGGCAGGTGAACTAATCACTATACTGTTTTCATCGAGTGTCACTTTTGTCGCAAGTTTGGCAGCAACCTGTTTCGCATGTTGGATTCCCTCGGATGTAAGCGCTCGATCGAAATCATTTATTCCGGGAATTGTTTCAGCTTTGGCATGTCGGATGATATAGAGTTTTTTGTTATTGTCCATGATTAAAATTTTTGATTCTTAATAGTATTAACGCTCGTTGTCGGTGTTCATTGTGTTTGCCGAAGCGGGATTCGTTGGGTATGAATACAAATAATAATAGATGATGTTTTCAAAAAAACATAAAATATATGAATAATTTTTACACATACTGACCATTTTTCTATTCTTTGAGAAGAGAATAACTTATTGAATTTGATTTTAATATATTAGTTTTGTGCTGCAATATTTCTGATTTACTTAACTTACTTTACCTGTTGCCAGATACCATGATTTAAGTAGCAGTTTTTTGCATCTACCGTTTTATTTTACTTATGATTCGTAATTTTTTGATACTTCTGTATGGAAGTATTATCCTTATGGCTTGTAGCCGTACAGAAGATTTTTTTGCACAAGAAGTTGAAGCACCTATATGGACCGTTGATCCTATTGATTCTGTTTCTTTTGATAACGATGAAGGATTGGTCAATATTCATACTGTGGCTGATGCAAATTTTAAGGGTTTAAAAAATCAAGCTGATTTTCTGGATATTTCTGGAGCAAACGCTAGTTATTGTCATCCTGATGTTTTGTATTTTCCGAATAGATTTAATGGATATAAGTATTGGATGGTTTTCACGCCTTATTTTGGTGCGGTTGGAACCAATCAGAACTCCAAGAAATTTGAAAATCCTAGCATCGTCGTGTCCAATGACGGTCTGGATTGGACAAATCCACCAGGGTTAAGTAATCCGATTATCAATACCCCTTTTCCAAAGGAGAGCTTCGGTGAGAATAAAGTTGATCCGATCCAAGGTTTTTGGTCCGATGTAGATTGGGTATTCCTAAATAATCAGTTCTATTTGTACTATAGAGGAAGTTTTATTACATCGCAATCGCTAAAAGGGAAATGTGTACTTACGAATACTAATTTTGATCGCTTGAAACAGGATGCGCATCGAACCATTGTTCAACAGACATCTACGGATGGAATAAGATGGTCCAATCTAAATATCGCTTTTACCAGTAATCCTCCGTTTACACCTAAAAATGATCATTTACTGTCACCATCTTTTATACATAATGGAAGTCAATTTTTAAGTTACGAAATAGAGTTAAATCTTAATCCAAAGAATTTTAAAGGGAAAGATCCGTCCTATGTCGTTCGTAGAACTTCTGCTGATGGTATTAATTTTACTGGTTTCAAAGAGAGTAAATTGGTTAATTTCCTAAATAAACCTTGGTTGAAAGAAAGTCCTGTAAATGCTCCTTGGCATATTCAGGCAACCTTTTCCGATGGTTATTATTTTTTATGTATAGCGGTAGGCGACGTGAAACGATATACTGCTGAATTATTATACGTTGCCTATTCCAGAGATGGGTTGAATTTTAAAGTCTTGCCCAAACCTTTATTAAAAAATAATGCCTATCGCAGTTCGATATTTCCAATGGGAAGTACTGAATCGCTCATTAAGATGGGGGCAATGATTGGCAATAAATCTGGAGAATTCCGCTATAGGGAATTTACATTGAACAAAGAAAAGATCGAAAAGTCGCTAAATTGATTGAAATCGAAATATAATGCAGTAGTATTATTATTTTTGTATATTAAATTAAACNNAGGTATTCATATGGAGCGATCTTGTGCTGTCGATGTTTCGGTTATCATTCCGGTATACAATATGGAGCAATATTTGGATGAAACAATCCAAAGTGTACTGAATCAGGAATTACAAAATTTTGAAATCATCCTTGTTAATGATGGTAGCACCGATTCTTCGGCGGAAATTTGCGAAAAATATGCTTCTATAGATTCTCGAATTCATTTTTTTGATCAAGAGAATTCAGGTGTTTCTGTCGCTAGAAATATGGGGTTGACCTATGCAAAAGGGGAATTTGTTTACTTTCTCGATTCGGATGATAGTCTCGATTCCGCATTTTTATCTAGTTGTTTTGATTTTATTTTAAAAAATCAATTTGACCTTATTGTAGTAGGAGAGGCGTATTGCAATCGCGCTCGCCGTTTGACAGCAGTCCCCACTTGTGGTCTTTTTATAAAAAAGGCATTGTTGGATAATAATCCAGATATCCGCTTTCCAAAAGGTATACAGCCTTGTGAAGATGGTCTATTTTCGCATCGACTTTTTATCGTAACAGATAAGATCGGATTTAATCCGGCCCCAATATACTTTTATAGAAAGCATGAAAATCAAAATCATGTAAGAATAAATTGTGAGACGGCGCGTATATTAGAACAGATTCCCAAGTGGCTGGAGCTACTGAAGACATTCTATGCTAAATATGATATTTTTAGCTCAGAGGCTTTGAAGCTGGCTTTGTTTATTGAGCATGAGCCATTTGAATTGAGGTACATCCGGATGTCTTTTAATGATCATGAAAAAGAAGTACTTTTTCGAATGTTGCAAAATTTTATGCGACAACATGTTCAGCCATATTTATCTAAAGATGATTATAAAATATTGACGACTCCATTTAAGTATTTTATAAAGACAAAAAGCCATGCCGATTTTGATCGTTTTTATCAGATTTATCTCGAAAAAAAACCTAAAAAATTTAAAAGAGCTTTGTTTTGGGTTAAATTTATTCCATTTACGAAGATAAGGCGAACAGTACGTCAAAATATTAGGAATAAATTTAATGATGTATGAAGATTGTATTAATACAGCATGTTTGTTTTTTAAATGGAATAGGCGGAACAGAGAAAATTTGTTCAATATTAGCTAACCTATTTGTGGCGAATGGTTATCAAGTTGAAATTGTAACTAATGAGGATGTTATCGGTGGGGCAGTATTCCCTTTAAATAAAAGTGTACGTGTTACAAATATCTATGATCCAAATATTGAGCAAATAGAAGAAATTCCACTATACAATTATAAAGGTAAAAATCCATTGCTTTGGATAAAATATAAGGCTAAGAAGAAATATGCTAAATGGTATAATCGAAGGTTAAGAAAGCGAATGGGCGGTGAAGAGCAAATTTATCTCTTCAATTTACGCAATCGAGCACAAGTTTGGGCTCGATTTTTTAAACGTGAAAAGCCCGATCTCATTATAACGATGTCTATTGCATCTTTGGTGGAGGTTACGTTTGAGAATAGCCTTAGAATCCCTATTATTAATTCTGTAAACGGACGCCCTGATTATGATTACAGTGATACTCTTGGGCAAAGACCTTTTTATTTATTCCGTCTTCTAAAAAACGCTTTTAGTGAATTAAATGGCATTCAAATCTTATTTGATAATTATCGAAGTTTTTTACCTGATAATTTCAAAGGACGTATAGCTGTAATCCATAATCCTATAGATCATATTGAACCAAATAAGTTGGTGCTACATACAATTGAAAAGATTCGGTATAAAATTATACATGTAGCCCGTTTAGATATTGGATGTAAACAACAGGATCTCGCTATTGCTGTTTTTTCTGCGCTTGCGACTAAGTATCCTGAATGGGATTTGGAATTTTGGGGAATAGGACCCGACTACGAAATATTACATATGCAGATTGCAAACTTTGGGCTTGGCGAAAGGATATTTTTGCGTGGTTTCACTGATGATCCGATAGCCGAAATGCAAAAATCCGATATTTTTATTTTTCCGAGTAAATATGAAGGGTTTGGTCTAGCTTTGGCAGAGGCAATGAGCGTTGGATTACCTTGTATTGGATTAAGTTCCTGTTCAGGTGTAAATGAACTGATTGTAAATGGAGAGAATGGCTTTTTGGCTAACTCAGCCGAAGAAATGGAGTATTTCTTAGAGCGACTCATGGGCGATGCTGCTCTGCGCCAACAAATAGGTTTTAAGGCAAGTCTTTCTATGAAGCGATATTCAAAAACTGCTATGGAGAGGGGATGGTTAGATTTGGTAGAATCTGTTACAAAAAACGATAACTATGAACAAAATGGATAAGAAAAAGGTACTCTATTTTATGCCCGACAATCCTTTTTGGAGCCAAGCTGGCAACTTGACCCGCACCAAGCATTTATTGAATTATTTTGAATCTCAAAATAGGCTGTTAGAAGTTGATTTTTTATCTTGTCTTTTTTGGAATGAAGACTCTATTATTTCATTTAAAAATACTTATCCTCATGTCAATCTCCATGTTGTAAGCATGCATTCTGATAAAAAAAATCGCATAAAATATTTCTTTGAAGATAAAGTCCCACGTATTATCCAGCAAAAGGTAAAGAAACCTAAATTGAATTTAATCAAACCTATCGTTGCGAAGAGGATAAAGGAGCTGTTAGGTAAAAAGCGATATGATATAATTGTTATTAGTTATTCAACATGGGGTACTCTTTTACGTGAATTTGATGTTTCAAATGCATACACGATCATTGATACGCATGATTTTATGACTTTGCAGCTGAAAAAATCTAGACCAGCGACTAGGATAAGTTCTGTCTTGGAGGAAGAAATGCAAGTTTTATCTTTGTATAATGAAATATGGACTTACTCTGTTGAGGAGCAGTATGTCTTCGAACAATTTACAGGTAAAAAGGTGACTTTATTGCCCGTGTCTTTTCCCGTTGGGAACGTGTCAATAGAAAATAGCAAGGATATTGAAATGTTATTTGTAGCAAGTGATAATCCCCATAATTTAGAAGGAATAGACTGGTTTATTCAGCGAGTCCTTCCGCTTATTCCCGATTTTAAGTTACATTTAGTTGGAAAAATCTGTGATGTGGTTGTCGAACACCCACAAGTAATTAAATATGGTGTAGTTACCGATTTGGATAAGATCTATCATAGGTCTCAAATTACAATATGTCCCTTACAAAGTGGTACAGGGATCAAGATAAAAGTGCTGGAATCGTTGTCATTTGGTGTGCCGGTTGTATGTAGTCGGAGAGGACTTGATGGCTTAGTAAATAAGATCAATAATGGGTGTTCCCTTGCATTAAACGAAAATGAATTTGCCTTCCATATTACTCGTTTATTGAAAGATTCAGTATTTAGGGAGGAACAACGTATAAACGCCCTAGCGTTGTTTGAAAATTTTTATACTCCTGAAAGGGAAGAATCAATCTTGAATCGTACGTTTTTGGGTATATAGGAGAATTTGTATGGTCAAATATATTGTAACGTTTTGTAGACTATTTACGTTAATAGAAGGAGATATTAGCATATGTCGAAGAAAATAGCTGTCGTCGTACAGCGTTATGGGGATGAGGTAAATGGTGGAGCCGAAGTGCATGCAAAGATGTTGGCAGAGAAGTTATCGCTAAAATATATAGTTGAGATATTAACGACGACCTCAAGGGATTATGTGGATTGGGATAATTATTATCCCGTTGGGCATGAAGTATTGAACGGGATAACAGTTCGAAGATTTCCTGTTAAGCATGTTTCGAAACGTAAATATCGTAGATCCCGTAGGGCTATTTTTGGACAGAAAAAATATAGGTTTTTAAAAGCTATTGGTCTTTTTAGTCTTTTAGAAGATAAATTTCAAATTAGTCGTCCAACACGCTTAGATGTAAAGCGATGGTTGATTGCTCAAGGGCCATATTGTCCTCAGATATTGAAATATATAAAAGACAACAGAGATACCTATGATGTGTTTATATTTTTTACCTATTTGTATTATCCGACGGCCTTGGGGATGCAGTTGGTAGGATCGAAAAGTATATTTATTCCGACAGCGCATGATGAGGACATATTATACACAAGAGCCTATGAAGATATTTTTAGTATTCCGTCGTTTATTATGTACAATACAGTGGCCGAGAAAAAATTGGTTGAAAGGATATTTAAAACAAGGCAAGCAAATACAGATATAGCAGGTGTAGGTATTGATCTAATATCTGATTTTGCTGATATAAAGAAAGTAAGATCTCAGTTTGGGATCGAAGGAGATTTCTTTGTTTATATCGGTCGAATTGATCCCGTAAAAGGATGTACGGAACTACTGTCTTTTTTTCAACGTTATATACAGGATCGGAAAGACGTGACGTTAGTTTTGGTTGGTAAAAATTTTATGAAGATCACGTCGAATGATCGAATTATAACTACCGGATTCGTGGATGATCATATCAAAAATGCGCTGCTAAAGGAGAGTATTGGTCTAATTGTGCCATCAGAGTACGAAAGTCTTTCGCTTGTCGCGTTGGAGGCTATGTCTGAAGGAAAGATCGTAATTGTCAACGGTAAATGTGAAGTCCTGAAAAATCACATTGATCATGCCAATTCTGGATTCTATTATACTGATTATGCTAGTTTTAGAGCTTGTCTTGATCAAACGATTTTACTGCCTGTAAACGATCAGGAAGAGATAGGTTCTCGGGCACAATCGTATGTAAAAGAACATTATAGATGGCCGATAATATTAGAAAAATTTGATAAAGCCATAACTCTAATATGCCGTAATTTTTTTCTTTAACAAATGTAACAATACTATTGATAATCTCGTTTTTAAAAGATAAGTTTGAGCAACGTTAGTCCTTAATATTGGAATGTTGATGCTCGATTTTGGACATGTTAATATGAATAAACTTTTCGATATAAATTATTTTTGTTTTTTAAATGCCGAGACAGGTCTAGGCGAGGCTGCTCGTAACCATATTAATGCCTTGAAATCTGTAGGAGTTCTGGTTGAATCTTTTGACGTGGCAAATTTGGATATGGGTTTTCGAGAGTGCTATAAGGAAAATGCCATTAATATTTTTCATCTAAACCCGGACGATCTATATGATTTCCTCCTGAGGTATGGAACTGATATTTTCTCGGGTACCTATAATATCGCGTTTTGGGCTTGGGAAACGGAAGTTTTTCCTGACCACTATCAAAAGTATTTCGAGTATTTTGATGAAATATGGACTCCATCCTCTTACTGTCAGGAGGCAATCTCCAAAAAGAGTCCTATTCCTGTATTGAAAATGCCCCATGCTATACCTGTAATTACAGGTGATGAAGAGTTAGGGGGATTGCGCCACAGGCTCATGGGAGATCGTGGTAATAGTACTTTTATTTTTTCATTTTTCTTTGACTATAATAGTCAGATGGCACGTAAAAATGTGTTAGGTCTAATAGAAAGCTTTTATAAAGCTTTTGGAAAAAATAATAGTAAGGCTACGTTGCTATTGAAGACATCTCCTTCAAAAAGACATGCATATGATAGGGATTTATTATCGCAGAAGGTGGCGGGTGATAAAGGTATTATTCTTTTGGAAGAAATTTTGGAAAGATCAGCTCTGCAAAATTTATTAAGAATAACCGATTGCTACATATCTTTACACCACGCCGAGGGTTTTGGCTTGACAATGGCAGAAGCAATGGCGCTAGGTAAACCTGTTATTGCTACAGGATATTCTGGCAATATAGATTTCATGAATTTGAATAATGCCATATTGGTCAATTATAAACTGACGACCTTAACTGAGCAAGTGGGACCATTTGTGGTAGGATCGCACTGGGCAGATCCTGATCTGGATCATGCGGCAGATTTAATGCGGCGAATGGTGGATAAATATGAAAGTTTTGATAGTATAGCCAGGTTGGCGCAAGAACAAATCCGAACATCTCATAGTTTAATAGCAATTGGAGGTTTGATGAGTCAAAGACTTCACTTAATTGCGCAGTTTACCTCGCATAAAATAAATATTCGGATAAATGAGGAGATAAACCGACTCAATCTTGAAAACGAATTGTTGAATGCAAAGGTTAATAAATTAAAAGAAATTAAATTTGTAAAATTGAAATTGAAAATTAAGAATTTACAGAATCGGTTATTAGGTAAAAACAAAAAATATTTATGGGAATGATGATTAATTATCAATCGAATAATTTATAAGTGGGCTCATGAAGGATAAAAAAATAATATTTGACACAGAACGAATGAAGTATCATCATACGGGACTTTATCATTTCTGTGCCCATTTAGGAAAAGCATTGATGAATTTGTCAGAAGGCAATGATTTTTATTTTTACCATAATCATAAAGCTGAGCATCCTTTTAAGGAGGGAGCAAAATATATTGATCAATATTCCTATCAAAAATTTATCAGGCCTAACTTTAAAAAAATAGATCTTTGGCATTCAACTTTTCAATTAAGCGACTATATTCCACGAAATTCGCATACTAAAGTGGTAGCTACCATACATGATTTGAATTTTTTAAAAGTGGGAAAAAGCTCAGATCGAATTGAAAAGTATTTAAAAAAAGTCCAACGTAATATCGATTATGCTGATGAGGTCGTCGCAATTTCAAACTATGTAAAAAACGATATAGAAAACTATTGTAATTTGAATGGGAAAGAAGTACAGGTAATCTATAATGGAAATAATATTGATGTGGAAGCTTATCAACTTGGTACCGAAACGTCAAATACCCGAGAGGATTTTATTTTTACAATCGGCACCGTAAATCGAAAGAAAAACATGCATATTTTACCCTATTTATTATTGGGTAATAGACTTAGATTGGTAATCAGTGGTATTGTTCATGAGCCAGAATACGAAGCCTATATTTTGGAAATTGCGAAAAATATTGGTGTGGCAGATCGAGTGATCATGACTGGTCCAATCACTGAGGAACAGAAATATAAATATTTAAAAGAATGTGCATTGTTTGTTTTTCCATCTATTGCTGAAGGTTTTGGACTACCGGTTATCGAAGCCATGGCTTTTGGTAAAAAGGTCTTATTGTCTCGACATACTTGTCTGCCGGAAATTGGTGGAGATCATGCCTATTATTTAGATTCTGATGAGGAAGATTTTGTAGAGGACTTTGGAAGGAACAGAATAGTTGATTTGATACATAGCCAGATTGATGAATCTGCTGTTCGCAATTGGGCAGCACAATTCACTTGGAAGTCTGCAGCGCAAAAATATTGGAATCTCTATGAAAAACTGCTGAAATAATATCTTATGGCTATACCAAAAGTAATATATCAAACATTTAAAACGGATCAAATTCCTTGGTTGACTAAAATATACATTAAGTGCTTTTTAAGAAAAAATAAAGGTTATCGTTATGAATTTTATGATGACCTCAGGGTGGATGCTTTTATAAAGGAATCTTTTGATGAAGAGGTTTATAAGGCATATACCAGACTGCAGATTGGCGCAGCTAAAGCTGATTTTTTTCGATATGCAATTTTATATGTTTATGGAGGAATATATTTGGATTTGGATAGTGATATTCTTGTCAATCTTGATAAATATTTGAACAAGGAAGATCAGGCTGTCATTACACGCGAGAAAAATCATCCAAATCTTTTTGCACAGTGGGCACTCATTTTTGAAAAAGGACACCCGTTTTTAGAACGTACTATAAAATATATCGTTGAAAATATTCAGGAAAATAAATATCCGCATGATGTCCATGCGATGACTGGCCCTACAGTATATACACGTGCCGTAAATGCTATCGTTCAGGAGGATGCTAATGTCTCTTATCGTATCGTCCCGGATGATTATAAGGGTATCATGAAGTTTAAGTATAAACTTGGAAAATTATTGATTTATGGAGATCGTTCCCAGCATTGGAAGAAATTGCAGAAGGTGGTGCCAGTTGTCAAGGTCGAGGGTTAAAGTGTGGCATAGTATTCCTTCCATTGCTTAGCTAGGATATCATCATTAAATTTTTGTACAAATTCCAATCCTTTTTTGATCATTTCTTTTCGCTTGGATACATCGGCAAGGAGGGTGATTATGGCGTACGCTATCTGTGTAACATCCGTTGGATCTATGTAGCATGAGGATGGACCTCCCGCTTCGGGAAATACCCCCATGTTACTTGTGATAACTGGAGTCCCTGAATAGAGTGCTTCTATAATTGGGATCCCAAAACCTTCATAAATTGATGGATAGATGAAGATGGTAGCAGTTGCATAAAGAACGGCTAATTCTTCCATATCAAGCCCTTGGAAAAAGAAGATTCGATTCTCCATGTTATGTTGTCGGATATATGTCTTGATCTGTTGATAGTAACCTGTGGGCTTTCCAACTATAACTAGAGGGATATCGATATCTTTGATAGCCTGCACGACCGGTAAAATATTTTTTCGAGATTCAATTGTTCCGACATTTAAGAGAAACTCCTTTGGTAAGTTCAATTTTTTGCGGAGCTTCTTTTTTTGATCTTCTGTTTTTTCAGTTTTGAATGATTCGTGACATCCTTGATAAATGACATCAATTTTGTCCTCCGCGATATGGAATAAATCAACGATGTCATTTTTCGTGCATTCACTTATCGCAACGATACGATCAGATGTCCGGCAGGCGTGCATGAATTTCTTTTTGTAGATCCAACGGTCGATAGGATGGTATAGTTCGGGATGTCTTAAAAAAATTAAGTCGTGAATCGTGACTATAGATTTAATATTGGCTTTTTTTAAGCCTAACGGAATTTCGCCGGATAGTCCATGAAAAATATCGATTTTGTCTTTTGTTAGATCTTTAACGATACGTTGGTTACGCCAAAGATTGGACCATGCCGTATTGACAAAGCCCTGTGGTAACCGGATGTTTTTTTGATTTGCTGGATTACCTCTGTATCGATCACCGGTCTTAGGAGTATACTTTAGGTATTCATTTTCCGGAACGTATTTTTCGAGTATGCGAATAAGGTCCCTGCTGTAATTTCCTAATCCTGTGCTATTTAAAAAATAACGCTTTGCATCAAATCCTATCCTCATCTTATCGTTGTTATTTTTTCAATCACCATTTCTGGTGTAATCAGATTAATAGCTTCAACTCCATCACAATCGCAGGGCTTATTACCGTAGACCGAACTAGGCCGATTGGGATGCTCAACCTGAATACAATCTGCTGGTAGCTGACCATAGCCCGTAAATCCAGCGTAGGGATGTGTTGCTCCCCACAAAGAAAGGCAACGAACGCCCATTAAAGACGCCATATGCAGCCCCGAAGAGTCCATGCTGATCATGAGATTCAAATTGGATATGATAGCGAGCTCATCGGTCAGCGAAAATTTGCCGATCGTGTTGTAAGTATTCGGAAACCGTTCAGTCCAGTTTTGTGCGACCTGAAATTCTTGATTACCGCCGCCAAATAATAGCACATCATAGCCATTGTGTGTTAAATAGTCTATAACCTGTTCCATCTTTACCTGAGGGAATATTTTATAGCTATGCTGTGCAAATGGAGCAATTCCAATTTTTTTCCGATCGAGATTCCCAAACATGCTAAATGCTACTTTGGGTACATCCTGCAAATTAGGCGCCAATTTGTTACTGAGCGTAAAATTGAACCCTAAATCACGGAATACATCGGCATAGCGTTCCACGGTTAATTTCAGCGGAACTTTAATCTTATTATCCTTGCGGGTTAAAGCTTTTTTTTCTTGACGGCCTTTGTCGAGTTGCTTTACAGTGATTCCTGATATTGAAAATAGAAGATCAAGCACGCGTGAACGCAAGTTGAAATGTAAGTCTGCCACAGCATCCACTTTGTATTGGGCGAGCTCACGCTTTAATTTTACTAAACCCCAAAATCCCTGGTGTACAGTTTTGGGCTCAATCGCGTGAAACCGTATATTTTTTAACCCCTCAAAAAATGGCGCAAAAAATGGCCGGCTCACCATAATGATTTCTACCGTTGGATATTGGACGCAAAATTCTTTCAATACAGAAGCGACCATGGCAACATCGCCCATCGCTGAAAATCGGGTAACTATAATCCTTTGGGGTAATGGCATATTTTATTTACCTGATGCATAAAGTACAGGATTCAACGCAGGATCGTTGTACATTTTCATTTGTTTATAAACTTTCATGTATTTGTCACCGGATTCAATCGCTGATAATAGTTCATCAATACTTTGGGAAAGGTCTTCTCGTTGTTCCAATAAAATGCTTAATTTTTCTCGGCAAGCATTGATATGGGTTTCAGAGGCATTTGTCCGCAATGTTTCCTGTTCCATATGGTAAATTTTTAAGGCCAGGATAGACAAGCGATCAATGGCCCAAGCAGGGCTCTCCGTATTGATTTTCGCCGCGGGATTAGCTTTGATGCCCTGATACTTTTGTAGAAAGTAACTGTCGATATATTCTACCGTATCTGTCCGGTATTGATTAGATTCGTCAATACGCCTCTTCCAATACAATCCTTCTTTGGGATCGATGGTAGGATTACGTACAACATCTTCCATATGCCACTGAACAGTATCAATCCAGCATTTTAAATAAAGGAGATGCTCTAGGGATTGTTTGTCATACGGATTCTGGATTGGATGATCAATCTGGTCGTATACGTGGTAATCCTGGATAGCACGTTGAAAAATGGGATTTGCTATTGCACTAATCATGTTACAAATATACAGGATGTTTTCTTGACTTCACATATATGTATATGAGTTTCATTGAATGAGACGAAGCTTTCGAATAATCCTAGTTTACTAAGTAGTTGTTCACAAGTGTTTTATAAAATCTAATTGGTTTGTACTGTTTGATGTTGTTGTATAACATTATTTATCAATTTACTCCTATAAATGTTTATAATGAAGTCGGCGTTTATTAGGATCTTCAATTATTAGAACAAATTGTTTTTAATTATTTATGATACATTATCTAATCCTTGATAAATAGTGAGTATGAACATAAATATGTATAAGTTGTGAATTTAGGGCAATATTTGTTTTGTCTGGATAGGCTAAGTACTTATTTTACTCAAAAATCTACCCAAAAATAATGGGCAGATTTTTGAGTAAAATAAGTATCTATCTATTAGGGAAAGCGTAAAATGCGGTGGCACGGAGATTCCAATATGGATCTCCTTCTTTTTCAGTTGAGTAATAATGATCCTTACCGTCTTTACTTGTATATTCATATACTGGAACGGTTCCAGGCTCTTGATTTCTAAATGCGTAAAAAACGATTCCCTTGTAATTATTCCAATAATTATCACCAAACGCTAAGGTATAAAGATTATCTCTCATAGTTGGGGAAGTTGTGTACCAACGCACTGGCATACTATTCTTAATTTGTTTTTTATAGCCGTAAAAGCCTATTTTCTCCTTCTTCCAATAGATGTCTTCTGTAGGAGAAAGAGAAAGAAGATGGATACCTCCCCCATTTTTGACATAAGAGTAAATAGGAACCCTGTTATCGTCGATCTCCGCTATCTGTTTGGATTTTACATATTCGTCGACGGCAGCTTTAACTTGTGTCTTTTTTGTTGGATCAGTGATGAAGTCATAGATAAACATAGCTTTATCTATATTTATTACAGCAGCATTTCTATCTGTTATACCTTGCTGCCATGATGAAAGATTAAAATTTGAATTTGATTTTCCTTCATAATCAAATCCTATACTTGTCCCTGTATTATTTCCTCCGTAATATTTACCATTATAGTTCTTTTCGTTAGTCGTAGTGGTAATCTGAGTAATTTCTTCTTTGGTTTTATCTGTATTAATATTGATGCCGAACATATTCGCTACAGATACGCCTAGTCCCACTTTTGCGCTGGATACTTTTTTTTCATAAGAAGTATCACTGTCAGATACTCCACTATAATTAATTCTTATTCGAGAACCTAGGCTGAAATCTAATAAGATATGAGTGCCATACCTCTTGACGATTTCAGCTGCAGTATGAGTTGCTATATAGGTTTTAAACTCTGGGGTTAAATATTGAAGTAAAGTTTGTGTGGTAACATCTTGTGTGAAACGAATCCTTTTTATTCTATGCCACATTTCAAATGATGCATAAGAATATCTTGTGGATACACTAGTATTATTATAATCTTCACTGTTCTTGGAAAAATTTCCAGTGAAGTTTAATAGTTGTTTTTTTGTTGCGTCAGTTGCGTTAGGGTCTGTTGAAAAGGGCACAGATACATTCCCGTTTGCTCCAAATGATTTTTTTGTACTTAGATTATGTAAGTAATCATAAGCAGAATATCCCGTTAAAATATCATAGGAACCTTCTGTAACACTATTTACATCAATGCCAATTACTTTCGTCCCCGTTTGGTCGTTTAAATCCTTAAAATCATTTGCAAATTGATTAATATTAAGTATGCTGACATCGGAAAAATTTTGGATTTCTAGCATATCTGAAGTTGCATCAATTCCATAGCCTAAAACATCCCATTGTCCGTCACCACCACTGCTAATATTTTTTGAATTGTTATTGGTTAATGAATTTTCTGATAACCCATCATTTCTCTTACAGTTGGTAAGAAGTAATGTTGATAAAATCAACGTGTAAATTAAATTAATTTTTTTCATTATTTTGTTGTTTTGCGCAAATATATGTATTATATTTTTTTTTAAAGAAATGAAAGGTTATTTTTAATTTATAGTGGTTAAGTGTAATGTTAAAATATGATTAAATAGAAGATAAAGCTAAGTCGGATAAGCTGTTTGAACTTATTTATAAATAAGGTTTTATTTTAATGAAAAATAAATATATTTACATGCATGTATATGTCTATTATGTTTACTTGATGAAAATTTCTAGTTATAAAATTTTTAACGATATTATATTCAGTTGGTTAGTAGCTGTTCTTTTCTTAATTTTAGGTTGTAAGAAGGATTTAAAAACTGATGAGGATATTTCTCCAAAGACAGGATCAAGAACAGAATTCACATTAGATTCTTTATACTTATATGCTAAAGAAATATATCTCTGGAACGATGCGCTTCCCAGTTATAGTGCTTTTTCACCTAGGGAAAAATATGCGCATATAGCTTCTGAGATCAATGCAGTTAATAACGAATTATTTGACCTCTCTCAATTTAAAATCAACGAGAAGACTAAACTACCCTATGAGTACCGAGGATTGTCAAATCCAAAATATAGTTACATAGAAACCTTTTATAAACAAAAAACAAAAGCAACATTATCCGCTTTCGCCGCCCAAAATAGTACGATAATAGTCAATCATATTGACAATTTAACCTATCTTTATATTCCTTCATTCCCCCAATTAAATACACTAAGGAACGATTTGGATAATATATTTATAGATATAGCTAAGCACAAACCTAGCACAATGGTTATTGATCTACGTTACAATAAAGGAGGATATATAGAAACAGCAGAATACCTAGCTAACCTGATTGCCTCGAGTAAGCTGAATGGAAAAATAATGTACGTAGAGAGTTTTAACAGCACGTTAAGTGAGGGAAAAGGAAAAATTTTAAAACATCAACCCTATTTGGATATCAATGGGAATTATGTCAAAATCAATGGACGGCAAGCCACCATGGCGGATGTTGACTTCAGTGAAAAAGGAAACACCTACTATTTTGATAAAAAAGCCCAACTGGAGAGCGTAGAAAATATATACTTTATTACCTCGGGATCGACTGCTTCAGCAAGCGAATTATTAATTAGCTTATTTAAACCCTATTACAACGTAAAATTAGTCGGACAAAAAACTTTCGGCAAACCGGTAGGCTTTTTTCCAATCAAAATTGATAAATATTCAATCTATCTCAGTAGCTTCTTATTAAAAAATGCAGCAGGGTGGTTTGACTATTTCGAAGGAATGGAGCCAAATATTGCTGTTGATCTACCTATTAACCCTAAACTTGGAGATCCCAAAGAAGCATGTTTAGAAAATATTTTTCGAGATCTTGAAAGAAACAAAATCAGCTTATCAGCAATAAACCGCAAGAAGTACACTGGAGTCAACCAGTACTACAACAAAACATTGAATTCAGATAAAGAAATGCCTCTTATTGAAGAAAGACTAAAATTGACTCTAGATATTAAAACCTTAAATACAAAATAAATTTTAAATAAAAGAATTAAACATCATATATATTGTTGAAAAATCAGAAAAAATAATTTAGCATATCTGAATAGTTACAGTCAAGAGTTTAGCATTCTCCTATTTTCTAAAACGCCGAAAGCAACAAATCTGGAAAGATACCGAGCATTAATACAGCTGCTGTACATAATATACCGATGCATAAGAGTGCTATGTCAAATTTGAATGTAGGGATAGTTGTGCCATCTTTTAGAAAGGCATTCAATGGAATCTTGAAGTAATAAAAAAGTGAAATAACGGAGGTTAAAGCGCCTACTATAAGTAAAGCCAATAGGCTAAACGATTGAAAGTTCTGATATTGTTCGAATACTTTGGAAAAAACCAGAAGCTTACCCACGAAACCTGAGGTAGGAGGTAGGCCTACCAAGGCGATCAAAACAATTGAAAATGAAGTGAACAATAACGGAAATTGTTTTCCCAAGCCGCGATAGGATTCAATTGACGTGTCACCCAAATTTGACTCTAACGTATCGATAAAGATAAATACCGCAATGTTCATCAATGCATAAATTGATAAATAAAACAGCAATACATTTGACTCGTTATTTTGATAGACCAGTACCGCCATCAACAATATACCCGTATGGCCGATGGATGAGTAGGCCATCATTCTTTTGGCGTCGTTTTGACGTAGTGCTGCCAGATTGCCGACTAACATTGTTGCGATCGCAATCCCAATGATGACGTAAGTCAATAAGTCACTGAAATAAAACGATACGTTGAGCCAGGCGGATAGTATCTTCGATAAAAGGACGACGACTGCAATCTTAGGGACGGTGGCCAGATAGGTCGTTATCACTGTGGGAGCTCCTTGGTAAACATCCGGACTCCACACATGGAAGGGAAAGAAACTCAATTTAAAACCTATTCCTGTCAACAAAAACAACAAGGCGATACTGATCATGATCTGCGGAGCTTCCATCAGACCTGCGATATGGCTTGGTGCGTCAAAGTTCAAGTTTCCCGTGAAACCGTAGATGAGGGATAATCCGTAGAGCATAACAGCTGCACAGATCGATCCAAAAAGAACGTATTTTAGGGCTGCTTCGGACTGAATTTTAGTGGATGAAAAATAGCCTACCATAATGTAGGAACTAATAGAAACTGTTTCTACAGCAATGAAGATCATCAGCCAGTTGCTCGACATTGTCAAGAGATTCAAGCCCAACGTTGCGCTCAATAACACGGCATATAAGTCACCTAAGGGGCGCTCATCCTGTTGATGACGTTGTTGGATAAAGATACCAATGAGGATAGTTGAAAAGAGTATAATCAATCGTGCTGCCGTAGCGAAGGCATCGATTTGGATCATATCAAAAAAGCCAGTCATTTCGACCTTGCTAAGGCCTTGTCCCAACAGATAACATCCACTGATTAGTAAGCCCAGCTGCGTGATAATAAAAGATGTTTTTTTCCAATACCTATCAACAAAAAGACTGGATAGGATGGTGCCAATAAAAGTGATAATCAGCGTTAACTCAGGTTTAAAGTAGGGAACACTGACGATAATCTGATCGATGAATGAACTGATATATGGACTGAATGCGAGCATGCTGAANNAATTGTTGGATAAAGCTCACCAGATTCAATACGCTAGCATTTAGATTGCTAAATACTAATGAAGGTACAATCCCAAGCAATAAAGCGAGCGCTAATGTCGGAAACAGGATGATCTGCTCCCTTGAATTTATATCCGTTAATGCATTATTCCATGATTCACCACCTTTCAGACGGGTCTGCCCAAAAAACATACGTTGTAAGGTCCAAAGGAGATAAGCTGCACTCAATAAAATACCTATTGACCCCGCTAAAGCCATCCAGCGTGGAAGTCCTGTTCCTACGCTTGCGGCATTGAACGAACCGATGATGACAAAGGCTTCTCCGATAAAGGCCGAAAATCCGGGAAGGCCCAAAGACGCAAAAAAAGCGACAGCAACGTAGCCTGTATATTTTGGCATAATTTGGGCTAGGCCACGGAAACTATAAATGTTTCTGTCATGCACACGGTCATAGACTACGCCGACTAGAAAGAAAAGCGCCGCGGATAAAAATCCGTGAGAAATCATCTGAAACANNTGCGATACCCAATAATACAAAACCCATATGTGAAACGGAAGAATAGGCAATCATCCGTTTTAAGTCTTTTTGAGCCAATGCATTTAAGGCACCGTAAATAATGGAAACCACTCCGATCAGACCTAGCCACCAGTTGGATAAAGCTGCCATGTCTGGGAAGATACTATAACAGATGCGGATGATACCGTAACCACCGATTTTTAAAAGGATACCTGCCAAAATTATCGATACAGGTGTCGGGGCCTCTACGTGGGCATCTGGTAACCAAGTATGTAATGGTACGATCGGTACTTTGATGGCAAAAGCAAAAAACAGTACAATGAAGCCGATCAATCGAGCCGAAATACCTAATATTTCCTGGTAGCCATCCCACCCAAAAATGGATCCTTCAAGATAGTTTTGCGGATTCATCATGTGGATCATATTAAAGGTATGGGCACCGGTAAGTGGATTGATGACCGAAAAGTAGAGTCCTACAATGATCAGAAGCATAAACACCGACCCGAATAAGGAATAGAGGAAAAACTTGATAGCCGCATATTCACGCCTTGCTCCACCCCAGATACCGATCAAGAAATAGAGCGGAAGTAGCATGACCTCATAGAAAAGGTAAAACAAGAAGAAGTCCAGGGCGCAGAAAATACCCATGACAGCCATGTTGAGTACCATGAGTAATGCGAAATATCCTTTTGTACTTTTTTCTATATTCCAGGAAGCACCAATAGCCATCAGCATGACGAAGGCACTTAATAATAATAGCGGCATGGAAATACCATCAATACCGATGAGATAATCAATCTCCAATTTGCCGATGGATCCTAAATCCAAACGGATCCAGGAAAGCTGTTCGACAAATTGATAACCCATTAGGTCTTGAACACCTGTTTTGCTGGCATCAAATTGTGCGTAACATATTCCCGCCAGTACAAATTGTAATGCTGTAATTATCAAAGCAATAAATTTGTAACTCGACTTATATCGTGTAGGCAAGGCGAGAATGAGCGCCGTAGCCAGTAGCGGTAAAAATATCAGTAAGGATAAAATAGGCATTTCCTAAAAGAATATAAGATAAATTAAACCAAGTAAAACTAGTAAAAAGACGGAGTACAAAGCTGTCTGTAGTTTCCCGTTTTGGACCAGGCGTACTTGATTGCCTGTCCAATAAGCGACTGAAGCCACAGTATTGACAAAACCGTCCACAATATATTTGTCCACCCAAACACTCAGTTGTGATAGGGATAGCACGATAGACTGAACTAATGCAACAAGCGCATCGACTACGTTGCGATCAAACCAATAGCAGAATTGTGCCAATTTTAATGTGCCATTGACAAAGACCACCTGGTAAAACTCGTTGATGTACCCTTGATTGAAAGAAGCTCTTAATGGCAGGCTCCTCGGATTTAGGGGGTATTTATTTTGTACATACCATTTCCAGCCAATGAGCCAGCCAAGGACAGAACCTAATAGCAAGATCGCCGGAATAATAAGATGTGCAAGATGGCTTGGCGCAAATGCATATTCATCCAATAACAGTCCATCCATCAGCCAGGAGTCGTGATAAGAAAGCGGGTTGAAAGAGAATATTGGAAACAAGCAGAACAAGCTCAAAATAAACATGGGAATCAACATTGTTTTTGGCGCTTCATGCAGGGGGCTGATTTTTAGTTTGTCCTGAAGTTGATCGAACAGTCTAAATTCACCAAAAAAAGCTTTAAATATCAAACGACCAATATAAAATGCTGTTAAGATGCTGACAGTAATGAGTAATATTGGAATGAACAGGTAAAGGTTTCCTTTTGACAGGGCCCATTCAAACGAAGAGATCACGATACTGTCTTTGGATAGGTAACCCGACGTGAGTGGAAAGCCAGCAAGTGCCAATGAAGCTAAGCTGTNNAAGCTCATCAAAAGAAAGGTCTTTGGCATATATTTGCGTAGCCCGCCCATGTTCCTTAAATCCTGGGGATCAAAATCCAAATGACTGTGCTCTTTAAGGTGCGCCATCTCATGAATGACAGCTCCAGCGGAAAGAAACAATAAACACTTAAAGAAGGCATGTGTCGTGAGATGGAATAAAGCGGCATCCCATGTTCCTATCCCGATGCCAACCATCATAAAACCGAGTTGTGATATCGTTGAAAAGGCGAGAATTCGTTTAATATCATATTGGCCCAACGCGAAGTAAGCTGCTGATGCGGCTGTGATTGTACCAATGATGGTGATAAATAAAAGCGCATTTTCGTTAAATAAGGGAAAGACTGTCGCCAGTAGGAACACGCCGGCAGCAACCATGGTAGCGGCATGTATCAAGGACGAAACAGATGTAGGGCCTTCCATAGCATCGGGAAGCCATACATGTAGCGGAAATTGTGCCGATTTAGCCATCGCAGCCAGGAAAAAGGCTAACCCCGCTATTGTAAGCCAGATGTGAGGCATACTGTTGACCGGTGATACCCAAAGCCCGTTTGCAAGACTGGATTGATAGATTAATCCGCCTTCGCCAAATAGCTCGACCAGATTAAGTGTTTTGAATTGCGTAAATACGATGGCAAGCCCGATCAGAAAGCCCAGATCTCCGATTCGGTTGACTATAAATGCTTTTTTATTGGCTTGTGCGGCCGTTTCTCGTGTAAACCAAAATCCAATGAGTAGATAAGAGGCAAAACCAACCAGTTCCCAAAAAATGTACATCAACAAGAGGCTATCCATAATGACAAGTCCCAGCATGGCAAAACAAAAGAGACTTAAATACATCCAGTAACGATGGATACCCTTGTCTCCCTTCATATATGCTCTTGAGTAAATGTGCACAGGCAATGCTACTGTGGGAACCAAGAGTAACATCAGTGTACTCAAATTATTTAATAGAAGACCTACTTTGAAATGAGCTTCTCCTATGGTAAACCAATTCACTTGGACAGTTACTATTGGATTATTCCAAATAGCTAACCATGTGAGCCCACCACTTAAAAAGCTGATTAGGATAGCCACGAGTGAAATAATGCCGGATTGGTCACGCTTTCCCCGTAGTGCTTGGTACAGAAAGGCAGTTAACGGCGCTACTAATGTGATTAGAGCAGTTGTTATGGGTGATATGTGAACAAATTGATCCAATGCTTATTGATCTTTTAGTTGGTTTATTTCATCTGGATTGATGGTTTTGTAGTGCCTATAGACATTCAATACCAGAGCCAATCCCACCGCGACCGCAGCAGCAGCAAGTACAATCGCAAATAAAGCAAATATCTGCCCACCATAACTGACCTTGTCGTACTTACCAAAAGCTACGAAATTTAAAATGGCCGCATTAATCATCAGTTCAATACCAACCAAAATCATAATGGCATTTCTCTTGGAAAGCACGGTATACAATCCAATACAGAATATACACGCACTGACGACCAAAAAATGAGTTAATGTAATCATCTATTGCGCTCCTTTCTCGATAAATGGGAGGCACCAATTAGAGCCNNAATCATCAAAAAGACAGATATGATTTCAAATGGTAAAACATAAAACGTCATAAAGCGTAAACCGATCTGCTGAATATTGTTGTCCGAGGCGATAATCTCGCTGTTATTTTCTTTCGCTTGTAAGATCCAAGTGGTGGGGTTCTGTTGCCACTCTATAATGCCATAAATCATTAGGAGTAGAAAGCCCAATGTCAATGGAATAGCCTGCCATTTAGGCATACTTAAAAAGGAACCACTACTTTCTTGCAGGTCTTTCAATAACTCTTTGTTGGAAAGCATAAAGGCAAATAGCATCAGGATCAACACGCCACCTACATAAACCATGATTTGCGTAATAGCCACAAAATCAGCCAAAGCAAATAGGTACAGCCCTGCCATGGCAAATAGAACTATAAAAAACAGGAACAGTGCACGTGCAATATTTTTAAGATTGACTAGTAAAAGAGCTGAACCGATGGCCAGGATAGCAAATGCGTAGAATAATATACTTTCCATGTTTTATTTCTGCTTTGCCGCCTCCTTCTCAGCTTGAAATTTGGTCCATTCGGCTTTTCGTTGTGCAACCTCATAGTCGCTCATATCCGAAAAACCATAAATAAGATCAGTCAATTTTTGTGAACTGCGATCATACTCATTGGTCATGGTAATACATTCTGTCGGACATACGACTGTACAGAGCCCACAGTACATACATTTGGCCATATCAATATTGAACTTGGCCGGATAGAGTCGCTTGACGCTACCGTCGGAGGTTTTTCCAATGGCTTCTGGTGACTTGATGGCTTCGATTTCGATACAGTCTACAGGACAGGCCTTGGCACAGAGATCACAAACAATACAGTCGTCGATATCGACTTCCAACTGGTAGCGTGCAACTTCTGGGATCGGCATTTTTTCAGATGGATACTGTACGGTGACGATTCCATCCTGTTGATCGAAGTAGTTATCCTTTTTGATATTTAGTTCCGTGCGCGAACGTCGGGCACCAAACAAGTGCTTAACAGTCAAAGATAAACCTTTGATTGCCGTGCGAAATGCGTGGGTAGCCGTTTTAAATATCATATCTTATGCTATAATTAAAATTCTCCAAATCGCTGAAACTGCCATACATAAAAAAGCCAATGGGGTCAATACTTTCCAGCAAAGACTCATCAACTGGTCGGCGCGTAATCGGGGTAAAGTCCACCGAATCCACATTTGCACGCCAACAATAAATAATGATTTGGCAAGGGTCCAAAAGATTCCCCAGACCAAGCCTGTCGTCCAGTCTGCAAGGTGTAGGGCTCCAATATTAGGCAAAGGTGTATTCCAGCCGCCTAAAAAAAGGACGACGCCGAGCATGGATACCAAAAACATCATCGCATATTCCGCTAAAAAGATAAATGCAAATTGTATCCCGCCATACTCAGTATGAAAACCGCCGACCAATTCAGATTCCGCTTCCGGAATATCAAATGGTGCACGATTACATTCGGCAAGTGTCGCTATAAAAAAAATGAGGTATGTAATAATAAGGTGAGGGGCCTGAAATATATTCCAAGCAAAGATGCCTCCAATATCATTGACTTCCCAAAAGCCGAAAAACTTGATACTTCCGTTTGTTAAAATACCTTGGCCAATGGCAATTTCATTCAGGTTTAATGTTTGCGTGAGCATAACAACAGTGATTAACGAAAGACCTACAGGTATTTCATAGGAAACCATCTGTGCGATTGCACGCATAGAACCCAGTAAAGAGTATTTGTTATTGGAACCCCAGCCAGCCATCAAAATGCCCAAAGCATCAATGGAGATAATTGCCATGATGAAGAACAATCCTGTGTGGGTATTGGCCGGAATAAAATCTTTTGCCCATGGAATGACGGCAAACCCTGTAAAAACAGCAACGAAAATAATAATAGGAGCTATCCTAAAAAGTATTTTATCTGCGGACGATGGGGTGATGAGTTCCTTTTGTAATAATTTAAGGATGTCTGCTATCGTTTGAAGACTACCGTACTTGCCTGTTTCCATTGGTCCTAAGCGATCTTGCACAAAGCCCGCTATCTTTCGCTCGGCATATACTGCAAATAAGGTAAATGCAGCTATAAAGGTGAAAATAGCAATGGGAACCAAGATATGTAGTAGTGTTTCTAACAAGTCTTATTTATAATGATTTTTAATAAGCGACCAATGAATACGCAAACTTAACGAAAAACAGGGAATTTAGATAAGGAAAAATTAAAATATACTTAACAAGTAGATTATCGTGACATATCCATAAAAAAAGCACCCCGAAGGATGCTTTTGTAGGATATAAATCGAAATCGAATTAACGATTTGAAAATTCAACGTAGTCGCGTTCTGTGTGGCCAACGTATACTTGTCTTGGACGACCGATAGGCTCTTTGTTTTCACGCATTTCTTTCCATTGTGCAATCCATCCTGGAAGACGGCCTAAAGCAAATAATACGGTAAACATATCTGCTTTGAAACCTAATGCACGGTAGATAATACCGGAGTAAAAATCAACATTTGGATAAAGTTTTCTGTCAATGAAGTATTGGTCATTCAATGCCGCTTCTTCTAATTTCTTCGCGATATCCAATACCGGATCTTGCACACCTAATTTTTCCAAGATATCATCACATGCTTTTTTGATGATTTTAGCACGAGGGTCGAAGTTTTTGTAAACACGGTGACCGAATCCCATTAAACGGAAAGGATCGTTTTTGTCTTTTGCTTTAGCAAGATATTTTTCAGCATCACCACCATCATTTTTAATGGCTTCAAGCATCTCAATAACAGCTTGGTTTGCACCGCCATGTAATGGACCCCATAATGCGTTGATACCAGATGCTACAGAAGCGTACAGGTTTGCATTTGACGAACCAACGATGCGGACAGTTGATGTTGAACAGTTCTGTTCGTGATCAGCATGTAAAATCAATAATTTGTGCATGGCGTCAATCACAACCGGATCAAATGTTTTTTCATCGTTCACTTCTCCGAATAACATGTTTAGGAAGTTGTCAATGTAACCCAGGTTATTTTTTGGGTAAACGACAGGATGACCTAATGATTTCTTTTGGATCCAAGAAACAATGGTAGGCATTTTTGCCAGAAGATTGATAATCGTTTGATCTTCTTCTTCGTCAGTTAAATTTGGATTTAGAGATTCTGGGTAAAATGCCGATAATGCGCCTACTAAACAAGAAAGCTGGCCCATTGGATGAGACTTGGAAGGAAATCCAGCGAAGAAATTTTTCATGTCTTCGTGAATCATCATTTGTTTTTTGATGTCAGCTCTGAATTTTTCCAATACTTCTTTTTTCGGAAGCTCTCCATAAATCAACAAATAAGCAACTTCTAAAAAAGTCGATTTCTCTGCCAATTGTTCGATTGGATATCCTCTATATCTCAATATGCCTTTTTCACCGTCAAGGAAAGTAATCGCACTTTTTGTCGCGCCAGTATTTTTGTATCCTGGGTCTAACGTAATATATCCACTTAGATCTCTTAATTTGGAAATATCAACTGCTTTTTCATTTTCAGTACCGACAATGACCGGAAGGTCATAAGAAGTGCCGTCTAAATTTATAGATGCTTTATCTGACATGTTTATATATTATCTTATATCTGATTTGTTATGCTAATCTCACAAATTTAACTATTTGATATTTAAAATTGAAAGTTCTTTTGGAATTAAAATGACATGACTGCGTCATTTTGGATAATATTCACTAATTATTTACTTAAATAAGCAAATAATTTATTCAAATTTAACATTATCTTATTCTGCAGAATATCAATCTATTTTTCTTTGGGCTACCTTTCCTTTGTCTTCGTAGGTACCGTTTCTTCCAGAGCCGAAAAAAGGAATGATGATGAAACATACCAAAATAATTGAGGTCAATGTCAGAATCCCAGTGGTCCACAAAATTTTACTAAAATTTTCTGCATCTAAAAGCTGGATACCCCAAAGTCCCAGAAGGAAGTAGGTAGCAATGAAAAGGATCACCAAGGTGAATAATATGCCGAATAGATATTTCATAATGCGTTATATTTTATTGAGGATCTGTTTTTTTAATGTGTCGAATTCTTCTTGTGTTAGGATATTCTCACGAAGCAGCAGCTGCAGCTTTTGGAGTTTTTCGACAAAATCACCATCTTGGTTCAAATTGTCTTTGATATCTTCCTTTTGAAGGTCAAACTGCTTACCAATCTCCATACCGACTCCGAGTTGTGCGCCTATACCCGCTAGTCCACCTTCATTTTTAGCAGCATCCCTAAGTGCACGCAATTTTTCCAGCTCAACATAGCTTAATCCAGCTTGTTGTGCAGCTTGGTTCTGGCTGGTCAAATCGGCGATTTCCCCGATTCTGCGTTGCGTATTCGGATCAAATTGGGTACCTAGTATTTTAAAATCGGTAATGTCGAGACCAAGATCTTTAAAGTCTTGTTCTACTGTGGTCTTTATATCGGTAGAAAGTAGTGTAAGTCGACTGTCAATTTCATTATAGCTAAGTTTTTTCTGTGCGATCTCAGCAATAATCTGTTGCGGGATCCGGTTGTTGATGATCTCTTGGATAGCTGCAGTATTGACCGTACTTTGATTCGCAACGATATTTTTATAAAAATGTACCGGCTCTTTAATGATATAGGAAAAGGTACCATTCAGGCCGATTTCCACGGGTATGCTGTATTGTGGATCGATATATTTGATCGGGTTTCCCGTTCCCCAGGATTGATTGACTACAGCAGCAGTACGGAAAAAGTAGATATAGAGTTTGTGCTCAGACTCAAAATTCTGACGCAACCTAGCTAATGTCGTAAAAAATGGATGATTATCAGTTTTGAGGTTATAGGTGCCCGCTTCGGTCAAGAGGTTTTCACCTTTTCCTTCATAAACGAGGATACAGCCTTGCCCTGGTGCAAGAATAAGTTTGCTGGAATTTTTGATCTCATTCCTTTGAGACGGAAATTTATACCATAATAGTTGTGGGTCTTGATTTTTCCATTCGATGACCTCAGAAAGTTGGTTGTTAAAAAGATTAAATAGTCCCATAGTGTTTAATTTATAGCGTCGAATTTGGGATTGTACCCTTCGAATTTATTGATTTGTTTTCCGTTATTATCGAAATAATAATAGTCGCTGGAGGTTTTCACCATAAAGCCGTCTTTGAGCAGGCAGCCATCCCCGTAGATGGAAGTGAGGTCTGTTGTGATCGTCTTCTGTATGGCTCCCGTCTTTGCATCCAGTAGCTGTAGCTGCAAAGGGTCATCTTCCGCAGGTGTTGGTTTATACGCAATGAGGAGTGTCTCCTGGTTTTGTGCGACGACTTTTGGTTGAAAATATAGACGTCCGGGCGTGAAGTCCTTAAAATTGATAAGACGGGCACCCTTGAACTGCCAAGCATTGATCAGTACTTTCTTGTAAGGGTCGCGGTCGGTAAAGATACCCGATCTGCCAAAATCTTTATCCCAAGAAAAGCGTGGGCTGTCTTTGGGGTAACCATACTGATAATGGTAGCTATACTGTATCAATTGAATCTTCTCTTCTGGATAATAGGAGGATTTACTCGAAAAGGTGAATTCGGTTTTCGTTGTTGGATTTGGAAGCTTTTTACGTCTTTCGTCATAGAGCTGCTTGTCTGGTATAGATTTATTAATCAATGGATAGTAGGCTAAGTTTTGACCTTCGTTGTTCACAATCTGATATGCGGAACCATAATCTTCATATTTAGNNAATTTAAATTCAACTTTGGCAATTCCGGTGCTAAGGGACAGGGCATCTTTTACGTAGTTTTCCAAAACACTTTTATAGGTCAGTGTATTGCGATCCAATTGATAGATGTATTTTGATTTGACAATGATATAGAGATTCTGATCTTCAAAAACTTGTAACTTGACATCACTGCTTGATAATTCAACTGGAGTCTCCATGAGCGCTTTGACCCATTCTTTTTTACCGGTCTTCGGATCGAAAAGACCTATATATACCTTATTGTCTTTGCCTTCCTTGTGTCTGGTTCTAAAGGTCCCTACATTGCCGACAACAACTACATGTGGATTGTTGTTTTTGTCTAAAAATAACAGGTTGCTTGCGTAGTTCCATTCCAGTGGTTCGACCTCTTCTTTCTCCTTGGGCGTATTGGATGCGCTGTAAGTTGAATAATTCGGCTCTGTTTTTTTGGAAAATATAGAACTCAATACACCGATCAGAAACATTAGCGCAATAAAACCTACTACAGCAAATAGCACAATCCGGATCGCTTTATATTGATCTTGATTGTTGCGCGGGTAGTTATAATTGTGGTTGATGTTGATATCATCACTATCTAAAAAAAATTCTGTTCCACAACTGTTACATTTATAGTAATCAGGTCGAATTGTGGTCACTTTTATACTGCCACAATGAGGACATTTGATCGCTTTGATGCTCTTCGCCATTTGTTATTTTTTGTATCTATTTTGAATCACTCTGTCTAGGTTTTTATTCCTGATAAAACATATCGGTATGCTAAAAGGAAACTATAGACTGAAGAAAGTTAAAAATTAAAATGGAAGTACAACAAATTTTCGGCCAGTCAACTCATATTCGTGGGGATTAGTTTTAAATACGTCAAAAAAATGAGCGATTGGTAACAGGCTATAGAATAGTTGGCTGATAACTACATACATCAGTTAAAACAAAAAGTGTTAAAATATTTTTTCGTTTACGAATTATTCGTAGATTAGTGAAAGATTAGTAAAACGAGGATTAAGAAATGGAAAAGTTAACAGCACAAGAAGAACAAGCCATGCAATCTATTTGGAGTCTCAATGGAGGTTTTATCAAGGAGATCTTGGATAATATAAAGGGCGAGAAGATGCCGTATACGACATTGGCTTCTACGGTGAAAAACTTGGAGCGTAAAGATTTTGTAAAAGCGGTGCGTTACGCGAATGCCAAACGCTATGAGCCAATGGTGAGCGAAGAGGATTATAAGGCTAAGTTTATGAACTCCTTCGTCGGGGATTACTTCAAAAATTCTTATAAGGAGATGGTTTCCTTTTTTGTACAGGAGGAGAAACTGACTGCCGACGAACTTAAGGAGATTATGGATATGATCAAGCATAATAAATCTTAGTGGTATGGAAAGTCTACTGACCTATATTATACAAGTCAACCTGCTGTTGGGTATTATCTATTTAGGATATATCGGACTATTGAAAGGACTAACATTCTATATGTTGAATAGGATCTATTTTCTAATTGGTGGCCTATTTGCTTTTGTTTATCCATTTTTAAATTTAAAATCCTTACTCATACAACAGGGGCTGAATGTGGGGCTAGTAGGCGAGCGAATTTCGTTTTATTTCGTTGAGCAGGAAGTTCAGCATCAATTGACGCTAGGTAAGCTCTTAGAAATTCTTTTTGTCCTGGGAGCAGTTTTCTTATTCTTGAAGTTTGCTCTTCAGTTATTGAGCTTATTGAGGATTCATCTGAACTCGAGAGCTGATCAGTGGCGGTCCTATCTCTTTCGGAATGTCATCATTCCCATAGTTCCATTCTCATTTTTGAATAAAATTTATGTCAATAAGGAACAGCATTTGGATGCTGAGCTGAAAGATATTTTTAAGCATGAGGATATTCATGTGAAAGGCCTTCACAGTCTGGATATTTTATTGTTTGAAGTAATATTGGTGTGTTGTTGGTACAATCCTTTCGTCTGGTTCATGCGCAGGGCCATTCGCCAAAATTTAGAGTTCTTGACTGATCAACAAGTGCTCGATAAAGGAATTGACAAGCAGACGTATCAATATAGCCTGTTGAAAGTGTCCAAAAAGGGCACTTCAATAGGATTGAGCAATCAATTTAATTTTAAACTATTAAAACGTCGTATTATGATGATGAACAAGAAAAGGTCATCCCGGATAGAATTAAGTAAATATGCATTTCTGTTACCCGTATTTTTGTTGACTGGAGCTGCATTTACGGTAAGTAAAGCTGAGGGCAGTATTGAAGGGGTAGTGGAGAAAGCCAATGAAACTCCTGTTATTAAGCTGGACAATGATCTGCAAGTTGATGTTTCCTTGCCAGTGAAGATGGTCAGTACGCTGAATAAGCCGATAAAGGAAAATTTGCCTACGAGTCAGATGACAACAGATACCTTGAAGTCAAAAGCTGTAGTAGATACTATTCATTTTCGGGCTAATGTGGCACCGGGGGCCGAACCGCTTTACATTGTGGAAGGGAAGGAGGTTAATTCGACTATTATGTCTGCTATCCCAGCAGCGGAAATCGAATCGATCGATGTGATCAAAGATAATGGGAAGACAATATATGGCGAAAAAGGCAAAAATGGTGTCGTCATTGTTGCTTTGAAGAAGAATGATTCGCCGAATATGATGAATCAGGCACTTACCTTTACTTATGATAAAAACGAGGATGGGGCTACTGCTAGCAAGACGAAGAAAAAGGGGCAACTTTCGGAAGTTGTTGTTACTGGGTATAAATCTAAAGATGCGAGCGAATCTAAACTCAAGGGCGGGGTACAAGGAATTGCAATCAATGTGACGGGACAAGCTACAGATCGCGAACCGGGCAAGTTTGGTGCCCGTAGTATTGGTGGGATCAAGGGGGATCCACTATTTGTTGTCGACGGGAAAACTATCGTGGATAAAAAGATCAATGAGTTGGATCCGAATACAATTGATAACATTACAATCTTAAAGGATAAAAAAGCCACTGCGCTATACGGTGATCAGGCAAAGAATGGTGTCGTCATTATTACAACCAAGACGTATGCAAAGGAACATCCTGAAGCAGTGCCTTCTGAGGTAACGGATCGCCTGTCAGGAAAAGTGAAAATGGTCATCAAGGGAGAGTTGGATAAAGAAAAAGGTGAAGTTGCCAAGGAAAAATAGGTAACGGTGAAATTGGAGTAGGGCGATCAATAAGAAAGATCGCCTTATTTATGAAATTTTTGAAGAAGAGATTGCTGTCGTTGTGATCCAAGCACTGGCGCATTACAACGACAAGTAACTTATTTAGTATTGAGATTGGTCATCGTTAGTTCGATGCCGATATTGACAAAACTTTGGATCATTTTAACAGAATGGTCAATTAAAGCCGGAAGTTCAGCTTGTTCTTCTTTGTCAAAAGGACCAAGGACATAATCTACTTGTCGTCCTTTAGGGTAATTATCTCCGATACCAAAGCGCAAACGGGGATACACCTGTCCGCCACAGAGTTGCTCAATGGATTTGAGTCCATTATGTCCAGCACTACTACCTTTGGGTTTCATGCGTAAAGAACCAAATGGGATCGCTAAGTCATCCACAATCACTAATACGTTCTGGATAGGAACTTTGCATTGTTGCATATAGTAATTGACAGCTTTGCCACTCAAATTCATATAGGTGGTTGGTTTTATTACGGTTACATTGTGGCCCCTTTGCTTAAATTCGCTATAATACGCTAGTTTTAGCAAAGAAAAACTGGCGCCCGCTTGTTTGACAAGCTCATCGGCAACCATAAAACCAATATTATGTCTTGTATCAGCATATTCACTGCCAATATTCCCCAATCCAACGATAAGATAATTCATGACGCAAAAATAAAAATTTTAATAAACAAAAAAAGCACCGAATTTCGGTGCTTTCTGTAGTATTTTAAGAATCTTATTCAGATTATTTTTTACCACCTTTAGATGCTTTAGCTGCTTCTTGTTCAGCTTGACGCAATGCACGTGACATGATTACTGATACGATAGTATCATCAGCGTTGTTCAATACTTTTGCGTTTTCCAATTGGATTTGACCTACGCGAACTGATTTACCAACTTCTAAAGATTCCATTGGTACAGCAATTTCTTGTGGTAAGTTTGCAGGTAATGCTTTTACGCGTAATTTGCGTAATTTTTGAACTAATTTACCCCCCATTTTAACACCTGGAGAAGTTCCTGTCAATTTGATAGGAATATTTAATGATACTTCTTTATCATCAAATAACTCTAAAAAGTCAATGTGAGTTACTAAGTCAGTTAATGGGTGGAATTGTGCGTCTTGAACGATAGCTCTTTTTGTTTGACCATTAACGTTTAATTCTACGATTACAACGTCAGCAGTGTAAAGAACTGGTTTCAAATCAGCTGCGGATACAGAAAGAGCAGTTTGTTCTTTACCTCCGTAAAGTACTGCTGGTACTAAACCTTGGTAACGTAACTCTTTCGCATCTCTTTTCCCTACGTTCTGTCTTACAGAACCGCTAATAGCAATTGATTTCATCTTTTAATTTTTTATAAATTTGAGGTGCAAAGATAATTTAATTTTTGATATTATCAAAAAATACGATCGATATTCGCTCGGAAACAGCCACTTATTCAAGATCTTCGACTTTTCCATGTTCATGACTGTGCTCATTCAACTTTGCTTGTTTAGCCTAATGTATGATCAAATTGATACCATTTCCTGGATTAAAACCGAAATAAGACTCTTCTAACAGGGAAATAACAGGGGGTTAACAGGGATTTACCCCTGTTAACCCCCTGTTATACCCTTGTTAATCCCCTATAAATACCTTGTTAATAGAAGAGTTGATATAAATCAAGTGTTAACTTGTATACGCGTTAAAAATGCTGCTCTTGCTGTTAAAAGGTAGGGATCAAGCGGAATAGTGCTTTTAAATGTTTGTCGCTTTTAAAAAAGGGTGGGCTGGTGCCATACAAAAAGGACTCTGGTCGTTCAGCCGAATGCTTCCCATACCAGAGTCCAATATCTAGAATCTAAAATCTAAAACTCAAAACCTACTCCACTTCAAATAAATCGGAGATAGAAGAGTGTTGATTTACGCTTGTAATCGCTTTTGCGAACAAATCAGCTGTAGATAATACTTTGATTTTTGTCGATTGTTTTGCTTTTTCAGAATCTAATTGAATGGTGTCCGTAACGATCATTTCTGATAATACGGAATTTTCAATTGTTTCATATGCCTTGCCCGAAAGTACAGCATGTGTACAAACTGCTCTTACAGATTTTGCGCCATTTTCCATAATTAAAGCTGCTGCTTTTGACAGTGTACCGGCTGTATCACAGATATCGTCAATCAACACAACGTCTTGGCCTGTTACGTCACCAATGATAGACATTGATTCGATTTCATTTGCACGTTTACGGCGTTTATCACAAATAATAACTTCAGCATTGAAGAATTTAGCAAATGTACGAGCTCTGTATGATCCACCCATATCCGGAGAAGCGATCGTTAAATTCGGAAGCTTCAATGATTTGATGTAGGNNGATAGAGCCGTCCAAATGATCAACAGGGATATCGAAAAAACCTTGAATTTGTGCCGCGTGTAAGTCCATCGTCATGATGCGGTGAATACCAGCTGCAGTCAACAGATTGGCAATCATTTTTGCGCCAATAGCAACTCTTGGTTTGTCTTTTCGATCTTGTCTTGCGAAACCGAAGTAAGGGACAACCGCTGTAATGTAGTGTGCAGAAGCTCTTTTTGCAGCATCTGTCATTAGCAATAATTCAAAAAGGTTGTCGGTAGGTTGGTTGGTTGATTGGATGATAAACACATCGGCTCCACGGACTGATTCATTGTAAAATGGTTGAATCTCACCATCGCTAAAACGCGATAACGTTTTGTCTCCTAATGGTTTCCCGTAAGATTGTGCGATTTTTTCGGCTAGTTCTGTAGTGCCAGAACCCGCGAATAGTTTAACCGTGTTGAATTGCAAAGGCATGGTTTTGTATATTTATGTTGGGTTATTGTATTGTCGTATATTCAATATTTTTATTCCCTAATATTTTTTAAAGTTAAACATTAAAAAAAATGGATTGTTTGCACAATCCATATAACTCTTAACTTTAAAAGTTGTCCGACCTGGATTCGAACCAAGACAAACAGAACCAAAAACTGTTGTACTACCCTTATACTATCGGACAATGTCTCTAAAAAGTCGACGTCTCCGTCTTTTTCTTTTTGACGACGCAAAGATAGAGATTTGTTTTAAAAATCAAAATTCAAATTAAAAAAAATCTAAACCCTTTAAAAATATAATAAGCCTTGCATATAACGCAAAAAAGGCTTGCAGATGCAAGCCTTTTTTATTGTTTGTTGTCCGACCTGGATTCGAACCAAGACAAACAGAACCAAAAACTGTTGTACTACCCTTATACTATCGGACAAACAATTCAAAAGTGATTTCTATCGTGATGATGTCGTTCACATTTGATGATGCAAATATACGGACTATTCTCATTTCTGCAAATAAAAATGTGTTGTAATGTGTATTCAGCTTGATTTTCAAAGAAATAATTTTTGTTTGGGCTTGAAACGATTCCATTATTTGCTGTTTCTTGGTAGCTATATCGCGCCGGGAATAGCGCATGGATATCTTTGACCATCCTTTCTTTACGGCCAATATCGAATCTCGTAATGATAATTTTTCAATTAATATGTGTTAAAAAATCAGAATAAAATTCATTTCTTATTAACTTATCCTTATTTTCGAGCCGTATTAATAATACTTTTGACTTTATCATTTTATGAACTATACTAAAATCAACAATCTTTTAGGATGGATATGTGCGCTAATAGCAACAGTAGCGTATGTCATGACTGCCGAACGATCGACGAGTTGGTGGGACTGTGGTGAGTTTATCGCCTCAGCTTTCAAACTTCAAATTGTGCACCAACCAGGGGCACCCTTATTCTTAATGATTCAAAATATATTCTCAAACCTTGCTGCTGGCGATGTAACACGAATTGCCTTTTGGATGAATGTAGGTTCCGCGGTATGTAGTGGTCTGACGATTTTATTTTTGTTTTGGACAATTACGGCCTTGGCAAAGAAAATCGTTGTAAAAGGTGTTGGTGAATCTTATACATCGGCAGATCTAATTAAAATTTTCGGATCTGGTGCTGTTGGGGCATTGGCTTATGCTTTTACAGATACTTTTTGGTTCTCTGCCGTAGAATCTGAGGTATATGCGATGTCTTCCTTGTGTACTGCTGTTGTATTTTGGGGTATTCTAAAATGGGAGAATCACGCTGATGAAGCCGGTTCAGATCGGTGGTTAATCTTTATCGCCTATGTCATGGGACTTTCTATTGGAGTCCACTTATTGAATCTATTGGTCATTCCAGCAATTGCTTTGGTCATTTATTTTAAACGTTCAAAAACGGTAACATCGTCCGGTGCGATCAAAGCTTTTCTAATAGGTGTGGTGGTATTGGCCTTGATCTTATGGGGTATCATTCAATACACTGTTAAAGCAGCGGCTTATTTTGATCTTTTCTTTGTGAATAGTTTGGGTATGGGCTTCGGTACCGGATTCAATTTGTTTATGGTTTTAGCAATCGCTCTTTTCATATATGGAATTTGGTATTCGATCAAAAAGGTAAAACCTATGTTAAATCTGATCTTGATCAGTACAGCATTTATCGTATTTGGTTATAGTTCTTTTGCTATGATCATGGTTCGTGCAAAGGCAAATCCAACATTGAATAATAGTGATCCAGATAATGCTTTTTCTTTTGTTAGTTATCTAGGTCGTGAGCAATATGCAAGTGAGCCCCTTCTAAATGGGCCTACATTTGATGCACAAGTGGTCGATGCTGTTCCGACATATACTTATAGGAAGGATAAAGACAAGTATACCAAGGTAGAAAATGGAATGGACTACAAATACGATAAGACGATGTTCTTTCCACGGGTCTATAGTAACAGGGATGGTCATGATGGATACTATCGTGACTATTTAAAACTTCCTGAGGGTCAATCTCCAACTTTTGGGGATAATTTGAAATTCTTTTTCAGTTATCAGATTGGCCATATGTATGGACGTTATTTCCTTTGGAATTTTGCTGGTCGTCAGAATGATCAACAGGGACAAGGAACGTTTACAGAAGGTAATTGGCAAGCGGGTATTAAGCCGATTGACCAAATGCATAATGGGGGACAGAACGCAATTCCTGATTCGTTAAAAACTGATCCTTCAAACAATAAATACTATTTCTTGCCTTTGATCATTGGTTTGATCGGCGCCTTTTGGCATTTTGGAAAGAGACAACGTGATGCCGGAATTGTGGGGCTGTTATTTTTCTTCACGGGTTTGGCAATCGTATTATATCTTAATCAGAGTCCGCTTCAACCTCGTGAACGTGATTATGCTTATGCTGGTTCATTCTATGCTTTTGCTATCTGGATTGGATTGGGGGTATTTGCTATCGCAGATTACTTGAGCAAAAAAGTGGATGGAAAAATGGCAGGGGGTATTGCTACCGCAGTTTGTTTGTTGGGAGCACCCGTATTGTTGGGGTTCCAAAACTGGGACGATCATGACCGTTCGGAGAAAACGACGGCACGTGATCTAGCTAAAAACTATCTGGCTTCCTGTGCGCCTAATGCGATTTTATTTACGTATGGGGATAATGATACGTATCCATTGTGGTATGTGCAAGAAGTTGAAAATTATCGTCCGGATGTTCGCGTTGTGAACCTGAGTTTGCTAAGTTCAGATTGGTATATGCGTCAGATGAAACAAAAAGTAAATCAGGCAGACGGATTACCAATCAATATCGACGACGAAAAGTTCAAAAAGGGAGTACGTGAAGTGCTTTACTATCAGGATATGAAAGTGCCTGGTCATGTGGATCTGGATTTAATTATGCAAATTTTATTGTCCGATGATCAAAAGAACAAATTGGAACTGAGAGGTGGTAAATTCGAAAATTTCTTGCCAACCAAGAATTTTAGCCTTCCAGTAAACAGGGAATCTGTGTTGAAAAACAATGTGGTTCCTAAAGCGTGGCAGGAATCTATTGTGGATACCATGACATGGACCTACAATAGAAACTATCTATCTAGAGCGGAGCTATCGATCTTAAATGTGTTGTTAAATAATGATTGGAAACGTCCTATTTATTTTGCGGCGACAGTACCAAATGATAACTACCTTGGATTGGATAAATATTTGGTGCAAGAAGGATTTGCATTACGCTTGATGCCTATTGCTACTCCGGAGGGCTCTGAAGGTACATTGGTAGATACACAGTCGGCTTACAAAGATATTACCACGAAATATCAATGGGGTAATATGGCGAACGCATCTTATTTAGATCCTGAATCTTACCGCATGATTACCATGATCACAAATACAGTGATGGGTGGAACTGCTACACAATTGATGATGGAGGGCCATAAGGATGAAGCACGCAAAGTGGCTGTGGAAACGTATGAAAAGATGCCAAAACGTGTTTATTTGATGCGTGATATTTTGGGCTATATTCCAATTGTCAATGTGCTGTATGAAACTGGTGAAAATAAACGAGCGAATGAAATCGTAAATCGTAACCTGAAATTCATGACGCAAAATATGCGCTGGTACCAGGATATCGCACAAACCAAGCCTGAACTGGAATATTCAAATATCGGAACAGCTTTACGTGCTTTGGGAGCATATAAGAGTATTTTGGCTTCTACTTCGGAAAAACAATTGCTTCAACAGGTTACCGAATTAGAAAAATCTTATAAACAACAATATGGTGTAGAATAATAAGTTTTGCATAATTTTAGATACTGGGCTGCCCTTGGTTGTTCATGTTCATAGAAAATAATTTTTTGAACATGAGTGCCTGAGGGCAGCTCTTTTTTTTGATTATTTTTTCTTAGCTTAACGGCATAAAACCAACCTGAAGTTATGGTGAAATATCTCCGTGTGAAAAGCATATACATTGGTGAAATCGGCGGGGTGTTCCATTTGACCTTTAATAGATTAAATATTTGTATATGAAACGTCAACTGAAATTGTGGGATGCTGTTATGCTGGTCATGGGCTCAATGATCGGAAGTGGAATTTTTATTGTGTCCAGTGATATGATGCGACAGCTGGGATCGGGATATTGGTTGGCGGTTGTCTGGCTATTAACGGCAGTAGCTACGGTTGCGGCTGCGATTTGCTATGGCGAGCTTTCTTCGATGTACCCAAAAGCAGGGGGACAGTATACTTATCTCACGGAAGTGTTCGGAAAACCAATCGGCTTTTTGTATGGGTGGAGCTTGTTTACGGTCATACAGACTGGAACAATTGCCGCCGTAGCAGTGGCTTTTGGTAAATTTACGGCTTACCTTATTCCACGCTTGAATGATGCGACACCACTATTTCAGCGCGGAGATTTTAAAATTACCTGGATTCAAATTCTGGCGATGGGCGTGATCTTGCTCCTTACATTTATCAATACGCGTGGAATCAAAAGTGGTAAGTCTGTGCAGTCCTTTTTTACTTCTGCAAAAATTATTGCGCTCATCTTGCTGATTATCGGTGGTTTATTTTTGATTAAAGAGAATCACTTCTCGGAAAATATGGCTTATGGCTGGGATTCTTTCCAGAACTTGAAAGGTGCTGGTTGGTCTGGAATCTCGGGTGGAGCGCTGATGGGGGCCTTAGCTGCGGCTATGGTTGGTTCTGTATTTAGTAGTGTGGCTTGGGAAAATGTGACCTTTGTGTCAGGCGAAATTGTCAACCCACAACGAAATGTAGTACGTGCATTGGTCATTGGAACTAGTCTGGTGATGTTTCTGTACATCAGTTGTAATTACATTTATCTAGCAGCGCTAAATCGTGAGGAGATTGCTTTTGCGGCAAATGACCGGGTGGCAATCGCTGCTGCTGAAAAGATGTTAGGCCATTCGGGTACAATTGCAATGGCAATCTTGGTGATGATATCCACTTTTGGATGTGTAAATGGCTTGGCTTTATCTGGAGCACGTGTTTTTCAGACGATGGCCAAAGACGGCTTGTTTTTGAAACAGGCTATTCCTAATAATAAATATGATGTACCTGCAAGATCGTTATGGTTGCAAGGAATTTGGGCTTCATTGCTCTGTTTAAGTGGCCAATATGGTAATTTGCTCGATATGATATCTTTCGTTATTGTCATATTTTATATGATTACGGTGCTNNGTATCCGCAGGCCTGATTTAGAACGCTCCTATAAAACATTTCTATTTCCGGTTACACCAATCATTTATTTATTGATCGGAAGTGTGTTTTGTGTGCTGTTGATTATTTACAAACCTCAGTACACCTGGCCAGGGTTTATATTGGTTCTTATCGGAGTACCGGTATACTTTATGGCGCGTGGGAATAAAAAAGTAAATGAATGACCTAAGACATGAGAAATCCTGGTGTTAAAAGATGATTAGATCGTTGGAAAAGAGGTTAGATTTGGAAAAGATGGATTGTTTCAAGAAAGGTTTGGATAAGTGCAAGAATTGAAATTAATTGCCGTGCTGGCCTTCGTTTTTGTTAAAAAAAGTGTAGATTTGCTCAAACATTCCCATAATGAAACAGTCGATTTTATTAGACGGACCAAAATTTCAAATCACCATTCAAAGACTATGTCGTCAATTGATTGAGAATCATGGTGATTTTTCAAATGCTGCCGTCATAGGTATTCAACCACGAGGAACTTTCTTGGCAAGACGTATCGTCAAAGAGCTCGAACAAATGATCGGAAAGGAGATTTTGATCGGTGACTTGGATATCACATTTTATCGTGATGACTTCCGTACCAAAGGTAACGCGGGTCCAATATTGGCAAATAGTACAAATATCAATTTTATTGTAGAAGGTAAAGATGTTATTTTTATTGATGACGTCTTATGGACAGGACGAACTATCCGATCGGCGATGGATGCTGTACAAGCATTCGGCCGTGCGAAAACAATAGAATTACTTGTTTTGGTAGATCGCCGATTCTCCAGACAGATTCCAATCCAACCCGATTATATTGGAATACAGGTTGACTCTATTGATTCACAAAAAGTAATTGTGAATTGGAAAGAGTCGGATGATCAAGATAGTATTATCTTGGTTACCGAGAAAAAACCTTCAGGTAATTAAAGCTCAATTGGCGAAAGGAGTGTTGAATAAAACCTCTGGATCGATCGAATTGAGTTTAAATTGAAAGTGAAAAAAGATTTGTAAATACTTGAATATACTATAAAATGTCATCTGTAGCAGAACAATTAAGTACCCGCCATTTATTAGGAATCAAAGATCTAAATGAGAACGATATCCAATTGATTTTAGATACTGCGAGCAATTTCAAAGAAGTATTAAACAGGCCAATCAAAAAGGTTCCTTCTTTACGGGATATAACCATAGCGAATGTGTTTTTTGAAAACTCTACACGTACACGTTTGTCTTTCGAGTTAGCTGAAAAAAGACTTTCTGCAGATATCGTTAATTTTGCAGCGTCGTCTTCTTCGGTCAGTAAGGGCGAGACTCTCATTGATACTGTAAACAATATTCTAGCGATGAAAGTCGATATGATTGTGATGCGACATCCTTATGCGGGGGCGGGGGTATTTCTGAGTAAACATGTTGACGCGCAGATTGTGAACGCAGGTGATGGAGCCCATGAACATCCGACGCAGGCGCTGTTGGATTCTTTTTCAATCCGGGAGCGCTACGGTGACCTGGCAGGGCGTAAGGTCGCTATTATCGGCGATATTACCCATTCACGAGTTGCCCTGTCCAATATTTTATGTCTCCAAAAACAAGGAGCTGAAGTAATGGTCTGCGGCCCGACGACCTTAATTCCCAAACACATTGCTTCCTTAGGTGTAAAAGTAGAGCATGATCTTAGAAAAGCATTGAACTGGTGCGACGTCGCGAATATGTTGCGGATTCAATTGGCACGCCAAGATATCGCTTACTTTCCATCGTTGAGAGAGTATTCTATGCTTTATGGGTTAAACAAAGGCATTTTGGACTCCTTAGACAAGCCGATTACAATTATGCACCCAGGGCCAATTAATCGTGGGGTTGAGATCACTTCGGATGTTGCCGATAGTGAGCATTCCATTATCCTGGATCAAGTGGAAAATGGTGTGGCAGTCCGTATGGCTGTGTTGTACTTACTGGCTGGACAACGCGGATAATTGGGCTTTCTTTCCGTATAAAGTTTTTGAAATAATAAACTAAAAACGAGATTTTCTAAATCAACAATAGTATGCCTGACTTTATTTTTTGTCGGGCATATTTTTTATGCAAAATTTCCGTTATAATTCAGGGTTATTCACAGATGTTAATAACTTTTGGGTAAAACATCCTCAATTAAAGTATAATTTAGTAGAATGAATAAAACTATCTACTCTTTCCGCTTTTTTTATAGTTTTTAATGGACGAAGGGGACTGAGTTTGAAATGAGATTCATGTACATTTGCAGATAAATAACATATTAAGGTTTCACATATTATGTATAAGAAGATTTACCAGGTGGGGGTTGCATTAACCGTTATGGCGACGCCAGCATTAGCGCAACAGACAGAATGGCAACAAATCAATAAGGCGTACAAAACGGGGATGGAATTGTATGAGCGGGGCAAATTTAGTTCCGCGTCAGCACAATTTGATCGTGTTGAAGCCTTACGAACAAAATCCAATTTGCAATTGGATGAGACAGAGGAGCTGTCTTTTATAAAAGAAAATGTAAGATACTATCAAGCGGTTTGTGCTTTGGAGCTAGGCGAGTCGGATGCCGAAAACCGTTTTCTGAAATATATCAAAGATTTCCCTGTCAGTGCAAATGCTAAAGCAGCCTATTTCCAGATTGGTAAATCGTACTACGCGAAAAAAGATTATGTTAAAGCGCTCGAATGGTTTAACAAAATTGACAGCAAAAATTTGGCCGGTAGGGAAAATGTTGAATATCGCTTCAAATTTGGATATGCTTCATTTATGACGAAAGATTATAAAGCGGCAAAACCATTATTCGAAGGATTAAAGGATCAGAAAACTGAATTTCAGGAAGCTTCCATCTATTACTATGCCTATTTATCTTATTTAGATGCGGAGTATAAAACAGCTTTGAATGAATTTGAGCGCCTCAATGGATCTAAGCAGTTTGAAAATAGTTACCCTTACTATATTACGGCCTTGTACTTCTTGGATAAACGTTATGACGATGTATTGGACTATGCATTGCCAATTCTCTCGAGAACGAAACAAGAAAATGAAACGGAGATGTTCCGTATCATAGCGGCAACATACTTTATCAAAGGTGACTTAAAAACATCGAAAGATTATTACGATAAATTTCAGGCGCAAGATCAAGGCAAGACTCAGAATAATCAGGATAGTTACCAAATTGGTTACATTGCCTATAAATTGAAGGATTACGATAAAGCGATCACCGAATTGGAAAAAATGACGGATCCTGACGCTTATTATCAATCTGCGATGATTACTTTGGGGGATTCTTTCTTAAAGAAAGGCAATAAGCAATCTGCTCGTAATGCATTTTTTAGAGCATCTAAATTGGATTTTGATCCAGCGATGCAAGAAGAGGGTTTATTCAATTATGCTAAACTTTCCTATGAATTGGAGTTCCACCAAGTTGCTTTGGCGTCGACACAGGAATATCTGAAAACATATCCAAAATCGAAACGTTTGGAGGAAGCGAAAACCCTGCTTGCTGAAGTGTTGTTAAGCACGAAAAACTACCGTGAGGCAGTTGATATTTTGGAATCTATCCCTAAACGTGGAAAAGAGGCCAATGCAGCTTACCAAAAGGTGACTTACTATAGAGGTTTGGAGTATTACAATGAACGTGCCTTTGAAAATGCGATCTCTTTGTTTATGCGTTCTGAACAGCATCGCTATGACGAGGAAATATATGCTTTGTCAACCTATTGGAAAGCTGAAGCAATGTATGAAGTGCGCAAATATGGTGAAGCGGTAACCAATTTCAATAAGTTTTTACGTTTACCTGGAGCAAGTAAAACGGACGTTTACGGCTATGCCAATTATGCATTAGCGTATGCTGCTTTCCGTAACGGTAATTACAGCACTTCTGCAAATTATTTTGAGCGTTTCCTAGCTTCTGGTGGTTCAAAAGGCATTGAAATGAATACACGTAATGATGCTATTGCACGACTAGGTGATTCATACTTCTCTTCAAAAAACTACGGAAGAGCCCTAACGGAATATAATAAACTAATCTCGTCTAAAGCTCCTAGTCAGGATTATGCCTTATTCCAAAGAGGTATTATTCAAGGGCTCCAAGGGGATAACAACGGTAAAATCTCAACATTGAATGCTGTTATTGCACAATTCCCGAGTTCTAATTATGCCGATGACATTGCTTTTGAAATTCCTTACACGCGTTTCTTGATGGGAGAAAGTGATCAGGCAATTGCAGGTCTTCAAACCATGGTGGAAAAATATCCACGTAGCAGCTATGTGCCGCGTGCTTTGGTGACTATTGGCCTTGTGCAGTATAATCAGGATAACAATGATGCTGCATTGGCAACATTCCAACGTGTGGTTGATCAATACGCCTCAACAGATGAAGCAAGACAGGCCATGCGTTCGATAGAGAATATCTATTTGGACAAAGGTGATGCGACAGGTTATATCAAATACGCTACCGGAACAAACTTGGGTGATGTTTCGAAATCTGAACAAGATTCTCGTTCATTCTCGACAGCGACAACCTTATTCTCCAGAGGTAATTACCAAGGAGCAGTAGAGGCTGTAAATGCTTATTTCGATAAATTCCCGAAACCAAATCAAGAGAAGTATGCACGTTTTGTTCGTGCCGAAAGTAACGCAGCTTTGGGAAATACAGAAGATGCATTGCACGACTATAACATTATCTTGAATGACTGGACATCTCCTTACACGGAGCGCACCTTGATTTCGGTCTCCAATTTATATTTAAAACAAAAGAAATACAATGAAGCAACGCAGCTGTTGAAAAAGCTGGAGCTTACTTCTGAGTATAAATCTAACTATGGTTTTGCCATAAACAACCTGATGGTCTCTTATTATCAGATTGGAGATTATAAGGAAGCATTAAATTATACCAACGCTGTCAAGAATTACGAAAAGTCTTCAGAAGAGGATATTGCGAATGCATTTTTATATGCGGGTAAATGCTACGTGAAGCAAAATAAGAAGGCCGAGGCGATGAAAGAGTTTAGCTTGGCCGCTTTGAAGAGCCGTACAGTATTCGGTGCCGAGGCAAAATATAATGTTGCCCTACTCCAGTTAGAAAATAAACAGTACGATGCTTGTATTAAAACAGCAATGGATCTGTCCGATAATTTCTCCTCGTATGAGTATTGGGTAGCGAAGAGCTTTATTACCATGGCCGATGCTTATGCAGGTAAGGGGGATACTTTTCAGGCGAAAGCGACACTTGAATCTATTGTGGATAACTATGATGCGAAAGACGATATTTTGCCTGCTGCGAAGGAACGTCTAAATAAATTGAACAACAAAAAGAAATAGGATATAATGAAGAAGTTGCAAAATAGAAACGTGAAGAAATATACTTTAGCAGCGCTTTTGATGGGCGTGGGATTGCATTCTTTTGCACAGGAAACGGGCAAGAAGAATGATCCTGAAAAACCGGTCACTATCGATTCTTTTGACGTTGTTCGTGATTATAAACCGATTCTTGCGGATGCTGTGAAAATCCGCCGGAGTCCAGATATGACCAATAAAAGGGAATACCAACCCAAATTATCGTACAACAGTATTTTGGATAAAAAGTTGGATATCAATACAGGTTTGAAACAGTTGAACGTTCAGGAGATCCCGTTTGCGCAACCTTTTGAACATAGCAGCAATTATGTCAAACTTGCTATCGGTAACTACAACAGTATATCAGGTGAAGCTTATCTAGCTTCAGAACAATTTGAAAACACACGCTTTGGGTTATTTGCCAAGCATTTGAGCCAAAAGGGGAATATCGACGGACAGAAGTTCAGCACACAGGATATAGGTGTTTTTGGCCGCCGTGTGTTGGATGCAGTGACGGTTAAGGGTACTATCGGATATAATCGTTACGGAACAAACTTTTACGGTCAAACATTTGACCAATCGGGTACAACTTTATTGAATACTACGCCCGATAAGCAGACATTTACAGATATTTATTTAAATGGTGAGCTGACGAGCAATGTTGATCCAAAAAATGAACAAGCAATAAGCTATTCCGCTAAAGTTGATGGTTATTTATTCAAAGACGCCTATAAAGCGAAAGAAAACTCAATCGCCTTGTCTGGCTACTTGAATAAGCGTTTGAGCGCGTTCAATGTTGGTGCGAATTTGAGCGTGAATATGAATGATGTCAAAAATGAGAATGATACAGCAAATGTGAAGAACAATTTGCTTTTGGTCAATCCATACATCCGTTTTAAAGGCGATAATTATAATGTCACCTTAGGTGCAAATCTGACGTCAGAATTTGGTGATCAATCGCGTTTCAATGTGTTCCCTTCGGTTGAAGCTGATTTTGCTTTAGCACCCGAATATATCTCGTTATTTGCGGGGATAAATGGCGGTGTGAGACAAGCTTCTTTCCGCAATTTTGCAAAGGAAAATCCTTATTTGGCTCCTAATGTCAGAATTGCCAATTCAATTGAAAAAATGAATATTTATGCCGGTTTAAAGGGAAATGCCGGTGCTACATTTGGCTACAAAGTAAAAGTCTTTTACAAACAGATAGAGGGATTAGCTTTATTTAAAAACAGTGCATTTGGCAACAGTCAAGACGGTTATATTCCTTGGGCTTTTGATGTGGTTTATGATGGCCAAATCAATAAAGCTAAGCATATGGGATTGGAAGGGGAGATCAATGTACGACTTTCACAATTGGTTAATCTAGGTGGAAAAGTTTACATCGACGATTATAACTTGAGTGATGAAGAGGAAGCTTGGGGCTTGCCAAAATTCCGTTTGCAAGCCAATGCAAGGTTTAATATCTCGGATAAATTTTTCGTAGATGCTGAACTTTCAACACAAGGTAATACCTATGCGTATATCTATGATTATAATGCGGATGGTAGCCGTGTGACGGACAATAATGGAAATGCTGTTGGCAGAAAGGCTTCAGTTGCCTCTTTTGCGGACCTCAATGCTGGAGCTGAATACCGAATCAAAAAACAATTTGGCGTATTTGTAAAAGCAAACAATATCTTTGGAAAGGAATACGAACGTTATATGTATTACCCAAGATTGGGCTTTAATGTAATTGGTGGTCTTAATTATTCTTTTTAATGAATTAAGATTATAAATTTGCATCTTAAATTAGTGCGTAATGAATCTAGGCAAAAATATCAATAGTTTATTAAAACGTTATACGGAAGTATATGTGCCAGGGATCGGTGTATTCAAAAGAATTCATTCCCCGGCTCAATTCGATAAACAGAATAATGTGTTTTTGCCGCCGATATCCTACGTTGAACTGGATTATTCGGCTCAACATGGGTTTAACATGGTACATTATATTCAACAGCAGGGAAGTTTAGGATTGGGGCAAGCGCAACAGATTTTGGATGAAGCTGTCCGTTCTTTACGCGCTGATCTAGAACAATTTGGACAGGTTAAATTGGATGATTTAGGCTTGCTAATTAGCTATGGTACGAGTTTGGTCTTTAAGCCCTTAGATTTATCAGGCTTCGATTTTCAACCAGTAACCAATCTTGTTGCGCCGGAAATTGAAACTGTCGTCTCTACTTTGGAGGAAGTGCACACAGAAGAAGTTGAGCAAGATAAGGAGGAAGAAGTAACTGTACCGCTGACTGAAGAACCTCATGAGGATAGTCCAATACAGGAAGAAGATGTCGCAGGGGAACCGGCAAGCGCTCTTGACCCAGCCGAAATACCAACTGTTCTTGCAGATGTCAACCCGGAAAATGTTGGTCCCATAGAAACCACTGATGAACCTCAAGCTTCTACTATTGACACAGGACAAGCTGAAGAGTCTAAACTTTCACACATGGTTTCAGGTGTTGATATGGATAAGGCAACTCCAATTGAAAGCGAAACTGTTTTAAATAAAGAGGTGGGCGCCATAGCTACTGCTAACTCGACCTACGAACCTAATATCTATATAGAAGAACCGCGTAATTCGAATGCGATCTGGTATTGGATGACGGGAATCGTGGTATTAGCAATGGTTGCGGTAGGGGTTATCTATACGAATCCTAACTTAAAGGATTCGTTATTTGGCTCAAGTAAACCTGTGGTCACCAATGGGAATACAGTGGTTCAGAATAAGCAGATTGCACCCGCTGATTCATTGTCCAATACATTGGTGGCCGATAGCTTGAAGAAAACGGACTCATTGGCTAAAGTCAAAGTTACTGATTCTGTTAAAAGCGCAACGCCACCAACTGCCGCACAATCTACGACAACCAATGCTCCTGTTCTGGAGGCAAATCCAGTGATCAAGGAATCGATCCCAGTGGCGCAACCAAAATATCAATTGGTAATCGGTTCCGCAAAAACAATGGCACAAGCGGAACAAGAGGCAAAGCGTCTTCGGGAAATGGGATACAAAACGGCAAGAGCTGCGGAAGGAAAATCAAAAAGAAAAAGAGTGATCCTAAATTCTTATATGACCAAAGAGGAGGCTGATCTCGCTCAGAAGTCTGTGGCTAAGAAAATAAAGGATGCTTGGGTAGAAAAATTATAGAAACTATATAAAACTATTAATAATTATGTCATTAGTACAGGATACAGCAAGAGCTGCTGTGGATTCACTTAATCAAGCTGCGCAACAACCATTACCTGCCGCCGCAAGTACAGAAAACATGAGTTTGATCGATATGATGATCAAAGGGGGATGGATTATGGTTCCAATCTTACTGCTGTTCTTTATTGGATTGGTTATCTTTTTTGAACGTTATTTGACGATTCGACGCGCTTCAAAATACGATAACAGCTTAATGTCGCAAGTAAAAGCGAATGTGTTATCTGGAAATTTGGACTCTGCTTTGGCTGTAGTTCGTTCGAGTAACTCTGCTTTGGGTCGTATGTTACAAAAAGGTTTATTGCGTGTAGGCAGACCGATCAAAGATATTGAAGGCGCCATTGAAAATGTGGGTAAATTGGAAGTAGCCAAATTAGAGAAGAACATTAATATCTTGGGTATTATTGCCGGTATTGCTCCGATGCTTGGTTTCGTTGGTACTATCTTTGGGGTAATTAAGATTTTTCATGAGGTAGAATTAGCTGGCGGTATTGATATCGCATCAGTATCTGGAGGTTTATATGTAAAAATGGTATCTTCAGCTTCTGGTCTAGCTGTAGGTATCCTAGCGTATTTAGGTTACCATATTTTAAATATGATGGTAGAACGATTGATTTTACGTATGGAAACCGATGCTGTAGAATTTATTGATTAATTGGATGAACCAGGACGATAATGAACTTACGAAGTAGAAAAAATAAACCATCTGCAGAGGTACATACTTCAGCGCTGAATGATATCATGTTCTTTTTGATGTTGTTCTTTCTGTTGGCTTCTGCAGTTTCAAATCCGCAGGTCGTAAAGCTTTTGTTGCCAAAGTCGAGTGCGGGCGAACAATCTGTTGCTAAAAAGACCGTTACGGTGTCTATTACAAAAGAGCTGGGTTACTTTATCGATAAGACAGCAGTTCCGATTGAGGGATTGGAAGCTGCGATTCAGTCGCAAATGGCAGGTGCAGAGGAACTTACAATCATGCTTTATGTGGATAATACCGTCCCTATTCAAAATGTCATTTCTGTTATGGATGTGGCTAATCGATTGAAAATTAAAGTGGTATTGGCAACGGAACCTAAAAAAGATAAATAAGGACATTAAACTTTTTTAAGGTTTATTGTTCATATATAAATAGAGGAGATTTATACAATGAGATATCATCTTCAACATGAAGAAAATAATTTCCCCAAAGCTTTGGGGATATCTACATTGGTCATGGCATCATTGCTTTTGATTGGTTTTTTTGTCGTTTTTAAAGCCCAGACTCCTGACGAATATGGTATGGGAGGGATGATTGTCAATTACGGAACCTCACCGGAAGGTATGGGCGACGATTATATGAGTGTTGAGGAACCTTCGGTAGATCCCAACGCCAATAATGAACGTCCGGATCGTATAGACCCTATTGAAACACCTACGCCGACTCCTACACAGCAGGTTGCTGAAAAAGCGGTGGTGACCCAGGATTTGGAAGATGCACCCGCAGTTACTAAAACAGAGAAAAAAGTCGTTTCAAAGGCGCCAGAGACAACTAAAGAAACGAAAGAGGTTGCCCCACAGGCCAATGCCAAAGCTCTTTTTAAAGGTAATAAAAACAATGGAAAGGGCGCTGGTGACGGTACCGGAACAACTCCTGGAAATCAGGGATCCAAACTAGGTGATCCTTTAGCGAGCAATTACGGCGAAGGAGGATCTGGCAACGGAAATATGATGTTGTCTATTGAGAATCGCAGTTTCACGCAAAGACCAAGTATTGACGACAATGGACAGCAAGCTGGAAAGGTGGCTGTAGAATTCAGAGTCAACAAGCAAGGAATTATTACCTATGCGCGCGCTGGGGTAAAAGGAACGACGATCACCGATCCATCGTTATTGGAGAAATGTGAGCGTGCTGTAAGAGGTGCTCGGCTGAATCAGTTGCCGAACGCTCCTGACTCCCAGACAGGACGGATTGTGTTCAATTTTAGATTAAGATAAAAATCATTCAGATGAATGCTTATAATGAGGCAATCGAGTATCTGTATACTCGATTGCCTATGTTTACAAGGGATGGTGCCTCAGCCTTCAAAAAAGACCTTGACAATACCATCAGACTTTGCAATGCGTTGGATAATCCGCAACGAAAATTCAAAACTTTACATATTGCCGGTACGAACGGAAAGGGATCAACTTCCCATATGCTTGCGGCGATATTGGCGGAAGCAGGTTATAAGACCGGGCTGTACACTTCTCCCCACCTGTTGGATTTTAGGGAGCGTATTCGAGTCAACGGTCAATTGTGTGAGAAGGAATTCGTTGTTGATTTTGTCAATACACATCGTGAGCTCATCGAAGAGGTCAGTCCTTCTTTTTTCGAAATTACTGTGGCCATGGCTTTCGATTATTTTCATCAAAGTCAGGTTGATATCGCTGTCATTGAGGTCGGACTTGGTGGCCGCCTGGATAGTACAAACATTATTCAGCCCTTGCTTTCTGTCATTACCAATATTGGTTTTGATCATATGAACCTTTTGGGAAATACATTGGGCGAAATTGCAAGTGAAAAAGCAGGTATTATCAAACGGAATACACCGGTGGTGATATCTGAATACGCTGAGGAAACAGCGCCCGTATTTCTGGACAAAGCAGCGCTGGAGCAGGCTCCTATTCAGTTTGCATCGCAGGTTTATCAGACTGCGATGTTGCATGTAGATCAGGACTATCTAACCATACAAGCTATTGACCTTGGAGGTGATTCGAAAGAATATCAACTGGATTTAAAGGGGAGCTATCAGGTGAAAAATCTTGCTGGAGTGCTTTTGGCTGTTGATGAATTGCGTAAACAAGGTTTTGAGATTGGTGATGAGCATATACATAATGCACTGAGGCGGGTGCAACTGACTACCGGAATTCAAGGCCGTTGGCAGACTTTATCAAAAGAACCTTTTGTCATTTGTGATACCGGCCATAATGAAGATGGCATCCATGAAGTCCTGAAAAATTTAGCTACAATTAAATATGATAAACTGCATTTTGTGATCGGAGCGATGCGTGATAAAGATTTATCGCACATGTTGCCATATCTTCCAAAAGACGCGGTATATTACTTTTCTGCTCCGGCAATGCCTAGAGCAATGCCGGCTGATTTACTTCGTTTGGAGGCGGCAAAATTTGATTTGGAAGGTGTTGACTATGCTTCTGTCGAACAAGCTTTTGCAGCGGCAAAAGAAACCTATGTAGCGGGGGATCTTATCTTTGTCGGAGGAAGCAATTTTGTGGTAGCGGAAGTACTCGCTAGCCAAGCGTCAGCGCAATAGCTGTGGAAGAGCTTCCCAGAAAAAAATGATTCTATAACAAAAAGGGTTTGTATAATTGTACAAACCCTTTTTGTTTAAAGGTATAGGAATTAATCATTGACTGTCAATTCACCGCGAATATCCTTTTCAATCCAATAAGCAACTTCTTTTTGATCTTCTAGCTCACCTTGAAGATACATTAATTTGGTGACGGCTGCTTCGAATGTAAGGTCATACCCATTGAGGACACCGATGGATTTAAGTCCTTGTGATGTCTCATATCGACCCAATTCTACAGAGCCAACTTTACATTGGGAAATATTGAGTATATTTTTACCTTGTTCAATGGCTTCCTTCAACAGATCTAGAAACCAAGTGTCGGTCGTCGTATTGCCCGATCCGAATGTTTCCATGACAATAGAACGGACATCGGAGTCTAAAACTGCTTTGATCGTTTGGGCAGAGATTCCGGGAAATAATTTCAATACAGCCACTCGGTTGTCCAGTTTTGTGTGTAGGATGAATTCTTTATCAATATTATTTAGTAAAGCATCTGTATTGTATTTGAGGTGAATGCCGGCTTCCACTAAGACGGGATAATTTGGAGACCTAAAGGCCTCAAATTTGGCCGAATTATATTTAAACGATCGGTTCCCGCGGAATAACTTGTTGTCAAATAGGATACAGACCTCTTGGATAATCGATACACCATCTTGTTTTGCGGAGGCAATTTCGAGTGCAGTCATCATATTTTCCCGTGCGTCCGTCCTGATCTCTCCAATAGGCAACTGAGATCCCGATAGAATAACAGGTTTTTGAAGACCCTCCAACATAAAACTTAAAACAGAGGCTGTGAAAGCCATTGTATCGGAGCCATGAAGAATAACAAAGCCATCGTAATCAGCATAGTTATCCTTAATAATTTGCGCCATTTCTATCCATATCTCCGGTTTCATATTTGATGAATCGATAATCGGTTCGAAAGAGTGCACGGTCAGCTTATAGTCTAAGCGACTTAAATCAGGGAGATTACGTTTGATCAATTCAAAGTCAAAAGGAACAAATGTCCCTGTTTCATCTTTAACCATTCCAATGGTCCCACCTGTGTAAATAATAAAGATATTATGCATTGAGTTTTCCNNTTTTGAGATTATATACCAAAAATACGTTTTGAATTTTCTGTTGTGATTTCTGCTACCTGTTCAATAGAAAGCTGGTGCAGGTCAGCTACTTTTTGCGCAACATACACCAAATAGCTACTTTCATTTTCTTTACCCCGATAGGGTACTGGGGCCAAATATGGAGCATCCGTCTCCAAAACGATATGTTTCAAGTCAATTTCTTTGACCACCTGATCCAGACCTGCTTTTTTAAATGTCACAACCCCACCTATACCAAGCGCGAAACCAAGATCAATGGCGTGATGAGCCTGTTCTAATGTTCCGGTAAAACAATGCAAAACACCGAACAATTTATCATCATGGAGTTCTTCCAGTAATTCAAATAATTCAGTAAAGGCCTCGCGGCAATGGATATCAATAGGCAAGTTTAGTTCTTTAGCCCATTGAACCTGGGTTCGGAAGGCATCTTTTTGAATTTCGAGTGTACTTTTGTCCCAATAGAGGTCCAGTCCAATTTCGCCTATAGCATGGACCTTGTGTGTGTCTAGGCTCTTTCGGATATTTATTAATTCTTCGACATAGTTTTCTTTGACATCGCAGGGATGTAATCCCAACATAGGAAAACAATGATCTGGATAAGCTGCTACGGTATCAAATACAGGTTTTATGGAAGCGCTATTAACGTTTGGCAAAAAAAGTCGTTGTATGCCATTATCAAAACAACGTGTTAGATGTTCTTGCAGTTTGGCAGTTCCTGCATGGTAATAAATGTGTGTATGTGTATCTGTAAGCAACATAGTTTTCTGCTGGAGGCAGTGGGTTAGGGTAAAACTTTTTTATTATTATCGAATAAAGTTGAGTGCTTAATTGCCAAAATTTCAATTCGATCTCCAAAGATAACTTATTTATTAGCAAAAATGAAAATTAATACAGCATTCCTTGCGCTGTTGCAATTTCTTTTTTTTCTTATCTTGAAAATAGTCTTTAGACCAGTGAACGCACCGAATGTAATGAAGTGAAACCTGGGTGTTGACCGGCGATAGAAAAAACATCTTCAAGAAAAACAGCCGAAAATAAAACATACCACAGGGTTTCCTGTTAAACAGATAAAAGAAACGATTGTTGCCCTATTTTGGATCAGAAAAAATGAATTAAATTATATGATGAGTAAGAAACTATGCCTGGGTTTATTGACTTTGGCCTCGGTGATGTTTACAAATAAACTACATGCACAAACGCTGATTGATCCATCTGTAAGGGATATCATTCAGAAAGCCTTTCAAACAAACAAGGAATTGAAATTGAAGGCTTATGAAATTGACAAGGCACGTTTGGAAGCAGATGGTGTAAAAGCAAATAGATTACCACATGTGTCAGCCTTGGGGCTATATGGCTATGTCCATAGCAATGGAAGTGTCGATATTCCAACGGTGAATATCCCTTTGTTGAATCTGGGGCTTTTTGAAGGTGCCACGGGATTTAGCATGCATGGTCAGGCTGCATATGCGGGAGTTTCTGTTAAGCAAGTTATTTTTTCAGGTTTACAAATTCCCAATGGCATAAGAGCATTACAGGAAAAGGCCGTCGCACAACAATATTTGGAATCTGCTACGCGCGAAACACTTTCGAAGGATATAATTGCTTCTTTTGACCAGTTAATGCTTTTGGACGAAGTGGATAAGCTCATTGCCGACTCAGAGAAAAGATTGTTAAAAGAGCAAGAAAAGGTGAATAAGGCCATCCAAAATGGGCTTGCTATACCTTATGATCGAGATAAATTGAAATTGGCGCTGCTTGAGCTTGAGGAAAAAAAGATCGAAGTTTCCGGAAATCGGGATCTTCTTTGCCAAAAGATTGAGCAAGAGACGGGTGTGTCAATTCAGGAGGTAGGGAACATTCATTTTGGGCTTAAACCGATATTTCTGTCTGAGCTTCCTCGTGATGTAGAACAAAGATCTGAACTTAAGGCCCTTGATGCTTCCGCAAAAGCCTATGAGTTCCTTTATAAAAAGGAGAAGGGGGGAGCTCTTCCAGCTGTTTTTGCCTTTGGATCGGCGAATTATCTAAACGTGTTCAATTCCAAATTTACCATAAAAGACCAGCCTTTATTAGGTACAGTTAATCTGCCTTTAAATTCCATCAAAGGGAGTCCAAACTTGCTTGTGGGGCTTGGTGTGAAATGGGATCTCTACACTGGCGGTGAACATCATAATAAGATTAAACAAGTCAAGTTGGATCAGCAGATCAATACGACTAAACGGGAAGATACGCAGGAAAAGCTCAGTCTGTTGCTACGTAAAAACACAGTTGCGTACACCTCTGGTAATCAGAAATTAAAGGTCGGAGAACAACAACTGAAGGTCGCTGAAAATAATCTATCGATGGCAATCAAGCAGTACCAAGCCGGATTAATTGATGTCACGGAGTTACTGGCTACTGAAAATGATTGGTACAAGGTTAATCTAGGCTATTTTAATCATGTTTTGCAGCAACGCACTGCTGCCGTCGAGTTATTGCATACATCTGGAAAATTATTACAAACTATACATGAGTAACATGAAGAATTTATATGGGATAATGTTCCTGTCTATTTTTGTTTCTTGTACAAATCAAGTGAAAGAGAAACCTATCGAGGGAAAAGTAGAACGTGAACAAGTCACAGTTGTGACAAAGGTACCGGGCAAAATAGACAAGATCTTTGTGGCCGAGGGAGATTTTGTTCATGCAGGTGATACTTTAGCGATACTAAGTATTCCTGAGGTCGATGCGAAGGAAGAGCAGGCAAGGGGAGCTTTACAGTCTGCGGACGCTCAATATAACATGGCAGTCAAAGGGGCAACGAAAGGACAGCTGCTGCAATTACAAGCCAAAGTGGATGGGCTTAAAGAGCAGTATGAGTTTGCAAAGAAATCAATAGGCCGACTTGAGGTCTTACTGCAAGATAGCTTGATTCCACAGCAAAAATATGATGAGACCTATGCAAAATACCAAGGTGCTAAGAATCAATACCTGGCGGCACAGGCAGAAATGGCCGAGGCGCGTGGGGGAGCAAGATTGGAGCAACAGATCATGGCCCTGGGCCAAAAGGAGCGGGCGTTAGGCGCAGTCTTAGAAGTTGATGTTGCAGCAAAAGAAAAATTCCTGATCGCTCCCCAAGAAATGAGCGTTGAGACGATCAACTTAAGAGTGGGTGAGTTAGCGATGGCCGGTTATCCTATTTTCAACGGTTTCCTAAATCAATCAACATATTTTAGATTTACTTTGCCCGAAAATAAAATTGGTAAGCTACAAAAGGACGGTGTGGTGGAAGTAGAAATTCCTTATCTAAACCATAGAAAGATGAAAGCAAAGATAATAAGTATTAAAGCTTTAAATTCTTATGCGAATATTGCGTCTGCTTATCCTGATTTTGATCCACAACAGGCGGTATTCGAATTGAAACTTGTTCCAGAAGATGTTGCGGAGTCAAAAGATTTGTTAACAAAAACGCTCGTGGTTCTCCATGCGAATTAATTGATTGAATGTGAAAAGTTTTCTAGCATTAATCCAAAGGGAGTTCATACTCTTCTATAAAAATAAGGTTCTCTTGATGCTTTTTCTTGGGGCCCCAGTATTATATGGAGTATTGGTCGGTCACGTATATCAACAGGGTAAAGTAACCGAAATGCCTGTTATCGTTGTTGATGAGGACAATAGTCCCTTGAGTAGTTCCTTTATAGACATGCTGTCCGACAATGAAAGTATTGAAGTTGCGAAAGTATTGCCGTCTTTGTTCGATTCAAAGGACATGGCCATACGGTATGAGGCAACCACCATTGTGCATATTCCTAAAGGGTTTGCATCAGGAGTTCAGCAGAGCCGCTTGCCGGAAGTTACCGTATTTGTGGACGGCGCAAATACATTGACCTCGAATACTGCCATGATGGCCGTCAATGTTTGTGCATCCACACTCAAGGCAGGCATACAGATTCAAGCGCAAATGAAGCGCGGCGTGCCGGCAAGAATCGCGGCACAGCAATATGAACCGTTTAAGACGACTTTTGTCAAGCAGAATATCCGCAGCGGAAATTACCTCTATTTTATGCTTCCTGGAGTTTTAATCACTGTTTTGCAGCAGGTCTTGTTATTGGGATTAGCACTTTCTTTTTCTTCTGAATTTGAGGGGAATACATTTCTGGATCTAGTGAAGCGAATTTCAAATCCGATAGGACTTATTATGGTGAAAATATTGCCTTATGTACTTATGTCAGTTGGAATCTTACTTTTGTATTGGGGCTTTGGACAGTATTATCGGATGCCATTACAGGCAGATTTTGGGCGTTTTGTGTTATGTACACTCGTGTTTTTACTGGCGGTCTGTTTTATTGGTGTATTAGTAAGTGTCATTCTACCTTCCCAGTTGAAATCTACGGAGGTCCTGATGGTTATCGCGACACCTGCTTTTATTCTGAGTGGGTTTACTTGGCCTTCTAGTTTGATGCCAGGATGGGTGCAGGCAATTGCTGATGTTATCCCATCGACGCATTATCTTCGGATTTTTAGATTAATGTTTATCCAACATGCGGAAAACTATCATACGGACAAAGCACTATCCGCCTTGATGATTATTATGCTCGTGAGTTTTTTATTAGCTGTTGTCATACTTTGGTTGAAGATAAAAAAGATCAAAGGTGCCGATAAGAAAGCTTAACGTTTAGACCGGGATACGGGAATGACAGAAAGCCGCTCTAAAATGGCGCTCTACCGCACTTAAAGAGTTGGAATGTATGGAAGTATCCTTTAGGAGGATCAGTATAAAATTGTAAAGAAAAAGGGACTATCCTGGTGGACAGTCCCTTTTTCTTAACTGAAATAAACAGTCAATTATTTTTTCGCTGCTGGTGCCTTTGCTGCTGGCGCAGTAGCTGTAGGAGCAACCGAACCTGGTGTTGTTGCAGCCGGAGCAGGAACTTAGCCTGGTTTGATATCTAATACCTCTACCTCAAATACCAATGGAGCGTATGGAGGGATTTTGCCCGATGGACGGTCACCATAAGCCAACGATGATGGAATGACCAATGTCGCTTTTGTTCCTTTGTTGAACAATTGGAAAGCTTCAGTCCATCCTGGGATAACACCGTCGACACCTAATTGGAATTTCAATGCTTCGTAAGGGCGTTGTGGCATGAATACGCCTTCTTTTTTCGCTACATCAGGAAGGTTAGTATCAAATACTTTACCTGTTGTCAATGAACCCACATAGTTCACATGGATAGAATCGCCTACTTTTGCATTCGCTCCCGTTCCTGGTTTAGTGATTACATATTGAAGACCTGAAGCAGTTTTTGTTGTTTTCAAGTTTTTATCCTTGATATATTTTTCAAGTTTAGCCGGTTCAGCTGTTTTGTGTTTGTTTAATTCTTCTTCGAAGTATTTTTGAACTTGTTCGCCCAACTGTTGGTCAGTCAATTTTCCTTTTTTGAAGTGCTTTTTAACTTTTATAGAGAAAACTAGGAATTTGTCAGCAAACTCTGGTTTTGGTTGGTGTGTTTTTGCGGCCATAGAATCCAAGTTGATTTTGAAAACCAAGCTATCACCTTCACCAACATATTTGAATAGACCTGTAGGATCTCCAGGATTTTTTGCGATAATACTATCAGGGTATAATTGAACGATTTGAGGGATTCCCATTTCATAAGTGCTGCTCATTACGGAATCTCTATCTGTTGATTGTACGATGTCAATTGCTAATAAATCACCTGATACCGCTTTTTCTTTTGCGTTATCATCTACGATTTTATACTCAAGACCACCTTCAGCCTTTTTGAACTTTTGGCATGACGTCATCAAAAGACCGGCAGCCGCGAAAAATAGAATTGCTTTCTTCATTTTCTAATGTATGTTACGATATCTTATTTTGTTAATATTTCTTTATAATTTGGTAAAACCGATTTGAATTTAGCGATCACCGCCTCCAAGCTTTCCTTTGAATTTCCGCCTGAAGCATTGAGATGCCCGCCCCCGTTGAAATACAGTTTACAGATTTCATTACATGGAACTTCTCCAATCGATCGCAAAGATAGTTTAATTTGTTCATTTCTGTCAATAATTAACGCAGCTAGTCGAATTCCTTTTATAGAAAGAGCATAATTGACTAATCCTTCGGTGTCACCGGTGATCACCTCAAACGTATGGAGGTCCTCTTTGGTCACATGAATAACTGCAGTATTGAACTCATGAATCACTTCAAGACGATTAAGCAAGCAGAACCCTAGAAATTTCAGTCTGCTTTCTGAAGAACTATTATAGATCTCTTCGTGAATGGCCCAATTTCGAGCACCACAATCAATTAATGTCGCTATGATGCGGTGAATTTCGGAAGTCGTGGAGCGAAAGCGGAAAGAACCTGTGTCGGTCATTATACCCGTATATAAGCAGGTTGCCATATCCGCACTAATATGATCAGGATCTTGCATTTCATCGGACAAGAAACGATAAATTAATTGGGCCGTTGCCGCAGCAGATGGATCCCAATATGCGTAATCTTCAAATCCTTCCGGATCTAAGTGATGATCTATCACGCACTTGATTCCTTTTGCTTGACGGATAGGCTCGCCCATTTCATGAATTCGGGCAAGACCATTAAAGTCTAAGCAGAAGATGAGTTCGGCAGCTTCAATCTGTTGATTGTGCAGCTCGAGATCTTTGGTGTAAATTTGTACTTTTTCTAACCCCGGGAGCCAGTCCAAAAAGGCTGGAAAATCTGAGGGTACAATAAGGTTTACATGGTGTCCCTTCGCAATCAACCAAAAATATAAACCTAGAGATGAACCCAATGCGTCTCCATCTGGTTTGTAGTGAGTCGTGATTACGATACGTTTGGGGGCAGCCAATAATTCTTTTAATTCTTCCGATTTCAGCATAGTCATATTAAGTCTGCAAACCTACTATAAAAAAATTAGATTAGACAATTTTTTTATAAAGATATTTATGTATCCTATGGACTTTTAGTGCGATATTAAAAAATTGATATTCAAGTTATTAAAACTTGTAAACATAGACTTTGAAATCTCGTTTCATACAGATCAAGTAATTGGCATTGTCGCCATAGTTAATAGGTCCGTAATAGAACTTTGAAAATCCTTCCATTGGAAAGCCTTCTTGAACCAAACCATCAGATCCGAATACATAAATCATTCGGTTGTCTGTGCCGACTCCCAAAACGTCTGACTTACCTATCCGCTTGAAAAACAAGGGTCTATTGCTGACGTCTTCAATAAATTTATATTCATAATAAGAGGAAGAGTCTCTTGAGCTGTAAACATTCAGCTTATTGTTTGATAAAATAACAAAATCTCGGTCTGCGCCACCGCTGATATCTTCAAAATTGAAGAAGGCGTCTTTGCCCCAACTCCCCAGTTTTATTTTCTTCGATTCACCGTCAAAAGGAACTTTGAAAACACTACCCTTATTTCCTGCCAAATAAACGAAAGAATTTTTTTCGTCCGACGCGGCGACTAGCCCAATAGGATTTTTAACACTTTCACCATCTGTATCTAATGTCTTTTTATGGATTATTTTTCCATTTTGGTCAAAGAAATATACAGATGCAGAACTGGTTCCGGCGATGATATAATTTGTTTGTCCCAAAGTGGTTATTTTGAGGTCAAACAAGATACGGCTATCGACGGTGTTGTTTTCAAATCCCTCCACTCTTTTACCGTCTAACGTATAAGCAAGGATACGGTCTGTGGCCGGAATATAGATACGTTGTTCTTTATTGAAGTTGGATAGTGTGGCTCCGTAACTGGCGTTAGATGGTAATTGTATTGAAAAGCCAGTCAGGTTTTTCCCGTCGGGCATGAAACGATATAGACGTGACTTGGTAACAGCAACAATGCTGAGGTCTGGTAATTGGATGGGCTCGCCCAAGATTTCCCCTTGGAACAGGTTTTGCCAAAGCTCTTTTCCGTCTGGAGAAAATGCATGTACGGTGTGGTCCTGTTCTTGTATGAGTATAAATTTGTTTTTGCCATCTTGATCCAGAATCCAAGGCTTATTGATGATACGACTTTCAAGTTGTACTGTCCATGCTGGTTTCCCACCTAATCGTGTATCGCTTTTGAATAATGCATATAGGCTGGACGTGAAGCTACCCTGATTGCCACTTAATTGAAAAGACCATGAATAGAAGTTCTGAAAACCAAACCCATCTTCATCTTTAAAGTTTTTCGCATAATCTGCTTTTAAGTTGTCCAAAATATTGCTCTTTCCGGCTTTGGGCTCCAAATAGAACGTAACATTGCTTCGGCTATTCTGTAATGCCGCATGATTTTTAAAAATGGATGTTCCCGAGAGAAATTGTTTCTCACGAAAAGACTCCCGGTAATCTCTTAAGATACCCGTCCTATTGGCAACGACCATAATATTATCAACAATCGTAAAATAGGGTCTCGTAAATCCTTTGAAAGGGTCTCCAAATAACGCTTGAAGTAGGCTGGAGTATTTAAATTGATAGACTTCATCTCCAACCGAGGAACTGAGGTTTTTGATGTTTTGGGCAAATAATGTCGAGTCTGAGATACTAATGAGTCCCAATACATCTTGATTTTCAAGTTCGGCCAATGCAAACTCATCATTAAAAATTGGGGCGATAACGCTATCAAAGGATATTTTCGCATCTTCTTCTAAATTTTTTATGCTCTTGCTCAATCGGTCATATTCTTTTTGCTGAGACAACAGTGATTTTAGTTCAGCACGGAAATTATGCGGATCGGAGATGCTAAAATCGATGTAAGAGGCCGCATTTTTAGGCAGGTAGTTTCCTAAAGCCTGAACTTGGGCTGTCTGATTTGCAAATAATTGCAGATAACTATTTTTGCTTGTTGTTAGATCTGTTTCTCCTTTGAAGATAAAAGCATCCTTTTTAAAATTCATATTCCAGGATGTTTGACCTTTTAAGGAATCGATGAGATTCAGATAATTCCCGAACTTGGATTTCATTAATATACGCGCAATCTGGGGCAATTGTTCATTAAAGAAGTATAGGCTGAGCGGTGTGTTTTTATTGTTGTGATTAACAAAAAACTCAATTTGTTTTGTATTTATTTTTCGAACTTTCTTGTCAAAAATTTGAGCAAGAACTTGTTTTGAGTAACTCGCAAATATGATTTCGTGGGAATAAGTACAATAGAGAGTGCTGTCTTTTACGCCTTGATTCAGTCCGTAGAATCGTTGTCCTAGCGTGTCGAATGGCTGTACCTGATAGTTTTTCCCTATTTGACCAATAAGGGTGCCTAGTGTCTGTTGGTCGATACTTTGACCAACCTGAACACTATACAGGGGTGTAATATGATCCTTTTCCTGATGAAAGGAAAGCAAAATCTGTTGTTCAGTTACGAGAGGACTTAACTGTGGACTATTCAATAGCTCATTTTTTAAACGTTCGAGATTACTNNGATTACTGAAATTGTTTTGACCAATTATTGCTCTAAAAAGCTCATAATCATTGAAGATGGTATCGACGGTTTGATCATTGGCAAAAGACGCTATGGCAAGGGTGTTCTCAGGTAGATATTGTAGTGCTTTAGAATCTTGTTTGTTGTTTTTATTGAAATCTCCAAAAAGATAGATCGTTGCCGCAATTACGGCGATGAATAATAGAATAGTGATGATAATTGTTTTTTTCATCCTTTTATTTTTTGTCGAGGTAGATGATTACCCTTTTTTTATAAATGAGTATGTTATACCCGAATTATTAACTTAGTGATGATGGAATAACCATGAGGCAGACCTTTTGTTTTATTTGTGCTCATTCCATGCGGTTGATGACTCCTGTAAGTCTTCAGTTATGGTTGTGAGCACGACAGGACCTATGATGATTTCATACGTAAAACAAACCTAATAAAAATATACGGGAAGCGATAGAGAATCTTCCTGATAATAGGGCTTTGTAATATAAATTTAACAAAAAATTCCTTATTTTGCTCTGTTTTTAATACATTTATCGCTAGAAACTCATTTTCAGCATTCACTTCAACATAATGAATAAGAAAATCATTTTAGCTGCTTCACTGTTGGGAGCATTAGCTGTCATATTAGGCGCCTTTGGTGCCCACGGTTTGGAAGGAAAGGTTAGTGCATATCATATAGAAACTTGGAAAACCGCAAACCAGTATCATTTTTATCATACGTTTGCCTTGTTATTTTTATCGACTTTCTCTCGGGCTAAGACTTACTCCATTAAGATTTCATTTATTGCTTTTTTAATTGGTATTTTCTTTTTTTCGGGCTCTCTTTATGTATTGAGCATCCGCGAAATAACGGGATTTGGCAGTCCTTCCATTTTAGGGCCGATTACCCCTCTTGGCGGATTATCTTTTATTATTGGTTGGGTGGCCTTGTTTATTGCAGCACTTAAAAACAAATCATAATTGTAGTTTGATAGAACGTTTTACAGTTTTTTTATAAAAATTTCAGCGCCTCTTGGAGTCAATTCCAGTGAGGCTTTTTTGTATTCAGGTATAGGGAAGGCCCCAGATGGAATTATAGAGCGACAGGTGGCTTTCTTTGTATGCAGATCTCTGACTTCAGGTTCGGCATGAAGGTTTTTTTCGTATTTTTATGCCATAATTAGAATTTATGTCCCATCCACAATCTACGATTTTCAGTGAAAGAGATACTTTGTTTATTGATGTGGTTCTACCATTGGCTCTGGCGAGAACATATACTTACCGAATACCAATTGATTGGAACGAGCGTATCAAGATAGGTGTGCGCGTGATCGTGCANNAAATTTACTCAGCCGTAGTCAAGTCTGTCAGTAGAGAGGCGCCAAAACACTATGAGGCAAAATATATCTTAGATATTATCGATGAAACTCCGATTGTCAATTTGGCCCAGTTTAAGCTCTGGGATTGGTTGGCAGATTATTACATGTGCAGTTTGGGAGAGGTGATGCAAGCTGCATTGCCTTCAGCACTCAAGTTAGCCAGTGAGACAAGAGTCGTTTCTTCGATTTCCGACGGGTTCGATCGTGCAACGCTTTCGGATAAGGAATATTTAATTATAGAAGCATTGGAAGTTGCGGGTGAACTCAAAGTAAACGACATTGTGAAGTTGCTGGGGCAAAAGACAGTTTTTCCAATATTGAAGCAATTGTTTGATAAAGGGATTGTGCTAATTTCAGAAGAGATTACGGAACGGTACAAACCTAAGATGAAAGCTTTTTTACGTTTCGCTCCTGATTTTCGAAATGAAGAAGCGAAGAGAGAGCTCTTGGATAATCTAAATCGGGCGCCCAAACAACAGGATGCCGTACTGGCTTTCATGCAGTTGGTCAAGAAAACAGAGGAGATCACACGGGCAATGCTCGTTGAAGCTTCCGGCTGTGGAAACGGAGCGATTACGGCATTAATTGATAAGGGCGTGTTTGAAATAAAGGAAAAGGTTGTTTCTAGATTTCAAGGTGAGGATATCGAGCTAGATGCAAATTTCCAATTTAATGAAAATCAACAACGTGTTTTTGATGAGATAAAACAGTCATTCGACGAGAAAGACGTTACACTTTTGCACGGTGTTACGGCTTCAGGAAAGACTCAGATCTATATTCGTCTTATAGAGCAGGCCATTGCAGAAGGGAAATCAGCATTATATCTACTGCCTGAAATCGCATTGACAGCACAGATCACCGCTAGGCTAAAACTGCATTTTGGGGACAAATTGGGTGTATACCATTCTAAATTCAATGATAATGAGCGAGCTGAGGTATGGCATAAAGTCATGAAAAATGAATTTCAAGTTGTCATCGGCGCACGTTCTTCTGTTTTTCTCCCTTTTCAGGATCTGGGGATCATTATTGTTGATGAGGAACATGAAAGTTCTTATAAACAATTCGATCCAGCACCACGGTATCATGCTAGAGATACGGCGATTTACCTGGGCTTTTTACATCAGACTAAAGTGCTTTTAGGATCGGCAACGCCGTCCTTGGAAAGTTATTATAACGCAAAAGCGAAAAAGTATGGGTTTGTACAATTGCTTGAACGTTATGGCAACGCACAGTTGCCAAGTATTGAATTGGTTAATATCCCCGAAGAGGGACGCAAGGAAAATATGTTTTCTTATTTCTCGGGGACATTGTTGAGAGCAATAGAGGAAGCTGTTAAAAACAAAGAGCAGGTTATTTTATTTCAGAATAGACGTGGGCATACAACGATGATTCAATGTAATACCTGTGGATTTGTCGCGAAGTGCGTCAACTGTGATGTGAGTCTAACCTATCATAAAAGCTCGAATATGATGCATTGTCATTATTGTGGCCATGTAGAACCGCCTTTACGTGTTTGTCCTGCCTGTGGAATGCCCCATATTGAAAGCAAGGGTTTTGGTACAGAGCGTGTAGAAGAGGAGCTTGAAATTTTGATGCCAGAAATACGTATTGGCCGCTTGGATCTGGATTCTACAAAGGGTAAATATGGTTTCGACAAAATTATTACTGCCTTTGATGAACATGAATTTGATGTTTTAATTGGAACGCAAATGGTGGCTAAAGGATTGGACTTCGGTCGGGTAAGCCTCATTGGAGTTGTCAATGCGGACACCATTATTAATTTCCCCGATTTTCGGTCGTACGAACGAGCGTTTTCGTTATTTTCCCAGGTGGCAGGTCGCGCGGGCCGTAGGGAAGCAGGGGGAAGAGTGATCATACAAAGTTATACGACTAACCATAGGGTGCTAGAACAAGTGGTGCATAATGATTACGAAGGCATGTTTATGACAGAAATTACAGAGCGTAAAAATTATCTCTATCCTCCATTTTATCGTCTGATCAGGATTGATGTGAAGCATGCTGATTTTCAAAAATGCCATGATTCGGCAAACCGTTTCGCCTCAGCTTTGCGGCAGCAGCTAGGCGCAAGGGTCTTGGGTCCAGAACCTCCCTTGGTCTCTCGGGTGCGCAATAACTTTATTCAGACGATCACATTGAAGATCGAACGCACAAATATTAGTATTGCTAAAGTTAAAGATTTAATACGATCTGTTCTGTTGGATTTTGAATTAGATAAAAGCAATAGCGGGATCCGTGTTCAGGTAGATGTAGACCCCTATTAGGGGAGAATTTAATGAGCATGATTCATGCCAGCTCAAATAGACGGGCCCAATACTTGCTATATAGGGGGAAATTGCTCCTTGGCAGAAGTGAAATCTATCGTGCAGAGACAATTACAAGTGTCAAAGAATAGATAAGAACAAATTGAATGTAAACTCTGCGTGAATGCAGCTGAAAATAAACATGATGAACAATTCTTTTTATATAAAGTGCAATAATATTGCATATAAAAAGCAATTTATCTAAGTTTGAAGCACCATGGCGTATAAATTTATTGATAATTATCGGGAGAAGGGAGCTCGCAAGAAACTGGTGGAACATCTAAAAAGTCGAGGTATTGAAGACCAGAAAGTATTAGATGCCATTGGAAAGGTACCGCGTCATTTTTTCTTTGATGAAACGTTTTGGAATCAAGCTTACCGGGATATTGCTTTCCCTATTGGCGATGGGCAGACAATATCACAGCCCTATACGGTCGCTTACCAATCCGAATTGCTCCACGTGAAGAAAGGTGATAAAGTGTTGGAAATTGGCACGGGCTCAGGCTATCAAACCTGTATATTGTTGGAACTCGGGGCAGATGTCTATACCATTGAACGACAAGAAAATCTATACAACCGTACAATTCAAGTATTGCCTTATATGGGGTATCAGCCACATTTCTTTTTGGGAGATGGTTCAAAGGGCATCGAAGCACATGCTCCGTATGATAAGATTATCGTGACTGCAGGAGCGCCATTTGTTCCGGAGATCATGCTTAAGCAATTGAAGATGGGCGGAATTTTTGTGATTCCCGTGGGAGACGAAAAATCTCAAAAAATGATGACAATTATTCGGGTTGGAGAAAACGACTTTGATCG
>DKIT01000183.1:0-8389 GCA_002454415.1 Sphingobacterium sp. UBA6711
CACCATCTTGAGGGGGTGGCGCTCGTATGGGCGTGGCAGTTCGAATCTGCTCCTGGGCACTTAAGGAGACACTAGTCAATAGTAGTCTCCTTTTTTTATGACAAAAAATATTGCCAACCAGCTTAATTAAGGAGCTGGTGTAGTCGAAATTGTCTTTGCGATTTAACAGCTTTAGGCGTCTTGGTTATATGAGAAGACAGTGGAGACGCCAAGTGTGCCATTGATGCTAATCGCGAATGTACTGCTACACTCACTTGATAGAAAATTGCTGGAGTATGAGCTAAAATTGGAATAGTTTAAGCTCACAACTGTATACTTCGGGAGATGGTAGAATTGGATATGCTTTCGTAATATCAATTTATTACGAAAGCATATTACCGTGCAGTCAATTAGATTTTGGTGATTTTTTGAACAGTATCACCATTCTCTAGACCTTCTTCAGCTTTACGTGCACTTTTATTGGTCACATACACACTGCCATCCTTTTCATTAAGAACGATCGTATTTGGTAGACCTTTGGTCGCAACACGCTCGATTACTTTATAATCTTTCATATGGACAATAGCTACTTCTTTTTTGTTCCGATTGGCAACATATACGAGATCATTTTTGCTGTCGTAGACCAGACCGATAGGCGAGGCATCATAGCCTAGATAGACCTTATTAATGATATTGCCCGTTTTGCCATCCAATACCGTGATGTTATTGTCATTAGATTGGCTGACGAAGAGACGGTTGTTCGCTTTGTCCACCGCGATATTCAAAGGACAGTAAGACCAGGTTTTCCATTTGCCAACGAGTTTATGGTCTTTTGTGTCGTAGACCATGATATTACCTTCCATTGTTTCGCTGTCGCTGCTGTAAAGCCGACCGCGTTGTTGATCGACATTTAGTCCCAAAAGAGAGGTGCCCGGTGCGGCTATTGTTTTTTTATACGTGTTGGTAGCACCATCGACAACCCAGATTGATGGATCACCGTGATCAGATACATAGACCATGTTATTTTTTTCATCTACAGCAATCTCTCTGATCTTGGATTTCTCACGGCCACTCGGGATCAGCGTTTGTTTCTTTGTTTTCAGATCAATGGCGCTGATACTTTGCTGCAGGCTATGCCCAACATACAACGTCTGTGTTGTATTATTGATGGCTACACCAAATGGCGTATTCTTACCTATGTTGATCGAATCGACAACCGCGAGGTCCTGACCGGACAATACATAGACATACTGATCGCTTTCGGATTTAAATCCGCCTTTCGGGCCAGCGACATAAATCTGGTCATTGCTGGTATTGTAGGCCAATTGATNNTGATGCGATCTTATATGTCGGGGCAGGAGCTTCTTTCCTACCTTGCGCAAACACACCGCCCGCTACGAGCAATGAAAAAAATAATACGGATGATTTTAATCTCATATGGAGTGAAATTTAGTGGGAGTACAAATTTGTTACTCCCACAGGTGAATTAATATTGGGCTATAAAATATTGTATCGAACTATTTAATGGTAATTTTATGCAGACCTGAGACAGATCCACCAGCGGTGACATTGAACAATGGACTTGCCTGTGTTCCTTTGAGTTCGTAATAACCATTGATGTCTCCTTTTTTCGTTGTTGCGCGAAGTAATATTTTACCATCGATTTCGATTGCACAAAATGCAGCTCCCGGATTGGTTACTGAAGGGATTCCGCTGATTTTGGTACATTCGCGGGTAGCCACATCGATGCTGTAAAAATCCCATACATCTTCGAAATTGATATTGCCGTTGGCCCCGCCGGTCAGCGCTGTATTTGGAATGACGGTGATGATTTTGCCATCTTTTGCAAAAACGGAGACAAATTTACCACCCGGTGTAATATCGTCCATGTTTAATGACCAGTTTTTGTCAATATCCGATTCATTGGCCTTGATCCGAACGATCTTTGACTTTCCACCGGTGGCACTGCGCCCTTGCGTGACGATATAAAGGTCTCCATTGCTGTCAAAATCATACATCGTGTTGTCATTGATATAGGCAATAGATCCCGTATCTTCGATTTTAATCGTCTTTTCATACTTGCTAGTCTCAATATCAATCACGGCAATATAGACGTCTGGGAAAAAATCATCAAAAAAACCTTTTTGGGTACCATCTGTTTTGGCATAGCTAACATTTGCATAGAGTTTTCCTTCCTTAACGGCTAGAAATTTCTGGCCGATAGAGCGGTACCTGATTTCGGATTCATTTTGGCCTCTTTCATTGACAATAGCACTCAGGTCAATATCTCCGGTGCGGCTCATGGTACTTGGACTAAAGGTCTGTATTTTTAAGGGGGCAGCTGCATCCCAATAAAACCCTTTGTTGTCGTCAAGGATAACGAAATTGCCCGTACCATTGGTGGTGTTGTCACCGGCAATAAATTTTCCATTTGTTATTTTTCCTGATGCATTGACGGTCAATTGTTGAATGCCGTAGGCGTTGGATTCCGTGTTGAACATTTTCAAAAGCCAATTGCCATAGGGACGCCAGCCGCCAAAGCCAAATCCTTGCAGGCTACTTGTTCCATTGTTGATGATATTGCCACTCGGCAGCGCATCAAATGCTGTTGCAAATCCGGGTTTATTGAGCGTGTTTTCGCTCATGCTGACCAGTACATATTTTGTGGTTTCTGTCGATGGAGTAGGTTCAGGAACGATGTTATCTTTACTACTGCAGCTTGCCGCCGCTATTCCAATGACAGAAAGTAATACTAATTTTTTGACTTGTTTGAATGCATTCATGATACTTATGGTATTTGATAACTCAGTTTTAGATAGAAACTTCTTCCGGGACGCTGAATCCGGTAGTAGTCATATAGATTTTTGTTTAAAATATTTCGTACTTCGGCACCGATGGTCAATCCACGATAAGAAGGATGATATGTAAATCCACCACTCAACAAATGCTGGTTGGGTATAATCAGATTGGAGTTGACATTGGCATTACCCGATAGGCCTAAAAATCCATTTGGTTCCCACGATTTAGGGATAGTCTCCAGATAAAACTCCCGCATAAAATTGTAATTGACAAAAATGTCAAGTTTGTCCGAATTCCGAAGCAGATTACCGTACTTGCCCTGTAGACCGATATTGGCAAAGAAGTATGGCGTATTGCGCAGGCGGGCATCATTCATCCATTCGTTTTTTTCGGATGTGATACCGTAAAGACGGAGGTTGGTCCAGGTCGCATTGGCATTAAAACGATAGTTTGTCCAAAAGCGGTAATTTACGTCCAGATCAAAGCCATAGCCCCGGACATTTTCCTGGTTTTTGTACTGCGCATTGGGTGCGTCTATGGTTACCAATAAGATCTGATCTTTGGTACGGCGGTAGAATGCATTCGCTTCTACCTCGAGCGATGAAAAAAAGGTCTGCTGGTATCCAAGTGTAAAATTGAGGCTCTGCTCGGGTTTCAATTCGAAGTTTGGAACAATGAAGATATTGTTGCCGAATAGTTCTTCACGCTCGGGAAGGCGATACGTGTATTCGGCCCCTAATCGGAATAACGATTTGGTGCTCAAACGATAGCGTATGGCATCGGCTAGGCTCCAGTAGTTTTCGCTGACAGTGCGGCGGTCTTTTTCACCGACGTTGGCCGAGAGCCAGGTATTTTGTATGCCTGATGCATTATAGTTGTAATATTTGGCCATTAACTGGTTCTGCAGCTTTTCATCAAACCAGTAGTTGTCAAGACTAAGTCCCAAAACCTGCTTTTTATAAGTTGATTGGAGCTGCAGCACATCAACGCCGGTTTCCTCCAGTGTGGGGCCATAAGGATCTGTTCCGCGTCGGTTCACTTGCGTAAAGACATAGTTCAGTCCCAGTTGCGTGTGTGCATTGATCTGGTAGGAAAGGTTACTGCGCGACACGACCTGATGTTCATTGATATGCGACTGTGAAGGTAACCTTGTTTCGCCTATACTTGTTTTTGGTGTGAAATTTCCATACCAGTCATAGCTCCCGCGCAAAGTATCGATACGCTCCGTCTGGAGATTATTATAGGATATAAATTGATCGATATGAAGTTTACCGTCCAACAGGGCTTTCTTATAGCGTAAACTCGGTGCCAGGGTATATTGCTTAGCACGCACGGCACCATAAGCATCGGTCATCATGGCGGGATGTTGCTGCTCGCGCGATAGGTCAAATCCGATCAGGCTAAAGCGGAGTTCGTCCGCCCAGCTGCGGTTTTGTAGCTGGGCAAATACTTCCCCATACAAATGTTTGCTGCCGTTATGAAAGAATGGTAAATGCTGTAGTTCTGGATTCTTGGTGATAGGGTCAGGTACCTCTACCCATGCCTTGTAATTATTTTTAGCATAATTATAGTACAATTCGCCACCCAATAACCAGCGATTGTCTTGACTCGACTTGTTACCCTGAACGCCTAGCCTGTGACTCCCGCACGAACCTATTTCATAGAAAGCATTTGCTTTTGTTCCAGTCGCCTTGTGCGGCACAAGATTGATAGCTCCGCCCAATGCGTCGGCACCAAGATAGATCGGCAGTATACCTCTGTAGATTTCAATATGGTCGATGGCTTCCAATGGCATCGTCGCAATGGAATAGCCGTCGCCAAGGTAATCCAAGGGGACACCATCTTTAAAATATTTGATCGCTTTTCCCTGAAAACCGTTCACTGAAACATCAGGATTGCTGCCCGTTCCGCCACTTTGGCGAATGCGGATTCCGGGAGCGCGATTCATCAGTTCGGTCAGACTTGTAGCCTGTGTTGAAACAGCCCTTGTATCAATCAATGTCGTTTTAATGGGCTGCAAACGTTGGCTTTGATGCGCTCGACCTTCAACTGATGCTTCCGCAAGCATCTTCGATTGTGGAAGTAATAAAACCTCGATATTCATCTGCCGTCCGTTGTATTTTTCTAGCTGCTGCTCTTGAGTTGCATAGCCTAGGGCAGAGACTTTGAGCGTATACGCTCCAACAGGCAGTTGAGCAAATGAAAAATAACCCTGTTGATTACTCTGCGTTTCCAGTCCTCCCAAGCGTATCGTAGCTGCTTCAATCGGCTGCCTGTTCGCATTATAGATGTAGCCGCTTACAGCCTGTTGCTCCTGCGCAAATAAGCTCGTCGTGTGAATAGCAAGTATGGATATGCCAGTAAGCAGTGTGAATCTCTTCATTGTTTAAGAATCTATAGGCAGCTGTTTTGGCCTAATGTCAATTGCAAATATATATTTATTTGGATTCATTAAAAATAATATTTGAATTTTATTTAGAATATATCTAAATTGCGAGTCTATTTACGAGGGTCTAATTAGCTAAAGGGAAGATGATGCANNGCAGTAACAACCCGAATTATGAGGGTGCAGCATGTTATTTAACAGGTAATTTCAACGGTTGGGCTGTCCCTGGACATCACCTTGGTTCTATTCCAGCCGTTGGAGAATCTTTACAAACCACGATCAAGGATATTGCTGCGGGTGCATTGGAGGTGAAGCTGACCCGTGGCGATTGGAAATCCTGTCTTGCGTATGGCGATGGCCGTATTGCGGAACCGATTTCCATTGAAGTACCAGAGAAACAGCATATCCGTATCCGTGCCAACCACTGGCGTGACGAGTTCCCCAAGTCAACAGCGAGTCCTCAAGTCCATTTGCTCGATCCCGCCTTCTATTTGCCACATTTAGCTGTGCACAGACGGATCTGGATTTACATTCCCGCAGGGTATGAAAATACGGACAATAGGTATCCGGTGATCTACATGCATGACGGACAACAGCTATTTGACGAAGCGATTTCGGTCGGCCGTGCGGGGCCTGTAGAATGGAAGGTCGATGAGACGATCGATGCAGCGGATGTGAAGGCGATTGTGGTCGGAATAGATCATGCAGATTCTTATAATGACCGGTTGGATGAATATCTGGTCAAGCCCTTTGATACATTGGACGCGCCACGGGGCTTATTGTACCTTCGGGACATTGCCGAAGTTGTGAAGCCATTTATAGATCAGCATTACCGTACATGGGTGTCACCAGCATATACAGCGCTCGCGGGCAGTTCGGCGGGTGGATTGATTACACTTTATGGTGGTTTTTGTTATCCGGAGATTTTCGGTACTGTAGCTGCTTTTTCTCCTTCCCTTTGGATGGGACACGACCTGCGAGAACATTATAGCGCCCTTTCTGCGGAAAAGAGGGCACAGGTAGCGCGACAGGCTTACTACTTCTATGCTGGTCGTCGAGAAGTTCGTCATGATAAACTCCTTGGTCAGGTTGATCTTGCCCGGGATATGGAAACGTTTGTCGCCTTCTTGGCCGAACATCGTGCCGCTCTCCTTAATACCGATATCGATCCACATGGAAAACACGGTGCCCTGTATTGGCAGCGAGCTTTTGTCCGGTTTTACGAATGGTGGACGACAACCTATTTAGCTATTTAATATTTATTCATTTCTAAACTTTCGTTTTATGAACAAAAACAACAATAATCTTAGCCGTAAAATGGCTCGCCATATAGCTTTACTTGGACTATTCGCTTCGCCTGTGGCTCAAGTGTTGGCTCAGCAGGTCGACAAATCAGCTCCGGCCGGCACCGGAATATATGAGGCTGTGATCAGCAATCATGATGGTCATATCTATGTGACCGCTGCAGGCTCCCGCAATGTACCCGGAGGAGCAATTTACAAGTTGGATCCGACCAGTCTATCCATCGTCGATAGCATTAGTTTAAAGGATAATCCGCCATTTGGTATCGCGATCAACAACAACACCCAGACGGTCTATACAACCAATACACGCAGCAACTCCGTCAGTGCGGTAGACATCCGCTCCGGAAAACTGCTGGCGACCATTACCCATGGCGGCGAAAAGTCCCATACGCGTGAAGTATTGGTTGATGAAAAAAATAACCTGGTGTATGTTTCCGATGTGGGCGACCCCAGTAGCATCTGGGTTATTGACGGAAAAACAAATAAATACCTGCATACCTTAGAAAATATCGGAAAAACCGTAACAGGAATGGTATTCGCACCACGCAAGACTGATGTACTTTACGTAACAGTCATGAGTGACAATGCTATTGCCAAGGTCAATACCAAAACACGTAAGGTGGAGAAAACTTTCCCATCGGGTGGAGAAGCACCCGTTAATATAGCAAGCGATGGAAAACATTTATTTGTCGCCAATCAAAAATCGGGAACGATTACCGTATTGGACGCTGAGGGCAGCCTGATACACAGCATTCCGACCGGAGACGGGGCGATAGGCATTGCCTATGATGCCGTAAAAAATAGAATTTACTCGGCCAATCGCCAGACAGGTACTACCTCGATCATNNCCGACCTGCAAACAGGTTCCCACCCAAATAACGTGAAAGTGGATACCAAAACGGGTATAGCCTATGTTGTCAACAAGGCAAAAGGCGGGCGGCCAGTTGCCGGACAGCCAGTTGTCAAGGATACAAATGGTGACACCATCACCCGTATTGTAGATTAATCATAAAGTATTGTCTTAGCGTCTTCAGGAAAATTCTCTACGGGGATAACCTGAAGACTTTTCCTGTCTAGGAAGCGTGTTGAACGAATTAGAATGAATAAAAATGTGTGGGTGGAAAAGCCCAGCCGTAGTCTGGTGATCATAGTGGCGGTGTTTGTTTTACTGATCTTGGCTTGGATTTCGCTCTTTACAGGAGCACGTGATATCAATTTTTTAACCTTATGGAATGATAGGGACAGCATGCTGGTCTTTCTGATCAGTCGCATTCCGCGCACGGCCGCATTGATACTCGTCGGTATCGGCAGTAGCATAGCGTGGTTGATTATGCAGCAGCTTTCTCAGAATCGTTTTGTGTCGCCGACCACTTCCGGAGCACTTGACGCGGCCAAAATGGGAATATTAATGGCAATGATCGGAATTCCTGATGTATCGCTACTCGTTCGCCTATTGTCTTCATTGGGCTTAACCTTTCTCTTCACGTTGCTTTTCATCCTTTTTGTGAGTAAGATACAATTGAAAAGCAGTGTCTTTATTCCTTTGGTAGGGATTATGTTTGGCAGTATCCTCAATGCCTTATCGACATTTTTTGCGTTTAAAAATAATATTGTACAAAATGTTCAGGAATGGCTATTGGGCGATTTTTCGGCCATTTTGCAGGGACAGTATGAAGCCATTTACTTCATCCTGCCTGCAGTTGTGATCGCTTATCTATATGCCGAAAAATTTACCTTGGCGGGGATGGGACGTAGTTTTGCCGTCAATCTTGGGCTTTCCTATACCAGTATTGTCAATATCGGATTATTCACGGTCTCCATGGTGGTCAGTGTATCGGTTATCACGGTGGGAGCTATCCCATTTGTTGGCCTTATCATCCCCAATCTGGTCCGTTTGTTCTGGGGCGACAATATCCGGAAG
>DKIT01000183.1:8413-36539 GCA_002454415.1 Sphingobacterium sp. UBA6711
CGCTCTCTACGGCGCTATATTCTTATTGCTCTGTGATATTTTTGGACGTGTCATTGTTTACCCCTACGAAATCCCGATCGGTGTGACCGTCGGCGTGATCGGTGGAATTTTATTTTTGTTCTTTATTTTAAGAAGTCGAGGATGAAAAATCGTACAAAAATGATTGTTCTTGTCGGCATTCTGCTGTTTGTCATGCTGCTATTTTTGGGCTATGACCTCAAAGGGAATTTGGCGTATATCTTAAGCCGGCGTTTTATTCGTCTGGCCACCATGCTCCTGGTGGGAACGAGTGTGGGCATATCCGCTATTATATTTCAGACAATTACGGGAAATCGCATTCTGACCCCCTCTATCATGGGCTATGAGTCCATTTTCATTCTCTTCCAGACCATGATTGTGTTTACATGGGGAGATCANNGGTCGTCCTTATGCTGCTGTTCTCCTTGCTGATGTATCTGCTCGTCTTTCGCAACCGGCAGCGAAATATGTTTCATCTGCTGCTGATCGGTATGGTCATGGGGGCATTATTTCAGTCTCTGAGCCAGTTTATGCATATCCTCGTTGATCCAAATGAGTTTTCGGTGATCCAAAACTTTATGTTCGTGTCTTTCTCGAAGATGAATACGAAGCTTTTGGGAATTGCAGCGGGGACACTGCTTCTCTCGTTAATTTATCTTTGGCGCCTGATGCCCTATCTGGATGTGCTCAAGCTCGGGAGAGAGCAGGCTATCAATTTAGGTGTTAATTATAACAGTTTGATCCGGCAACTGTTGCTGCTCATTTCATTGATGGTGTCGGTCTCTACCGCATTGGTCGGACCGATTACTTTTCTGGGCATCTTGGTCAGCAATATTACCTACGAACTTTTGAAGACGCATAGACATCGTGCAATGTTGATTTTCTGTGCGATGCTGTCCTGTGTTTTTCTCGTATTCGGACAGTTTCTGATCGAGCATGTCCTCCATTTTTCAACCACCGTAAGTATTGTGATCAATTTTATAGGTGCTATATATTTTATGTTTTTACTATGGAAAGCGCGAAAAATAATCCGTTGATTTTTAACGAAATCAAAAAGCAGTACGGGCGGCGAACGGTACTGGATAATGTCTCTGGGTCCATCAACCCACAGGCCATTACTTCGTTAATTGGGCCCAATGGCGCCGGCAAAAGTACATTGTTAGGGATTTTGAGCCGACTCCTACAACAAGATGGTGGTCGGGTCAGTTTTTATGATTGGGATATCAAAGACTATAACTCCAACGAGCTCGCAAAAAAACTGTCTATCCTGCGTCAGGCCAATCAGCTGGATTTGAAGCTGACGATCCGGGATCTGGTGTCTTTTGGCCGTTTTCCCTAGTGTAAAGGAAGGTTGAGTGCGCTCGATTGGCAAAAAGTAGATGCAGCCATTGCCTTTTCGGATTTGCAGGATATCCAGGATCAATTTGTCGATGAATTGAGTGGCGGGCAGCGGCAACGCGCTTTCATCGCGATGATCATTGCGCAGGATACGGACTACATTCTCTTGGATGAGCCACTGAATAATCTCGACATGAAACATTCAGTCCAGGTTATGAAAACACTTCGACGGCTGGTCGAGGATTTAGGCAAAACTGTGGTACTGGTCATCCACGAGATCAATTTTGCAGCCCAGTTTTCAGATTATATCATCGCCTTAAAAGAAGGACGCATCTGTCACCATGATCCTACAGATAGGGTCATTACTGCACCCGTGCTCAAGGACATCTTCGGAATCGAATTTGATATTATCGAACGGCACAATAAAAAAATTTGTAACTATTTTAACCTATAACAATATATGGTAAATATATCGACAAAGAAAGTAGCGACTTTCATTCTAAGTATAGTTTTATTTGTATTTGTAAGCTGTAATTCCACGAACAAGACCGGAGGGTCAGCACAAGATTCGATGGAAGTCGTCCATAAGCTGGGAAAGACCACGATCCCGAAGAAGCCTGAGAAAATCGTGGTATTGGATATTGGTGCGCTGGAAACCCTGCACGAACTGCAGGTGAAACCCGCTGGTATCCCCAAAAAATTTATGCCCAATTATTTGGATGCTCTCAAAAATGATCCGCAGGTGGCGGATGTGGGATCTGTTATCGAACCCGATTTTGAAGCTATCAGCGTATTAAATCCTGACCTCATTCTGATTTCGACACGTCAGGAACGCTTTCATAAGGAATTAAGCGATATTGCTCCGACCATTTTTATCGGAACGGACAATAAGGATTACCTTTCTTCATTCGAGCATAATACACTTTTGCTCGGAAGCATTGTAGGCAAAGAGAATGAAGCCAAAGCCAAGTTAGAACAGCTACAGCATCAGATTCAGCAGGCTCGTGAAAAATATGCCAAAGACCAACATAAAGCTTTGTTCTTACTATTTAACAATGGCCGTTTCAGCGCATTCGGAAAGGGATCCCGATTCGGATTCATCTATGACGTATTACAGTTTAAACCGGTAATGGATCTCAAGGATGAATCAGTACATGGACAGAAGTTATCGAATGAACTTATTGCGCAGGCCAATCCCGATTATCTATTTATTGTGGATAGGAATGCTGCGGTCCTTGGTAAAGTCGCCAATAAGGCCGACATTGAAAATCCTTTGGTCAAACAAACCAAAGCCTATAAAAATCAGGCTATCTATTATTTGGATCCCAACGTTTGGTTTATTTCCGGTGGCGGTCTTACCTCGGTAAAGTTGATGACTGATGATATCTTGCGTATGGTGAAATAACAGTTTTTGATTCCGGTCTGCATGGAAATGCTTGAGGGACACAATTCAAAGAAATGCCCGCTAAACTTTAGCGGGCATTTTTTTTTAAAATTGATATTTCACCGAATCGGCAAAGTTTCGTGTCGGTAATGGATTATCGTTAATCCCCCAGATCTTCTGGTTACCGATCTTGTTTACTAAATATTTTTCATTTGTCAAAACTTGGCACTGTTACATTAACGTGAGGTAATTTTTTGTGTAAATGATAGATTAGATAAGTTTGTCGATAAATAAAAGGTTCAAAGTTGAAGGTAATAAGCGCTAATGATTTTATATCTAAAGAAAGTAGAATGATTGATATAAAAATAAATGTTTTTTGTACATTTAATAGTTTTTATTATTTACCTCCATAAATAGCTATTTACAGGGGATAAATTTATTGTATTTACAAGAACGCTAATACCAATTTTAACACTTAATGAAAAAAACACTTTTGTTCGTTGTGATTTTTGGCCTCTTTATTTTAGCTGCTAAATCGCAAGAAAATTTGGCCTCTAACAATCAATTATTCAATTTTGGATGGAAATTCAAGTTGGGAGATGATTTAAATGCCCAATTGAATGATTTTGATGATTCGAATTGGCGTACATTGGATCTACCACATGATTGGAGCATTGAAGGTAATGTTAAATTCAAAAATCCATCAGGAAATGACGGTGGATATTTCCCTGCCGGAATTGGGTGGTATAGAAAATCGTTTCATGTAGCAGCTTCGCAAAAGGATGTAAATACCACCGTTTATTTTGAAGGGGTCTACATGAATTCCGAAGTCTATATAAATGGGAAATCACTAGGGATATATCCATATGGATATACCTCATTTTCTTATGATCTTACGCCCTATTTGGTCTATGGGAAAATCAACACTATTGTTGTAAAGGTTGATAATTCGAAGCAGAAAAATAGTCGTTGGTACACCGGATCTGGAATATATAGAAATGTTTGGCTTATATCAAAGCATAATATCTCGGTTCCAAAATGGGGGATAGGAATAAAGACAGAAAATATATCTGCTAAAGTTGCGACAGTTAGATTAAATACGACGATTGAAAACAAAAATAGTTCTTCAGCAGAAGTATTGGTTAAAACCACGATTTTCGATACAGCGGGAACTCTAATCGCAAAGAGCCAAGAGCGCTTGGAAACATCTAAATTGGATAAGAAATCCCTAGAAACAGTAATGACAGTTAAGAATCCCAAACTTTGGTCACCAGATAATCCGAGTTTGTATATCGCAAGGGTAGAAGTGTTGAAAGGAAAACAGCTTTTAGATCGTGTAGACACAAGGTTTGGCATTCGTTCCGTCACATTTACTTCGAAGAATGGCCTGATTTTAAATGGTAAAACGATCAAACTGAATGGCGGTAATGTGCATCACGATAACGGTTCATTAGGAGCGGCAGCGTACGATCGCGCTGAAATTAGAAAAGCTGAACTTCTTAAAGCAGCAGGATTTAATGCTGTTCGTTCATCACACAACCCGCCATCAACAAAATTTTTAGAAGCCTGTGATAGTATAGGTCTGTTTGTTATCGACGAATCTTTTGATGGATGGAGATCGAAAAAGACCGATTATGATTATGCGATGTACTTTGACCAATGGGCAAAAAAAGATGTACAAGCCATGGTCTTGCGGGACCGCAATCATCCATCCATTATCCTTTGGAGTATTGGTAATGAAATTATTGAGCGCAAGGAACCTCGAGCCGTAACTACAGCCAAGATGTTAAGAGATGCTATTAAGGAAATAGATAAAACCAGACCAGTAGTTTCTGCAATGACAACATGGGATAATGATTGGGAAATATTCGATTCCCTTATGGCCCAGCATGATGTAGCAGGATACAATTATCAGCTTCATCGTGCGCCTAAAGATCATGAACGAGTGCCTGAACGGATAATTGTTCAAACAGAATCATATCCGCGAGATGCTTTTGCTAATTGGAAGTTGGTTAATGATCATCCTTATATAATTGGGGATTTTGTATGGACAGCAATGGATTACCTGGGAGAATCCGGTATCGGAAGATGGTATTATACGGGTGAGGTAACCGGTGAACATTACGATAGGGATCTTTTTCCTTGGCATGGCGCTTATTGTGGCGATATAGATTTAACTGGATCGCGGAAGCCAATTTCTTATTATAGAGATTTATTATATAATAAAGGACCCAAACTCCACTTAGCTGTTCGTGAACCAAATCCTGAGCCTTTACATATCCATGAAACACTCTGGAGTGTATGGCCCACATGGGATAGCTGGACATGGAATGGTTTTGAAGGTAAGGAATTAGCCGTTGAAGTGTATTCATCTTATCCTAAAGTTAGGTTGTATCTTAACGGATCGGCAGTGGGGGAAAAGTTTACAGGAGAAAATGAAAAATTTATGGCTACTTTTCATGTTTCGTATGTCGCAGGTGAATTAAAAGCTGTTGCATTAGATCAGACAAATAAAGAAGTAGAGGTGCGTATTTTGAATACAGCATCAAAACCTACTCAGATCAGGCTAAAAGCCGATCGAAATCATATAAAAGCAACCGGGATCGATTTATCCTATATTACGGCAGAAATTATAGACGGCCAAGGAACAGTATGTCCAGCAGAAATGGATAGGATATCTTTTGAGATTGAAGGTCCCGGGCTATTGGTGGGAATTGACAATGCTAATTTAAAAGATACTGAGCTTTATAAAGGCTCCTCAAGAAAAGTATGGAAGGGAAGAGCTTTAGGAATTGTACGTGGTTTACCGCAAACGGGGAATATCCAAGTCAAAGTAAAATATCCAGGTATTCCAGAAGCAAAAATAGTTTTAACAAATATGTAAAATAAATCTTATTTTCTTAATGGATATTTGCTATCATTAAGAAGATAATCTATTAATGTAGCTAAAATGTAATATGGATTGGCTTTCACAAATTAAAAAATTTATAGGAAAAGAATTCAAATTGTCGCCATCACCTTTTATGGCTTGGTTAAGTCCTGTTGTGCTCAAAGCAGAAAAAGGATCTCTAGAGTTTGAGTATATAGTAAGATCAGAATGGTTGAATCCTATTGGAAATTTGCATGGCGGAGTAATTGCGGCTATCATTGATGATACCATAGGTGCCACCATGTTTACATTTAATGAAGATAATTTCCACATTACGCTAAATAATTCCATTGACTATCTTTCAATAGCTAAAAATGGTGATAAAATCATAGCCAGTACAAAGGTCATAAAAAAGGGGAGGCAATTTGTTCTTGCTGAATGTGAGCTTTGGAATGAAAAAAAGACGCGTTTAATTGCTAAAGGCACATCAAATTTATTTAAGACATCAGTTAATACTAAGTAAATGTGATTAGAGTCAGTTTATAAAAAATACTATTTTACAGACTGACTTTGAAAGAAAAGATATCTTAAGGTGTAGTTGAAGATACAATTTTTTGCCTGTGAAATTTGCCCCACTTGCACATAGCTGTAATCAACTCTGATAACGTCTTACTGTATTCCGTCAGTTCATACTCAACTGTGATCGGTTTTGTATCACAAACTCTTCGGCTGATAAGTCCATTAATTTCTAACTCCTGTAATTCTTTGGATAATATCCTCGGACTTATTCCAGTCTCTCTACATATTTCATTAAATTTTTTTTTATCATCAAAGAGTACAAAAAGTAAAATCAACTTCCATTTTCCCCCGACGACATCTAATGTATCCCGAATTGATGTCAAGGTATGTTTACAGGTCTGTTCCTCCATCACAATTTTCTCTTTTTCCATTCTTATTTTTTAAAATAGTTACTATCCTTTTTGTAATAGATAACAAAAGTATAGTATTTTTCTAATAGTTTTGATAATAATATGAATAATGATATTATAAATATAATAGGAGATAGGCAAAATTAGAAATTTGTTTAAGATGATTAGAGATTAATTATTGTAATGTATATTATTAACAGTTTAAAGGTGCTAAATTTATTTATTATGGAGAAAAAAGATGCTAAAGTGCTCATAATTGGAGCTTCTGGGCGAGTGGGATCTCACGTTGTTAAAGAACTGCAAAAAAATAGTGAGGGTTTGAGCGTCAGGCTTTCAACTACGAAGGACGATTTGTTGGAAAAATGGCAAACTGACGGTAATGAGGCAGTAATACTTGATCTCGATAGGCCTGAAACTTTCTCAGCGGCATTAAGCGAAGTTGACAGGGTATTTTTATTGACAGGTTATACATCAGATATGCTTCGTCAAAGTAAAATGCTTGTAGATGCTGCTAAAGATGCAGGAGTAAGTCATATTGTGCACTTGGGAGTCTTCACTTCCCGCCGAGATCGGATACCACATTTTATCTGGCATGATCTTGTAGAGACTTATATTGAAGCGAGTGGGCTATCTTGGACACACATTCATCCTAATGTTATTTCTGACTCTCTTTTTGTACAAAATCCACCACTCAAAGAGACAAATTCGTTTGGAGTATCGTGGGGCGAGGCAAAACAAGGTTGGGTATTCGCTTCTGATATTGCTGAAGTTGCGGCAGCTGTCCTGCGCGAAGGACCTCAGAAACATGGAGGAGCAAACTATTTCTTAAGTACAGAGGTGCTAACTGGGCCAGAAGTAGCAAATATTTTGTCTGAAGCTACTGGAAAAGATATAACATGTAATGTGCAAGGCCCGGAAAATTTAAAGGCTTACATTGAGCACATCCCATCTGTACCGGAGAAGGCTTACATGGAAAGTGCACTCATTACCATGGAGCTGGCAAAAGCCGGTCAAATGGAAGCTCAGACAATCGTTAAAGATGATGTAATGACGGTATTGGGGCGGCCTGGGCTTACAATGGAACAGTGGGCAAAACAAAATCTGATCTGACTTTAGTATTGATCAACTGAAATTGAATTTTTTATAAGAAGACAAAAGGGTTGAGTTTTGCTCGACCTCTTTGTTTTCAAACTAATATCGATCGCTATTCATAAAATCATCGCTTTTTGCAATATTTGTTTAAATTTACCGGTATAAACAAATGACAGAAAACGATAAAATTGTTGAAAGAGAGCTCCTATTAGCATTGCAGCAGGGTAGTCGTCAAGCTTTTGAACAGATTTATCATATGTATGCATTAAGATTAACGGCTAAGCTAATTCAGCTTGTAAAGTCAGAAGAAATCGCCCAGGATTTACTGCAGGACATATTTATAAAAATATGGGAGATGAGATCGGAAATTCAGATAGATCGCTCCTTTAGTGCATTTTTATACACCATCGCGACTAACTTATCCTATAATTCTTTCAGGTCTGCTATTAGAGAGCAGAATCGTTTATCAAAATTGAATAATAAAGATAGCTATTCCCACATAGAAGAGGACTTAGAGTTTAACGAAACCCACCACTTATTTGAAGAAGCTTTACAACAGTTAACAGCTAGACAGCGAGAAGTTTATACGATGCATAAACTTGATGGTAAGAGTTATAAAGAAATCAGCGAATCATTGCAAATAAGTCATTCTGCAATCAATCAACATATTCAGGCAGCTAATAAACTTATAAAATCCTTTATGAAATCACACCTACCAAGTGTTTTGTTTGTTATAATTCCTTCTTTATTTGATAAATACATGTAGAAAGTCTCCTATTTCTACTTTTCTATTTTTTTTACTTTGTGGACTGTTACTTTTTGTTTTCTTGGTGTATATATTATAAAATGGTGATTTTTTATATTCTATACTATGAAATCAGAAAGACCTTCATTAAAGATACTTTTTCAAAAATACCTTGATGGCAAAGCTACTTCTCTAGAGTTGGAAGATTTTTTTTCTCAAATAGATCTGTTGGATGAAGCTGCAACAAAAGAAGATTTGTTGTTGTCTCATTTTAGTAAAGAGGAAACTGACATTCCCGAATGGTTGGTCGACAGGTCAACCCCAATTGTAGATGCTGCATGGGTCAATATTAATAGATATCAAGCATCCATTTTACAAGATAGTGAGGCTTCAAAATTTAGAATCTATGCTTATATAGCAGCAGCTTGTTTGATACTTTGCTTGCTTTTTCTTGGGCTATATCAGCAAAATAAAATAAATTTTAGTAAGGGCTCAAAGTATGCTCATAATGAAAGTTTGCTTCCTAATACAAATGGAGCAAAATTGCTTTTGGAGAATGGACAAATATTTGAACTCAATAGTAAGGATAGTGGAATTGTAATTAATCAACATGGGATAGCTTACGAAAACGGCTCCATGATCACAAAATCAAATAAGGTCGAACTAGTTACGTTATCTACACCTGCCGCTGGGAAATATAAAGTGACACTTCCTGACGGCAGTAAGGTGTGGTTAAATGCGGATAGCAAATTAATATATCCTACAAAATTTACCGATAGTGAACGGCGAGTTGAACTCAGGGGCGAAGCATATTTCGAAATAAAGAAATTGTACTCGAAAAATAATTTAAAATCTAACCAAATGAGAGTTCCTTTTATCGTAAAAGGTCCTGACCTTGATATCGAAGTATTGGGAACGAAATTTAATGTGAGGGCCTATGAGACTGACCTTGAAAAAAAAGCGACCTTGCTTGAAGGTAAAATCAGACTAAAATCTTTTAATAAGGGAAAGAACGAGGACAAAATTTTAAATCCTGGTGAGCAGGCTATCATCAGGGCGGGCAATTTGGCCGTAACCTCTGCAATAGATGTTCGTCAGCAAACGGCTTGGAAGGACGGAATAATTTTGCTTGACCAACAAACAATTGATCAGGTATTGAAACAGATTGAAAGAAGCTACGATGTTGTGTTCGTGTTTGAATATAAAATTAGTCTCCCTACAAAGACCTTGTCAGGCGAACTACAACCAAACTTATCGCTTTTGAGTCTATTAAAAGCCTTAGAAAAACAATCCGGGCTGACATTCGAAATAAAAGGAAGGAGGATTATGGTGCATAAATAGTCCGCGTTTCTCTTGATAAAAACAGACCGCACGTGCTACCAACACGTACGGCCACTGTCAGGAAATAATCTAACTCGAAAATTAACTCTTTAATTAATAACCTAACGTTACAAATGTATGAATTTTAATACTCTTGTCAATCGAGCAGTATTTCTATTGTTTAGAATACGATCTCATGACAGAAAAGGGCCATTTCAATTTGGCGTAATTATGAAATTAATTATTTTTTTTACCATAGCAGCATCACTTCAGGCTACTGCCGGTGCTTTAGCTCAACGTATCACTATTTCGGTTAAGAATGAGTCGCTCAAAGGCGTATTAAAAGAAATACGTAAACAAAGTGGATATTCATTTATTTATAGTGACCTCGATATGAAGGGGGCCAAAGCCGTGACATTGGACATTGTAAATAAAGAAATTGCGCAGGTATTACCTGTACTATTCAATAATCAATCACTGACATATTCCATTGACGGTAAATTTATAAACATCTCATCTTCTCCGGTGAAATCAACAGTTAATTCTTCTGTAATAGCGAAGGAAAGCCTAATGCAGGGGGCCATTACTGGCTATATTTTTGACCAAGCGAACAATCCTTTAGCGGGCGCTTCTGTTCAGATAAGGGGGACTCAGTACGCAACAAAAACAGATACAAAAGGCCATTTCTTTTTTTCGATAAGGCCAGATAATTCGATGTTGATAATAAGCTTTTTGGGGTATAAGCCTATAGAAATTTCTACGGATCAGGATCTTTCTCACATTCAAATGTCCTCTTTGACAAATAATTTGGAAGAGGTAAATGTTGTATTTTCGACAGGTTACCAAAGTATAGCGAAAGAACGTAGTGCTGGATCTTTTGCAAAGCCCAGTAAGGAGCAGCTTGTGAATCGTTCTAACAGCCTGAATCTAATTCAGAATTTAGACGGTTTGGTCCCTGGACTCACAGTAAANNTCGCAGATATAAATGCGATCAATCCACAGGACGTGGAAGATGTAACCGTATTGAAAGATGCTACTGCCGCTTCCATTTGGGGGGCAAAAGCGTCTAACGGCGTCATCGTGATTACAACCAAAAGGGGAAGCAATACTGAAAAGATTGCTATTAATTATGACGCTTTCATTAATTTTCAGGGAAAACCGGACCTTTCTTACCTTCCTGTATTGTCAAGTAAACAATATATTCAGTCGGCTCGGGAAATTTTTGATCCTGTTGTTTATCCTTGGAATTTAGCTTCATCCTATCAAGCCGGATCTGTCGGCGTCCCACCACACGAACAAATTTTATATGATCAATACAGAGGCCTTATATCCCAGGAATTGGCAGATAAACGATTAGATAGTTTAGCATCCATCAATAACACGGAGCAGATTCGCAATCTATGGTTTAGAAATGCAAGTTTGCTTAACCAAAACCTTTCATTAGCGGGCGGCAGCAAAGTTTATCAGTTTTACGGGGCATTTTCACATTCGGGAACTCGATCGAATATTCCTGGTGCATCTAATAACATCTATAAATTCAATATACGTCAGGATTTTAATTTTTACGATCGGGTAAAGCTTTTTTTGATTACTGATGTAAGCAATGCTAAGCAAAGCGCGCCTCGCAACGTACAGATTGATTCTAGATTTTATCCTTATCAGCTTTTTAGTGCTAACGGAACCGATTTGTCTATGCCTTATGTCGGTACTTTGTCTGATCCAACTAGGCTTGATGCCGAGCGACGGAGTCTAATAGGACTTGATTATGTTCCATTTTTAGATAGAGAACTTGCTCAAAGCAAAAGTTCTTCTCTTTTAAATCGTATTGTGGGGGGAGCTACTGTTAAAATATTCCAGGGGCTGCGATACGAAGGGACTTTCGGTTATACATCAGGCAAAAATAAATCCACTCTTTACGATGATAATCGAAGTTTTGTGCAACGTATGGAACTCGTTAATTTTACAGTGGTAAACCCATCAACTGGAATACCTACTTACTATCTTCCTGTCAGCGGAGGAAAATATGCGATTACGAATTCTGGCCGTAGGGATTGGACCATTAGAAACCAGCTCAGCTATGACCAAAATTGGGATGGGCTGAAACATCAGGCGACGATTTTGGTAGGGCAGGAATTGCAAGAACAGTTAAATACGTTAGACCGAACAACAGTTAGAGGATATAATGGTCAGCTACTCAACGCAGCGCCGATTGATTATGCTGCGCTGTCGTTAGGATTGAATGGGACGGTGATTCCAAACACATTAAATAGAAGTGTACTACCAAATGATAATTTTTTCCAATCCGAGGTGCAGACGCGATTTAAATCTTACTATGCCAACGGCGGATATACCTACCAACAAAAATATACTGTTAACAGTAGCTGGCGTTTGGATAAGAGTAATTTATTTGGTTTGGAAACGGCAGCCCAAAGTAAACCTGTATGGAGTGCCGGTGTAAAGTGGAATGTTGGAGAGGAAAGTTTCGTTAAAAAAAGAAATATCTTTCAATCGTTGGCCTTGCGCGGAACTTACGGAATAACAGGAAATGCTCCTACTCCAGGTTCAGCATCCTCCTTTAATATTTTGACTTCTTCGACCATTGCTTCTTTACCCGGTGGAAGAAGCTATTCAATCGCTTCTCCTGCCAATCCTAATATAGCTTGGGAAATGACAACTAACCTAAATCTAGGGTTGGATTTTTCAGTGTTGAAGGATAGACTGTCGGCGTCAGTGGATTATTACCAAAGAAATACAAAAAATTTAATCGGACAAATGCCGGTCAATTCGCTGACCGGGTATACTATAATTGTTGGAAACTACGGTGATCTAAATAACCATGGATTAGATCTCAATATTCGCTCTACAAATCTTATAAAGGGTAATTTTCGTTGGTCTACTCTTTTGAATCTGGCCTATAATAAAAATAAAATTACCAAATTAAATTACGCCACACCGCTGGTTACTGGGCAACAATTTATAAATGGTAGATACTTTGAAGGCTATCCTGCTTTCGCATTATTTGCCTATCGGTACGCGAGATTGGATAATTTGGGTGATCCTCAGATTTACCTCAACGATGGTAGTATTACCAAATCCCGTAATGTAGCGATGAAAGATGATATGGCGTATATGGGAAGCGCACAGCCCTTGTGGAATGGAGGTTTAACAAATTCATTTTCATACAAAGGCTGGAGACTGGACGTCAATATGATTTTTAACTTTGGCCATGTTATGCGACGCGACGTCGGCGATTTTTTTGCTGGTAGACTCATTGGAACCGATGCGTTATTAAGATCTCAAGGAGCGTATTCTTCAGCGCTAAATCTAGCGCAAGGAAATATTAATGCCATTTTTATGGATCGGTGGAGACAACCCGGTGACGAGCATTTGACTGATGTGCCGAGTTATGTAAGCAGCACTGCGCTATCTAATAGCAGACGTGATATTAATTACTATTCTTATGGAGATCTTAACGTTATATCTGCTTCATATGTAAAAATGAGAGATATCACATTAGCATACTCCTTACCTCAAAATATCCTAGATCGTCTTCACAGCAAACAAATAACCTTACGGGCTCAGGTATCTAATATCATGCTCTGGAAGGCGAATAAATTCGGAATCGATCCGGAATTTCAGGGTGCTAATTTGNNCGGAGTTTCTGGTGTTCCAGATTCATTCTCCTCGGTAAATAGATCTCTGCGAACAATGCAAGGAACCGTTACATTTGGTGCTCACCTGTCTTTTTAATACGATATTATGAAAAGGAATTACACATATATTTTAGCTTATCTTTTTATTGTGACAGCAGTATTTTCAAGCTGTCAAGATGATTTTTTAAACATCACGCCCAAAGGGCAATTGATAGCTGCAAAGACCGAAGACTATGATTTAATGTTGAATAGTTTGCAAACGTTAGGAAACCAAAATATTGTTGCCACGCAATCAATGGGAGATGAGTTAGCTAGCTATGCTCCATTTTTAAATGGTATGACTATACGACAACAGCGGTCATTTCGCTGGGAAGCAAATATCTATGAACAGGGCGAAGATGCGCCTGAAATAAAATCTACCATGTTGTCTGTCTATACCTATAATGTGATTATCGAAGAAGTCGGGAAATCGATTGAAGGTTCTGAAAAGCAAAAGTTGCAATTAGAGGCTGAAGCAAGGGGTGGTAGAGCTTGGGTGTATTTTAAACTAATCAATCTGTTTGCGGCGCCATATGATGCATCGAATGCCGAATCTACGGCTGGGTTTCCCATTGTTCGACAGGCCAATGTTGCGTTGAACAATTTTGAAAGGGCATCTATAAAAGACGTGTACGAATTTATACTTGAAGATCTGAAATGGGCTATCCCAAATCTTCCAGCGACCCCTATTCACCGTTTCAGAATGTCAAGACCAGCAGCCTACAAAATCTTGGGAGATGTGTATCTAACTATGAGGCGTTTTCAAGAGGCTTATGAAAATTATAACCTCGCGATTCAAGATGTGGAAAAATCCACCTATCCACTCGAAATTTATGATTACAACAAAACGTTTGGTCAAGGTGGACAGTTTCTCCCTGTCACGACTATCGGCCCTTCTTACCCAAATCTGTATAACAATTTTGAATCTTTATATTCCCGGCAGGTCGCTGGCGAGTGGACAGTTGCGAGAAATGAAATATTGATTACTCCCGAAACAGTTTCCCTGTATTCAACAAACGATAAGCGGCTCAATTTTTTTAGTGCTATAGAATATCCAAATGGTGCCAAATTTCCATTGGGAATGATGAGAAGGAATGGTCCATTCTCACCAATTATTGGTGTGTTGTTACCAGACTTATATCTTCTTCGGGCAGAAACCCGCGCAAGGCTCGACGATCTGGAAGGGGCGAAGAATGATCTGGAATTTCTCCGTCGGCGCAGAATGCCTTTAAATGAGGCATTGATTCCCGATATNNCAAAATCACATTATTAAAATTTATATTTCAAGAACGCATACGAGAGTTCGCAGGATTAGGGTATCGTTGGTTTGATATGAGGAGATTATATCAAGATCCTGAGTTAAAAGATCAAATTAATTTTTCCCATAATGTATATGGAGCCAATGGTACTATCGAATCTAGTTACAAATTAAATGAAGCTAGATTAACACTTCGAATTCCACCTAAAATTCTTTTGGAAAACCCCCAGATGAAGGATAATCAGTAATATATAAAAAGTGAGCTTAAATTTAAATATTGAAACATGAAAAAAGTATTCTTATATATAACAATGGCGTTATTCTGCTCATATGTAGCAGTAGCGCAAGAAAAATCAACTCTTAAGCCGTCTCAGGAGCAAATAGCAAAAGATAGTTTAATAANNAGCTTATTGCGGAAACTGATGGAAAAAAAGCTGAGCAAATTTCAAAAGAAATTGTAAATAAAATAGATACAGACTCGATTTGGGCCGATCAAAAGACAAAACGGGATATGTGGCGTATTCATCCACTATATACCTATCTGAATGCGGAAGACCTCAAAGGCTTCAAAGACTTTTATTCCACACTCGGAGAGGTGACCGGAACAGAACGTATTCATTTTGCCTCAGCTGGATTTGTACGAAGGGCTGTTGCAAAAGGAGAAGATCTGGATTATGCGAGAACGCTAATTGAAAAGGAAAGGAAATGGGCTAAAGACAAATTAAAAGATGCTGAAAACGCCGAACGCTTATCTCAATCAGAAATTGAAGGACGCCAATATGGTTATGCCCTATTCACTAATGATTATGCTAAGCTGTTGGCAAAGATTGGCAATGATAAAGGGGCGTTTGAAATGTCAAAGGAGGCTTTAGAATATAATAAAAAACGTAAAGATGCCGATATTACAGATTTTTATATTGCAATGGCGTTAAAGTTTCTAAATGAAAAAGAAATAACGAACCAATTGGCTACCCTCGTTAAAGATGAGATGGCAACNNACTTTACATCAGCAAAAATGGACGTGTTGAAGGGTATGACAAATATTTTGCCTCATTAAATGGGAGTCATATCGATGAGAAAATAAAGGCTTTAAAAAACGAAATGTTAAATAAAGTCGCTCCAGACTTTAGTTTAAAAGATCTACAGGGTACCACAGTAAATTTGATAGATTTGAAAGGTAAGATTATCGTGCTTGATTTTTGGGCGACATGGTGTGGACCATGCAAAGCCTCCTTTCCGGCAATGCAGGCTATGGTTGACAAATATAAAGATAATGAAAATGTTAAATTCCTTTTTATAGATACTTATGAACGTGGCGCAAATAAAGAGAAAGCTGCAAATGATTATATTACAGAAAAAGGGTTTTCATTTCAGGTCCTGATGGATAATTCTGATGAAGTTGCAAAAAGCTATGGCGCCAATAACATTCCCGCAAAATTTGTTATAGATAAAAATGGAAATATGCAATTTAAGTCTGCTGGCTTTAGAAATGATGCTGATCTAATGACAGAGATTGAAGCTATGATAACAACTCTGGAAAAATAAATCGAGCGTATATAAAAAAAAGCGGCTACAATGAATTTTATTTATTGAGCCGCTTTTTTATTGACAAAGGTATTATTGTAGAAAAGTTTCTAAAAAACCGCTAAAAAATTGAATATTTGCATTTTATTAATACAAAATATACCTTTGATTTAGTTGTACGATCGTGAAAACAAATTGTACACTTAAAATAATCTCAATTTACAATGAATTCCTGCCATGCATATTCTGATAAGGAGCTTATTATTTCGCTCAAAAAGAATAATCAACTGGCATTTCGCCATATTTTCGATATTTGGCATAAAAAGCTATATCATTTTAGTATCCGATATTTGCATCATAAGGAGCATGCTGAAGAAATAGTTCATGATACCTTAGTCAAATTGTGGTCATTTCGTCACAATCTTGACGAAAATCGTCCGATTGGAGCCCTGCTTTTCACAATATGTAAAAGATTATGCTTGAATCGCCTGCGGGATGCAGCAAAACTTTCCAGTATTTCAGAAGAACTGTGGTCGAATTATTCTGATATAACAAATAATACAGAAGAGGCTTTACAACTCACGGAATTGAGAAAACTCACAGACTTAGCGGTAAATAAACTATCGAAGCAACAACAGCTGATCTTTAAAATGAGTCGAGAAGAGGGGCTTAGCCATATAGAAATAGCCGAAAAACTAAATATTTCTAAAGAAACCGTAAAAAAACATAGTGCCGATGCCGTGAAGTTTTTGAAAGCATATCTTAAAAAATATCTGCAACTATTATTAATGTTCTTTTTTTAATACTTCACTTTCTTTATTTTCCCGTGAATTATTTTGCATCCTTTTATCGAAAGTAAATAAATAAAGTTTTGCATAATCATTTCATTGGCTGTGTGTTATAAAATAAATTTATTTTTTTAAAAATTTACTACTCCCTGTTCCAGTTTGCGGTGTAATATAAACAAAAGCGGCATCCTTAACGGGCTATCGACATGATGAAAAACGAAAACCTTTTATTAAAACAACTTCTTGAAAAGTATACAGCAAGAACAATTAACAAAGATGAATTTGATCTGCTTCTAACGTTTTTAAGGAACTCATCATCTTTAAAAGATGTGGAGAGGTTTATGGAAGATGATTGGAATAACTTGAATGGAGAATATCCTTTATTTAAAGAGGATAGTGACAAAATATTCCAAGGCATCTTAGAAGATCCACAATTCAATAATCCTTCTCCGAGAAGGACGGTTGTTAGGCAAATAAAAACATGGGGAATTCGATCAGTCGCGGCCGCTGCTGCTGTTTTTGCTGTATTTTTTATTTATAACCAGCAAGGAACTAATCTAAAAAGCAAAACTGAACAAAAACAGTTTATCGGTATTGTCGCCGGTGGCAATAAAGCTATTCTGACATTAGCGAATGGAAAAAAGATTGTTCTTGACCAAAGCAAGCAGGGCGTTTTACTTGACGATAATACAATTACTTATACGGATGGAGCGCCAGTTGATCTAAAAACAGATAATGAATCGTCCTCTTCGAATGATTTAATCCGTACTATTAGTACTCCAAATGGAGGTACTTATCAGATTACTTTATCCGATGGTACTAAAATTTGGTTGAACGCGGCCACCACATTGACCTGTTCGTCAGATTTTGAGACTGGCAAATATCGCCAGGTGAGCTTAGATGGAGAAGCATATTTCGAAGTTGCAAAGAATAAAAAACGACCTTTCATCGTAAAAAGTAAAAGCCAAACTGTAAAAGTTCTGGGGACACATTTTAATATCAGTAGCTATAAGGACGACAGAAATATCAAAACTACCTTAATCGAAGGATCTGTTGAAGTAAACAATACCATTTTAAAACCAAACGAACAATCGATTTTTGATAATCAGAAAATCAAGGTTTTAGAAGTTGATGGGGATAAGGCGATCGCATGGAAGAATGGTAAATTTGTATTTCACAGTGAAGGACTTGAAAGTATTATGAAAAAACTTGCGCGTTGGTACAATGTGGAGGTGGATATAAAGGCGGATGTAAGCGATAAGGTTTTTACTGGTTCGATAAGCCGCTACGATAATATATCTAAAATACTGGAAAAGATATCTTATACACAGGCTGTCAAATTTAAAATAGAAGGAAGGAGGATTACCGTTATGCCGTAAGCTATAACTTAGGCTTAAGTAGTAATCTTTTAAAAACGGGAGCACTTCGACCTACCCCCGTCTATACTGCTTGGCCATACGTAAATTCATAACCCGAACTTATTTATTTAACCAAACGACTCAAAATTAGTGAAAATTTATGAAAAATTGGGGATATCTTGGTGTGTCCTAATACCCCGGAAATTTTTGATTATTATGAAGCTGACCACATTCATAATGCTTATTTCTTTAGTTCAGGTAAGCGCTATAACCAATGCACAGATAACCATCAAGGAGAAAAGTATTTCATTGCGAAAAGTACTTGACAAAATTAGTGCGCAGACTGGTTACGACTTTATATACCTAGACAAAGACTTAGCCGAACTTAAACCAATCAATATTGATTTTAGAAACGAAAATATCAGTAACGCCTTAAAATATTGTTTTGCGAATCAACCCATCCAGTATGTCATAAGCGATAAGACTGTTATGATTAGAAAGAGACAATCTAAATCCCTCAATTTAAATTCAGGTTTAAAGACTGCTCGTGATTTAAATGGTATCGTACTTGATGAGAAAGACCGTCCGATGACAGGGGTGACAATTCGGTTAAAGGGATCGAATGTGATAGTCACCACAGATGCCAAAGGTGAGTTTAAGATCCGTAGTATTGCTGAAAATCAGCAGATCCAAATATCCTTTTTAGGATATAAAACACAGGAGGTTTCAATCGGTAAATCATACGATATTGTTATCAAAATGGAACTTGCGACTTCGATTCTAGAGGAGGTCGCCGTGGTCAATACGGGTTATCAGACCATCTCTAAGGAAAGGGCTACAGGAGCATTTAATACGGTTAGTCAAGAACAGTTGGAAAAACCTGCTACCGATATTTCGCAGCGTTTAATTGGGACTACAGCCGGTATGCAATCTACGCTAGATGCTGACGGTAACCCCCGATTTGAGATAAGAGGTCAGACAGCGTTAAATATTCGCGATCCATTTGGCGTACGAAACCAAAATGCGGCCCCATTAGTGGTGGTCGATGGATTTCCGATCCAGGGAGATTTCAGTACAATAAATCCTAATGATGTTGAAAGTGTTACCGTATTGAAAGATGCTGCTGCTGCTTCAATTTGGGGAGCTAAATCAGCAAATGGTGTTATTGTAGTTGTAACAAAAAAAGGTAAAAAAGGAATTCCACTGGCTATAAACTTTTCGGCATTTACTCGGATCTCAAAAAAACTGGATCTCGATTATGTAAATCCGCTCGCATCATCCGCTGAAACTATAGATTATGAAATGAAGTCTTTTGGAAATTGGGGTGCAAGTATCAACGGTGGAACATTTCCCAATGATGTTTATAAAGCATGGTCTCCAGGAACAATAGCCTTAAGTGAGTATAATTTGGGACATATTTCACTTCAGGAGCGCGATGCATTGCTCTCAAAATACAAGGGTTTTAGCAATAAAAAGCAGATAAAGGATGAATTGTTAAAAAATCCAACTGTTCAACAATACAATCTGGATTTCTCAGGTTCAAATGAAAGAATGAGCAACCGTGTTTCTCTACTTTATGAGAACACACAATCAAATTTCAAATATTCAAACAACAAAAAATACACCGTTAACTACAACACTTCGGCAGATATATTTAAGTGGTTAAAGCTCAATTTCAGCGGACTCGTTAACTATAATAAAATTAATAGAAGTGGCGTAAATTATAATGTCAATCCGTATGGCTCTCCCAATCCATTGGCTGATATTGCGAATATTGCTCCGTACGAAATGCTTAGAAACGAAGATGGTTCGTTAAATAACATTGGCAAATATTATACGCCTATTATTGATAAGTTGGTTCCTACCTCGTTATTTCCATATGCCGATTGGACATATAACCCAATTCAGGAAATTGAAAATCGAAAATATACAACAGAGCAGTTGAATACCCGTTTGCAAGCCGGCCTTTCATTTAAGATTATGAAAGGACTTTCATTTGATACAAAAATTCAGTACGAATTATTTAATACAAACAATAGAAACTGGAACAATGAGAATACTTTCTATGTCAGGAATACTGTTAACACTGCGGCTAGCTGGAACAGGACAACGAATCGCGTGACGTCAAATCTGCCAAAAGGAGGAATTCTTGAACAAGGTCGTATCAAAACAGAATCCTATATTTTCAGAAATCAATTGAATTTTGAACGGAAATTTAAGGAAGATCACGAAATCACTTTTATCGGAGGAACAGAAATAAATAATCTGGTATCCCAAAGTTTTACTCCACCGATAGCTTATGGCTATAATAATGAAACCCTTGGTGTAGGGATATTTCCTAATGGTCCAGGAACTCCGACTGCTCCAATACTTGATTGGACCGGATTTAATCAATCTTTTCAATATGTTAACAAATTTACACACGTAACAGATCGTTATTTTTCGCTATTTGGTAACGCATCCTATACCTATAAAACAAAATATACTTTATCGGGTAGTATTCGTACCGATGCGTCTAACCTTATTACAGATGATCCCTCTTACCGCTATGCTCCTTTTTGGTCAATAGGGGGTAGCTGGCGGATAAATAAGGAAAAATTTATGCAAGAAAGTAAATGGGTTGATCATTTAGCGTTGAGGGCTACTTATGGTTATAACGGGAACGTAGATAGGTCAACATCTTTCCGCCCTCTCATTGCCATAGAGCCATCTCCAAATCTCTATACAGGAGATTATAGAGCAACGATATCGAGTTATGGAAATCCCAATCTTCGTTGGGAGAAAACAGGCACTTGGAACATAGGTGTAGATTACAGCTTATTTGGAGGCTCCATTTTTGGTAAAGTCGATGTATATAATAAATCAGGACGGGATTTGATAGCTGCACTCTCCATTCCAGCAGTAAATGGAACGACACGTCAAAACCTTAACAATGCAGCAATGACCAATAAGGGTATTGAATTTGAAATTGGTACAGTTCAACGTTTGAAAGGTAATGATATTATTTGGCGTGGTAATGCTAACTTTTCATACAACAAAAATAGGATCACTCGACTGTTCGTTGCGAATTATACCGCCTCTTGGTTAGTGGGCGGCGGAACAGCTGCTTATGTAGAAGGAAGGGATGCAAATACACTTTGGGCTTATGAATACACCGGCATAAAAAATAACCAGCCTACTGTAGCTGGACCAAATGGTACTTTTTTTGATTTTGCGTCAAATACACCGGGCGACGGAACGAAGTACTTGCTAAATATGGGTACTACGGTAGCGCCCTACACATTCGGATTCACAAACTCATTTAAGGTCTATGATTTTAATTTTTCTTTTATAGTTACGGGGAAATTTGGACATAAATTTAAACGCGAAGGCTTTAATTATCCCGCAACATTACAATCGGGGGTATTACCAAATAAAAAGATTAATGAAGTAGTAAGTGGTGACCCAATGCAGATTGTTCCATTACCTCTCAATCAGATAGAACCTAGATACTATTTTTGGGATAGATTTCATCCATACATGGATTATTTGGTTGAAAATGCTTCTCATCTTCGAATGCAAGAAGTCAATTTAACCTATAATCTCCCTTCACGTTTGGGATCTAAAATTAATATGAAACGTGTACAAGTATTCGCCCAGGGAAATGATCTGTTCACAATTGTAGCCAATAAAGCTGGAGAAGATCCAGAGTATCCTTTAGGCACACTCAAACCGCAGCCAAGAATCTCCTTGGGTATCAAATGTGAACTCTAAAAACAGAAATTATGAAAAATAGATATTTAAATAACTGCAACCTTTTAATTTTATTTTCTTCCTCTGTGCTATTTTTTGGATGCAAACGTTTTTTAGAAGAACCACCATCCAAGACGTCTGCCCTAGTTGTTAAAACTACTGCACAGCTCAACGCTTTGTTGGATAATCAATCTACTTTTTTTCAGGAAAGTAACCGTGCTCAGGCGTATGGAACAGACGATTGGGGAATGACCGTTGACCTATATAATGGCGGGCGTTCGGTGCTTTCAAATATTGCAAGTATCCAATTTTCAACATGGGATTCGCAGTATTTAATTAATGACGTAGCTGATAATTTTTGGTCCAATGAATACAAGAAGATATTTNNTTTGGAAGCGCTTAAGACCCCCGTTTCTTTAACCCAGTCGGGTCGTCCTCGGCATTGGCGAGCAAATAAAGAAGCCGTAAACGCCTTTGCGGCGCGTTATTATCTGCATAGAAATAATTACAATAAAGCTGTAACATATGCGGACGAAACCCTAAAGGGATATAACATACTTGTGGATTATAACGCTGAAATGCGTTATGGCATTGACGGCACTGTCGGAATTAATGCTGGTACCCCACAGGCAGAAACGGTAACCTTGAAATATCCATATACGCATAACAACCAAAGTGACCAAACAGATATGATTGCCTGGAAGGAGTTTCTATACTTTCGGATGTTAAGTTTAGGAACTTGGTGGTATATTCCAAGCCAAGAACTACTCGCGCTGTATGATAAGGAGAATGATCTAAGGTATACATATCATATGGTAGAAAACTATTCTTACGATCGGGGCATGGTCAAACCAGCTTATAGCTATCCGGGATATGTTTTCTTTTTTAAAGAATGGATACCTTCTGGGCCGACAGTAGCGGAAACACTTTTAATAAAGGCAGAAGCACAGGCCCGTCTAAATGATGTTCAAAATGCCATGAATACAATAAACATGTTGCGGGCCAAGAGGATGAAACCCGGTCCCTGGGTGAATCTGAAAGCATCATCTAAAGAAGAAGCCATAAAGCGGATTTTAGAAGAAAGGAGAAGAGAAATGCCGTTTGTACAGCGTTGGTTTGATATTAGACGTTTCAATAATAATGAAGATCCGAACGATGATGTCATTTTGAAGCGCGATTTTTATCCCTATACTGGTACAAATGTATTGTTCAATGAACCGGTTAAAAGCTATTCCTTGCCAAAGAATTCCAGAAGATACGCCAGTCCCATCCCTTCAACAGAGATCATTTCGAGCAATGGGGTAATTATTCAGAATAACTATTAGAAATTCATTGATAAACAATAATTAAGATGAACAAAATAAAAACAATTTTAAATATAGTCCTATGTGTTTTTTTAGCATCGATAGGTTATAAAGTCCAAGCCCAAAAATCTAAGGGAGGAAACTATCAAATCAATGGTCAGATCAAAGGTTTGAACAATAGCAAGGTATTTATCATTGTCTATAAAGACGGTGCTGATGAAAAGATTGATACGTTGACAACTACTAGTGTCGGCGAAAAATTTGAACTGAAAGGATTTACGGATAAACCAAGATTTGTACAGCTGCATTTAGGAGAGATAAACCCGCGTAAAAATTCCTATTTTTATTTAGAGCCCGGGAAAATAAAAATCACAGGAAATGTCGAACATCCTGATGAAATCAAAATTTCGGGTACGGAAACAAATGAGGACTATACCAAAACGCAAGAGTTTTTATTGCCTTTGTATAAAAGAAGATCTGCATTGGTTCAAAAGATACGGAGCCTCGATGAGGGAACGACTGAATACAAAGAACTAGCTGCATCCATAAAGAGCAAAAGTGATTCGGTCAATAATTTTAAAATTTCTTTCGTAAAAGAAAATCCACATTCCGATATCAGTCTAGGCTATTTGTATGTCCTTCAAGATAATCTTCCGGTAGGTTTAGCGGACACGCTATTTAATAATCTAACTCCTAATTTAAAGTCAAAAGCAGAGGGGAAATATATTGGCGATAAATTAGCCGCAAGTAAGACCGTTGCGATAGGGAAAAAGGCCCCGGATTTCACATCTTCTGATACTACAGGAGCTCCGATAAAATTAAGTGATTTTAAAGGAAAATATGTATTACTTGAATTTTGGGCACATTGGTGTGTTCCTTGCCGCGCACAACATCCCCATATGAAGGTCATATATGAAAAGTTTAAAGACAAGGGCTTTACTATACTTCAATATTCTGTGGATGTGAAAAAAGACGAGAGAAAATGGAAAGATGCGATAGTAAAGGATGGTTTAAACTGGCCACAAGCGTCTGACCTTTCTACTGGTAAAGCACCAGTGGCTCAACTTTACGGCGTCCAGCCTATACCCGATAGTTTCCTGATATCTCCAGATGGAACGATACTTGGAAGACGGTTAAGTCACCAGGAGTTAGAAGATATACTTTCTAAACAATGAATTAGGTAAACGCTTTAACACAGTTGTTTTATATATACCACAATAATGATGGGGTAGTATCAACGGATATCTACCCCATTGTTATATCTAAATCAATTCACTGATTAAACCATTCCATTGGCTTTCTTATTATTCGTTTTAAAATAAACAAAACGATATGATCTTCAAGATTTTTTTGGATGGAAATCATTCCACACTTCAGTAGGCCCATCGAGTTCTAAATTTTGGCGTTTGGGCAATTATGTTTTTTGAGAAACTACGAAAGGAAAATGCTTTGAAAAACACCCTTTTAATATAATAAAGAACTGTATCTAAAAACACTTATAAATCTGAACTTTTTGTATACTCTAGAATTAAAAGATTGGCACTAGTTTTTTTTAGTAAATATTAGATACATGAAATAGCAATAATAGCAGCTGTAAATATATCTGGCTTTCTTAAAATTAAACCTGTTTGCCGTTTCATCATTTGTACGTTGAAGATTCACCCTTAAATTTAGCCGTTTGGGACAGTTTTTAGATGGATTTTGCATGAATACCGTATAATTTTGTAGCAAATCAAATAACATTACAACAATGAAAATTAAAAGACTATTACTCGCAAGTGCACTAATCGGAATCGGTTTTTTTTGGAAAAGCTCAACAGATTGAAATTATTCCAAAAATCGGAGTAAATTTTTCGAAACAGAATATTGAAAATTTAGGTGGAGAAAAAATGAGAACGAGAATTCAGGGGGGAGTTGGATTTAAATTTAATACTAATATTCAAAATTTTTCCATCCAACCCGAATTGAATTATATTGGAAAAGGTACCAGATTAAAAAATGGAAACGTTAAATCTGATCTTGACCTTAATTATTTGGAAATACCTGTTTTAGCTAAATACTCTTTTGGACCAGTGTACGTAAACGCAGGACCTTCCATAGGCCTTTTAATGGATAAAGAATCAAAAGTCATCAAGAACTATGGCGAAAAGCTTAAGAAACTTGATTTTGGTCTTCAAATGGGTGCTGGTGTAGCTGTGCCATTAGGCATAGGAAAAGTTATTGTGGATGCACGATATAATCTAGGACTAAGCGAGATAGGCAAACAGACATCTATTAAAAATAGAGGGATTATGGCCTCAATTGGGTACGCAATTCCTTTAAAGTAGGATAGCTTCTTTATTTGCATTCCGGTGTGTTTATAGCACCGGATGTTTTCCATTAGCCTTATTTTATAAATATTTAATATGCGGACAGTAATTGTTGCAAACAATATTTTACATGTTTCACAAAACGAGATGCATTAGTAGCCGAAGCTCTAAAAGGTGAAAAATTCAGATACATTAAACTGACTGGAACATTTTCGGTTTAGATACTTTTAAATTGACTAATATTACAATGCCATATATTATAGTTTTTTCTGTTTGTAAAAAATTACTTATTAGAAGAGAAGAGATCCTGGATTATTTAAGGCAACACATTCCGGATATAGAACTGCTGTCTTTCGAAATGGAAGATCGATATTTTAAGATGCGAACAAAAACTAAAAAATGTGAGGACATCGTTATTCAGAGGTTAGTTCTAAACAAAGGTTTAGAGATAGAGTTGGTTTCATGTGATAAGATTGTAAAGCTTTCGAAATTATAATCTAATACATTTTATTCTTTATTCTGCTCCCATCTACTTCAAACTTATGATATCTCATTCCTTTGGTTTAAGTAACTTTTGTTGCTAGTTCATACCTGACTTCTGTACCTAACCCTTCAGCCTGGGCTTGCGCGCCATCATGATAGATCCGGTGACAGCCGGGATAATTAGAGCTATACGTAGTTTTAGTGAGCTGTCCTTTCAGCACATGCCAGTGTAAATGACTGGTTTTGGTTCTGCAAGAGTAGCGGTGCAGCTGCCCTGACCCGATATTTAGGCGGAACAGTAAGCCAGGTAATAATGGCGGCAGAAATTGCCATAGAGCATCACCTAAGGCTAACTTGTGATCCGATTGGAGGTTCAGTGCAAATATCTTGTATCGAAAGAAATACTATGGGTGTAATAAAAGCAATAACGGCTAGTCAGGTTTCAGTGAATTTATATCCCTACAAAGCCAAAGTTAGGCTAGACGTATTAATTGCTGCAATTTGGGAAACTACAATTGATATGAATTTAAAATATAAAGAAAGTGCTGGGGGCGGACTTGCTGTTAAGGTTACGGTCTGTTTGCGGGAGTGTTAATTAACAGTTAACCTTTTTTACAAATAGAGTTTGAATAAAAAATAGAGTTCGATTTATACTTAAGATTGAACTCTATTTTTTATATAACGAGAATTAGACTATCTTTTGTTTGAATGTTAATCTCAGGATTTCATCCTGTTATACCTGGTGTATATCTTTATATTTATCCTTTAGGAAATTCTCTTATTTGTTACTTCTCTTGATAAAAGGATTAAATGAAACTCCCATGTTTAAATAGAAGGTTGTAATTGAAGAAGCCTTAAAGATAGGATTATGTACATCACTTTTTTCATAAAAACGTCCTGTCAAAGGTACTCTTGCTCCGGTGCGAAATGCTAAAATAAAATAATCGCCAAGAACATGCTCATAAATACCTCCTAAATTCATATGAGTTTGCTGAAATTCATAGGTAGGGGTAGCAGGTTCTCCTTTTTGATTGTAAATGAAAAAGCCTATTTGATCCATCTCAGCTCCTACAGAGATTCTTGCTTTTTTAGGAATATATTTGCGAAGTAAAACTTGTTTTGGTAAAAAAGCATCTAATATTACATCATTTGCAAGCTTCTGTTCGTAGGTGAAAATTGGTAATACCGGTATAATATTATTCGGGCCTATGTTGGCCATAATGCCTGCAGTCATTTTTGTAGTGCTGTTAGCCTTTAAGACCATAGTACCATACGCAATACCTCTAAGTCGTTCAAATCTTTTTTCACTTCCATCGGTCACAATACTACTTCCATAGATGACTGTCTTGCCAAAAAGGTTTGAAAAGTAGCTAAAATTCAGTGAAGTAGTGTGTGTGTGAAAATCTTTTTTTTCCGATATTAATGATTTAGTAACTAGATCATTGTAATTTCTTTCGATGTTATAATATCGATAATCTATAGTGGCTCCAAGCACCCATCTTTGTTTTGTGATGATGCTAATATTTGAACTTGCCATAAATTGGTTAAAGCTCGTTACTTTTCCATCAACTGGATCATTATTGTTTTCAGGACGAAGAGAATATTTAAATGGTATTACATTCGTATATTCAATATTTAAGGGGCGGCTGATTGCAAGTTTATTTGCTACAAATTCAATAGCCTTTTCGCGTACGCTGTCTTTTAAGCTTCGTTTAGGTGAGGTACTATCAGAGCGAGTCTGCGAATAACCCATTGATAAACTGCATATTAATAGTAATGTGAGATTTTGATGTTTAAGCATTTTAAAACCTATGATGTGATTCGACCACGCTTTATTTAGGGAATTTAAATCATATCCTAAGATTTAACCTGAATAATAGCATTTCGTGACAAAGAAAAAAAAAACTTATTAACCAAATTTCCTTATTATACTAAACGGCTTAGATTTTATACAAGTTGAATTGGAATTGCAACAATAAAATG
>DKIT01000122.1 GCA_002454415.1 Sphingobacterium sp. UBA6711
AGAGAAATCTGGAAACTGCAATGAGGTGTAGAGTTTATCCAGGTCAAGGTCACTTCTTATGTTGGCATGTACCGTTACAGGATGTAGTCCTGCAATATTGCCCTGTGCATTGAAATAACCTGAAGCAACTTTAAAATCAAACTGCTTAAGGTCGATATGCAAGGAATCGGGATTTAAAGCCGGCAAGTCTATCCGTAATTTTGCGTTCCAGTCTGTTAGCGGATTGGTGGATTGTTTATAGGCGAGATAGCCATTATTGACCATGAGCCCAAGGGAAAGATCAGGCATTTTGTTGTTATCGACGATGTAATCTCCCTCTAAATTGACAAAAACCTCAGATGTTCCTTTCACCGAGAGATCTTTGATCCAAGAAGCGTAGCTGTTTGGGACTAATGAAAGTAATTCGGCCAAGGTGCTTTCCTGTGATTTCAATTTGAAATCTAGGTGATAGCCATGGGAAATAAAAGACAGCAGCCCACGGAAACGAACCGGCAATTGATTTATTTTGATATCATTTCGTTCGAATACGAATGATAAGGTGTTGGTATTGATCCGTGTCAGTAAATTGGCATCGATCGACTTTTTGTCCACATACAATTCATTGTCAAAGGAAAATGAAAAAGACGCTATTTTCGCACGAGTATTTAAATCAAAAATATTTGACATCAGATCACCCTTACCTTCGTAGTCCAGATCTTTGGCTTCTATCTGGAGGGGAATGGAACGGTCTTCATAATGAAGATTTGTTTTTTCGAACTTGATCANNTCAGCGGAAGATTTATAAATGTTATAGTTCACATGACCAATGGAGTCTACCAAAATATTTATTCTTCCTTGGTTAACAATAAACTTGTCAATAATAATTTTGGACTTGAGTAAGCTCATGACGTCGATGCCAAAACTGACTTGTTTGGCAGCAAGCAGGGTGTCGTTTTTGAACGGCTCGGCCCCTTTTAGCAAAACATCATCCATCGATGCTGTAAGCAAGGGAAACTGGTCAAAAAAGGTCAATCTTACTTTGGCGTAATTTAACTCACCATTGATATGCTCGTTTGCAAGTGATTTTATCTTGCTGTTTACTTCATTTTCGAATAGATAAGGAATGGATAGTATGCTGACAATGAGTAGTGCTATGACGCTTGCAAAAACGATAGAGATACGTTTCACAACCTTTAGAAATGTTGCTTTTGACACAGTGTTGTTTTTTTGTGGCTACAAAAATCAGAAAATTATTGCTAAAGTCTGCTGCAAGGGCGATTTATTTTAGCGGTTCTAGCCAAAATGTCGTGATTCATTGACAAGTGGACCAGCAAAGTCCTTTCTTATCAGGACGTTTTGAAATGATGGAAATTTTTCTCGTATTTTTGCAGCGTGAAATTTCGATTTAAAAATGCCGAACAGAAAAATAGTATTATCCTCATTGTCTGTTTGTTTTTGTTGTTGCTGATAGGGGGAGGTTTGCTCGGTGTTATCCATCATAAGGTCGATCGTCTTAATAAACGGATCCTGATGGATTTTGCAGATGAGAATATGTTGCTGGTAAAAAAGCAGCTGGAATTGTTGCAGCAGGATATCTACCTTTCAGAAAAAAAAATACTTGATCAGTCTGCTTTTGATCCGAGCGAAAATGGCGATTCGCTGCTGGTCATTGTGCCGGTGGGACAATCGGATCAGCTAGGCGGCCGGATGCTGACCTTGCTGCAGACCCGTACGGTACAGCATAAACTTTACCATATCTATATTGATATTGAAAAGTTGAACGCCTATTTTGCGACGCTAAATTTTGGAAGAAGGGCATATTTTGAACTCTATGATGATAAGGGTCCATGTGTGTATTCGCCAGATAATCGCAAGTGGGGAAAACGAAAAGATGCTGAAATTACCAAACAGGGGCGAATTGTCAAGTCCGATTATCTTGAATTGGACGTCATGGTCAATACCTACCCCTGCAATATTTTGTTTGTGGGTGGTGAAATCAAAGTCTATGTTCTGTTGTTGAGCATTGAAGAAGAAATTCAGGAGCTGTTGACCTATAGTATTTTGCTTGGCGTAGGTTTGATGCTCGTGGCGATGGTGTTGATCTACTTCAATGTCGTGGAACGGCGTAAAATTCAGCAATTGAAAATGCTGTCCTTGGAACAGGAAAACAAGTATACACAGATGCGTCTGGTTCAGTTGCGGCAGCAGATCAATCCACATTTTCTATTCAATACCTTTGGATCACTCCAATACCTGATCGGAAAGGATGACGAGCTTGCGAAGTCTTTTATTGGCAAGATGACAAAGGTCTATCGGAAGATGCTTCGTACAGATGAGAACGAATGGTCGTCATTGGGGGAGGAACTGGAACTGGCTAAAGCTTATTTCTTTTTGCAGCAGGTGCGGTTTGGAGCGGCATTAAGTGATATGAAGATCGATATTCCAGCAGCACTATTCGCGCAGAAGATTCCGCGCTTAGGTCTTCAGATGCTCGTCGAAAACGCGATTAAACATACCCGCATTTCGGCTGAAAATCCACTGACGATCCAGATCTTTTACCTGGCTGTGGAAAACGTGTTGGAGGTCCGTAATAGCTGGCAGCCCAGACAGGGGGCAGAGCTTGAAGGCGAGGGTTACGGGCTTAATTATTTGGCCTCTATCTATAGTTTCTATGCAATGTCTGGTTTTCGATATGGGATAGAAGGGGGGTATTTTTCCGTATACTTACCACTCACATGAGTTTGAAAATGACGAATAAAAGATGCTGAGATTACGTATTCATGTTTTTATAGTACGTGTTCATACCGCTGAAATGCGTGTTCATCCCTTTGCATGCTTTTCTATATAATATTTTTAACAAATTTGGCTCCTAATCTAGGAATTTTAGTACGTGGTTAGCCTAATCCTATCCGATCAAACAGCATGCGTTTTAAGTATGAATGCCTGGGGATTGACCTGCGTGGAATAGACAAAATTACTCTCAGATCATACTGCAGTAAGTTGAAATTAGCTAATACTAGATAATAGGTAGATGATCTATCATCACTTTTGAAAAACACAACGAGTACAACGAGCTCATTTATACCTTTAAAAACGAGGGCTCAAAATATTTATTTGATGAAAAACACTTATATTAAGCTAGCCATAGGTCTTTTATTTTCCGCCGGTTTTATGCAATCCTGTTCAATCTTGCAAACTGTAGGTTTGAGAAAAAAAGAAACGGTTACTTCTTCCAAAGATTCTACTGCCAAGAAAGATACGACAGCTGCATACGAAAAATTGTTTAAGGATGCTCGCGTTGACAGTGGTATGTTTGGGGTGATCCACAAGGAAAATAATTACTATTTTGAAATTCCATTGGAAAAAATGGGGCAGGATATTCTGCTGATACAGAAGTTGTCTTCCGTTCCATTGGCTTTAAATGAGGCTGGGGTAAACAAAGGAATGAATTATGAAAATAAGGTCATCCGGTTTACACTCCGCAAGGAGAAGAAAGAGGTGTGGGTTTCGGAAATTAAGCCTCAGGTCGAAGTTCCTAAAGGTGACGCCATAGCCGCTTCCGTATATGATAATTATCGTCCCTCTTATATTGAATCTTTTAAAATTGAAAGTTATTCAAAAGATTCAAGTGCTGTTGTGATCAAAGTCAATAAGGTATTTGATGGTTCTGAAAAAAGCTTTACAGATGTATTTACTTCTTTGGGGTTGGGAACTTCACCGAAAACCAGTATCTCTACGGTTGAGGATATCAAATCCTATGCGAATAATATTGTGGTAAAATCTGTATTTTCTACCAAAGTAACCGAGGGTAATGAATCTGTACCGGTTTCTTTGGAAATTACAAGTAATCTCTACGAACTGCCTGAGACGCCTATGGTCGCACGGTTTGCAGATCCAAGAGTTGGTTTCTTTACTTCACCGCGTTGGTATTTCAATGATAAACAGCAAGAACTGGATAAGAAAAACTTGGTCAATCGCTGGCGTTTGGAACCACGTGATGAAGATAAAGCGCGCTATCTGAAAGGGGAGCTGGTAGAACCAAAGAAACCGATTGTCTTTTATTTGGATCCGGCGACACCAAAACAATGGCGTCAGGCCATTATTGATGGTGTACATGATTGGCAGGTCGCATTTGAAGCCGCCGGTTTCAAGAATGCAATTCTTGCAAAACAGCAGCCCGATAGTGTCAAATTTGATCCGGACGACGCTAATGTTTCTTCTATTGTGTATGCCGCCTCTGCTCAGGCTAATGCCATGGGACCATCTGTTGTAGACCCACGCTCGGGAGAGATATTAGAAGCTGATGTAATCTGGTGGCACAATGTNNCGCATACAGACCGGTATCGTCGATACATCAGTACGTGCTAATGTTTTTTCCGATGAGAAAATGGCACATGCCATTCGTTTTGTTTCTTCCCATGAAATCGGGCACACGCTCGGATTGATGCACAATATGGGCTCTTCGGCAAGTTTTCCAGTGGATTCTTTGCGCAGCAAAAGCTTTACCGCTAAAATGGGGGGGACAGCTCCTTCCATTATGGATTACGCGCGTTTCAATTATGTCGCACAGCCTGAAGATGGCGTAGAACAAATTACTCCCGTGATCGGTGCTTACGACAAATATGCCATTGGCTGGGCCTACCGCTGGTACGGCAAAGCACAGCCTTGGGATGAAATCCCTTTGTTGAGAAAGGAAATTGACAGCCATGTACATGATCCTATTTATCATTACGGTGAACAGCAAGACTCTAAAAATATTGTTGATCCGCGGGCTCAATCGGAAGATCTTGGTGATGACGCCATGAAGGCTGGCGAATATGGTATGCTGAATCTGCGCCGCATGATGCCTAATATTATCAACTGGACAACCAATGTCGGCGATGATTACTATCGCGCGGGTAAGCTGTATATGGGTGTGGTCGGACAATGGTATGCCTATGCTGATCACGTCTTAAATAATATCGGCGGTATTTATTTGGAGAATGCTGTGTTAGGTGATCAAAAAGATGCTTATAGCCCGGTTCCTAAAGAAAAACAAGTACGCGCTTTGGAATACCTCAAGAAGAATGTCTTTTACATGCCCGAGTGGTTGTTCGTTCCAGAGCTGATGGCAAAAACATTTCCATTGAAAGATTCTCCGATAGGGCCATTTGAGTATGCGCCTTATAACTTACAGCGTGAATTTCAATACGCTATGTTGTATAAACTCGTGAACGATGAACGTTTGCTGCGTATGGTTGAGATGGAAAATCTTTTTGGAAGTAAAAAAGCATGGAGTGCACCGGAGTTTCTGACTTCTGTACGTCAGACGGTCTTTGCTAAAACCATCGGTGGACAATCGTTGGATCTTAAAACACGGATGCTGCAACAAAACTATGTGGATGTGCTGATGGTCTCTACCAACAAATCGATGGAGAAACTAAATGCGAAGAAATTAGCAGGTATTGAGCAACTGGTTGAAGCGACACAACCTGACCTATGTTTACATCCACAACATGCGTCTTCTTCACAAACCGGGTTGCGGAATGTACATGTCACTGGCATGATCCGCACTTCCGATATGCTGACCTATAAACGCGCCGAATTATATGAGATTTACCAGTTGCTGAAACAAAAACAGCGGACGGGCGACGCGACGACTAAAGCACATTACACAGATCTTTTATTACGTANNTAGAATTAAACTAATATATTAACATCTACCAAAATGAATAAGTTTTTAATACCGTTGACCTTCATGTGTGTGCACGTTGCGCACGCACAGGAATCCAAGGAACTAAAAGGAAAGGTGCTGGATGCGGTCACGTTAAAACCTGTCGTGGGGGCGACGGTTGTCGTTGAAAGTTCGGCAGTAGCAGAAGATATCGGTGTACCTAATCAGGTGCAGCAATCGGCATTGGGTTCATTGACCGATGCAGCTGGAGGNNCTTAAAAGTTCCTAATAATTTAAAATATGTAACGATTAGCTATGTCGGGTACCAGCGTATTCAGGTACCGGTATTTCAGGATCATAAGACAATCTTGCTTCAGCCAAGTGGTGAATCTTTGGATGAGGTGATCGTAACAGGTTATACGGATATCAAAAAACGTAAGAATACGACGGCATACAATAAAATCAATGTCACTGATATCAAACAAACAGGTGTCGCGTCAATCGACGAAATGTTGGCCGGTCAGGTCGCAGGCTTGCAGCTAAGTAATTTTAATGGCGGACCTAACAGCGCGCCACAGATCCGTATCCGGGGTACGGTATCACTCAATGGCACACAAGACCCATTATGGGTCATCGATGGCTTACCGATTGAAGGAGCTGAATTGCCCAAACGAATTGACAAAGACAATTTGAATAGCTTGAGTAATCTTCCGATTGCGGGTATCAATCCTGACGATATCGCCGATATTACGGTATTAAAGGATGCAGCGGCGACTTCCATCTATGGCGCGAGGGCGGCAAATGGGGTCATTGTGATTACCACAAAAAGAGGTAAGTCTGGGCCAGCAAAACTGCAGGTATCAGCAAATACCTTTGTGACGCAACGTCCGGATTTCGGTCAACTCAACCTGATGGATGCCAATGAAAAAGTGGATTTTGAACTCTTGATGGCCGACCGTAGCGATTTAAATTATCGTACGGATAAGGGGGCGGTTATGCGTATCCTAACCAAAGCAAATGCATTGGATGCTTACCGTTCGGGTGGTTTGGCAGCCTTATCACCGGAAGTACAGCAGTCGATTAGTCAATTGCGCACACAACAGACGGATTGGGGAAAAGAACTTTATCGTCAAGCCTTGAATCAGCAGTATTCAGCTTCAATTTCTGGTGGTAATGACGGGCATCGTTACTATTTGTCCAGCGGTTTTTACGATGAGAAGGGAGCAACAAAAGGTGCAGATCTTCGTCGTTATTCGCTTACCTTAAACAACGACTTTACAATCAACGATCGTTTTAAGGCCGGTATTAATTTATTAGGATCCGTTTCAAATAGGCAGAACCCAATCCAGGATGACGATGCCTTTACTAATCCTAGTAATTATATGCGTTTGGTTAATCCATACTTGACTGTACGTGATCAAGCTGGTAAATACAATTATGATCCGGATATTGAAGGCTATGAAAAAGATACCTATATTCCTTTCAATGCTATAGAAGAAAGGGAAAATACCAAATATACGTTAACGAATAAGGCACTGAAAGCGATTGGTTACCTGGAATATACCATTATTCCACAATTGTCATTGCGCTCCGAATTTGGTTTACAGTTTGATGAAAACAGTACAGAAAAATTTGCCGATCAGGAAAGTTATAATACGCGCAAGTTGCGGGCTTCGACACGGTATTACGATTCTGCAACTAAAACGTATAAATATTTCTTGCCTACAGGAGGTAAGATCGAAAATATCAATAATAGTATCTTCCAATATAATTGGAAAACTTACCTAAAATATAACAAAACTTGGAACGACAGACATGAGCTGGAATTGATGGGAGGAACAGAGCTGCGCCGTAGTACGAATAAAGCAGTATCAACCAAAGGTTTTGGCTACAATCCAGCGACTTTAACTACACAAAGTATTGTTTTTCCAAATAGTAATGATCAAACAAATTCCAAATTCCTTCAGTATAGTAAGGGATATATCGAGAACTCATATGCCTCTTTTTATGGAAATGCGACCTATACGTTTGATCGGAAATACAACGTCAATGGTAGTATTCGTTATGACGGCTCAAATATGTTCGGTGTAGATCCGCAATATCGTTTCTTACCAATCTGGTCTTTGTCCGGATCCTGGAACGTACTTGAGGAGGACTTCATCAAAGGAAAAACGGCGTTATCGGATCTCCGTTTACGTGCTTCCTACGGTATCCAGGGGAATGTGGACCGCAATACCTATCCATTTATCGTTGGAAGGTATGGAAATTCGACTTTAATTCCGGGTTATAATGAAGGAACAGTTACGGTTGAGATGCCTGCCAATGATAAATTACGTTGGGAGCGTACGCAATCTTATAATGCCGGAGTTGATCTAGGTCTATGGAAGAATAGATTGAATATTACTGTTGATTATTACAACAGAAAAAGTACCGACCTAATAGCTTATAGTGCATTGCCTTTAGAAAACGGTTTCCAGAATGTGCAGGTCAATTGGGCCTCAGCACGAAACCAAGGTGTAGAATTGACCATATCAAGCCGTCAGATTCAAACAGATAAATTCTCCTGGTCAACGGACTTTAATATCGCACATAATGACAATAAGCTATTGAAGGTTATGAATGATCCGAAGGCTTATGCACCAGAGGCACAGGAAGGGCGCCCAATCAGTGGCCTATATGTGCTGGAAACGGCTGGACTGGATAAAGATGGTGTGATGCAATTTAGAAATCAAGATGGATCGGTTTCAAGCTTTGAAGAGTTTTATGGTTTATACGATCCTTGGGCTGATTTCTTGCCGGGTTATATGTCGCAAACCGACATGACAGCTGCAGAATACCGTTCTAAATTTAAATACAAAGGTAGTAAAGATCCGAAGTTTATTGGTGGAATGACCAACCGTTTCCGTTATGCTAACTTTGATCTTGCGATTTCTGCAGTTTTTAATTTGGAGCGTTGGGTAAGCCGTACCCCGACTTATAATCCGGCTCTGGTAGACCGTGGGCAGAATTATACAACAGATCTTTTGAAGGCACTACAAGAGGGTGGTAATATGCCTGCTTTGGGAAGCATAAGTTCTGAATTCAATGATCGCTGGATGGCCTATGGGTGGTTGGAAAGCAATGATCCAATTAAATCATTCAATCTCTATGATATCTGGGCAAAGAAAATGAGCTATGTCCGTATCAATAGCATTCGTTTAGGTTATACGCTCCCTGCTGCACTAAGTAAAAAAATTGGTGCAAGCAATTTACGCGTGAATGTAGAAGGGCGTAACCTATTTGTCTTTGGAGCAAATTATGACGGATATTTTGATCCTGAAACTTACGGTAATTATTATGCACAACCGATCAGCAAGTCTTTCGCCTTCGGTCTGTCAGCGAGTTTTTAATTCTTTTAATTGATTTGTAACATGAAAAAAATAGTTTATTTTGGAATGGTCATGGCTGCTAGTGCATTGGCTTCCTGCAATAAATATTTAGATATACAACCGGTAGGAACTGTCATTCCTGCCTCGGAAAGTGATTTTAGAGGATTAATGACAAGTAGTTATACTGGTTTTCCTGCGCATAAGTCCTATTTGTCCTTACGTACGGATGAACTATTGTTGGATGAAAGTTCGACAGATGCGGCTAGAACCAAAGATATCTATCTTTGGAACGATCAAAACCCTGATCCCGCAACAATTGCTTATCCTTATCTGGCATTTTACACTAGTATTTTTTATACCAACCAGGTCATCAGTACGATTGATGAGAAATTAGGAAGTAATGCCACGGTAGATCAGATTAAAGGTGAAGCTTACTTAATGCGTGCTTATGCTCATTTTGAGTTGTTAAATCTTTACAGCGAGGTCTATTCAGGAAATAATGCAGGGCTTCGGGGCGTTCCTTTATCGACAAAGATTGACCTGGAACAACGTTTTGTTCCCGCGACCATTGGAGAGTCTTATGCTCAGATCCTGACGGATATGGAAAAAGGGACAGCATTAATGACCGTGGATGATCAGGCAAAAGGTGTTAATTATCGTTTTAGCAAACGCGCTGCTTTTGCCATGGCTTCACGTATTCATTTATATCGTGGAGAGTGGCAGCAAGCAATTGATGCTGCTAAAAAAGCTTTGGCTATAAATGACAAATTGGTTGATCTGAATGCTACAGGAAGTTTGTTGCCTAACGATTTTGAATCAGCCGAGATGATTATGGCCCTTGAAAAAGTTTCCATTCCAGAAGTTCGCTCAAGCTCATTTATTTCGTCTTCTCTATTGTCGGCCTATTCGGACGGTGATTTAAGAAAAGGTCGTTACTTCCAAAAGAGCGGCGGCGATTATGTCTCCCTCAAAGGTGGTGAAAATCGTTTTAACGTGAGTTTTAGAAATGCTGATCTTTATTTGACTATGGCCGAATGTTACGTTCGTCTGGGAAATACAGCTGAAGCATTGAAATATCTGTCTGCATTAAAGAAAAACAGATTCACCGCAGATGCATATGCCAAAGAAACTAAGTCTGATGCAAGTTTATCAAAGGAGCAATTGCTAGATGCGGTTATGCTGGAGCGCAAACGTGAACTGGCGCTGGAGGGACTACGTTGGTATGATCTAAAACGGACGACAAGACCGACGATCACCCATAGTAGCTTCGGCAGAACGGTAACCCTGCAGCAGAATGATCCTCGTTATGTGATTCGTTATCCACAGGAAGCTATCAACAATAATCCCGATCTGTTGAAATAATTGATATTTTTTAAATCCTATATATATTAATCCATTTTCTTTTTAAGGAAATGGATTTTTTATTACATTCAACCTATGGGATGGAAAATACTGATAGTCGAAGACGAAGATTGGGCTTTTGTAGGTTTAAAGGAAATGCTGACAACGCTATACGGCGAAACTGTGATGACTTTTTCCAATGCAAAAGAGATTCAGGAGGCCGTGGTAGCGATCAATAAGCAGCATTTTGACCTGATTTTCATGGACATCCACCTCATGGATGGACTGAGCTTTGAGATTTTCAAGCAGGTGTCTGTCCATGTTCCCCTTATTTTTACAACCGCTTACGAACAATATGCTTTAGAGGCATATCAGAACCAGGGCTATGCCTATTTGTTAAAACCGTTTGACAGCGATGAGCTTGCACAGGTCATGAATCGTATCGAACCGCTACTACCCAAAGTCGAACCTAGGCTCAAACAGCGTTTTCTAGTAAAATATGGCAATTTTTTAAAATCGCTTGCTATTGTAGATATTGCGTATTTCATGGCCGAAGGAAAAGAACTGTACGCTGTAGAGAAAGAATCTGGTATGACCTACATTATTGAAGATACAATCACACATTTAGTTACTCAGGTAGATCCTTTAGTATTCTTTCAGATCAATCGAAAGTTCCTTGTGCGTATTGATGCTATTCAGTCCATGTTGAAGACGAGTAGAAATCGAATCAAATTAGAATTATTTCCCGCCCCCCCAGCGGGTATAGATGTTATTGTCAGCGAAGAAAGGTCCCCAAGCTTTCAACGATGGCTTGATCAGTAATAGAGCATTCTTTTGCTTATTGTGTGTAATTTTTTTANNTTTTCCACATTATGTTAATAACACTGTTGAAAACCTGTTTAAAAGACAATTTAGGTTATTAACAGTACTTTTCCACATTATGTTAATAACCTTTTTTTCTTCTTCTTTTTGCTTTTATTCATCCATATAATATATCCAGTTACCGGTAATGAAGCACAACAAAGACTCGCAAAAAATGCTATGATTTTTGTTCCAATACCACCGATTCCACCTGTATGGATGTCGTAATTAAGAGCAGCAAGTTTGTCGCCATAATGCAATCTGTTGCTAGATTTGATTTCTTTTAGATTATTGTCCACCCGGTCAAAATAGAGCCAGTCAAATACCCCACTCCGTTTTTCGTAACGCCTAATCTGAATATCAAATTCTCGCTCTGTTTCTTTTTTTAGTCGAATGGACATCATTTCCGCTTGGGGATAATTCTTTAAACTATAATGTAGTGCCTTGTCCTGAAATCTCTCCTCCGCCGGAGGTAATGATGTAGGGACGAGAGCTTGAGCATTGTTTGTTCCGGACTGCAAAAGATTGAATGTAGCAATATATGATTTTTTAAAGCCAGGGAAGGCAAATGCAAGTCCTGTAATAGCGAAAATTAATCCAATGAATAAACTATAAAAACCTATAACATTGTGAAGATCGTGGTTCAGCCGTTTCCATTTTACTTTTGTATCCAACCAAAAACTGCGTTTTAAGTTTTTCCCTTTCCATTTTTTTGGCCACCAAAGTACAATGCCACTTAAGAGAATAATAACGAAAATTGCAGTAGACCAAGCGACGATGGGATGGCCGAATTTTTTACCTAGCAGCAAATTTAAGTGCAGTTGAAGTACGAGTTGAAAAAATTCTGTTTTTGAATTTTCGACCTGCTGTACCGATCCGTTGTAGGGATTGATAAATACACGTTTGTAATATTGAAAGTAATTCCAGTGGCCAAAGGCCTCAGCGTCGGTTTTTTGTGCACGGAATATCCAGGTGCGGTTTGTGACTGGGTAAAGGTCCACCCGGGTGATCTTCTCTCCCTTATCCAGACTTTTTTGCGCATTGGAAAGTAGGATGCTCAAGGGGAGTGGATCTGTTGAATGGTTGGTATCGTGTATAAAATAGACTNNATAAATGCAACCTGTCAGGCCCAGTATGAATACGATCAGACCGGTAATGATTCCCAGCCATTTATGTAGCCAAAGGATGACAGATTTTAGCATATTAAAATTTGTAATTAATGTTAAATGAAGCCAGCATACCTTGTCCTTTTACATATTCTTCATTTAGGGCACGATATTGACTAACGACAGGATAGTAGTTTTTGTTGAATAGGTTTTCTATTCCCATTCCGATCGACCATTGTTTGTTAATTTGGTAGTTTCCATTTAAGTTAAAAAGATCTACGTCTTTAACCGGACCTTCACTGTTTTTGTACACTCCCTTATCATTTGGAAGGAAACGGTCCCGGGATCCGGTATGGACCCAGAAAAGTTGAAATGTCAATGGTTTGATAGGAGTATAGTAGATGTATCCGGTTGCCTTGTTCGGTGAAATGCGAGAACCGTTCAGGTAGGATTTGGTCCCATCCTCTTTTTTCGATTTTCCTTCCACATAAGCGTACGTTCCACCCACCGTTAATTGCGGGCAAATATTGGCACTCAAGGCAATTTCGTAGCCATAGACATCCTCTGGAAGTCGTTGTGGCATCAAATAGCCACCAATATCAACAAGCTCAACACCCATTTTGGATGTGCTATAGTAATAAGATGCCGAAAGTTGGAAAATACTATAATTACTTGAGAATCCTATTTCATAGTTGTTGGTGATGATCGGATCAGTTTTTAGACTATCCAGGTCATTGTCTGTGGCGCGGCGTACAATACGGCCGAGTTCGTTGATGGCGAAACCTTGTGAGAAACTAACGAATGGGTTAAAAATCGCATATTTATTATACCGTAGTCCCGCGTTAAAGGTCGCTCCCTTATATGGGATCTTTCCACCCTTTACCGCGATGCTACCCTCATTGTCTGGTCCTGTGGCGATCGTGTTGAAATCTTTTATTTTGACGGTTGCATTTTCATACCTTACACCACCTTTAAAGATTAAGTTTTCGAAAAAATCGATTTTTACTTGAGCATAGGGTGCTACATTAAGCATATTCATATAAGGAATGTACACCCTTCCGTCGGTTAAATTCTGGTCTGTAACATCATTTAACAAATCTATACCATAGGTAATGTCTGCGTTGGAGCCCAATACCTGAAAAGGGGTATTCAGGTTGACACGCAACCCTTTCTTTTCCGAATTGATCTGCGTCTGTCCGGGACCATACCAGGCGGAAGCTTTCTCAACATAGCGATTCATGGATCGAAATGTATTGTAGTACGCCGAAGCCGTTAAGGATGTCGATGCGAAGAGATTATTGTTAGTGTAGGTCAGCATGGCATTGTGGTTGTAGGGAGTTCCTGCAGGTTTGCCCGGATCTTCGCCTTTAACTCCGATCGTTGGAGTCTGTCCATATACACCAGTTTGGCTGATGTATCTGTTATGCTGGTTACTTCTGTAGAAGTTGTATACTGCTGTGATATTGGAACTGCTGTCGATACGGTAGCCAGCTTTTAAAAAGGCATTGTATTGATAGGTATTGGAAAGCCCGTCTGTCTGTCCAAGAGGTGTGCCGTCGCCATCACGCTGTAGACCAACGTAATCAGCCGAACCACTGACGGTGTAATTCCATCTGTTTTTTTGTCCATAGAATGTTTGTCCAACACGATATCCCATCGTTCCAGCGCTATGGACAGGGTTGAATGTTGACCGTAGGCTCGTGATTCCTTGGAGAGGAGCAGCATCTTTTGATGGCGTACGTGTGATATAATTGATAATTCCACCTGCGGAGCCGTTTCCATAGATTGAGGTCGCGCCTTTGATGACTTCAACCCGCTCAATAACACTCGGATCTATCGTGCGTAGATCACGCTGGCCATTCATCAAAGGTGTCGATTGGGGGATTCTCTCAATCAAAACCAGCACAGATCGTCCACGAAGTGTCTGTCCGGAATTCGTTGCTTTATTGGTGGAAGTTCCCAAACCGGGAATTGTATTGCCCAAAATTGTCGAAAGATTGGTACTTATTTGACTTTGTGCTTCAATTTCCTTCGTCGTTAAAATAGATACGGAAGAAGGAACGGTAGAGATACTCTCAGGTTTACGCCCGGCCGTGACGATAATTTCGTCCAAAGTTTGAGTCGAATTTAGCTGGAATAACAATGGGCCTTTGATGGTATCTAAACGAACCATTCTTTCAACTGTTGAAAAACCTGTATAGGAAACGCGTAGTCGGACAGGATTGGGGGAGGATATTTTGTTGAATTTAAATTGTCCAAATTGATTTGAATATCCAGCGCTTTTTCCATCGAGCTTGATATTTGCTTGACTTAAAGGTTTATTATCACTGTCTTTTACGATAAGGGATAATTCTTGTGCATCCAAATGGGTGCTTAGAAGTAAAAGAACCCCACTGCCGAAAATCCTATAACGTATTTTGTTTTTCATGGTGATTTATTTAGATCAAATATAAATTAATGCGCAAATATAAAATATTTTATATTTGTCTCATTAACTGAGAGCTATTTTTTTAAAAATAGTTGACCTATTCAGTAGAAAAAAAGATGATGAGTGGCCATAGGGGCTCGATTGAAGCGGGGCTGCCAGAGCATTCCATCGTGGGGTTTGAGGCGAGTTTTGCGGATGGCGCTTCGATTCTTGAGTCCGATCTACCGCTGGAAGTTGGTGAAGTTATCCGTTCGTTTGATTGATTATTATCAATCCAAATCGATATTGTCACCTAAAAATTTAAGATACTTAGGTGATTCTTCTTCGAAGATATCCCGTCCTTCCATCATGTAGGCACGAAGAAGGTATTCCTGGGCAAGCTCGGTATTATTGTCTTCCAGATAACACTGTCCTAAGCGCAGCATGATAAAAGGATTTTCGTATGCATTCTCGATAATGTTATGTTTTGCCTTTTCAAAATGGGAAAGTGCATTCGAAAAATCGTCCAGCAAAAAAAAGGCGCCTCCAATAGAAGCTTCTAGCCAAAGGCTTTCGGCGTGAACATTCTGTGGAGTAGGGACTAGATCCANNGGTCCACAGCTGTATTGCTTCCTGATAGTTGCCTTCATCACATTGGATGTTTCCTTCTTCGCTAAGTTGGTCTATTCTATCTAATGTTTGATCATCCATGACATATTATTCTTTAGAGTGCTATACTAAGATAAGAAATATAATAATAAAAAACACCTGAAGTATTTTGCTTCAGGTGTTTATATATTGATCAAATAATCAATTTTATTTGTTCCACCATACTTTGGTGCTGATCACGTCATCGCCTTGTTTTGCAAGTGCTGCCTGATAACTAGTCTTGTTGGTGCTTTGTTCTTTAAGAGGATAGACCAAACGGCTAGGTATTTCATTTCCAACCTCTGGGGTAAATGTGTAGGTAACAGGTTTGCCTTCTATCGTTCCTGTCCAGGTAATATCCCCTTTCTTGATCAGAAAGAGAGGATAGCCTGTTCTTCTGATTTCGGACCATGACTCAATACTTTGATTGAAAAGAGCCAAATATTTTTGGGAAAGTACATTTTCCTTATTGGCTACAGGAAGCTTACTTAGATAAGTGGTAATGTCCTCTTGTGAAACACCCCATTTTTCCAGCGAGGCTTTAGTTCCTTTCTCGTAATTTGTTTGATCCCAATTGTTGTTCTCTGACAAAATAAAGGCTACTTCAGCATATTCCAAAAGAACTTCTCCATAATCCGCTGCATTAATGGCATCGCTAGGTAACGAGATTTTTTCAACTGGAAATAAATTTCCTGCAGCTAAAGGAAGTCCATATGGTTGACCAAAATAAACGTTCTCTGATGTTGGCTTTGCAAACTTTGACAATCTTGGGTCTGCTATTTTAAATGGACCACGGGTGCCTTGTAAGGTTTCAATTACTATATTTGAAACAGCAAAATCTTTTCGGTTAGCTGTTACTGTAGCACGGAACAAGGGAGCCTCATTGGGTGAAGTTTTAGAATATTTAAATATAGCATTCTCGCTGTTTGAAGTGAACACTCCCTTTTTGATCGCATCAGCAATATGTGTTGCAGCTAAGGTTGCATCTTTGGTCTTGATACGATTTGCTACTCGTAAACGTAATGAATTGGCGAATTTAGACCAACTACTATTCGATCCTTTATAGATAATATCTGCGGTTCCGAAGGTCGTAGCTGTTGGATATTTAGCTAATGTATCTGCAGCTTGTTGCAACTCGTTGAGAATGTCCTTGTAGATTTTCTCCTGACTTGCATATTTTGGTGTCAGGTTATCAGGGTCTTGTTGCAATGCTTCGAAATCAGCGTCTTTATTACCATAGGATTCATATGGGATATCGCCAAAAACATCTGTCAAAGATTGAAAAGCATAAGCTTTAAGTACTCTAGCAATGGCGATTTGGTTCGCATTTGTACCCGCTGTTCCTGCTGCTGCTATTGCTTTGGTACTTTCATTGGTATTTAGCTTAATAATCTCATTGAGATTATTAAGCGATTTGTATGTTGCGGTCCAATAGTTGTCGGAATAGCTTGTAGGTATCTGATAACGGGATTGATCCGTGTAGATATTTTGACTAAAGTATTGTGCAAACAATTGGGCACCACGCAAGCTTACTTCCTCACTTCTTAATGCATTGAGCAATTGTTTCTCAGCAGTAACTAAAATGGTGGGTGTTGTAACAGAAGCTGGTCTATTGGGGTCTGTATTGATGTCACTAAAAGTGGATTTTGAACACGATGTAGCAACAAGAGATACGCCAATTAATGTAGTATATAATATGTTTGATATTTTCATTTGTATATATTTATTAAAGATGCTTATTCTGAGTATTAGCAATAAACTTAGCATCTGGTTTTTCTATTAAGTTGACGAACGGATCAGATTTATAAGTTCTGTATTGTTAAAATAAATCTCGATGGCATTACTCTGTTAGAATTTAAGATTCAGGTTGAAACCGTAAGTTACAGGTAATGGAATAGCCCCACCTTCGATACCTTGTACATTGCCTCCACTAGAAGTGAATTCTGGGTCGATGTATTTACTTTTGGTATAAATGTTCCACAGATTACGTCCGTATACATTGACACCAATGTTTTTGACAATTTTAGGATTAGACAATTTGAAATTGTAACCTAGCGTGACTTCTCTTAGTTTTACATATGTCGCGTCGAAAATCGAAAACGTTGTCGGACCGTTGTACTCATTGCGGGCCCACTGTTGTGCAGTAATATTCGTGGTATTCTGTTGGATATTACTTACGTCATATGTACCATCACTATGGAAAGCGACATCTCCTTTAACCCCATCCAAAACGACACCGGTTTCACGGATATTATTGGCTGCTGTTTTATCCAAAATACCGGAATACATACCTACTTTATAGGTTTGTGAGAAGAATTTTCCGCCTACACGTCCCGATACTAAAAATCCTAAGCTAAAGTTTTTGTAACGAAAACTATTTTGGATACCGAAAGTAAAATCAGGAAGTACAGATCCCAGAGGAACCAATTGGGATGTTTTCATATAAGTGCCATCGGCTTGTACTACACGCTGTCCATCTGGGGCATAGACGAAGTCATATCCCAAAAATTGACCATAAGATTCACCCTCACGAGCGACTAGCTCGACTAAGGAGTTACTTAGACTTAACGTATTGACTTGATCATCCAATTTGATGACCTTATTTTTGTTCTTCGCCCAGTTTATGGTTGCGTCCCACGTAAAGTTTTCATGCTTGATAGGTGTGCCGTTTAACACGATTTCAATCCCTTTATTATTAATCTTTCCGGCATTAAATACTTTATTTGCATAACCGAAAGATGAAGAAACGGGAACTGGTAAGATTTGATTTCTAGAATTGTTGTTGTAATAGGTTACGTCAAGTCCTAACCGATTTTTGAATAATTGTATGTTCAAACCTGTCTCCCATGAACTCGTAATTTCGGGTTTTAAATTTGCATTAGGTTTAGTGCCAGGAAGACCGTATGATGCTTGGCCTTCAAAAGATTGTTCAGGTTCATAGACTTTATACAATTGATATGGATCTGTGTCGTTTCCAACTTGGGCCCATCCTAAACGAACTTTACCAAAACTCAACCAATCCAATTTTTTGAAAACGTCTAGCTGACTGAAAACGAAACTACCTGTTAGAGAGGGGTATATAAATGAATTGTTATCTGTTGGCAATGTCGATGACCAATCATTTCGTATTGTTCCATCAAGGTAAAGAAAATCGTTGTATCCTAGAGAGAAACTACCATAGACAGATGCTATGCGTCTGTGATATTTAAAGTTGTCGATTTTTACGGCATTAGCATTTTTTAGATTATAGTAATTCGGAATAATCAGACCACCTTGTGTAATTGCATAATCTTGTTTCCGTTGTTGGTCACGTAAATTAGCACCAATATTTCCGATCAGTGAAAATTTATCCCAATTTTTCTTTGCGGTAGCCAAAAACTCGTAATTGTATTCATTAAGTTTATTGCTAGTCTCTTCATATTGGGAAGCGCTCCGTGAATATACAGCAATGCGATCTTGTGATTGGAAAGAATAAATGTCACCGTGTACTTTTGCGCCTAAAGTTAACCAACTGTTCAGATCATATTGTAGCCCGATGTTACCGTAGAAACGATCTCTATTGTCTTCCATGTAAGATTCGTATGCAGACCAATAAGGATTGTCAATAAAGCGCGTTGCCTCAGCGGCAGCAGTATTTTGCCATCCTGTACGGTTCCAAGCGAGCGGAGTTCCATCCTCGCGTTTGTAATTTTCTAATAATTTATAATCGACTTGGACTGCTCCCCATTGGAATGCTTCTAAGATAATATTTCTATTGGATGCACCAGTCCACGGGCGACCTACAGATGCATTGCGTATGTAGTTAAAATTAGAATTGATTTTTAGTTTACCCAGTTGAGTCCCGCCAGAAAAGTTGAATGTATTACGTCCTAAACTAGAGTTTGGCGTTGTTCCCTTTACATTTTTATTGGTGTAGGAAAACCGGTAATTTGTATTTCCGCTGTTACCTGCAATAGCAAAGTTATTGGTGTTAGCTATCCCTGTATTAAAGAAATAACTGACGTCATTCTTTGGATAAATCCATGGTGAAGGATTGAGATAATTTGCTTCATCCTCTGGGTTTAGATTATACCATTGAAGTACTGGTGTACCGTCTAGTTTTGGTCCCCAGCTTTCATCAGCTGCATAATCAACAATCTTGTAGTCTGTACCGTTGATATTTTGGGTTTGAAAACTCGTTGAATAGCCCTGCCCATAGAGATGTTGCCTTTTTGGAAGTCGGACAATATTTTCAAAATCAATACCGGTGTTTAAAGAAATATCTATTTTTTCACCTTTTGATGCTCGTTTTGTTGTAATCAAGATAACTCCATTGGCCGCGCGTGAACCATATAGTGCTGCTGCGGATGGGCCCTTTAATACCGAAATATTGTCGATATCATCGGGATTAATATCTTGTATCATGTTCCCAACGTCTTTACCAGCACTTCCGTTGATTGTTGCCGAGGAATTTAAATCCGTATTGTCAATAGGGGTGCCATCGATAACATATAGTGGTTGATTATTGCCTGCGATGGAATTAATACCCCTCAATAAAACATGGGAGGAACCACCCATATTTCCACCAGAGGTTGTCACTTGAAGCCCCGCAACTTTTCCGGATAACGCACTGAGCGCATTGGTCGGTCGTGTTTGTAGTTCAACGGATTTAACTTCCTGTACCGCATAACCTAATGACTTTTTCTCACGTGAGATACCTAAGGCCGTAACAACAACCTCATCCAGCTGTGAAGTCGCTGGTGCAAGTTGAATCGTTGTCAATCCATTTGGATTGGTTTGTACCGTCTTTGTGTCAAAACCGATATATTGGACTTGAATATTAAGCGAATTTCCGTTGGAAGGTAATTCAAATAAACCATTAGCGTCTGTTTGTACTTGCTTTTTGCTGACTATTTCAGTAATTGTTGCGCCCTGAATCGGGGTATTGTTATTATCAACGACTTTACCTTTTGTTAGTGATTGCGCGTATAGGGCGCTCGAACTTAAACAAAGCGCAGCCATTACGACAAAATTTATATTATTTTTTGCCATATTAAAATACTAATAATGTGTTATTTTTCTGTTAGGAAGAGTTATGGGAGATGTTTAAAAATTTACTTGTAAAACATCTCCTTATGACATTCGCTTTTCAAGCATGCGTAGTGTGTTTAGTTTCATGTGTTAAAAAATGTTAATGCAAATATATAAAATCTACCTGATAACTATACTTTGTTTTTTGGTTTTTTGTAAATTTTGGGTCAGAATGTTAAAATGCGTGCGTATTGAAGCAAGTAATGAGGTATTCGCTAAGCAGCTCTTTATCAGTTTAAGTGTATCTTATAGAATGTTGTCCGTCAGTATATTTAGCGAATTGTAAACGATAAACCGCGGATTGTAAATTTTATCATTTTCCATTAACAAGGGGCAATATTCTTGTATTTCGTTATAGCGAATTAAAAAACGTAAACACGATGATTATTTTTGGTACTAGAACAAAAGTATTAAGCAATAAATCGCAGTCGACAACCGGAAATTGTGATTACTGTGGTACTGTCGGATCACTTTTTGCATACAGACAAATTAAGTATTTTCATATTTTTTGGATACCAATATTTCCTTATTCCTCGCAGATTATTACAATTTGCAGTCATTGTAAAAAGGTGAGCGACCAAACTCAAATCAATCCTCAAACCCTTCAATCTTTATCTTTAGGAGCTGTTCGTAAAACACCTATCGGATATTTTACTGGTATAGTTTTGATTGGACTTTTGATATCGGCTATTTTTGCAGCGGGAATTTCTGGCGCAAAAAAAAAGCAAGAATATCTTAAAGATCCAAAGGTCGGTGATGTCTATGAGGTGTCTTATGCAAAAAATGGAAAGACAATGCGTACAATTTATCGCATAGCCAAATTAACGGCAGATTCCGTTACTTTTGACATTAATGATTATGAGGCTGATAGTCGTAAAGGCTTGCGTAAATTGCGCGAGCGGTATTCCGATAGTTATTCTGAAAAACGACAAGTATCGCGTGCTGAACTTGAAAAAATGAAAAGTAAAATATCAAGTATAGAAAGATTGTAAAGATCATTTTTCTTATGTTCTTGTTATGGTCTTCTTTGGTATTGCTGGCGTACTCGTTTGCTTATTCGTTGCTTATTCTTTGCCATTTCTCTGCTGTTTCTTTGCCATTTCTTTACCGTTTCTTTGCTGTTTCTTTGCCGTTTCTCTACCGTTTCTTTGCCATCTGTTTGGTTATTTGGCCAAGAGACGGTAGCGAAACTCGCATAAAATAGTCGAGATAATACCAAGATGCTGTCAATGAATTACATCTAAGCTCTAATTAGCGTCCAAAAGATGTCTTCGCCAAATAAAGTCTTTTAGGTCTACGTCAGTATGCTACCGCGCTGTAAGCATTAAGCGTGGTTTTTCTTAGCTATTTATTTACTTCTTTGTTTTTACAATATTAAATTTATAGATATAGCCAAACATAAAATATTGTTTTAATGTCAGAGAATTACCAAAATAGGTCGTATTGCCTTGACTACCCCAGTAATTTTGTGTATTCTGATTTAAGATGTCAAAACCAGTCAGCTTTACTTGGGAATTATTTTTCAACGTGTAATACAAGGACATGTTTAAGATGTGAAAGTTTTTTCGATCATTCAATCCACTTGCGCGGTTGTCCAGTGAGTAAGTGGATTCCAGAGAAAAGCCATGAATTGGATTAATGTTTAAGCCGGCACCAATTTTATGGGTCATATATGTTGATTCGATAAAGTCGGTATTGTCTTTGACCGAATTCATATTTTTATTCCAAGAATACGTGTATTTTGGAGAAATGGTGATTAGATTTTTCCAGGTAGCTGAAAACTGCTGACTAATATTAACTCCTAAATTGGTGCTCTTATTGTCTACATCATTAATCGTACTATAATTTTCATACGTATAGACACTATTATTTTGTGTTAAATAAAACGACCAATTTTGATTTGCTTTCAGGTTATACCGGAAGTAGGTATAAAAACTGTAATTATATTTTGATCCGGCGAGAAACATTTGAGTGGTATATTGGCCGGTATTGATGTTTCTCCAAGAACGGTTTCCGATGCTATTGTTGACATAGTTGATAGTGCCGTTTACATTAAACTGTAGTTTTGAAGTATATTTATAATAGGATATGTTGACATTCTGTTTTTCAATGTTATTGAACACAAAGGATGTTTTTTGTGTATAAAGTGGATTCAGATCCATGACCAGCTGCTGAATACCATGAAGTTCCGGAGATTCGAGATCTTTAGACCATCCGAGGTTGAGGTCTTTGTAACGTATGTTGATATTGGGCAGCCAGTAGCCGTGTGACGATTTCTCGAGCGAATTGATCTTAAGTAAGTTAACATGGTTGGCCTTCACTTGATAGGCTGTTCCGAATTTTACGTTAAAATCTTTGGTAGGTCTCCAATAAAATACAATACCTGTGATATAATCCTGGTATTTATATCGGTAACTGTTTTCGTATTGTGATGCATGTACTTGTCCTGTACTATCGCGGTTGATATATACACTTTCCCGAGGTCCCTGCTGACTAGTGACATACGTAAAGTAATAGTCGAAATTCAGTTTTTTTATTATTTTATTGTAATAGGCCGCACTAAAGTAAAGATTATTCGAATTATTGTCGGTCAGGTTTTTATGCCATAAACTTGTTTTTGGCTTGGCTGCGTTATAAATATTTGTTTGTTGGTCAGAAGTGTCGGTCTTTTCATTTGTATTGATTGAAATCGTATTTCTAAAAGATACAATATGATTTTTATTGAGTTGTTTTTCGATGTAGAAGCCGTGTGAATAGTTCAGCGAATTTTCCTTATTTCCGCCTGTACCTATGGCGTCGTTTAATTTTTTGATCTCCGTGTATGAGCGGTTCATTCCGAAAGTAGAGCCAATCTTGCTATCAATGCCTAAAGTTGGGGTAAACTCAAAATAAGCTGTCGTATCCATGCGATGGCGTAACAAGGTTTTAATAGTATGCCCAACGGATTTCTCCTCTTGTTCGTAATTGGATTCGGAATATTGTTTTTCTTGATCGAATAGAGCGATTTGATCGCCCGAATTTTGATTTTCAGCCTTATTATATTTCAGCATATACATGATATTCAGTTTTGTTTTCTTTCCCCAATCATTATTGAGGTTAAATCCTAAACCGATATCATTGGCTTTTCCAGCATAATTTCTTCCGCCAAAATTATCAAAACCATAATTTTCGGAACGGCCGAGTCCGGCTTCCTGGTTTAATTCATTGTAGTCAAAACTTTGACGGTTTATATTGTTTCCGAAACCGATGAAACTCAATTGCAGGGTGTCTTTGAATGTATTGAATAGACCACCTGCTTCATATCTACTTCGCGTGCCGACACTGCCATAGAGCTTTCCAAAACTTGCTTTGAGGAAGTCTTTCTTAAACTTTAAATTGATCGTGATAGGTAATTTGTCCTCATCTTCGATGTCTTTTTTTGTTTCACCTTTATCGCGATATACTTGTACTGTTTTAATTAGGGAGGCGTCTAAGTTTCGTGTAGCAATGCGTACGTCACTCGAAAAGAAATCCTTGTCGTTTACTTTTACCCTAGAAACTTCCTTACCTTGATAGTAAATCGAGCCATCCATATTGACTTGTAAACCTGGTAGTTCTTTTAGTAATTCCTCCACATTGGCATTTGGGCGTGTTTTGAAAAAATTAGTATTATATTCCAACGTATCTTTATTCATCCGCACCGGGGGGACAATATTGACGATAACTTCATCTAAACTTTTAGCATCAAGTTTCAATTGAGCAAAATCAACATGTTCTCCATTGGGTACGATAAATTCCTTGCGAAAAGGATTTGCATTGATATGTGAGATAAAAAGTATCAATGGAATCTCCGAAGGAATTTTAACAAATTCAAATTTCCCCTTTGCGTCGGTAAGGAGGTAGGACACCACTGTAGAGTCTTTCGAATTCAGGACAGTAACCGTTGCCTTTTCCAAAGGTTCTGCATTTTGAGATAGTACAGTTCCGAAAACCTTACCTTTAGATTGGCCTATAACGATATGTGTAGTAAGTAATAAAATTAAAAGCAAGTAAATTCTCATAAAATTAAGTATGTGTCTATTGGCGCTGTAAGTTATCAAAATGATTTTTCGAGGTTCATTTTAATATTGCATTAAATAAAACAATTTTTATTAAATATGAAAATTTATTTACAAGACAATCGATTGCGATAGTTTATTCCTTTAAATTTATTGAAATACGCGTCGTGTTTTTTTCCAGGCGAACAACTCATTCGCTGAAGAATATAGCAATTAAGGAATGGTATATGAACAAGAACCCCTTATAGGGCGATGGTAATTAATCTATGGTGCACAAAGACCCGAAAAGTTTGATTAATGGTCTATATTAACGTTATAAATAGCTTCGGCTTCTTTATCATCAAATTTTCGCATCTGTATGACAAGCTTTTTTTTCATCATTTTGACAACAGGCTGGTAGGCGGGATTATTATATACATTGTGAAGTTCAGTAGGATCTTTTTCAAGATCGAAAAGTTCCCAATTTTCGACACGTTTATAATAACGGATCAATTTATAACGATCGTCTCTGACACCGAAATGAGGGCTTACAGCATGTTCTCCATTTTCAAAATAATGATAGAAAAGATCTTTGCGATGCTCTTCGTTATTGTTTTTTAGTACGTGAACAAAAGATTCTCCCTGCATATCTTTCGGTTTTTTGATCGAAGCCAACTCCAACAGGGTGGGGGCAATATCGGCATTGACCACCTTGGCTTCAATGGTTGAATGGGCATGCAATAAGGCTGGATAACGCATGATCATTGGCGTGCGGAACGATTCCTCGTACATCCAGCGTTTGTCAAACCAACCATGTTCGCCCATGTAGAAACCTTGGTCTGAAAGATAAATAACGATTGTATTTTCGCTGAGGGATTTTTGGTCCAGATAATCTAACACCTTGCCTATATTACGGTCCATTGATTGTGCGGTATTGAGGTAATCGATCATATACCGTCTAAATTTCCATTCTGCGAGTTGTTTTCCTGTTAATTCTCCTTGTTCCAGCTGCTGATAAATTGGTCGATAATAGGCTATGTAGCTATCTTTTTGTGCTTGGCTCATCCGTTTGAAATTACCGTCGGCCATCATGTCCCCCAATGATTTGAACATTTTGAGATCATAACCCATTTTCATATCCTTGTCGATTGACATTTCTTGTAAGCCCGCTGCCTTTCTACTTTGAAAATTGTCGTAGAAGGTAGTCGGCAAAGTAAAACTTAAGGAATCATAGGTTCCAAAATCTTTGGGGTCGGGCATCCAGGTACGGTGCGTAGCCTTATGGCCGATGACCAGACAAAAGGGTTTGTTTGCATCGACTGTATCCAACCAATTGATCGCTTTTTCGGTTACGATATCAGAGACATAACCTTCGGTATGTTTACGTCCCTCTTTGCTAATAAAATCAGGGTTGAAATAGGTTCCCTGACCGACAAGAATATCATAATAATTGAACCCTTGTAATTTGTCGCCTAGATGGATTTTACCAACCCATGCCGTATTGTAACCAACTTTTTGCAGCTGCTTCACGAAAAGATCCTGACTAAAGTCGAACTCGGAGGTTTCATTGTCTTTAAATCCATTTTTATGACTATATTTTCCGGTCAGCAATGTCGCCCGGGATGGACCGCAAATGGAATTATTAACAAAAGCATTTTTAAAAATAGCACCTTGATCCGCGATGCGGTCTATCTGTGGAGTTTTTCCATATTTCGAGCCATAGGCTCCAATCGTTTGATAGGCATGATCATCCGAAATAATGATAACTATATTGGGCCTTTTCTGTGCAAACGTATATTTATATAGGGGCAGTATAAGTAATGCAAATAAGAAGGTTTTTAGTTTCATTGAGCCTTTTGTTTAAAGTTTACCGTTATCTTCTTAAGAAGTAGAGCTCTTAAGCCATCCTTGGCGATCAATTCCTGTATCTTTGGTATTCCCATTTTTTAAGTTGCTTTAACTTTACCGTACATCCTAGCTTGAGCTATAGATTATCGGATCTTAAAAATCGGCCACGATATGATCAACGGTTGATCTGGAAATATTAGATTTCCGTTGATCATGTCATGGAAAAATTAGCTTTACAGCGTAGATTTCTTGTACAGAAATAAGCGCTGGTAATGGTTGTCCAGGTGTTTACGCATTGCATTTCGAAAAACTTCCGCATTGCCTACTTTTAAAATATCCACTAAACCCCGATGTGATATAAAACTTTTTGATTCACTGGGACTAGTTAATAAACCACTAATATGTACATATTGAAAAACAGGTAACAACATATGTTGAAAGTCCTTCAGAATTGTATTGCCTGTAATCTCATAAAGTTTCCCATGAAAAGCAACTTCAGTTTCGATATCAAAAATAGTGTTATCTGAATTTACCGGCTCCTTTGCGACGATAGCTTCCAGTTCTTCGATATCTTTCTCCTGTATATGTTCAAATAATATATCGGCCATTCCCACTTCCAAGACCATGCGCATTTCAAAAAGATCCTGTAAGGTTTTATTCTCCATAATTGTTGGATAAAGAGACTTACGTAACGGTTTTATAAGATCAGGACTTGTGAGAATTGCGCCTCTGTGTTTCTTTGATTCAATCAGCCCAACCATACGTAATCTTAACATTGCCTCCCTAACAACGGTACGACTTACACCAAGCGTTTCGGCCAATTCGATTTCCTTCGGTAGGGCATCTCCGACCTTTAATCCTTGATTGACAACGAGGTTGATAATTTCTTTTTCTGCACGGTCCACGAGTGAAGAAGTATCGATGGTATGAAGATGTTCTACAAGAGAAGAGTTTGATTCCATATCTATTTTACGATGGCGCATTAGGCACCTTATGACAAATATAATTAATAAAAATCAATAATATGTTATACATAATTTAATTATAATTTGTTTTTTACATTTAGTATTCTATATATTTGCGAATATGTAATACTTAATACAGACCAATATGTATTCAAACCTAAAATTACGAACCCTTTTGGCCTTGTCTATTTTGACAGGTAATTTGCTCTTGGTTCAAGCACAGGATCATGCTGTACGTGGAAAAATCAGCGATGCAAAAACTGGAGAATTACTTCGTGATGTGAATATCAAAGTCAAGGGGACTAATCAATCTTTAAAAACCAATGCTGATGGTACCTTTTCAATTACGGCCAATCCCAATACGACGTTGGTCATCACTTCGACAAGCTATAAATCTTTTGAAGTAAAGGTTGGACAGCTGAATCAGTTGGATATTAAGCTGGAATCCAAAATAGAACTGATGGATGAAGTTGTCGTGGTTGGTTATGGAACACAAAATAGGAGAAGTGTAACGAGTTCCATTTCCAAAATGGATAAAACGGTTCTCCAAAATACGCCTCGTGCTAATGTTGCCACAGCTCTACAAGGGACAGTACCTGGATTGCAGGTGGTCAATAAATCCGGCACACCAGGAGCCGCTCCAATGTTAAAATTGCGCGGTGGTGCCTCTATCAAGAGTTCAAGTCCCCCCTTGGTGGTAATAGATGGAGTGATTCGCGAGATGAACGATGTCAGCTCGGATAATATTGAATCGATAGAACTTTTAAAGGATGCTTCCGCGACAGCAATTTATGGAGCGCGTGCCAATAACGGGGTGGTTTTGATTACAACCAAAACAGGAAAATCAGGTCNNATTTACGGGGGGATTTAATCAACGTCGGGATGGATATCGCTATATGAACGCAGGCGATTATATTTATTACACCCGTTTGGGCTATTTAAATGCAGGAAAGACGATCGAAACGGCGAACGGATCGAGAGGTTTAGGGTTATTGACCGATCATGCTAATCTGGCTTCTTTTGATATTCGTCGATACACTTCGGATTTGGATCCTTTGTTGGACAAAGGCTGGCAATTGGTGGATGATCCATACGGTGGACAAATAATATACAAAGATCATGCTGGCGAAATCGAGGACATCTTATTTCGGAATACCTATACGAAGGATCACTATGTAAATGTTTCGGGAGGTAACGATCGTGGAAAATATTTCGCTGCATTTGACGCATATGATGAGAATGGTATTATAGTCGGCTCCAAATATAAAAGGTATACTGCAGATCTGAATGGTTCATATAAGCTTAAGCCAAATCTAGAGGTGGCAACCGCTGTTAATTTATCAACAGCTTCTCAATATGGTGTTGGGGGATCGGAAGTAAGCGCATTATATCGGAGTTTGGCTATTTGGCCTACATTTAATCCCTGGGTCGATGAAGCCAAGACAAGACCTAATCCAGGTAATGGGATCAATGATGGTAATCCATTGTATTGGTTAAACCGAATGGAAAGAAACAACGAAACGAATCGCATTGTTGTGAACGGATCACTGAAATGGGACATCTTGCCAGGCTTATATTTTAAAGTTTCCGGAAATGCATATATGAAAGAAGTGTTAAACGAGTTCTTTCAAAAATCTACTCAAACTTATGCCAACGTATTCTCTACTCCCGAAACAATAGGTAGTACATCCAGGGATGCTTACCGCAACATAAATCGCGATTTTCAGACACAATTCAACGGAATCTTAAATTATAATAAGACATTCGGCGAGAAACATAATCTGAATGCGATGCTGGGAGCGGAGTATTTCAATACCAAAACAGATTATATGCAGGTATATGGAAAGAATGCCCCTACAGACGATATACCTACTGTCAATGCATCAACTGTTTTCGTCGCTGGGAACAATACGTCCTCAAAATCGGAATATCGTATTATCTCTTCTATGGGACGTTTGGCTTATGATTATGATGGAAAATATCTGTTAAATGCTGTCTATCGTTTGGATGGTGTATCAAGCTTAGCAGATGGTCATCGCTGGGGATTCTTTCCGGGCCTTTCCGCCGGTTGGAATGTTCATCAGGAAGCATTTTTTAAGGACACGAAGCTAGCAGCGTATATCTCGACTTTGAAACCTAGAGTTAGTTATGGAGAGAATGGAAACATAAATGGATTGGGGCGGTACGAAGTCCAGGGAACTTATTCTTTGCAGACCAATTATAATGGAACCGCTGGCTATCTCAATACGCAGCCAGTAAATGGCAATTTGGTGTGGGAAACAAGTAAAACGACAGGCATAGGTTTGGATCTGGGTCTATGGCACGATCGTGTGACTTTATTGTTCGATTACTATAATAGAAAAACCAGTAATCTGTTGACCGATCTAACATTACCCAGTTATATAGGCTTCTCTTCGATAAATACCAATTTGGGTACCTTGCAAAACAAAGGATTGGAATTTGGGCTACAGGCTCGGATCCTTAGGGATCCAGACGGGATCAATTTGACTATTGGAGCCAATGCTGCTTTTGTGAAAAATAAGATACTGGAGCTGCCTAATAATGGTAATGAGAACAATCGTCAAGGTGGGTTACAGGTATTTGATCCAATTTCCGGACAAGTTAAATGGGTCGGTGGCTATCAACAGGGCCAATCATTGGGCGATATATATGCTTACAAGCAGGTATCGATATTTAAAGATGATGCTGAAGTAATGGCAATTGCGGGAAATCGTACAGATAATATTGCCGGAATTACGGGGCCAAACCTTCCCGTCGGAAAAAATGGAAGAATTACGCCCGGGGACGTCAATTGGATGGATGTCGATGGCAATGCTATTATCGATTCACGTGATCAAGTTTATATTGGCAATATCAATCCAAAATGGACAGGTGGTTTTACAACCAATTTGAGCTACAAAAACCTCAGTCTCTTTTCTAATTGGGAATTTGCATTAGGACATCAGATTTACAACGATCTTGTCGCAAGGACTTTGGGTAATTACCAAGGCACATTCAATTATATTGAGTTACAAAAGCAAGCTTGGTCCCCAACAAATACGATAACGGATATTCCAAGGGTTTATTTTGCGGATCAGGTCGGTGGTTCTAAACAGAATTATACGCGTGGAAACAATGCTAATGCGGCATTAAATAGCAATAACTCCAGATTTTATGAAAAAGGGGATTATGTGGCGCTGCGCGAATTGACTTTTTCTTATGATATGCCTAAATCAGTATTGGAAAAATCCCGTGTCTTTTCCCATGCTCGAATTTATTTTACGGGATCAAACCTCTTTTATCTGACAAAGTTTTCCGGGCCATCACCTGAACCTCCAGTAGATGTAAATGATTTGGTTACAGGTATTTATTTAGGTACCTACCCAACGCCGCGATCGTATGTACTAGGTGTGCAATTATCCTTTTAATCCAAAAAAATGAAAACGATGAAAATCAATATAAAAATTTTAAGCTTGGTATCGGTAGTGGGACTAGGCCTACTAAGTTCTTGCAATAAAAATCTCGATTTAAATCCGGTGAGTACAATTAGTGACGGAAATTATTGGAAGACAGCGGATCAGTTTGACTCTTTTGTTAGCGGTTTACACGCGAGGTTTCGGAATCATGAGCGAGCTTTTGTGCTTCTTGGAGAATACCAGGGCGAAGTCTTTGGCAATGATCCTGGAACGACATCATCTTTTACAGGTGAAGCTCCACAAGGGGTTGAAAGAATGTGGAACCATAATTTGGACCTCGATAACCCCGGGGTCAGCAACTTTGGCTCATTTTACGAAAATATCAACCAGATAAATTTGTTGATCAGCAAACTGAATACGACGGATATTGTCACAGCACAGAATAAAGGGTACTATTTGGGGATTGCTTATGGCATGCGCGCATTTTATTACTTTCAGTTATATCGCTCTTGGGGAGATGCTGTATTACAAACAGAACCTGTCGGAAATATTGATATCACCAGCCTTGCCAAAGCCGCATCCCCATCGTCGGATGTTTTAGGACTCATTACATCAGATTTAGAAAACTCTTTGAATTCTTTTGGTACGGATTACTCCGTTAAGAATACAAAATCGTATTGGTCAAAAGCTGCTACATTAATGCTTAAAGCAGAAGTGAATCTTTGGAATGGGCATAGAGGTGGGGGAAAAGATGCCGCTTTAATTGCGAAAAATGCTTTGTCGGAAATAAAATCAAATCTTGCGTTGTCACTGCAATCAGATTTTTCCAGTCTATTCGCTGTAACCAATCGGGGTAACAATGAAATGATTTTTGTGGTGCGACATCAGTTAAATGAAGCGACCCTAGGCTTTATTTCCGAATTTGTTCCACAGTCGGGCCTGATCGCCAATTATTATGATTCGCTTTCCAATAGAAAATTCACCGTCACGGCTGAAAATTATGGTGGAATATTACGCGCCCCTGTACGTGTCCGTTCGTACCGCGACTATGCGGATTTAGATCAGCGGAAAAATATATCCATTCAAGCCGCATATTCAAAAGACGCTACAGGAAAGTTCAATATGGCCGGTTGTTTTCTGAAAAAATATCAGGGTGAACAAAATGCGGGATCTCGGGCATTTACGAATGACTTTCCAATCTATCGCTATGCAGATTTACTTTTGCTGTTAGCTGAAGCTAAAGTGATACTGGGTGAAAGCCCCAAAGAGGAAATTAATCTGATTCGGGCGAGAGCCTTCGGAACTCATTACAACGAAAGTACGCACGGTTTTCCAAATCAGAAAATAGACAGTGATCCCATGGAAGCAATTCTAAAAGAGCGTAAACTAGAGTTTATAGGTGAAGGTAAATATTGGTATGATTTGCGAAGAATGGGAGATAGTTATGTCTATAAGCATACTTCCTTACCTATAACGGAGTCATTTCGACTTCTTTGGCCGATTAATAGAGATGCATTAACAAATAATCGATTATTGGTACAAACCAAGGGCTATACCTCATTTTAATTATTCTTGACAATACGCTATCATATTTAAATACACATATTATGCTAAATCATAAAATATCAGGGTTGATTGCGGCGCCATTTACCCCTTTCGATGAAAAAGGAGAATTGAATCTTGCGCTAATTCCACAATACTATGCCATGTTAAAACGAAATAAGGTAGCTGGCGCTTTTATTTGTGGCTCGACAGGAGAAGGGGTATCATTGACTTTTGACGAAAAAGTCGCTGTAATGACAGCCTGGGCTGCGTTGACGAAAGAGGATACTGAATTTATACTCATGATGCTTCTAGGAGGGACAAATATTAAAGAATGTCAGCAATTAGCTCGAATAGCGGAGCAAGCAGGAGTGGATGTTATTTCGTTCACCTCACCATCTTATTTTAAACCAGCTAATGTGGAACAATTGGCCAAATGTTGTGTCGAGATCGCAATGGCAGCTCCCCATACAGCATTCTATTATTATCATATCCCAGTATTAACAGGTGGAAACTTTCAGATGATCGAATTGTTAAAGAAAGTTGACAATTTGATACCTAATTTTAAAGGAATCAAATATACCCACGAAGACTTTATGGATTTTCTGAGCTGTATGAACTTCGCTGACCGTAAATATGATATGTTATGGGGAAGGGACGAAAATATGCTTTCCGCATTGGTATTGGGCAATAAGGGGGCTGTAGGAAGTACTTATAACTATGCCGCTCCTTTATATTTGAATCTCATGGAAGCCTATGGTCGGGGAGATGTTGAGAAGGCTAATGTGTTGCAGCAGCAATCCATCGATATGATCACGTTGTTAGGTAAGTATGGTGGCATTTCAGTTGGTAAAGCATATATGAAATTAATTGGTTTAAACTGTGGTGAGTTCCGGTTGCCTGTGAAAAATATGCCTGCAGCACAATTTGAGCTCTTCAAAACGGATGTGGCCAAACTTGGCTTTGATGATTTTTGTGCACATTAAGGGGAGAATAGGGAGCATATTATCCCGAGAATGACTTTGGTAAGCGCGGAATAAGCACTTAGGGATTTTGACGAACGAATACATATGAAAAAGCAACATTGGATGGGAATAATAGCGGGAA
>DKIT01000149.1 GCA_002454415.1 Sphingobacterium sp. UBA6711
ATGAATCAAGATGTAGCTAACTAATTGATTCGCTGAGAATTTTAAAATATAAAGGGAAAAGCATTGCTTTTCCCTTTTTTTTGTGCTTTTAAGTTTGTAATTTAAGCTATATAGCAAAGGAAAAAATGTTAGAAAAGGAGTTTATTCGTTTTTTACAGATCGAAAAGAGATATTCAGAACATACAGTGATTGCTTATAAGCATGAATTGGAAATGTTTGGCTCCTTTTTAAACCAAGAGGGGCTGAAAGTGGCTGATATTGTCTACCGGGATTTACGTCATTATTTTGCGCAGATGGCCGCTTCAGGGAAGAATGCGAGTTCGGTCAACCGAAGCATGTCCACGTTGAGAACTTATTTCAAGTTTCTTCAACGGGAAGAACAGATTCAGCAAAATCCGATGGCTTTGGTAAAAGCGTTAAAAACTGCTAAAAAATTACCTGTCGTTGTTGAAAAAGATAAATTGGTCCGTTTGTTGGACCAGATGGAACAAGAACAGGATGGATTTGAATCCCGTCGTGATTATATCGTGATGGAACTGCTGTTTGGGACCGGAATTCGGTTGGCGGAATTGTTGAAAATTAAGGAGGAAGATATAGATTTTTTTAATAGAAATATTCTTATATTAGGTAAAAGGAACAAAGAACGTCTTGTTCCGATGAATAATCTTTTACAGAAAGAATTGAAAAACTATTTGCAACAAAAAGCGACGCAATTTGTTGATACAAATAACAGCTTACTAATCGTTACGAAAGAAGGAAAGCCGGCTTATGCCAAGCTGATCTATGATATCGTACATCGGCAATTAACCCTGATTTCTACGCAGGGTAAGAGAAGTCCTCACATTTTGAGGCATACTTTCGCAACGGCCCTATTGGATAATGGGGCAGATTTAAATGCAATTAAAGAGCTGTTGGGGCATGCGGGACTTGCGGCGACGCAGGTTTATACGCATAACTCAGCAGAACGATTGAAGTCAATTTATAAACAAGCTCATCCAAAAGCTTAAAAAAAGGAGGAAAAATGAACATTACTGTGCAATCCATTCGATTTACTGCTGATCAAAAGCTAATCGAATTTATTAAAAAGAAAACAGGAAAATTAGAGCAGTTTTTGGATTCAATCATTGGTGGCGAGTGTTACCTGCGATTGGAAAATGTCGATGATGAAGCGAATAAAATTTCGGAAATTAAATTGAATATCCCGGGCAGTCAGCTTTTTGCTAAAGGTCAGGCGAAAAGTTTTGAGGAGGCGACGGACATTGCCGTAGAATCTTTACGTAGGCAGATTAACAAACACAAAACCAAAGCAAAAAATACTGTTATTAGTAATCGGAGTGAAGTTATTGCTGTAGAGGAAGAAGAAGAGGAAGAAGAATACGATTAAAATTAACATAGATATATTTAAGATAGGAGGCCAATGCATACTGGCCTCCTTTTTTATTTCTCCATAAATGGCCGTCAAGCTTATTTATATTAAATCAAAATAATCCATGAATTTACTTGGATTGATTATAAATAATATTTATTTTTGATCGATTTAAATGATAAGAGGAATAGAAATGTCAAAATTGGTTTGTCCGTTAGCGAATGTGGAAGAAGTGTTTTCAACAACAGCTGGTGCAGTATATCAATGTAGTCGTAAGAATTGTTTCTGGTTAGAATACAATAATGAAACAACGTCTTTTTCAGTATCGGATTTTTTGAAGTTCAAAAAACGCATTGATTCAATTGATCTTGAGCGTATGATAAATGATACGACACGTTCCTCCGATTTTGAAATCGTTATGCCTTTCCGTACGGAGCGCTGTTTTATCTTGGCGGTGGAAGACGTACTTCAATTGCGTGAACTGTTGGATGGCGCAAAATTTATGATGGAATTAAATAGTGTCATAAGAACTTGTTTGCAAGTGTCGCCTTTTGCGGTGTTTGCATAATTGATCTATAATTTTTAAAACTAACAAAGCGGTGTATGTCGATGATGTACACCGCTTTTTGTTTTTTGGTCAATCTTATTTAATTTTAATTTAAATAAGTGTTTGCCAAACCCCCTGTTTACATGTGTTAAATCAAGTTTTGCGCTCTAGATAGCAGGCTGATCATTATATTTTATGGGCTATTGAAAGTATCAATGATGCGTATTTGTAATTGTATTGATTCTAAACAAGTTGTGGGCTATTTGTCTAATTTAGACTGAATTTGTATTGCACATAATGTATACGGATTTTCAAAATCTACCTTATCTTTGTGATGTAATCAGGTGATAAAGTGTTTCACTTGAAATTGTTTTAGAAATTAAACTTAAGGTAAATATGAAAGATTTATTGAAATTAAAATCTTCTTTGAAAGAAGAGATCGAAAATATATTGAATGCACAAATTAAAGTTGAGGCTCATTCTTCAGCATTATATTTGGCAATGTCTTCATGGTGTGACGATCAGGGTTTGGAAAATGCTTCTGAATTTTTTGCAAAGCAATCTAACGAAGAGCGTGAGCATATGTTGAAACTTTTCAATTATATTAACAATCGTGGTGGTCGTGCAATTTCTCCGGAAATTACAGGAATCCCTCAAGATTTTGAATCTTTCCGCGGTGTATTCGAGCAAACATTGGAACAGGAGATGTTTGTAACCGAACAATTCAATAATATCGCCGATAAATGTGCAAGAGAGAAAGATTATGTGACTTTCAATTTTGTACAATGGTTCTTGGAAGAGCAAGTAGAGGAAGAGTTTGTTGCAAGACGTATCCTTGAATTATTCGATGTTATTGGAGAAGAAGGAACTGGCCGTTGGGAAATTGACAAGCACCTTGTTAAAGTTACTTTTGCAGGTGAATAGTAAATAGTATAAAAATTTTGTAAAAAAACGAGTTGTTTCCCGACAACTCGTTTTTTTTATATACAAAATCACAACTTTTTACGTTTATAGCTTGAGAATTCTTATATTGAATTGTATTATTGCAAAGACTATTTGATGGAACTAAGGGGCGGGAATATCATCCGGTTTATACTTTTTTTATCTATAGTAAGCTTGTTTTTTCAGCCGGAAAGTGCTTTAGGCCAGGTGTCCAAAAAAGAAGTTTACGGCATTGTTGTAGATACTGCCGGGAGACCCCTGAATGGCGTCAGCGTTCATTTGACGAGTTCGCGCGATACCTTATTTTCATCCACCTCCGCTACAGGTTATTTTCATTTCAGTAGAGTAATGGGTAACGATATACGCATTAGCTGTACCCAGTTGGGCCTAAGTATACTCGAACGCAGTTACCCTTTGTATAGTAGCACAACAGCTAAATTGGATGTCGGGAAATTGACCATGTTTCCCCATGTTTCCCTGTTAAAAGAAGTTGTTGTTCAAAAATATAAACCCATTGTCTATAAACAAGATACCGTACAGTTTAATTTGGACGCGTTTCAGTTCGATCGACGGGGACTTCTCGAGGAAGCGCTAAAGGCGTTGCCGAATGTGCAGGTGTCTCGAGATGGTTCCGTTTATGCTTTCGGGAAACCAATATCCTCTGTTAAGGTCGATGGTAAGAAATTTTTTGGCGGGGATGTCCTAACGGCAACGCGTAATCTTCCAGCGGATTTTGTGAAGAGTGTTCAAGTTATTGATTTTTATGGTGATGAAGCAACAGCCAAAGGAGTAAAAAATTCGGAGTCAGAGAAGGTGTTGAATATTGTACTCAAGGATGATAAGAAGAAAATTATCTTTGGTCAGGCTACGTTAGGCGGAGGTTCTGTCGAACGTTATTTGGGAAGTGTAGGTGTTAATAGATTTGATAATGGAAAGGAGTATTCCATCATTTCCTCGGTCAATAACACCAATACGAATTTGTTTTCTTTTGGATCTCCAAATGGAGGTGAGCGAGAAAGGGAAATGGGGGAATTGGCTGATTTTGCGGACCCTACGGATGGTGTAAATAAAATCGGTTCGATTGGCGGTAGTTTTTCCAGCCCACTTTCTAAAACAGTGAATGCAAGTGGTAAATATACATTTACACAACGTAATAATTATATAAAAGGTACTTCCTTACTGCAATCGATATATGGATCCGGAAAGGGAACGAATAGTATGATTAGTAATTATGAGGATTACACGATCAAATCTGTCGACCGTACACATAAAATGGACTGGGACTTTGATATGAAATTATCTCCTAAAGACCAATTAAAGATTTCGCCAAAACTATCGTGGAGTAATTCAAGAAGCACAACATTGAAAGATAGACGTATACAAAATAACAAATTAAGTAGTACAGGAAATTATGGGGCTGGCAATAGTACCGAAAGTCCTGCTGCAGCACTGGATCTTTTCTATGTCAGGAGTTTTGATAAGCGTGGCCGTAAAATTCTCTATTCACTTCATACCGACTTTAATTCGTTGGATAAGGATGAAGAAGTTCGCGATTTTAATCATGCTATTGATAGTAGTTTGATACCGCCTAAAATAACGGAAACATACCTTAATCAAATGGTTCGTTCCAAGAATGAAAATAAGAATATTCAAAGCCGATTGTCTTTGGTAGAACCTGTTGATCTAGGTGGTACTTTAGAAATAAATTACGACTTCGATTATACTAAAATAGATGCTAGTCGATCTATTTTTGACAATAACAATAATATAAATAATGGTCCTATACTGGTAGATTCCCTCAGCTTGAAATATGATTATTCTTTTGCAAGTAATAAGGTAGGCATGATTTATCGCCAAGACCTGAGTGAGAAGGTAAAGGTGAGTCTTGGCTTTGCCGTTCAGCCTTCTGAACTGACGGGGAGCTCTACAGATAAGCTGATAAAAACATCTTACTCAAATGTTAATTTTGTTCCTTCCGCTGGATTAAAATGGAGATTTACAAAAGAAGAGGATCTATCCGTGGATTATTATGGTAGAAATAATCAGCCAAGTTTTTATCAAATACAACCCGTAGTTGATAATACAAATACNNAATATTATTGTTGGAAATAAGGATCTCAAGTCAGAATTTGCACATAGCATTGTTTCAAAGTATCGAAAGTCGATCACGAGGAAAGGACAGTACTTCGAAGCTAGCCTTGCTTATAATCTGGTGAACGACAAAATCGTCGCGAATCGTACGATCGAGACAAACTCGACCATTCAAAAAACGACTTACCGTAACACGGAAGGTTATTATGATGTTAAGAGCTACTATCTATTCACTGCTTCGTTATTATCTGATAATTTGCAGATGAGTTTGAATGGAAATGCAGACTATTATAATAATATATCCTACATTAATGACAAAAAGAGTTTTGGAGGGCATTTTCTATTTACGCAGGCAATTCAATTTCGCTATACATTGAACGATATCTTTGAAGCTGAATTAAATGGCAACTATTCACTCAATAGGGCAACTTTTGACTGGCCGGTGCAGGACAATATCACGGCACATTCTGGAATCGTAGGGTTGGGCTCCAAGGCTTATCTCGGTCAGCATTTTACCATGGGGCTTGAGCTGTCACAAAAGTTTAATGCTGGTTATTCAAGTTCATGGAGCAATATCAATCCAACCATCATTAATGCTTATCTTGAATATACTTTTGGTAGGAATAACCTGGGGATGCTAAGATTTCAGGGATTCGACCTTATGAATCAAAATACAGGGATTTCGCGGGCAGTAGTGGGAAATGATATTTTGGACGTACAAAATAATCGCCTGGCTCGTTACTTTATGTTGTCCTTGAATATAAGATTACAGAAATATCCTAAAAAGTCATGATGAAAGCGATAGTTATTACAGAACCAGGTGGACCTGAAGAATTGCGGGTGCAGGAGGTAAACCTGCCTCAGATTGGAGAACTGGATGTTCGGATCGAAGTAAAAGCCGCGGGAGTAAACCGGCCTGATGTATTCCAGCGAAAGGGAAACTATCCAGCTCCTCCGGGAGTGGATCCGCGTATTCCCGGACTTGAGGTTGCGGGCGTAATTGTAGAAAAAGGCAAAGATGTGACGGAATGGAATATTGGCGATCGTGTTTGCGCCCTTGTGGCCGGGGGTGGATATGCTGCTTATGTGAAAGTGTTTAATGGCCATTGTTTGCCTATCCCAGACGGTCTAAGTTTTGAAGAAGCAGCCTCATTGCCTGAGACTGTTTTTACCGTATGGGACAATGTGTTTCGAAGGGGACAACTCAAGGCTGGAGAGCATTTTTTGGTGCATGGCGGTGCCGGTGGTATTGGCAGTACGGCTATACAGTTGGGTACCTTGTTTGGAGCCGAGGTTTATACGACTATTAGTTCGGCCGAAAAAGCCGATTTTTGCCAATCTCTCGGAGCGATTAAAGCCATCAATTATAAACATCAGGATTTTGAGAATGAGCTCAAGTTTCTCGGGGTTGATGTGATTTTAGATAGTATTGGAGGTTCATATTTTGAAAAAAATATTAATATACTCAATCCAGATGGTCGCTTGATCTATATCAATGCCATGGATGGAGCCAAAGTAACGTTAAATTTGCTTAAACTAATGCAAAAGCGCATACGCTTAACAGGAAGTACGTTGAGAGCACGTGATCAAGAGTTTAAGCAGGTATTGCGAAATGAAATTTGGATTAATGTCTGGCCGAAGCTTACTGCTGGAAATTTCAAACCTAACTTATTTCAGGTCTTGCCATTTACTGATGCGCCAGAGGCACATCGTTTAATGGAAGATTCGAGTCTGCTGGGGAAAATAGTCTTACGTTTTTGATCGCTGAAAATTGAGCGGTGTGGTGCCCGTTAAATTTTTAAAGTATTTATGAAAACTAGAAAAGTTCTGAAAGCCCGCTTCAAAGCAGATTTGTTTTACTGTATGCTTGTTTTCCAGCAATAGATTGCAGGCTGTTTTTACCCGCATTTCTATCAGAAATTGAAAAAGTGTTTTTCCAATCTGTGACTTGAAGTAGCGACAAAAAGAGTTTGGTGTCATTCCAGTTAAAGATGCTAACTCCTCTAGCCGTATCTGATCCCGGTAATTTTCGCCAATATATTGCATGGCAATCTGCATCCGATTGGCATCCGGATCCTGCAGCTGGATGCTGAAGGTGGGGCTGGTCAATAAATCAGGTTGTTCCTCCTCTGAGATACAGAGTAAGATCGCTAACAAATGGATGATACGTAATGTGTTTGCTGCGTTCAAAATGCGATCGATTAATTCTGCACTCTTGCTCCGGCTAGCTTCCGAAAGGGAAATACCACGTTTGGATAAACGCATCAGGTCCTTAATGTTCTTATTCTCGGGTAAATTAATGAATTCATTTCCCCAAAAATTTTCTTTAAAATGGAGGACACGAATGTCTGCAGGTTCGAGGGCATCCTCCTGTAGATACATTTCATCGAACAGCCAATAATGAGGAAGGTTGGATCCGACTAAAGTAATATCACCTGATTCGAAGCGCCGTACACTATCGCCAATAAATTGCGTTCCGGAACCTTTGGCAAAGTAAATTAATTCTAGCTCTTCGTGATAATGCCAACGATTATGGTATTGTGGCGTATTGTCCCTTCTTGCACTGAAAGAATATTCAAGATTACTATTTAAATGAAGCAGCTGTGCTTTCATAATTACGAAATATATGCAGTAAAGTTACATATTTGAGTTCGGTAATGGTAATATAGCTTAATAATTTGATAATATACCTGAATGTTGTCTAGCTTTTTTAAGCTTATTTTACATAAAATAACTACTTATAACCATTTGAAAAATATGACGAATAAAAAGAGTTACACATTTGCCTTGATTTTGGTAACATCCTTATTCTTTTTTTGGGGATTTATTCATAATCTTGATCCAATCCTGATCCCGCACCTAAGGAATGCTTTTAGTTTATCACATTTCCAAGCTTCATTGGTCGATTCGGCCGTGTTTATCGCTTATTTTGTAATGGCCATTCCGGCTGGGATCATCATGAAAAAATATGGTTATAAAGCGGGTATTTTAATTGGCCTAATCTTTTTTGCGGTCGGTTGTTTTCTATTTGTTCCCGCAGCCAACACGATTAGTTACGTTTTCTTTTTGGGAGCCTTGTTCGTTGTTGCCTGTGGCCTCACCATTCTTGAAACTGCTGCAAACCCGTATGTTGCGATATTGGGAGATCCTTCCACCTCAGCCCAACGGCTTAATTTTGCACAGTCCTTTAATGGATTGGCGGCTTTTTTAGCACCTATATTTGGTGGAAAATTTATTTTATCACACGAACCCAAGACGCAGGAAGAGCTCGCTCAGATGGCCGAACAAGCCAAGCTTGCTTATATTCAGTCGGAGACCGCCTCTGTAAAACTGCCTTATGTGGTGTTGGGCATATTGATTTTGCTGATCGCGGCCTTATTTTACTTTACCAGATTGCCCGATATCAAAGATGCTGAGGAGGAAGGGAAATCGGGGTTTTTCCACGCATTAAGACATAAAAATGTACGATGGGCTGTGGTAGCGCAGTTTTTTTATGTTGGCGCTCAGGTTTGTGTTTTGAGTTTCTTGGTATTATATGCGACTGAAGCGGCAGGCATTTCCGGTAAGGATGGTGCTGATTATGCAGGTTTCGCCGGATTGGCGTTTATGCTCGGTAGATTTATAGGAACCTTTTTTATGCGATTTGTTTCTGCATCGAAGTTGCTTATTATCTACTCATTTGTCACCATTATCTTGTCGTTGTTTGTGATCTTTGGCTCAGGTATACAAACCCTGTATGCTTTGATCGGTATCGCATTCTTTATGTCTATCATGTTTCCGACAATTTTTGCTTTTGGTGTGCAAGGAATTGGAGCGGATACAAAGTCTGCATCTAGCTTAATCGTTATGTCCATTGTCGGCGGTGCGTTCTTGCCGCCAATTTTAGGTTTTATCTCCGATAAAACAGGACACTTCCAATATGGTTATTTTGTACCGTTGGTCTGCTTTATCGTTGTTTTGATTTTTGCTTTCCAAAATAGAAATGTCAGTATTGCAGAAACTGAAAATCTCAAATCACATTAATTAAATAGCATGAAAAGATATGTCATGGCGCTGGATCTGATCAACGATCCACAGCTGATCAAAGAATATGAGGACTACCATCGTGAGGTATGGCCGGAAATAAAGCGTTCGATTCTGGATGCTGGTGTCGAACAGATGGAAATCTATCGTTTTGAGAATAGATTGTTTATGAACATGGAGGTAGGGGAGGACTTTTCATTTGAAAAAAAAGCAGCGATGGATGCGGCTAATGAAAAAGTACAGGAATGGGAGCAGCTGATGTGGAAATATCAGGCGGCAATACCGGGTGCAAAACCTGGGGAGAAATGGGTAATGATGAGCAAAATATTTGAATTAGTATAATTATGGCAATACAACGTTATTTACAGATCCATCCGATGGATAATGTCCTGGTAGCATTGCAGGACTTGACTGAAGGGACTAGGATTATTTTTGAGGGAAAGGAATTCACGTTGAAGCAAGCTGTTGCTGCCAAGCATAAATTTACCATCCAACCCATGCAGCAGGATGCAGAAATATTGATGTACGGTGTTCTGGTCGGTAAGTTAAATACAAACTTAGACGAGGGAGAGCTCATTACAACTGAAAATCTGCGCCATGCATCAGAAGATTTTAAAATGGGCAATCGGAAAACAAGTTGGACCCAGCCCGATATATCTGCGTTTAAAAATAAAACTTTTAAGGGATTCCACCGCTCTAATGGTTCTGTTGGAACGGCAAACTACTGGTTGGTCATCCCGCTTGTTTTTTGTGAAAACAGGAATGTATTGACTTTAAAGGCCGCTTTTGAGGAAAAGCTAGGGTATAAGGTAAAAGCGAATAACTATGTTTCTGAAGTAGAAGATCTAATTGGACTTTATAAATCGGGAGCGGATATAAACCAGATACTGAGCCAGGATTTGTTGGCAAATTCGACGACCAATGAGCAAGAACGCTTGTTCAAAAATGTAGATGGTATTAAGTTTTTGAATCATGAAATGGGCTGTGGAGGAACACGAATGGATTCAGATGCGCTATGTGGTCTTTTGGCAGGATACATAACACATCCAAATGTTGCGGGAGCAACGGTATTGAGTTTGGGATGCCAGCATGCCCAGGCTTCTATTTTAAAGGCGGAAATTGAAAAGCGGATTCCGGGATTTGATCGTCCGCTCTATATCTTTGAACAACAAAAAGAGGGGACTGAGAAAGAATTGATGCAAAAGGCTATTAAGGCAACTTTTGCAGGGATGATGCAAGCCGATAAGAATGAGCGAAAACCGGCTACATTGGACAAATTATGTGTTGGTCTTGAGTGCGGTGGATCGGATGGTTTTTCTGGTATTTCAGCCAACCCGGCACTTGGTTTTGTTTCCGATATCTTGGTAAGTTTAGGAGGGTCGGTCATTCTGGCTGAGTTTCCGGAGTTGTGCGGTGTAGAACAAGAGCTCAGCGATCGTTGTATTGACGAAGCTACTGCAGAAAAATTTATGTCACTGATGCGTACCTATAATGCGAAGGCAGAGGCTGATGGTTCAGGTTTTTATATGAACCCTTCTCCGGGCAATATACGCGACGGTTTGATTACTGATGCGATTAAATCAGCCGGTGCTGCTAAAAAAGGTGGAACCTCGCCTGTTGCGGCGGTGATTGATTATCCCGAATTGGCTAATGGTCCAGGGCTAAATTTGTTATGTACGCCTGGTAATGATGTTGAAAGCACAACGGCAGAAGTTGCCGCGGGCGCTAATATTGTCCTGTTCACAACTGGTTTGGGAACACCTACGGGTAATCCGATTACACCTGTTGTTAAACTTTCCACCAATACGAAGACGTTTGAAAAAATGCCAGATATCTTAGATCTGAACTGTGGTACCATTATCGAGGGTACAGAAACGATTGAAGAGGCTGCACATCGTATCTTGAATTATGTGATTGAAGTTGCTTCCGGGGAAGTAAAACCTAAAGCAGTGTTGTTGGGACAAGATGATTTTATCCCTTGGCGTCGCGGGGTTTCTTTGTAGATAACCAAATAATCAATATAATGAAACTTAAACATCTAATCTGTGGCTTGGCTCTGCTGGTGGGCTCGGTATCCGCTAGTTATGGTCAGCAGCATTATCAGCCAAGTGCCGAAAATCTGAAAAATAGAGAATGGTTTGAACAATCTCGATTTGGAGTTTTTATCCATTGGGGGGTGTATAGTGTGTTGGGAGATGGCGAATGGGTAATGAATAACCAAAATATTAGCTTGGATGAATATGCACTTTTACCCAAGTTTTTTAACCCTATTTCCTTCGATGCAAAAGAATGGGCAAGATTGTTTAAGAAAGCCGGAGCGAAGTATATCACTTTTACCACCAGACATCACGATGGATTTTCGATGTGGGATAGTCAGACCTCAGATTACAATGTCGTAAAGAAATCGCCGTTTAAGCGTGATGTTGTGAAGGAACTTGTTGAGGCTTGTCACGCAGAGGGAATAAAAGTCATGTTCTATTATTCACTCTTAGATTGGCACCGGGATGACTATTTACCTGTTGGTAAGACGGGCGGCGGTATTGCGGGCCGTGATTCTACAAAGGGCGACTGGAATCAGTATGTCCAGTTTATGAAAAATCAATTGACCGAACTTTTGAGCAATTATGGTCAGATCGACGGGATCTGGTTTGACGGCCATTGGGATAAACCCAAGGAAGATTGGCGTTTCAAGGAGATCTATGAGTTGATCCATAAGTTACAACCGCAATGCTTGGTCGGAAACAATCACCACTTAGCACCATTCGAAGGGGAGGACTTTCAAATGTTCGAACGTGATCTTCCTGGAGAGAATAAGACTGGATTTGGTACAAAAGCACATGATGTCGGTAAACTTCCGAAGGAGGTTTGTGGAACAATTGCGGGATCTTGGGGATTCGAATTGAAAGATAGAACGCGCAAATCATTTAAAGAAGTGTTGACCTATTTGGTTAAAGCTGCCGGACACGGTTCCAACCTATTGCTCAACGTTGGCCCTATGCCAAACGGTGAAATTCAGGATTATCAACAAGAACGATTGAAAGAACTGGGGAAATGGCTGGAAGTTTATGGTGAAACCATCTATGGAACGGAAGGGGGAGCCATCTCACCGACAGATGATTATGCGTTGACAAAAAAAGGAAATCAGGTTTATTTACACCTATTCAAGACTGAGAAGAAAGAATTGGTAATAGATAATCTTCCTTATCAAGTAAAGAAAGTGAAGACATTTATTGGAAATAAAGATATTAAGTTTACGAATAAAAACAATAGTCTGCAATTGGCCCTGCCGGAATCTACGGATGAAGCGGATCTTGTATTGACATTAACAATTAAATAACAATGGGAAAATTAGAACAAAAAGTAGCTGTTATAACAGGAGGAGGTAGTGGTATCGGTCGTGCGATCAGTTTGCAGTTTGCTGCGGAGGGAGCAAAAGTTCATATTCTGGATCTGAATGAAGAAGGGGGGAATGCTGTTGTCGATGAAATTTTAGCGTCTGGAGGTCAAGCAGCTTTTAATCGTTGTAACGTTACTGATCAACAAGAAATTACTACAATAGCGCAAAATATCGGAAAAATTGATATTTTAGTAAATAATGCTGGTATTGCCCATGTTGGCAATCTTGAAAACTGTCAGTCAGAGGACTTTGAACGCGTTTTTAATGTCAATGTAAAAGGTGCCTATAATGCACTTCATGCCATTGTACCTATCATGAAAGCGCAAGCTGGCGGAGCAATCCTTAATTTAGCATCGATAGCGGCATGGGTGGGTATTACAGATCGTTTTGCTTATTCAATGAGTAAAGGCGCCATCTACGCGATGTCAATGTCTGTCGCGCGTGACTATATGGCCTATGGCATTCGTTGTAACAGTATTTCACCTGCTCGCGTGCATACGCCATTTGTGGATGGTTTTATTGCTAAAAATTATCCTGGAAAGGAAGAGGAGATGTTTGAAAAGCTTTCCGCAAGTCAACCCATTGGTCGTATGGCTCAACCTGAGGAGATTGCCAAGCTTGCACTTTTCCTATGTAGTGACGATGCTGGTTTTATTACAGGAAATGATTATCCGATTGATGGTGGTTTCATTAAACTAAATAATTAAACACTATTGCTTTATCGAAGCATAGCGAATGAAATACAGGTAAATGCGAAATAGCTCTGACCGCTTATGGCGCAAATGGCAGCGTGAATGCCTTTAATAATGAATAAATGATGAACAAATAATTTAAATAGATGAAATTAATACGTTTTGGAGCTCAAGGCAAAGAGAAAATCGGTGTTCAGATCGATGGTGTAAATTATGATGTAAGCGCATTTGGTGGCGATTACAATGAACAATTTTTTGCAGAAAACGGCTTAGCTCGTTTAGAGGAATTTGTGAAGGCAAACGATGGTAAGCTGATCGAAATCCCACAAGGAGAGCGTATCGGAGCACCTTTCGCTCGTCCTTCCAAAATCGTTTGTATAGGTTTGAACTATTTGGATCACGCCAAAGAAACGAATGCGCAGATTCCAGCGGAGCCTATTATTTTTATGAAGTCGACTACTTCTTTGATTGGACCATATGATGAGGTGATGATTCCTAAAGATTCCCTCAAAACGGACTGGGAAGTGGAATTCTGTATCGTCATCGGCAAGGAAGCGTCTTATGTCGAGGAAAATGAGGCATTGGATTATGTAGCGGGTTATGTACTTCACAACGATGTCTCTGAACGTGAATATCAATTGGAACGTGGCGGTACCTGGGATAAAGGAAAAGGATGTGATACTTTTGCTCCAATGGGACCTTTCATGGCGACAAAAGAGGAAATAAAGGATATCAACAATGTCCGTCTATGGTTGAAAGTAAACGGTAAAACGTATCAAGATGGAAATACCAAGGATTTGATCTTCTCAGTAGCACATGTGGTTTCATATGTATCTAAATTCATGACATTACTGCCTGGCGACGTTATTTCAACAGGTACACCAGCAGGTGTAGGCCTTGGATTTAACCCACCTATTTATTTAAAGCCTGGTGATGTAATCGAATTGGGGGCAGATGGCCTTGGTGAATCTCGTCAAACTGTGGTTGCATATTCAAAAAAATAAATCACTCCTAACGTTTTAAGAAAATATGCGAATAGATTCCCATCAGCATTTTTGGAAATATGATCCCGTCCGAGACAGTTGGATTACGGATGAAATGGCGGCGATCAAGCGAGACTTTACACCGCTGGATATACAATTTGTATTGGAAAGAAATGGATTTGGCGGTACCGTTGCTGTTCAGGCAAGTGAGTCTGATGAAGAAACCAATTATCTGGTTCGTCTATCCAAGGAATATCCTTTTATAAAAGGCGTTGTTGGATGGGTTGACCTTCAGGCAGCGGATATCGAACATCGGCTCGAAAGCTATAAAGACGTCAAAGTTCTCAAAGGTTTTCGTCATGTGGTAGAAGGAGAAGAGGATCCGGATTTTTTAATTCGTCCTGCAATATTAAACGGTTTAAAAGCTCTAGCTAAGTTTGGTTATACGTATGACTTGCTGATTCGCCCACGTCATTATCAAGCGACATTGACCTGCGTAAGTCAAAATCCGGAACTTCAATTCGTATTGGACCATATTGCCAAACCACCAATTAAATCGAGAGAATTTGATGAGTGGGCAACGTTTATCGATGCACTTTCTGTTTTTCCGAATGTCGCTTGTAAAGTCTCGGGCTTAGCAACGGAGGCTGATTGGACGGGCTGGAAACTGGATGATTTTAAGCAATATCTAACGCATATTTTTGCTCGTTTTGGAACGGAACGCATTATGTATGGATCAGATTGGCCAGTATGTCTTTTGGCGGCGTCTTACGAAGAAAGTATTGCCATTGTTGAAGATAAATTGGGCCAATTTACAGAAATCGAGAGAAATGCATTTTGGGCAGGGAACGCCATACGAGTGTATAATCTTTAACAGAGAAACTTCAGTATGCACAAAGGGAAAGATAGCATACTGAAGTTTTTTTATTGACCGATAAACTCGTTCATGGAGTATATGACGTCAAGATAAACTTTAATCAATAACCAGTGAAATGAGTCATTGTCGCTAATTTTGTTAGCGGTCGATGAAACAAACAACACAATAAAAAGTATTATGGATCTTCATTTAAAAGATAAAGTTGTTATCGTAACGGGCGGGGCGAAGGGAATTGGACGAGCGGTTGTGCATGCTCTGGCCAAAGAACAAGCTATTCCCGTTATTGTTGGCCGTAAACAGGCTGACAATGAGAAAGTCAAAGAAGAGATCAAACAGTTTGGTGTGGACGCTCTCTGCATAGAAGCCGAATTGTCGAAACCAGAAGATTGTGAAAGAGCTGTTCAAAAGACATTGGACGTCTATGGTCGCATTGATGGTTTGGTGAATAATGCCGGTCAGAATGATGGTGTTGGATTGGCTTCAGGAAATTATGATAAATTTGTTGCTTCTCTGCATAAGAACTTAATCCACTATTACCTTATGGCACATCATGCCTTGGATGCCTTGAAAGCGTCAAAAGGGAGCATCGTGAATATTTCGTCCAAAACTGGAGAGACAGGACAAGGGAATACGTCAGCTTATGCCGCATCGAATGGAGGCCGTAACGCACTGACACGTGAATGGGCCGTAGAATTGTTACCTTACTCCATTCGTGTGAATGCGATTATCGTGGCAGAATGTGCTACTCCACAATACGATACCTGGATTCAGACCTTATCAAATCCAGAAGAGACACTGAAAAAAATCACAGACCGTATACCATTGGAACATCGGATGACGACAGCGGAAGAAATAGCAGATACAACTGTATTTCTTTTATCAAACAAATCAAGTCACACAACTGGCCAGTTGATCCATGTTGACGGTGGCTATGTCCATCTCGATCGATCGATCATAGCTGAGTAATGAATAATAGAATTTGGGTAATAATAATAGGGCGTTGATAGAAATGCTAAGCTTTATTATTATTGCCCAATTTAATATGGATCAATCATAATTCTTGGGG
>DKIT01000174.1:0-9724 GCA_002454415.1 Sphingobacterium sp. UBA6711
CTGCAAAGGTAGAAATCTTTTTTGAACTTCCAAAAACTTTTTAAAGTTTTTTTTCTTTTCCCTTTTTTCGATTTCCGCGCTCAACTCTCGTTAAACCCTTCTTTTTTCATGGCTTCCTTCTTTCGAGGTAACCGTCCCTCCCTTGCGGAGTGGTGCAAAGATAGGAAGTTTAAGAACAAACTTCCAAGACTTTTGTTCTTATTATTTTCATTTTTCCCTTAACTGCCTGTCAGGTTGGGAGATTATTTTTGGATTCAAGGCCAAACCTCCTCCATAGGAAGCAAAAAGCTGCTGCTCCGTCGGCGAAAATAAAGGAAAAAGGTAGATCCGGGCACAGGGGGCGACGAAAATTAGGCACGCGGAAAAATGGCATATCAGCTAATGCAAGGGTCGGGAATAATAACGGAGCAGCGGTGCAAACAGCGGAAGATGGTCGGCCTGAAAACCAGCAGTACCAGATTCAATACTGCCAAGGTCAAAATCTATTTCTCATTATAGGTTTAGTTAGGGTTTACTTAGGGTTTGTTTAGGTTTAGTTTAGGTCTTCCTTAGGTATAGGCTAAGCTAAACCCAACGTAAGACTAAGCTAAATATAGACAAATGCTAAACTAAGAAATAAGTAAGTCCGCATTATCCCTTGTTTCGGAAGGAACAGTGGTTCCTCCCGAAAATTGTGCAACGCCTGCGTCTGAACTAACTCGGAAACTATAGGGCAGCTGCGCAAGCTCTTCGCCACCGCTTCGTATTATGGTCGGCACAGGTTCGAGGTGCGAGCAGCTTCTGTCCGTGGTGAGTCCGTGATGAGTCCGACTCTAACACGGAAACAGGATTCACCCAAGGTTGACAGATTCTGCTCATAGGGCGAAGCTATACCCTAGCAAGACCTATTCAAGGCCGATTTAAAGCCGAAAACGGGACAAACCGCAGCAGAGCCTGCTACCCGAGAAGTAACGAATAATAGCCAAAAGACAACAAATACTCGGACACAAAACTTTCTCACTCCTCCTTTGGGATATTGCAAAGCAATGCCATTGATAACAAAATAAAACAGGGGTAATCATCACGATCATCGATGTTTGTCTATTTTTTTATGTAGATTTATGATCTAAAAAATAACCATAAAGCGATGAGCAGAACTACCCTGAAAGATATAGCATTAGAACTCAACATTTCTGTTTCTACGGTTTCTAAAGCCCTATCGGACAGTTATGAAATAAGTGAAGCGACTAAAAAAATAGTTCAGGAATATGCAAAAAAACACAACTTTCATCCAAACAAATTAGCCCGAAGCTTAAAGATTGGAAAATCCAATACCATAGGAGTTATCGTCTCCAACATCAGCAATACTTTTGTTTCACAAATTCTTGATGGGATTCAAATTGCTTCGCAACAAACCATTTATGATATCATTTTTATGCAAAGTCGAGAAGACGAGCGGATAGAAAAAAATTGTATTGATGTACTAAGGATGAGAGGCATAGATGGTTTGATGATATCTCCTGTATCATCTGACTCGAATATTGAGGAGCTAAAGACATTAATAAAATCTCAAATACCTGTTGTAATTTTTGACCGCATCAACCACCAACTTGACACGCACAAGGTTGGAGTCAATAATTTTCAGGGCGCCTACAGCGCAACAAAACATCTTATTGAACAAGGGAAAAAAGACATTCTACATATTACTGCAAAGAATTTAGGTGTTGCGGCGGACCGACTGAACGGCTTTAAATCAGCATTATCAGATGCAGGGATTCCATTTAGCGAAAAACACTATGTTGAATGTAGCATTAACATCACGACAGATTTGGACAGCGCAATAAAAGATATCTTAATCAAAGAATACATTGAAAACAATAATATCGATGCAATCTTTGGTGCTACAGATATTATTACAACCCGTACATTGGGAATTTTGGCAGAACTTCAGATAGAAGTTCCTTCTCAGGTTGCTGTGATCGGATTTTCAAATACCCAGATTGCAGCCTCACTCAATCCGGCTTTATCTACCGTCGTCCAACCTGCGACAGAGATTGGTGAATTAGCGACAAAAAAACTGATTACTACGATTAATCAAACCAGACCGATCCATGAATTTGAAATGATCGAGTTGCCAACACAACTTATCGTTCGTAAATCGTCTCTATAAAACTTGACTATCTTTTGGCTTCGCAAACAAAGGCAGCATAATGAAAAAGTAAAATACAGTCAGGATCAGATTTTCCCTTTTCCTGACTGTATTCTACTACTCCCCTACAATACCGTATTCCAAACCACGAAGTTCAGCCAAGCCTCTCAATCGACCAATAGCAGAATACCCCGGATTTGTGACTTTATGAAGATCATCTAACATCTGATGACCATGATCAGGCCTAAAAGGAATAGCTGTCGATCTTTTTTGGTTCTCAGCAACCAATATTTTCATGATCTTATACATATTTACATCACCATCCAAATGATCTGCTTCGTAAAAACTACCAATCGCATCTTTCTTCACATTCCGTAGGTGAACAAAGTTTACCCGCCCTTTAATATTTTCCAGGATCGCCGGCAAATCATTTGTCTGGCTTGCGCCCAAAGATCCTGTGCAAAAACAAACTCCATTAAATTGTTGTGGTACGGCATTGAGAAAACACTCAAAATCCTCACCATTACTTGCTATACGTGGCAAGCCTAAAATGGGGTAAGGTGGATCGTCCGGATGAATTGTCATTCGGATGCCGTTCTCTTCACAAATAGCCGAAATTCCATTTAAAAAATAAACCAAATTATCACGCAATCCGTCTTTTCCGATATGCTTATAGGTATTTATGCTTTCCTTTAATGCTTCGAGCTCCACACTTTTTTCACCAGGGATCCCCATTAAAACGACATTAGCCAATTCTTCCTTTTGCTGGTCAGAAATTTCATTAAATCGTAAAGTCGCACGCTTAACAATATCTTCTGGATATGCTGTATGTGCTTCCTCCCGCTTTAATATAAAGATGTCAAAGAGCGCAAGATCAATCCAATCAAAATACAGTGCTTTTGAACCATCGACCATGGTCAAATCCAATTGTGTTCGCGTCCAGTCCAGCACTGGCATAAAATTATAACAGATTGTTTTAATGCCACACTCTGCAAGGTTGACTAATGTCTGATTGTATTTTTGGAGGTATTCATCGACCTTTGGTCCTTTTGTCTTAATCTCCTCGTGTACTGTCACACTCTCCACGACAGACCAGGTAAGACCAGCTTCTTCAATAACGCGTTTTCTTTCCTGAATATCGGCAAGCGGCCATATTTCACCATGTGGGATATGGTGTAAAGCCGTAACAATACCGGTAGCTCCAGCCTGTTTTATATCTTGTAAAGCNNCGTACCAACGCCAGGTTTGTTCTAATTTGTTCATCATAACATTTAATTAAACACCACACCATGCATTAAAACCGCCATCCACAAACACAGTTTCTCCTGTGACAAAGGCAGATGCATCGCTCAACAGATAAATTAAGGTACCCTTTAACTCCCGGGGGTCTCCCAAACGATTATAAGGTGTGCCATTAAGAATGCGCTTGGTACGATCGCTATAGCTACCGTCTGGATTAATTAACAAATTTTTGTTTTGCTTGGTTAGAAATACACCTGGAGCTATTGCATTTACCCGTACTTGGTCTCCATAACGTTGAGCAAGTTCTGTTGCCATCCATTTCGTATAACCATCAATCCCATGCTTAGCAACGGTGTAACCTAAGACACGAGTAAATGGGCGACTTGCTGTTAAGGATGAAATATTGACTATTGCCCCTTNNGCAATTACCCGACCGATAATATGGGTGGGAATCATCGTGCCATACAGGTTAAGCTCTATCGCTTTAATGGTATCCTGAATGTTGCTCGCAAACAAATCTTGATCAGCACCGATGGTTGCTCCGGGGATATTTCCACCGACAGCGTTTACTAAGCCATCGATTCTTCCCCATTTTTGAAGAATTTCATCTTTCGCTTTGTTGACATCCTCTTCGTTCATGATATCAACTTCAATAAATATGGCTTCACCACCAAGGGATTCTACTTGTTGGACACGTTCGGCCCCAATTTGTCCATTACGACCCAGGATGGCAACTTTCGCTTCTGCTTCGGCTAGAGCCTCTACAAATGCCTCGCCCAAGATTCCCGTACCGCCCGTAATAACAACTACCTTATCTTTTAATGAAAATGGATTATTATGCATGTATTTTTATTTCAAATTGGTATTTACCCCCAATTTTATCGATAATAACCTTAATTACAAAAAAAAGTAATTGATTTAATTACGATAACGTTTTAGTTATGCAAACCTACTTACCTTCATCTGACGGCGTTTCATCATCGAAAAGAATTCGTATAGAGGGAGTATAGGTATCATTATGTTGTCCACTTTTATTTGCCCAGAAAAAAGCGCCTAAAAAAATCAAAGCCAACAAAACACTACAACCAATCAAAATATACATTATTTCCATAATAACTAGAGTTTACGACGTTTAGCATACCACCTTGTCATTAAGCTGGTGAAAGAGATAATCGTTACTGTGCTTATCGGCATCAGAATTGCAGCAAACAGCGGAGACATAATCCCTTGTACCGCAAAGCTCAGCCCAATGACATTGTATAAAAGCGAGATACCAAAGCTCATGTGTATTACTTTTACCGCATCCTTACTAAATGCAAAGAAGTCGGGCAATTTTGCGAATGATGCTCCATCCAAAATTGCATCACAACCCGGGGATNNATATCATCACTCACGGCCACACCTAAATCTGCCTTACGCAATGCCCCCGCATCATTTAGTCCATCCCCTATCATACAAACATGCTTCCCTTCCCCCTGAAAATGCTGAATTGCCGCCAACTTATCCATGGGCGATTGATTAAACAACAGGCTTGCATTTGATGGAAAAATCAATTTTAACGCGTCCAATCTTCTATCATTATCGCCAGATATCAAATGAAGTCCATAGTCCGCTTTAAATTCTTCAATTGATGCAGAAAGTCCATCTCGCCAAGACTGCTCCATTGTAAAATAGCCTTTTAAATCTCCACCAATACGGATAAATACAACCGAGCCATCTGTTTTAAGATCTCCAATATTCAAAAAATGTCCACTACCGATTTTGATCTCGTTACCAGCTACCTTAGCCTCCATTCCTTTTCCTGGAAACTCCTTAAAATCCTGTACCGAAATATTTGAGGATATGTTCAGCCACTTAACGATCTCACGGCTCAATGGATGGCTTGAATTTCGACAGACAGCATTCAGTAGCTTCTTATCAACTTCCGAAAGCGTGCCATCAAAATAAATTGACGTCGCTTTAGGAGATGATATGGTACCTGTCTTATCGAATACCAGGGTATCAATCGTTGCCATCTGTTCGATTGCAGCGGTATTTTTTACGTAGAACTTATTTCGGTCAAAAATACTTAGCGCAGCCGAAAGGGTAAATGGGGAGCTCAACGCCAACGCACATGGACATGCGATAATCAATACCGCCGTAAAAGCTCCCCATGACCTATTGGCATGCCCATCAATAGCCCAAAATAGTGCTGAAGATAAGGCAATAGCCAATAAAACAACAGTAAAATATTTACTTATAAAGTTGACAAAGGTCTGGAAATGCTTGTCATAATCTTTATAGTTTTCATTATTCCATAATTTAGTTAAATAGGATTGTGAAATCGGCTTGACCACTTCAAGCTCTATCGCCTCCCCGGTCTGACGCCCTCCGGCATAGATAATTTCCCCGAGGGTTTTACTTACGGGGCTCGATTCCCCGGTCACAAAGCTAAAATCTATCGCGGCGTCCCCTTTTAAAAGCATCGCATCGGCTGGTATAATTTCGTTATTGCGTACAAGAATACGGTCGCCAGTGCGCACATCGGCCAATTGCACAGGTTGATCACCGNNCCGTAAAACCAGCTCCTGTTTGCGTGATGACCTCGTAAGCAGAACGCAAAAACAACACAAGAATGCCCAGAGCTAATGGAACATCCAGATTCAAACGTTTTTGTTTTAAACTCAAATAGGCAGATCGGAAATAATCCGAAGCACAATACAATAAAACCGGAAGACCAAAAGCAAGGTTTATGTATCCAAAGAAATTGGCATACTCTTTTTCAAAACTCCCCATTCCAAAATAATCAGGAAAGCTAAATAGCATTGAATTTCCAAAACAAAAACCAGCAACAGCAATTTTTGCAACCAAAGGATTCAGGTTATTCTTGTTACCTTCCTTCACTACATCTTGCAACGTAATTTTCGGATCGTAACCGATATTTACCAAAAGATAAACTAAATCTTTCAGTGGAAGCTCCTGGTGATTGAACGTAATGCTCGCCTGCTTTTTCATAAAGTCCACGCGGGATTGCAGTACATTGGGATTGAGTTTATATAGATTTTCCAGCAGCCATATACACGAACTACAGTGAATGGCTGGAATATAAAAGGTAATAACCGTAATCTTATCGTCTTTATAGTCAACCAGCTTCCCTGCTATTTGCGGTTCATCCAAGTAAGCAAAATCCTCTTGTTTGGATCTATTCGATTTTCCAGGATGCTGATTATAGCGATAATATTGCTGCATACCACGCTCATTCAGCACCTGATAGACCGTCTGGCATCCAAGACAGCAAAAGTCATGGTGATCGAGATGATACCCCGTTTCCTCGATTTTATCACCGCAGTGGAAGCATTTTTCCACAAGCTGTACCTCTTCCCTAAGCTCTGCCATACTTTCGTTTTAAATTGCCTGACTAAATAATTGATTTTGCATCCTTGAACGCAATAATCGCTGATCAAAGGCCATACAGATATTTCTCAAAAAAGAGCGCCCGGCTGTAGTACACTGGACGAGCGTCCCCGTTATGGAGACCAAACCGTCTGCTACGAGATCGGACAATTCAGCTATAATTTGCTCATCCAACAGTCCATTTCCCTGCAGCTGGACCTTACCTTTACACATCATATCCAGGATATACCGTCTTATAAGAAGATCCTCTTCGTTGAGTAAATGTCCCTTTACAACCGGCAAAACACCCGATTCAATGCATTTATTATATTCTTCCACAGTCTTGACATTCTGGGCAAAAGCTCCCCAAGCATCACTGATCGAAGAGACACCAATACCGATTAACAAAGGGCTGAACCGATCGGCATAGCCCATAAAATTACGGTGTAGTCTTCCCTGTTGGAAAGCTATAAACAGCTCATCTTCTCTTTTTGCAAAATGATCCATACCCACATCTTCATAGCCATGTTCTAAAATCAATTTTTTACCGAGATTATACAGCGCGAGTTTTGCTGCACCACTAGGGAGATCTGCTTCTGTATAATGCCGTTGACCAGGTTTAATCCAAGGCACATGCGCATAGCTGTAAAAGGAAATCCGATCCGGGGCTAGTCGCATAGATTTTTGAATAGTATCTTCGACCGTCGCCCGTGTTTGCTTAGGCAATCCATAAATTAAATCAAAATTGATGGATTCAAATCCAATTTTACGAGCATTCAGCATCACCTCCTCCACTTCCTCCAATGTCTGATGCCTATTAATAACAAACTGCACATGCGGATCAAAATCCTGTATTCCTAGGCTCAATCGACGAAATCCCAAATCAAACAATGTTTGCAAATGCGTAATTTTCGTATTTGCTGGATGGGCTTCAAATGAAAACGAGCTACCAGGAGCGACATTGACATGTTTCAATATTCCCTCGATCAGCATTTTCAAATTATCTGGATGAAAAAAGGTTGGTGTTCCACCGCCCAAATGTATTTCTGAAATCAATGGCCTTTCGCCCTGAAATACACGAATATACATTTCCCATTCTTTTAAAAGAGATGCAATGTAAGGTTCCTCGACTTGATGATTTTTCGTAATGCGCGTATTGCAACCGCAATAGGTACAGAGACTTTCGCAAAAAGGAAGATGTATGTATAAGCTAATTCCTTTTTCTTTGGATTCTTCAAAGGTTTGATAGACTTGGTCCGTCCAGTCCTTTGAAGAAAATTTATCATTATCCCAAAAAGGAACTGTGGGATAACTGGTATAACGTGGCGCCGCAACGTTATATTTATGCACCAATTCTTCCATTTTAAGCTGCGATGTAATCATGTTACTTTATTTTTTTTGCACAGTCGTTAAGACAACAACAGGCTTTACCTACACATTTTTCTATCCCCCATAGATTGAGATTCCGAACCGTCTGCTCAGCCAATCCTTTTGGACTTTGATCCTCAAAAGGAGCATTTGCAATCTGAATATTCAAAATTCCGGCTTTCACCAAATCGATATGGCCTGTATCCTTACTCCTGGTCATAATCTTATTGATTCCTAATTCTTTCAAATTAAGTAGCATCTGGTCATCCAAAATATCACTTACAGAAATAACAACCGCATCTTTGCCACGCGCATAATTCTGTGTCTCCGTATTTAATCCATTTGAAATCAAGGTCAAATCATGTTGCTTAGCATTTGCCAATGCCCAAAACTCTTTTTCAAATGACCTTACGTTATATACTACTACTTTCATTCTGATTTTTACAATCACCCATTAAGGTTTATCCTAAGAACAAAAGTAAATAATGCATAGGGCCAAAAACATGATACAGCACCATACCTTGAAATGATATATATCACAATTGACAAAAAAAGGCGTGTCCAGATTTTTCTGAACACGCCCTTTGTGTCTTAAATATTATCTCTCCGTGTTACTGCTTTACATCCCGGAGGTTTTTAATGGAATTGATATAAATTTTTCCTTTTTCTTTCGAAATCAGTTTTTCTTCTTTAAAATCAGATAGCATGCGCGAGACCGTTTCATTTGCTGTACCGGCAATTGAGGCTAAGCCATCCCTTGTCACATCAATGCTGCAAGCATTTACCGCATTGATATTAATCCCACTTTTTTCGGCTACACTGATGAGTGCATTTGCCACACGTTTACGCACAGAGTGGTAGGCAAACCCAAGTAACTGCTCCTCCTTTTCACGGAGATCGATTGATAGGAGCTTAATAAATTTACTCGCTATAGCAGGCTTTTTCCATAGTAGTTCCAGGAAACTATCTTTTGGTATCAAGATGATTTCACTTTGCTCCACAGCTTCTGCATAGTCTTCATAGTTATCATTAAGCAAAATCGATGCATAGCCAAAATAATTTCCTTCTATAAAAATACCTGTTGATAATTCGCGACCATCTTTATAGGATTTAAAACTGCGTACTTGTCCCGATTTCACAAAATACACATAGGTGGGAGAATCATCTTTTTCATAAATAGATTGCTTTTTTTTCACGGTTTTCACACGTGAATGAGCAAGCAGCTCTTGCAATACGAGAACCTGCTCTTCTGCGCTCAGATTTAAATCCTCCTCTTTAGACGCCTCAGCGCCCAGTTGCTCATGTCTCTTAAAGCGGACTTCTATGGCGTTCATCAACTCGACATCGTCAAAAGGTTTAGTCAAATAGTCATCTGCTCCCATTTCCATGGCTTTACGCATATCTGCACGTTCTGCTTTGGCAGTCAAAAAAATAAATGGAATTTTTGCGGTACTTTCTATTTTACTTAACATAAATAAGACACCATAGCCATCCAATTCTGGCATCATGATATCACAGAGAATCAAATCAGGAATATGTTTTGTAGCTAGATCGACTCCTATACGTCCATTTTCAGCAGTAATGATATCGTACCGACCGGTCAACTCCAATATT
>DKIT01000174.1:9788-47675 GCA_002454415.1 Sphingobacterium sp. UBA6711
CTGTAATTATTTGTCCTTCAATCGCTGATGAGCGCTCTAAAAGCTGACTCTAAATGAAGTTCCTTTATGCACTTCTGATTCAAACTCCATATGACCTTCCATAAGCCCAATATACCTTTTTACAATATTCAAACCTAGTCCCGTACCTGGAATATTACCAGTATTATGTGCCCGGAAAAACGGTTCAAACAAATGTACTTGATCCTCTTCAGGAATACCAATACCATTGTCTTTGACAGATATTAAGCAACCTTGTCCATCGATACAAGTGGTAAATTCAATCAGCGTATCTTCGCCAGAATACTTGATCGCGTTGGAAATTAAGTTAACNNAAAATGTCCAATTTCGCCTGTGTGCTGATACACAATGTGCTGGTTTTTTTTGCAGATTAACTGCATCTCCTCCGTGATTTCCTCAGCCAATTCAACGAGATTGATGTATTGTTTGTTCACCACAACAATACCCGCTTCCAGCTTTTCGAGGGAAAGAAAATCATTTAGAATGCTCGTCAAGAGTTGGACGGCTCCCTTAATCTTATTCGTATGCTTGATGATACTGGCTTTGTCATCCGGACGCTCTGCATATTTTTCGATCAAGGAAGCCGAAAGTTGCACAGAGCTTAATGGTGTACGGAATTCATGCGAGGCCATGGAAACAAAGCGTGATTTCAACTGATTGAGTTCAATTTCTTTTTCCAACGATTTTGACACTTCAGCTTTCGCTTTTTCCAATTCGGAAACCAAAGATATCAGATCTTTGGTACGCTCGCTAACTTTATGTTCGAGTTCGGCCGCGTGCTGCTTGAGCATATCTTCCGCAGCTTTCTCCCGTGACAAATCGTGGATAAAGCCGGTGAAAATATTTTTATCCTTAAGCCATACTTCACTGACAGCTAAACGAAAAGGAAAGGTTTGGCCATTTTTTTTCAAACCCATTACTTCCCTTCCGATTCCTATGATTTTCTTATGACCAGTGGTCTGATAGTTGTGAATATAGCCGTCATGATTACCACGGTCAGGTTCAGGCATCAACATGGAGACATTGTGTCCGATGACTTCTTCAGCCTGATAACCGAATAATTCCAAGGCAGCAGGGTTAATGCTTTCCACATTCCCCCTGTTGTCTATGGTGATGATACCATCGATCGCATGGTCTATTATCGCAGCCAAAAGCCTTCCGCTTTCCATGATCATCTTTTATTTTACCAATTTTTTATATTTAATGCGATGTGGAGTCACATCACCCACACGTTTTTTGCGATTTTCTTCATATTCGGTGTAGTTACCTTCAAAGAAATAGACTTGTGAATCACCTTCAAAAGCAAGAATATGCGTACATATACGATCGAGGAACCATCTATCGTGAGAGATAACCACCGCACATCCACCAAAGTTTTCTAAACCTTCTTCCAAAGCCCGTAATGTATTTACATCGATATCATTGGTAGGCTCATCGAGCAAGAGGACATTTGATCCCTCTTTCAGTGTGATCGCTAAATGTACGCGGTTTCGCTCACCTCCAGAAAGTACACCGACCTTTTTTTGTTGATCAGCACCATTAAAGTTAAATTTAGAGACATAAGCGCGCGAATTTACCGAGCGGTTTCCCAGGATCATATTATCATTGCCCCCGGTGATATTTTCCCATACCGATTTTTCGGGATCCAAATCATGGTGCATTTGATCTACATACCCCAATTTTACGGTCTCTCCTACTTTAAACGAGCCGGTATCAGGAGTTTCTTGTCCTGTGATCAGACGAAATAAAGTTGTTTTACCAGCACCATTTGGTCCAATGATTCCAACAATACCTGCAGGAGGCAGCATAAAACTTAAGTTTTCAAATAAAATACGGTCCCCATAAGCCTTGGAAATATTGGTTGCCTCGATGACAGAATTTCCCAAACGTGGTCCTGGCGGAATAAATAATTCCAATTTTTCTTCACGTTCTTTCGTCTCCTCCGAAGCCAATTTTTCATAGTTATGCAAACGGGCTTTCGATTTGGCATGACGAGCTTTCGGAGCCATACGCACCCATTCAAGCTCACGCTCCAAGGTTTTTTGACGTTTGGTTTCCTGCTTTTCCTCTTGTGCCAGACGTTTTGCTTTCTGATCTAGCCAAGAAGAATAATTTCCTTTCCAAGGAATTCCTTCACCACGATCCAACTCCAAAATCCAGCCTGCGACGTTATCCAAGAAATAACGGTCGTGGGTAACAGCAATAACAGTTCCTTTGTATTGCTTTAGGTGCTGTTCTAGCCAATCAATTGACTCTGCATCCAAGTGGTTGGTCGGCTCATCCAGCAATAAAACGTCAGGTTCCTGTAGCAATAAGCGACATAATGCTACCAGGCGACGCTCTCCTCCTGACAAATTGGCAATCTTGGCATCTGGCTCCGGACAACGCAAAGCGTCCATTGCTCTTTCTAATTTTGAATCGATTTCCCAAGCATTTGTTGCGTCAATCTTATCTTGGAGTTCCCCTTGTCTCGCCAGCAATTTGTCCATCTCGTCGGCATTTTCATAAACCTCTGGCAGCCCAAATTTTTCGTTGATTTCTTCGTATTCCTGTAAAATTGCCGTAATCTCAGCGACACCTTCCTGTACGACTTCAAGCACGGTTTTTTCAAGATCCAATTGCGGCTCCTGTGCTAAATAACCCACTGAATAGCCTGGGGAGAACACCACCTCGCCTTGGAATGACTTATCCAGTCCAGCGATGATTTTTAATAGCGATGATTTACCAGAACCATTTAAGCCGATCACACCGATCTTGGCACCGTAGAAAAAAGATAAATAAATATTTTTTAAAACTTGTTTTTGAGGCGGATAGATTTTATTTACACCCGCCATCGAAAAAATGATCTTCTCGTCTGACATAAAATTTAAAAAAATTCGAAAACTCTTGTTATATTAACATACAAATGTAATCTTTTATACTGACATTTTGGACGTACAAAGGTCATGGCTTAATTGTTGATGACATTATTTAAAATAATTTTAAGGTTTGAAATGCAGAATTTACTACATTTATATATCCTTAATATAAAACAGAAAGGTATTCAATGGAAGCAAAATTTTCACCGCGCGTAAAGGATGTGATATCGTACAGTAGAGAGGAAGCTTTGAGATTGCGTCACGATTATATAGGAACAGAGCATCTGTTGCTTGGATTAATTCGTGAAGGCGATGGAATGGCGATTAAGATCCTTAAAAACATCGGTATTGACACGACAGCCCTACGTCAATCTGTGGAAGACGCAGTGAAGGCGGCATCTGTATCACGTGCACCTATTGGCAATATGCCATTAACAAAACAAGCTGAAAAAGTCCTAAAGATCACCTATTTGGAAGCGAAAATTTTCAAATCAGATATCATCGGAACAGAGCATTTATTGTTGGCTATCTTACGGGATGAAGACAACATTGCTTCACAGATTTTGCAGCAATATAATGTGACTTACGACATCTTCAAATCTGAAGTCGAGCAAAATAAAACAACCATCAAGGATGAAGCTCCTGGCTCTCCTACTGGTGATGATGATTTTGCGGAAGATGATCAATATATCCAACCCAAAAAGGTATCGGATATCAAATCAAAGACTCCCGTATTGGACAACTTTGGCCGTGATTTAACCAAGGCTGCAGAAGAAGGAAAGTTGGACCCGATTGTAGGTCGCGAAAAGGAAATTGAGCGTGTGTCTCAAATTCTATCTCGACGTAAGAAAAATAACCCTTTGTTGATCGGTGAACCAGGAGTTGGTAAATCGGCCATTGCGGAGGGACTTGCGCTTCGAATTGTTCAACGTAAGGTATCACGTGTACTGTTTAATAAACGGGTGGTGACATTAGATCTTGCATCATTGGTTGCAGGCACCAAATATCGTGGCCAATTTGAAGAACGGATGAAAGCAGTCATGAATGAACTGGAAAAATCACCTGATGTGATCCTGTTTATAGACGAGATTCACACCATTGTCGGTGCAGGTGGAGCTTCTGGATCGNNCGCCAATACATTGAAAAAGATGGTGCATTGGATCGTCGTTTCCAACGGGTAACGATCGAGCCAGCAACACATGACGAGACCGTAGAGATATTGAATCGTATCAAGGAGAAATATGAAGACCACCACAATGTCACTTATACTCCCGAAGCGATCGAAGCCTGTGTATCCTTAACGACACGCTACATTACAGACAGGTTCTTACCAGATAAGGCAATTGATGCCTTAGATGAAGCAGGTTCTCGCGTGCACTTGAACAATATTCATGTACCGCAATCCATTATAGACATTGAGAATAAAATTGAAGAGGTCAAACTGGAGAAAAACAAAGTCGTTCGTAGCCAAAAATACGAAGAGGCTGCTAAACTGCGCGATACAGAGAAAAAATTGATCGAAGAACTCGAGAAAGAAAAAATCGCCTGGGAAGAAGAAACAAAGTCAAAACGCTATACCGTTTCAGAAGAAAATGTTGCAGAAGTAGTGGCCATGATGACCGGTATTCCAGTACAACGTGTCAGTCAGACAGACAGTCAAAAACTGTTGAATATGGCAGAGTTGATGAAGGGAAGAATCATTGGTCAAGATGACGCTGTAGGTAAATTGGTGAAAGCTATTCAACGTACACGTGCCGGCTTGAAGGATCCTAAAAAACCAATTGGTTCATTTATCTTCTTGGGGCCTACGGGTGTCGGTAAAACAGAATTAGCGAAAGAATTAGCGCGTTTCATGTTTGACACAGAGGATGCGTTGATCCAAATTGACATGAGTGAATACATGGAAAAATTTGCGGTATCTCGCTTGGTCGGAGCGCCTCCAGGATATGTTGGCTACGAAGAAGGTGGACAACTGACGGAGAAAGTACGTCGTAAACCTTATGCTGTAGTCTTATTGGATGAAATTGAGAAAGCTCACCCTGATGTCTTCAATCTGCTACTACAGGTATTGGATGAAGGTCAACTGACAGACAGCTTGGGTCGTAAAGTCGATTTTCGCAACACCATAATCATTATGACATCCAATATTGGCGCACGCCAATTGAAGGAATTTGGTCAAGGTGTCGGTTTCACAACCGCAGCGAAATCACAGCAATCCGACGCACACTCCCGTGGAGTAATTGAAACGGCTTTGAAAAGAGCCTTTGCTCCAGAGTTCTTGAACCGTATTGACGATGTCATTGTATTTAATTCATTGACAAAAGAGAATATCTTTAAAATCATTGATATCGAACTGAAATCATTGTTCAAACGTATTGCAGATTTAGGATATACGATCAATTTGACGGATGAAGCCAAAGATTTCATTGCCGATAAAGGATATGACAGTAATTTTGGAGCACGTCCTTTAAAACGGGCAATTCAGAAATACCTGGAAGATCCGATTGCAGAAGAAATCCTCAAAGGGAATGTGCAAACGGGTTCAGTATTGACCGTTAGCATCAATCCTGAAACAAAAGATATTGAGGTCTCTAGCTCAGATCCAAAGTCTTCAAAAGACACAGCTGAGAAGTAAGCATCTGCTGTAATCAAAAATAATTTCAATAAAATGCACCTTTATGGTGCATTTTTTGTTGTAATGAAAGTTGACGTTAAACTTTCGCTTTATTTTATCGTCCTATAATAAAATTGTCACAAATAACACGCATAAATATGAAAAGACTTTTATTAGCAGCTTTAATTGGAACCGCCGCCTTGGTTTCATTTTCTTCATGTAAGAAAGAGTATGTCACAAATTATTTACCTGGGGTAAGTTATACTACCCAGGTCGCATCTTCATCTTGGGCAGTTGACAATTCAGGATATTCTTTCTCCAATGAACTGGACTTTCCTGAGCTCGATGCAAAATATTTCGACTATGGGCATGTGGGAGTAGCAGTAAAATTTGATAATGACCAAAGTTATTTTATTAATGTTCCTTCAGCAATCGGCCCCTATAATTACAGGGTAGAATATAAAGTGGGTAAAGTATACCTCTATGCAGATTATGTTGGAAGCGACAATAATCCCGTCCGCCCGACTAATATGTTAGTCAAAGTAACTTTAACCGACGCCGATAATGGTGGAAACTAGATAAAACAAAGGTCTTAGAAAAATGCTCTAAGACCTTTGTTTATTTCTATTTCGATTGTTTATATCTAGTTGGTCAGGAATATTTTTCAGCCTTTCAACAATAACTCCGCGTGTTCCAGCGCCGCAACCGTAGGATTGGCCCCACTAAGCATCTGTGCGATTTCCTTAACTCTGCCTTCTTGATCCAATCGAAGGATATTAGATATTTTACGATTTGCCTTATCTTCTTTGTAAACTTTGTAATGTGCCGTACCCTTTGCCGCAATTTGTGGCAGATGTGAAATGGCTATTACTTGCATATTAGCAGCCAGACTTTCCATCACCTCGCCTACACGTAAGGCTACTTCTCCAGAGATCCCTGTGTCAATCTCATCAAAAATAATGGTTGGCAAAGCCGAAGTTTTTGCTACCAAAGATTTAATCGCCAACATCACCCGTGAAAGTTCCCCGCCAGAAGCTACTTTATGAATTGGCTGTAGACCTTGCCCTTTATTTGCGGAGAATAAAAACTGAATGGTATCCATACCCGACTCACGCATCTCTCCTTCTTTCAGTGGTTCCAGATTGATCTCCAACAAGGCATTTGGCATACCTACATTTGACAAAGTTTGTCGTACATCTTTTTCTATGATATGTAGAACTTTTCTGCGTGCATCCGATAAATCTTTAGCATGATCCTGCGCAATGGCCAATTTATCGACAACATCTTTCTCCAATCGCTCCAATTGCTCATCTGAAGAGTTTATTGCCATTAACTTGGATTCAAGTTCATCACGCAGTGTTATTAATTCTTCAACCGAATCTACATGGTGCTTTTTCTGCAGCAGATATAAGAGGCTTAGCCGCTCATTAATTTCCAATAGAGAACCTTCCTCAAGCTGCGTATCCTCCTCCCCAGAAGTCAACTCTGCTGTAACATCTTTTAATNNACGTGACATCTTTTAATTCTATCCATGCGCTTTTCAGTCGAGCCGACAGATCAGCAGCTTCCGGTAAAAATGACGCTATCCCCTCAACTTGAGCCATCGCATCTTTCAAACGGCTTAAGATAGCCGTATCATCGTTCTCCATTAGATGTGAGGCTCCCGACAGCGAGCGTTTGATATCTTCCGCATTTTCCAGTTGTCGCTGCTGCACTTCCAAGTGTTCCTGTTCACCGGCCAACAACTGTGCGGCATCGAGTTCATCAAATTGAAACTGAAAATAATCTTGTTCAATCGCAGCTTTTTTTACCATCTCCTTAAACTCTTCCAATTCCTTCTTTGCCTTTTTATACGCAAAGAAGTTTTCTCTGTAGCGCTGTTTCAAGCCAAAAGAACCAGCCACACTATCGATGACCAAAAACTGAAATTCTTCGGTATTGATCTGTAAGGTTGCGTGCTGGGAATGTACATCAATTAACTGCTCTCCCAATTGCTTGAGAATGGTCAATGTAACAGGAGAGTCATTAATAAACGCGCGTGATTTACCGTCGGGAGCAATTTCTCTGCGGATAATCGTATGATCCGCATATTCAAGATCGTTCTCTTCAAAAAAAATGTTTAAATGATAAGAACCGATATTAAACTCCCCTTCAATCACACATTTCTTCAATGGATCAAAAAAATGTTTGCCTTCTGCTCTATTTCCAAGGATTAGGGAAAGTGCTCCCATAATAATGGATTTACCTGCTCCTGTTTCCCCGGTAATTATATTCAAACCTTTATCAAATTGAATCTCTAATTCATTGATCAAGGCATAGTTTTTAATATGTAAGGTATCTAGCATATTCTTGAAGGTTTATTTACAGTCTTATCTTATATTTATGAACCTTGCTTTAGTAGGTAATTTACCTAAAAATCAGACGATTTCAATACGTTTTATTTCAAAAACTATAAATCCTCTAACCATGTATGTGTTCATTTTCACATTACCAAGCACTAAATACTAAAAATAATATCATTATTCCAAATAAAATCGGTATTTTAAACTATTATTTTTAGTATTTTTAAGTCAATTTTTGACAAAATAATGTTCCCGGACTACACCTCCTACATGAATAAATAACTATTTTTACCCCATGCAAGATTATAGTGCAACCCTAAAAAAATACATGCCCGAAGAAGCTGCGCCTATTATATCCAATTGGATCAATCATACCGCGTGTTTATTTAAGATTTCTCGTTCCAGAAGTAGCAAACTCGGAGATTATCGTGCACCGTTTAGAGGGAGCCCACATCGTATTTCAGTGAATCATGACTTGAACCCATATTCATTTTTAATTACGACAATCCATGAATTTGCTCATTTACAAACCTGGAACAAACATCAGCATCTTGTCAAGCCCCACGGTGGGGAATGGAAAAAAAATTTTAAGGAACTGATGGATCCTTTTCTAAAATTGAATATTTTTCCAAAGGACATTAGTATAGCTATTCATCGTTATATGGAAAATCCTGCAGCTTCAAGTTGTACCGACCTTCACTTGTTTCGTACTTTAAAGACTTATGACACGGTCAAAACCAGTGCCCTTACGGTAGAATCTTTGGAGGATGGTCATTTTTTTCGTCTTAAAAATGGGCGTTCCTTTCAGCGAATTGAGAAAATTAGAAAACGCTATAAATGCATGGAATTAAGTAGCAAGCGGATGTACCTTTTTAATCCCATTGCGGAGGTATTTCTGCTAGAACAATGATTTTTGACAAATACATTCATTATATTTTTATCTTTGCTAACTTAGGAAACAATTAAAGAGAGCTTTTATGTTACACTTACACTCGACTATAGCAATTGTATTATTGCTAGCCTTGGTGATATCTATTGTGATCACCTTATCAAACTATTTAGGCAATAAGCCGTACAACCGAAAAATTGCTTTATTGGGTTTTATCGCATCGCATATTCAATTGCTTGTTGGATTGATCTTGTATTTCGTTTTAAAATACCCATCTATGATTTCTGGTGGCGTTATGAAGGATCCAACATTACGTTTAAAAGTCATTGAACATCCATTGACAATGATTATTGCTATTGTATTGATCACGATTGGTTATTCAAAAGCTAAAAAGATGGAGAATGCCAGAAAAGCAAATCAAACAGTCGTTATTTTCTATATTATTGGTTTGATCCTGATTCTTGCTCGTATTCCTTGGGGAACCTGGTCATTATTTGCATAATTTATATCTTAGTTATATAAAAAAGGCATCAANNTTGATGCCTTTTTTATATAACTTTTGTATATGATGATATTGGCAAAAAAAAGCCCCATTAAACTGGAGCTTTTAAATATCTTAGTTGACTATTAATTAGTCACGGTTTTTTCCAAATCCCAAAATACCGAAAACGGTTTTGAATGCGATAAGAGAACCAACGATCATGGAGATGTTTGCTATCGCGGAAAACAAAAATGTTTGCTGGTCCAATGCCGTGCATACATCCGGTACAAAACGGATAAATGTACCGATTAAACCTAAAGCGATAGCTACTACCAATGTCTTGTAGTAATGAGTTTGATTCGCATTATTATCAGTTGTCTTTGGACCTCTTGGTTGTACAGTTTCTGCCATTTCAATTTCGATTTTATTCGTTACAAATGTACAAAATAATCTATGTTTGAAAAATAAAAATGAAAAAAGCGGAAACACAGTCATTTCATCCCCCAATACTTATAACTTAACTCCGTTTAGCGCTTTTAAAATTTCCTTAAATAGCGCCATATAAACACTTGAAAGATCTAATCAGCGTCACTTTTGCCCACAAAACTATCCAATTCCTTGTTCATTTCATCCAACAATTGCTGTTCTGTAGGTAGGTAAAGTTCGTATTGACTGGCAACAATCTGTTTTTGTCCCTCAGGGAGCGTAAATTTTACAACCGCATCGTTTTTACTCGCACACAGTAAGATGCCAATCGTCGGATGTTCATGCGGGAGCTTTTCGATACGATCGTAGTAATTGACATACATTTGCAGCTGACCGATGTCTTGATGCGTTAATTTATGGGTCTTAATCTCAATAATCACAAAACTTTGCAACAGACGATTATAGAATACCAAGTCGACGAAAAATTCATCACCCTCGATATGGATACGTTTTTGTCTAGCAACGAATGAGAATCCATTCCCTAATTCGAGTAAGAACTCTTGAAGATGACCAATAATGGCGCCCTCAAGATCCTTTTCATAGTAAGCGCTTTCCCGTTTCAAACCCAAAAATTCCAGTACCATTGGATCTTTGATAATCTCCTTGGCATCTGAAGGCATCTTTTCCCTTCTTGCAACAGCCAACACACTTTCTTTATCGTTACTAAGAAGCAGGCGTTCGTATAGATTAGTGAAGACCTGTCGTTCCAGCTGTCGTGATGTCCAATTATTTTTGATGGTTTCAGCCATATAGAATTCTCTTTGTTCGTCCAAGTCAAGTCGCATTAACAATCGATATTGTGTCCAGCTCAATTGCGAACGCAGTGCGTTCGCAATTGGGAATACCCGATAAAACTGCCGGAACAATTCAATTTGCCTTCGCGAGAATCCACTACCAAAATCAGGTTCTAACGCCTTTGCAAGATATTGGGTGAGATATTTTCCATAATCAGCTCGATCCTTACCTTCCTGCTCATGTTCAAAAATACGCTTTCCGATGTGCCAGTACATGTGTGTGCGCTGATGATCGACAGCACGAACCGCATTATCTTTGGACTGCGCAATAATTGCCTTTATATCGGATACTAAAGTTTGATCGGACAACATAATTGTTTATTTTCTTGGTATTACTTCTGTAAGTGCATAATACAAAGATAGCTATAAATAATTTAAATACTAAATATTTTAGTAAAAAATAATTCACTGTCACATCAGATTTAATCATCCAAGTTTTCAAGAATTATTAGCTAAAATGATCTTTTCCTACTTTAAATTTCATACCCCTTTTTTAAATCAACAAAAAAGGAGATATATGACGATTTACTTTTATTCTATCATCAAGTTTGGCTAACTTCACTGACAAGAATAAAAGTAAATGAAAATAGCTGACAATTATTTATCTGGGTTAAAGAAAACATACTATGAAAATGGTGGCAAGGAAACCTGGGATCATTTTGAACAGATTAAACATGGTTCAAGCAAAGCAGATCTAGATAAACTCCATGAAGCATTTCCAGCAATCCCTGAAGGATTGGTCGATTTACTTAAATATGTTGATGGAACTTATTGGCGGACTTATGCCGATGAAGAAATTGCCTTCTTCTTTCTAGGCTCTGACTTAAATGAGTATCCTTATTATCTACTATCAGCTCAGGAGATGGTCGACAATCAACATATTGCGCATACCTATTATGCCGACTATATTGACCGAAAGTACGATCATGTGGAAATTGACAACAAGATTACTGACACTTCAACGGACTTAAAATGGCTTCATTTTTCCGATTGTATGAACAATGGCGGAACTTCCCAATTATTTGTAGATTTCAGCCCCTCAGGAAAAGGTAAAAAAGGACAAATCGTACGTTTCGTGCACGATCCTGATGAGTTTCGTGTCATAGCGGATAGTTTCGATGAGTATCTCGAGCTGCTGATCAATACTGGTTTCAATTTTATTGATGAAGAAGATATGTAATAGCACCAAGACATGGACCATGACAATAGACTAGCCCCTTGATGAGAACGAGTCGAATAGCCTCATTATAGAACCTGTTGATATAATCAATCCAGATCAAAAAATAGCAGAAAAAGCCTTAAAATCATTATCAAAAAAGCAAGATAAAGCTGATTTGCAAAATCTATGGATAGATGAAAATGTATAAAAAAAAGCCGATGGATGCCTTTAAATTAAGATATCCCATCATATTGATTCACGGCACGGCCGCTGGGGATAATAGTTTGTTTTATAACGATTAACAAATGTATACACTATACGCGCTAATTTTTTTGATATGGTTTGGCATCCCAGGCCTATTTATCTATTTCACATATTGGATCCTAAAAAAGTCTGGCCGTAAAAAGTTGGGAACTATTGTCTCGATTGTTTTAATCTTGCCTTTTCTTATATTCACGCTATACTTGCTATTTGATGATTTATTATTCTCTAAATCTGATGCAAGACAACTACTCAGCGAACACCATATCACGCTAAACGATGATTTTAAAATTATTTCCAATCAAAGTGGCGGTTTAAGAGATTACACACATCAATTTGAACTATCTATTTCCGAAAAAGACAAACAATCTTTTATCGATCNNATGGATGAAAGAATAGAAGTTCATGGCTCCGCGGTAGACAGATATGAAGGTGACACGCTACACGCCAATTATCATGACAATGATTCCTATACCTATTCCATGTATCGTCCAAATGGTAAAGGCATTTCTCCAACGTTTATAAAAATCTGTGTATCTAATAATAAAAATACATTGACATACGAGGAGATCTTAGACTAACCGACCACAGGATAGACCAAACCTCCTGTCGCTTTATTTTTAAATATTTGACAAATACAATTTGTTACTTCATACTTCACAGCAAGCAAAATATGAAGTAACAAACAGGTTAGCCATTCAACATCTTGACGGCCAGTATATGTTTACATAACCCTCTTTTTCCCTGATGATTGGTAAACCAATTGCAGGTACATTGATGCTTGTCGCCCTGTATAATGACGGTATGTTGCACACCTGATCCATCAACTCTAGCTTCGATATAATCCGTTGTATTCTTAACAAATTGTACACCTGCTGTCGCAACGAGTTTTTTTGCATTTTTTAGCCTTGGGTTCAATGCCAAGATACGTTCCATCTTGAAGGGTAATCGTCTATAATAGTGCTGATGACTATGTAGATCATAGCCCAACAACCCGATGGAAGATAATGATGCTGATAGGGTGTCCATCGTGTCAAAATCGACATCATGCTCAATTGAAAGCATTGTTGGATCAAATAACTCATTAGATTTGAGTAGTCCATTGACAGCATGAATCCATTCATCCGGAACGGCCTTAATCATATTTTCCAATACATTACCTTCGCCCGAAAATCCGCGATAACTATCTGGTGACAAGGCAAGAGTTAGTCTCATTTTACCAAAGTCAGCAACAAAAGCCGCACTTTCACCTCCTTTTTCCTGATAAACGAGCAACTTATCTGCGTACGTCAGCAGTCCCTCCAATAAACGTAATCGCTGTATACCACCGATACGTACCGCATCGCCTGTACTGATAGGGGAAAACACAAATCGGCTAGCCCTTTTCGTTAGATAGAATTCACCTTTCACATTCCCTTTCGGAATGCCTTGAAATAATTGGATAAGCTGAATTTTATTTAATTCAAACTGTAGCTCCATACCCGCCAAATATAATTGGACCGAAGTCAGCCCTTTGATCCAGCGTGGTGGCAAAGTCACTTTTTTTTCAGTCACTTTGGCTTTATCAGTACTAATGGCTACCTCATTACTTCCTACTCCCAACACCATCTTTTCGGTTTTCTTGACAGCATTTAACGCATTGAGCATCGGTTCGTTGAAATCCACATTGGTTGTACCACTTGTAATAAACTCACCGTCAATAGCATCTTCCAATAAATCCAAACGTGCATAAACACCATTGCAGGAAGAGAAGCCCTCAAAACGAATCTGATTGGTACCAGCTGAAACGATAGGATCCCGCAAACTCGGAGGTACAGGGCCGAAACTAGACCGCACTACTTTCGACAAGGTCAACAAACATTTGGATGTCAGTAAAGGATCCGTCAAACTCCCCCAAAAGAAACAAGGTACATTGGCGACTTCGGCCAATTCCGACTGATGTGCCAATACCAATTGCTGTATGCCCGATTGTTGGGTCAGTTGTGAATTTCTTGCATAGCTAATCGCTAAATCTTGCTCTGCCATATTGTTATTTTCTTATTTTTTTCAAAATAGGTTGTAAACTCTTATATATTTCCAATTTCTCAAAAACCTGTTGAAGATACTCTGGAAAATGATATTGCTCCTTGTTCATCAAATCGTAATAATATTCGATGATTTTCTTAAAATTGGTCGGCATTTTTTCAGCAATGTTGTAATGCGCAAAAGCCACATCCAATAGCCGCAATAAGGCATTGTTATGCTTTGAAGATATATCGCGGCATTGTTCCAGCACTTCAACACAACGACCGATCGGGCCATAACCATTGCTCAACAGCATTCCCAATTGTTCACCTAATAGCGTGGTGTCCAATCTATTTTCATTAACTGCAGCCAAAATGACTTCAACAGCCATCGCACGCACCTCTTTCTCTTTATTGAAGAGTGAAGTTGCCAGGTATAGATTGGACTGTTGATCAAAATGGAAAAAGTCGTACAGCATCTCCTGCAGATAAGCAGCCGAAGATTTCCCGCCCCAGTCACTTTTACTGTTCAGACCTATAGTTAAAAACAGGGAAAGACTCTCCGTATTCTGGGGCATCAAACTATGCATATAAGCGACGTCGGCCCTATACAAGTAATAAGACAGTATGGTATTTGCTCCCCTGCTGTAGATATCCTTATGATACAGGAAAGTTTCACTCCCTTGTTTATAAGAAGGAAATGCATAACTCAACTGATCGCCATTGTATACTTTCTCCGATTTCCGTGTAGCATAGTTATAATTATCATAATAGGTCGGCTCTGTTTTTAATGCCGGACGAAAAGGTTGAGCGGCATAAGGTATATCCGCTAAAGGTTCCTTCACAAATTCTTCAAAATAAGTATCAGGATGGTGTGTTCGTGCTACAGTTGCCCATAGGCCTATCCAGTTGACTTGATTTGAATCTTTGGATGACAATAAATTTCCTAACCATGATTGCAACTGCACTTTCATCGGTCCAAAACCCAAGGCATAGTTGATAACGTCCCTTATTTGCGGCTCATCGATTTGCTTTAGCAGCGGCTCAAGTTCTTCCAGATCTTCGCGCACCGTACGACTCAACGCAATGGAAAAATCCAATAAATTGATTTTCACTCCTGCTTCCTGATAAGCCAAAATACGCTCAACGAGAATGATCGGTGCGATCCAAAATGGCTTATGTGTCGGCAGACTCAAAAGTGGCAGCTGGATACCATCAATCCGATAACGTTGCAATAGCTCCAATTGGCTTCCCATCAGACTGACCCACTTGGAGTAATTGTGATACCGATCTTTATCTTTATATACTACAGTGGGTTTATAAAACATATTAATGAAGGTCCCTGAGAAATGATTGTACCAGGAAGATTCACGATAGGCTCCTGTCAATTGTTTAATGTAAGGTTCTAACTGCTTCTGATAGTCTTTGGGAAAAACAGCAGTCTGTTGCACCCAGGCATTCATTAGTATCTCCACCTGAATGGGGTCGGAACCTCCTATTACCTCCCCTACCTTGAAAAATAATTCGTTCCAGGTCTGTGGATATTCGTAGGGTTCGTTTAAACGTCGGACGTCTATGGGCTGATACCTATACTGCTCGACTGTTTCGCCCTGAAGCTCAGCAAGTATCTCTTCCTCCGAATAACCTTCCTCCAATAGCAGGTGCTTGAAATCAGTACCAATAGCCCCCATCATCTGTGGTTTATAAAGCTGCAACTTAGCTGCAAGCTCTTCAGATGGTTCTTTTTGATATTTTAGAATAAACTTGGCTGCTCTTTCTTGTAACTGCAAATCCGGAATCATAAAGATATCGGCCGCTAGCGAAACAAATCGTTCCTGCCATTCGGATTTTTGTTTCAAAAGTTTGTCAAATTGGATCAGCAGCGCTTTAAGGCTTGCCTTCACATCGCTCCGCATAAAAATTGCTTCTGCCCAATCTAAAAACTCAAGCAACTGAAAATCACGATGCGATAAGAATGGTTTTAGATACTCAACCACAAAATTGATCACAGCACTATGTTCAGCATGCAATAAGGAAAAGAAACGTTGCTGATGTTCGATCACTGTATTCTCGGAAAGCTTCATCCGCTCAATAAGCTTTCTGAAATAGCTTTTTAGATTATTATTCCAATTTTTGGTTTGAGCTTCGAGCGCTCCAGTGATGATGAGTTCCCGATCAATTTTTCCGTTTTCCAACAGCGTATCAAACACCTTATCCCATAGCAGTTCATTGACTGCATTCTGATAGTTATAATCCCAATACCTGCTGTGAATGCCCGTTTCATATTCAAATACCAAAGGAATATCACGTTGTACTGTCAATTCATCTGTTGTAAGAAGATCAAAAAACCTCTTTGACTCATAATTATTAAAACCAGAAATTGAACTTGCATAAAGCTCCGGTTCAAAATCAACATGTCCCATTTGTTCCAAAAAACGGAGATTGTCATAATTTATCTGTTGCCACTCATTTTTACGAACTAGCTGCAATAAATAGTTGCCTATCCAATTCGGCTTGGCATAGGCCAATATTTGTTCGACGTCCTTACTCCTTACTTGCTCCAAAAGTTCATAAAAAATATCCCAGCTACCGGCATCAGAACCCGAAAATGTGGCTAGAGCAAGTAACTTAACTACCCGCTGCTGTCCTTTGGTGCCACGAGTCCCCCAGTTGTACTGTGCTTTATTTTTAAATTCAGGATCCTTGGAAAGGTCGCTATAATCGACCCAATATCGCTTGGCTGCACGAATTTCTTTTTTTAAAATTTCTAGGTTACCAGTGGAATATTTCTCCAGAAAAGGGATGATATCTTCCGTCCTTGCCTCTTTGATAAGCAACTTCAATGCCGCTACCGCTTCTTCTTTTCGCTGGCTGGCAGCCGTTGGTAGCCGAACAGCCGAACCTTTCTCCTTGCTATCAGCACCTACGGTACCATCTTCAGAATAGCCTTTTTTAGTCTTTTCAGAGATTAGTTTTTCCGCATCTTTTAGACAGGCTTCTTCTGAATCAAATGTCTTACTCTTACTTTGGCCGCCGGTTCCATTTCGACCATAAGTAACTGTATGAGTAGAACCCGCTGTTTGTATTTCCCAAAATTTATCCGATGTACCGTCTACGTATTTTAAGTGCTTAAACATTATATCTAAAGTAATATCAATTAATTCGCTTACTGCTTAAATATAATGAAAGTACCGCAAAAAAACGTATATTGTCATTAAATCACAGACAGACATGCGCATATATTTCTTATTCAGTTTTTCCCTGTTGTTCGTTACATTAACGTCAGAAGCCAAACTTTCAACATCGATAACGCATACCCGAATATGGTCTGATCCTCCTTCTGACAATATGAAAAAGTACATGATTAAGATGGCTATTTCGGATGGTTTAGACAAGAATTCGATTAAAATAGAAACAGATAGCTGGGGGAATGTTATCATCTCGGATACCTGGAGATCCATTAAATTTGATAGAGGTAGCTTGGGTGAATATACAGCCGTAAATAAGAGTGGTCTTGAACTAACAATAAAGGAAGATCTCTCAGGAAAAATTGTCGTAAAAGATGAGGGTGCTGACAGAAGCCCATCTACAGTTTTTAGAAATATACACGGTAATTTAGAAATCCGTGATGAAAAAGGAAACGTCAAAACTGTATCCAAAAATATTTTAGGTGGCGTCGATATTCGCGATAATCAAGGCAATAGCTCAACAATATCAAAAGATATTTTAGGCAATCTGGAAATTCGTGATAACAAGGGTAATTCAACTCGGGTACGGAAAGATATTTTGAATAATCTCACCATTGAAAATAGCAATGGGCAACGTACTACAGTGAGAAATGATATTCTTGGTGGTAAAACGATTGAAGACAATAGCGGAAATCGGGTTTCAGTTAGAAAGGATATTTTCGGGAATTATGGTGCGAGTGACAATAATGGAAATCGAGCTTCCGTCAAAAAAGATATCTTTGGAAAAAGAACTATTGATGATCCAAAAGGCATTCTAAATGACGCCGTGAAATTGCAGTTGATCGCAGAACTCTCAAAGAAGTAAATTTTTCTGGAAATAAAACAAACATCCTTATAAATGGATACTACAAGTCCAAGATCAGGAAGGTAACTGGTGCGATGACCAAACGATGGGAAAAATAAGCAAGTTTTTTGGGAAACCTGATATTAGATATTTCCAAAATATAATCTTAACAAAAGACGCAGATAAAAGCAATTCGTATTCTTTACCGAGCGAGGATAACACTTAATTTATCCATGGAAGAAAATAAAAAATGACGGGTCTTCTATTAAAATATAATGAAGGCCTCATAAATCTATTTATAAGGGTTTCAACATTCCTATAGTTAAAGATTTTCAAAAGAAAATTAAAATCCCTAAAATTGCAGTCTAATTTGAAGGAAATCGGATCCGGCGTTTCAATGCTAGTCGGTCTACTCAAACGATCATTACGCTGCAGAAATAGTCCTAGAAAAAGGGAAACAGCGAGTTGAATAACAATAAAATGATGAAAAAGATTATATTTTTTCTATTACTGATACCTTTTTGGGCGGACGCTCAGGAGCAAAATATCCAGAACTTTATCGTAAAGGAAAGCCTTTCCAAAAATGGGAAATTGGCTGTAGTTGCGGTGGATTCTTTAGAAAACACCAATGAGACAATCAATGGCAATTATATGTTCACGATAAATGGTTTCTCTCAAGCACTTCAATTCCATGATGGTATTGCCGTAACTAATCAGAAAATTGAATCCTCTACTTTCGTATTCTTTAGCCATAAAAATCAACAAACTTCCAAAGGACGTTTATTTTATATTTACAAGAGCGATAGTGGTCTTTCTCCTTTTGCCATTAGCGGACTGATGTTTTTAATTATTCCTGCTATCGTCTTGGGAATCGCTTACATGTTTAAAAAAGTGATTATGACAGCTATCGCCCTAGCTATTGTTTTCTTTTTATTTAACCATTCTCAGGGTTTGGACTTGAGCAAAATTTTTGAATCTATATTTTCAAGCCTCAAAAATCTCATCGGTTAGCAAGTGTCGATCCGGATATGTAGAAGGTAATTGCTTTAGAACGGCATACCAATTCCAAAATTATATTGAATAAAATTATATCGATCCGGTCTGTGGGTTTCATAATACTGCGCCTTAAACTCCTTGGAATCGAAAAAGTGCTTAATAACCCATTGATCAGCACCCGAAAACTGCGGGTCTTTTACCTTGAGTCCAGCATCTAGGCGAATTACAAAATAGTCCGAATCGAAACGAAGTCCAAAACCAGTTCCAATAGCCACTTGTCCGAGGAATTTATTGAATTTAAATTCCCCGCCTGGATTCAATTCCTCATCCTTCTTGAGTCGCCAGACATTTCCCATATCCACGAATGTCGCGCCGTTCATCTTTGCACCCAGAAAATTATTGAGCAATCTAAATCGGTATTCCGCATTCGCTTCCAGTTTAATTTCTCCCAGCTGATCTAAATTACGCAGGTTTAAGCGCAAATCTTCACTGAGACTCTGGCGGTTATAAGCACCTGGACCTAAGGTACGTGCCTGCCAAGCACGTATGCCGTTCATCCCACCGCTATGGAGANNTGAACTCTTTTCAAAAATCAACAACTTGGAGTTGTTGCCATAGGGGATTGCTATTCCCGGATTAAAACGGAAGACAAATTGCCTATTTCCCCCAAGATTTCGATAGAGCCTATAATCAAGTTCAGTTTTGGCATACTGAAGAAAAGGCACACCGAATATTTTTTTCTCCCCATCTGCATTCTTAGGTAATTTTGCCAGCGAACTAATGAGATCCAAGACATTTCCACTCACATCCAGTGTACCTCTAAAATATTGAAAGTCTTCTTTGCTATTCAATTTTTTGCCATTCAGAATAAAGGTATACTGTGTTCCCAAACCAAAATATTGACGGTCGTTACTACGTACATATAGTTGATATCCTTCTGCTATGAGCTTATTCCGAAAGTTAGAATCCAAACGCCCATCTCGATACTCTAGAACGATAGGCGTAAAACTATGATACTTATTTTCAGTTTCATACCAAGAATAATTCAGCGATGTAATAAAATAACGGTTCGAATATGTTTTATCTTGATCAAATAACTGCAAAGTCATGGAGTAAGTTGTCTTAGGCAAACCAAATTTACCTCCTGGATTAATGTGAAAAGGTACCATCAGACGAGGAATAACCAAATTTACCCCTGCTTGAAAATCATTGTTGAATATCTTGCTGGAAAGCCCGCCTGCCAAACGCGGATCAAACAAGACACCATAACGCAATTTCACTTCCAGCTGCTCAGAGCCACCGAAGATATTACGTTGCGAAAATGTATTTCCGATATTAAACCCGCTCATCCCCGAACTAAAGGTATATTCTCCCTCAATTTGGTTACCCATTCTGGGTCTTGGAACAAAATCATAATGTACATCAAGCTTGTTGGAATCCTTTTTGACAAACTGCATTTTGACGGAACGAAAACCATTCATTTCATACAATCGGTCGTACGATTTATTTTCCTCTGCCAAAGAATAGTAGTTGCCTTATCGAAGATACATATAACGCTCGAGCGGTTTCCATCTAAAACTATTGGTTTCATCTACAAAGAGGAGGCGTCTGGCAGAATCCACTATTCGACGCGGTGGCTTTTTTGACATTGCCCCATAATTCCTTATAGTCATATAAACACTATCAATTTGATACTTTTTATGTATCGTAGAATCCGTTGGATTGTCAACACTAATTTTTAGATCTATTAGATTCCCATCTATGGCCGAATCAATACCCGCACGCATATATTGACGGACATAATCGTAATAACCATTGTTGCGCATGGAGACATAGAGTTTTTCTCGCTCGTCAAGCAACTTGGCCGCATCGTATTGCATGGAAGGTTTGACATGTGTTTTTGGAAGCACTTCCCGATCAAATAGCGCTTTTACCTCTTCATCTTCAAACTTCCGATCTATGCTTCTAACCTGATAAGCTGTTCCTTCGTCGNNAGTCAATATGCGCCTTTTTTTTTGACACTATTATTTCAGGTTCGACCTTCGCTTTAAAATAACCCTTTGTAAACAGAAAACGCCTGATCTGATTGGCCGACAGATCGACCATAGCTGAATCCAATAGATGTGGAGACTCACCGACGTTACGAATTCCCTTGGTTTTATAGCGTCCATTTTTAGTATTGAACGTATTATAAATAAACAGATTAACTCTTGAATTGGGTCTTATTTGATTAGAAATATACGTTTCGGAAGGTTCTTTCAATGCGGGGGTAACACCAGAAATCTGTACTTTTGTAACCAGAGCTTGATCATCGTCAAGATATTTTGAAGACCGGCACGATGCAAAAAATAACGTCAAAAACGTTATACTTGCAAATCCGATAAAACGAGGATATTTAATCATCAATAATAATGTTGTCAAAAGCGCAAATTAGTCTAATAACGTCTCTTCAAAACAAAAAGTATAGGAAGCAACACGGCTTATTTATTNNAAAATCTGTCTTAGAATTCATTTCCTCCAGCTACCAAGTTGAGTCTATTTTCTATACCGTTGACGCCTTCACAAAAGTGGGTAAAATCTCCCATAATATAAAATGCCACGAATTGACGGAGACTGAATTTCAAAAAATAAGTGCGCTAAAATCACCACAGGGTGTTCTTGCGCTCGTGAAGCTCCCCCAACAACAACAAATTGATTTAAATGATTTAAAAAACAAGTTTAGCCTCGTCCTCGACGACATTCAAGACCCCGGTAATCTGGGAACCATTATCCGCACAGCTGAATGGTTTGGAATAGAACATATTATCTGCTCTATAGGCACTGTGGATGCTTACAACCCTAAGGTCGTGCAGGCAACTATGGGCTCGCTGGCAAGACTTCAGATCCATTATACCGATTTAAATACGTTTATCTCCGCAAGCGGACTGAAAGTATATGGAGCCCTACTCCATGGTCAATCAATCTATCAAACCAAATGGACCGATGAGGGCCTAATTGTTATGGGTAACGGNNGGAGGGGAATGGTATCAGTGATGAAATAATAGCCTTAATCGATCAAGCCGTAACGATCCCGCGCATAGGTCAGGCCGAGTCCTTAAATGTAGCTGTAGCAACGACTATCTTCTGTAACGAAATAGCTCGACAAAAGTTGGTCTAGGACCAGCTTAATCGCTCCAAAAACTGTACATTTGCCTCATTCCTTTGAAGGATGAATAATCGCCAACATCCATTGTCCTTTTTTGAATATTCACACGATAAAAATTGCGCCATGCCTGCTGAACAGAAATCCATCTATACGCTTCAATTTATTTTACTTTGCTTAAGCTCACTCCTATTTTCTTCTAGCTTCAATATGATTATTCCCGAGCTTCCCAATTACCTGAGCAGTCTGGGAGGAGCGGAATATAAAGGATTAATCATAGCGTTGTTTACATTGACTGCTGGGATTTCACGTCCTTTTAGCGGTAAGTTAACAGATAGATGGGGGCGTGTGCCAGTCATGGCAATTGGTTCGATCGTCTGTTTCATCTGTGGGTTCCTCTACCCTATTTTAACATCGGTGGCAGGCTTTTTATTCTTACGGTTGATTCATGGTTTTTCTACCGGTTTTAAACCCACCTCAACTTCTGCCTATGTCGCGGATCTGGTTCCGCAAAAAAGATGGGGTGAGGCGCTTGGAATGCATGGATTGGCCTTTAGCGTCGGTACAGCTGTTGGCCCAGCAATTGGCAGCGCTATTTTCGAAGCCTTTGGTATCAATATCATGTTTTATTGCTCTTCTTTCATGGCACTTCTCTCGATTCTTATCGTTATTAACATGAAGGAAACACTGGCGAAAAAAGAGAAATTCCATCTCTCCATGCTCAAAATAAACCGCAAGGATATCATTGAATGGCGCGCTCTTCCGGCTGGAATCGTCACTTTCCTATCTTATACCGCTTATGGGGTTATTCTAACTTTAATTCCCGACTGGAGTGAATACCTGGGACTTAAAAACAAAGGGCTATTTTTCCTGGCCTTCACCATTGCATCGGTATTGATACGTTTTGTTTCCGGCAAAGTTTCGGACCGTTACGGGAGACCTAAAGTCATTGTTGTTGGATTAATTATTATCGCTATTGCACTTGTCGCAATTGGTTTGGGCAATAGTTTTATTGGCATGATGATCGGAGCCAGTATCTATGGCGTGGGCACAGGTATACTCTCGCCTGCCGTCAATGCTTGGACGATTGACCTTAGTTTACCNNGATCGCGGCAAAGCGGTAGCCACCATGTATATCTCGCTTGAGGCGGGAATAGGTCTTGGTGCCTTACTTGCTGGATTATATTATAGTGACGTTATCCTCCGGATTCCAGTCATTATGTATGCTAATGCTACGGTATTGCTGCTTGCGCTTGGCTATATGTTAAGCTGGCAACGAAGGCACAAAGCCTACTAGCCTTTCATTTTTTTTTCAAACTTATGCAAGGCAAAACGTCATTTCCGCTGTAAACAAGTTTCCCAATGGACACGTATAGATTAAATAAACGGCGAAGCAATTATGAGTACCACGAAGGGCAGATAAGTTCAATACGTACTTTATATGCTACGCAATTATATTGCATATAAAATGTAATTTATCTAAGTTTGGTTTATCATGGTAAGCAATTATTTAAAGCTCCAATACAGATTACTAGGTCGTCATATCAAGGCTACAGGACTACCTGTTCCGATCGCATCTCTCCTGTTGTTTGGGTTATGCTACTTGATGTATTACGCTTTGTTTCAATACCCTATTTTTGGCTGTTATGCGGTGATACTCGGTAATTTTCAACTGCTTTTTCTACTCACTGAAAAAAATAGGAATGATTTTCTCAAAAACACATTCAGCAGAAGAGATTTTCACAAAATCAGACTCTGGGAAAATGGCTTGGTCGTTATCCCTTCGTTTGTCATTCTTCTCCTTCATGGTCATTGGCTATATGCGCTGTTTTTGACTTTATTAGCTGTTGTTTTCGCATTTTTGACATTTAAGGCTTTTGGTAAATCCATTCCGACACCATTCGCAAAAAAACCTTTTGAATTTATTATCGGATTCCGTCGAAGTTACCTTCTTTTACTCGTTTTATATGTATTGGCCGGAATCGGTTTTTATGCTGCCAATTCCAACCTTGTTTTATTTTGCGTCGTTTGCATTGCGCTCACCTGCGTTTTCTATTATCAATTACCGGAGCCTATTTTCTACCTCTGGAATAACCATCATACACCAACAGCCTTTCTGATGCGAAAATTTAAAAGAGGAATTTTACAGTGCCTGCTCTTGGTATTGCCTCTTCTTTTTCTGTATGCTGTAATCTTTCCATCGGATTTATTTAACGCCTGTATCGTATTAGGAGGAATATTACTTTTACTTCCTTTTGCAATCACATTAAAATATGTCGCTTACCCAAGGGAAATCAATTTCCCTGAAGTCTTTGCTTTGGCACTGTGTTTTAGCTTTTATCCGTTGATATTTGCGCTATTGCCCTTTTATTATATGAAAGCCATCAACAACCTTAAAAATCATTTATGATCGAGCTCACCAAACTCAGTAAGTCCTTTGGACAGCATCAGGTACTCCAGGGGATCTCTTATACATTCAGCGGTGGAAAGGTCTACGGCATTGTTGGCGAGAATGGCGCAGGAAAAACCACCCTATTTCGTTGTATTGCTGGACTAGAAACTGCCTCGGGAAGTATAAAATCTACGCTGCAACCGTTAAAGAATAATTTAGGCTACCTGACCTCGGATCCTTATTTCCTTTCGAAACTGACAGGCGAAGAGTATATTTATCTGCTGACAGATGCGCGTGGTAAACAGATCAAAAACCTCAGTGAAAGAAATATTTTCGAGCTGCCGCTAAAGGAATATGCAAGCGCCTATTCCACGGGAATGAAAAAAAAACTGGCCCTGACAGCTACTTTACTTCAGGACAATCATTATTATATCCTTGACGAACCTTTTAATGGCATCGATCTACAAAGCAGCATTATTCTTACGGAGATTATTCTTCGCTTAAAAGCAATGGGTAAAACGATCCTGATTTCGTCCCATATCTTTTCCACGCTAAAAGATACCTGCGATGAAATCTTGGTACTCGAAGCTGGCAGAATCAGTAAATCTGTAAAAAAAGAGGAGTTCGGAGATTTTGAGGAGGAAATGAAAGAAAAGATCTTAAAAAAAGATATCGACAAATTGTGGCTTTAGCATGTGGTCACAGCTCAGATAAATAATATGGAAAAACACCTACCAACACTGGAAACTGAACGTTTAATTATCCGTCCCATACAGATGGATGATGCGGCTTATTTTTTCGCAATGGATTCACAGCCGGAGGTTCATACGTTTTTGAATAACGAACCTGTTCAATCCCTTGATGAAATGAAAAAAGCCATCGCCCATATTCAGCAACAATATGAAAAATACGGTATAGGTCGTCTAGGGGTGATTGAGAAGTCAAGCAATCAATGGATCGGCTGGACGGGATTTAAATATATTGACGAATTGGAGAACGGACGTATTGGATTTTTAGATCTTGGTTATCGTTTCAGACTAGAATCCTGGGGCAAAGGCTAAGCGACAGAAGCTGCATTTGCCTGCATGCAATATTATCGAGAAGAGCTGGCCCATTTTGAAGTACACGCCATCACACATACGGGAAATACGGGATCAAGACATGTCTTGGAAAAAGTAGGATTTCAGGTTACTGAAGAGTTTTATTTCGATCGATGGAATATTCCCTGTTACTGGTATGATTTGGCTATTGACCAAACTTAAAACTAATTATATTAGTTTTAAAAACTAATTTTTTTAACTTTTCATAGTTTCACTGGGATAAAACAAAATGGTTTTGTATTTTTACACGTTCGAATAAAATAATATTTCGAACATTTCTGTATTGTACAATTTAATCTATTGCTGAGTAAATGAGTGACGAAACGAACTTCCCAACGGAAGACAATCAAGAGGAATTAGGATCAGGAAAAACAGAGGGGGGAAGTCAGACGATACCTTTATCGGGACTTTACGAAAACTGGTTTTTGGATTATGCATCCTATGTGATCTTGGACAGAGCCGTACCGCATATCAATGACGGCTTGAAACCCGTACAACGTCGTATCCTCCATTCCTTAAAGGAAATGGATGATGGAAGATATAATAAAGCAGCCAATGTTATTGGTAATACGATGAAATATCACCCACATGGTGATGCTTCGATCGGCGACGCCATGGTGCAGCTAGGGCAAAAGGATCTCTTGATTGACTGTCAAGGTAACTGGGGCTTCCCAATTACGGGTGACTCTGCTGCTGCCCCACGGTACATCGAGGGAAGATTATCCAAATTTGCAAATGACGTTGTCTTCAACCCTGAAACGACGGAGTGGCAATTGAGTTACGATGGACGGAATCGCGAACCTGTTACTCTTCCGGTAAAATTTCCTTTGTTATTAGCTCAGGGAGCTGAAGGTATCGCTGTGGGTCTGGCAACCAAGATTATGCCGCACAATTTTATTGAGCTCATTGATGGATCAATTCAGGTCTTAAATGGTGAACGCCCGAATATATTCCCGGACTTTCCTACGGGTGGTATGGCCGACGTTTCAAATTATAATGAGGGACAGCGCGGTGGGAAAATACGTGTTCGTGCAAAAATTGAGGAACGCGACAAAAAGACGCTCGCAATTACAGAAATCCCATTTGGAACAACGACTGGCGGTCTGATTGAAAGTGTGGTTACAGCCAACGATAAAGGAAAAATTAAGATCAAAAAAATCGAGGATAATACGGCAGGAAACGTTGAAATCATCGTGCATTTAGCACCTGGAATATCTCCTGATGTAACTATTGATGCCTTATATGCCTTTACCGCCTGTGAAGTTTCCATCTCGCCCAACACCTGTGTGATCAAGGAGGAAAAACCTCACTTTATGAGTGTCAACGATATTCTCATTGAGAATACCGTAAACACCAAAAACTTATTGAAAAGAGAATTGGAGATTCGCTTAAACGATCTTCAAGAAAAGATATTTTTCAGCACTTTATTAAAAATATTTATCCAGGAAGGGATGTACAAACATCCGGATTATGAAAATGCAGGTGACTTTGACACTGTCGTGCAGGTTCTCAATCGCTTGTTTGAACCATTCTTCGATCAATTCTATCGCGAGATACGCCCGGAAGATTACAAAAAATTGATCGACAAGCCAATGAGCAGCATCACACGTTTCGACGTTAAAAAAGCGGACGAAATGATGAAAACGCTCGAAAATGAGATCAAGGAAGTTAAACGTCATTTACGCCAATTAACGGAATACGCCATTGCATGGTTTGAAAAACTCCGTGAAAAATACAGTAAAGACCGTGAACGTAAAACTGAATTGCGCATATTCGACAAAGTAGAAGCTACGCAGGTGGCCTTGGCAAATGCCAAACTATATGTTAATCGCGAAGAGGGATTCATTGGTTCGGGAATGAAAAAAGATGAATTTGTCTGTGACTGTTCAGATATAGACGATATTATTGCCTTCCGCGAGGATGGTAAATATGTTGTCAGTAAAATCCAAGATAAAGTCTTTGTCGGAAAAGGTATCATTCATGTCGCTGTTTTCAAAAAAGGTGATGAACGTACCATCTATAATGCCATCTATAAAGAAGGAGAAACGGGTACGAGCTACATCAAACGTTTCTCTGTCGTAGGCGTTACACGCGATAAAGAATATGATGTGTCCAAAGGATCAAAAGGATCGAAAATTCTTTATTTCACAGCCAATCCAAACGGTGAGGCGGAGGTTGTCAATATACAGCTGAAACCACACACAAAATTGCGTAAGTTGAATTTTGACATGGACTTTGCCGAGATTGCAATCAAGGGCCGTGCTTCACAAGGAAATATTGTATCAAAATATCCCGTCAAAAAAATCAGCTTTAAAAGTTCGGGGGTTTCGACTTTAGCTGGACGAAAAATATGGTATGATACGGTCATGAAACGTTTGAATGCTGATGAACGCGGCCAGTACCTTGGCGAGTTTGATGGTGATGACAAAATATTGGTCGTTCTTTCAGACGGCACCTATGAAAAATCAAACTTTGATTTAAGCAACCACTTTGATGAGAAAATGATCCGGATAGAAAAATACTACCCGGACCATGTTTATACAGTCGTGCATCAAGATGGGAAAAGCGGAACGTACTTTGTCAAACGCTTTAAATTTGACGATCAGCCTATTGGAAAGCGTATTTCCTTTATCAATGAAGATGCAGGTTCCAAATTGATCTTGATGAGCAATGCGGCTGAGCCTCTGGTGAAACTGGATATCTTAAAGGGTAAGTCTCAGACAGAGGAAACTCTTGATCAGCCTTTGACTGAAATTATTGATGTAAAAGGAATAAAAGCACAAGGAAACCGCCTGTCTTTCCATACCGTAAAATCGGTTACGCTATTGACTGCGGATGAAGATTTAAGTCAAAAAGGGAAAGAAAAACCTTTGGAGGAAACTACTGATATCCCAGAAGCAAAGGTGGACAGTACGGCACCTAATGCGGACAGCTCCCCGAAAGAAGCTGAGCCCACAGAGAAGAATGATGACATCAAACTGGAGATCACCAATCCGGATGACCTCCAGATTGATGATAAAGGACAGATGGAGATGTTCTAAGTCATATTTCAACGCATAAAAAAGGCTCGAATAAATATTCGAGCCTTTTTCGTGTTTTATTCTGAGGCTCCATTCTTACAGACGCTTAATCATCTTCGTGAAGGCTCATTTTACGTTGTTTTTCTCCAACAGCGAAGCAGTTCATGCTTCACGTGATAACTTTAACAAAGGTCCTTCTAACATTTAAATTCTTTTAAGAATTTTTGAAGCTTCGGTGCTATAACAACAGAACAAAACGGATTTTCGGGATGATCATTAAAATAATTATGGTGATAGTCCTCGGCTAACCAAAATGTGGCGGCTGGTTCAACTGCCGTGACAATAGGATCTTCATAAACGTCCTCATTTTCCAATTCGTCAATAAAATTCTTCGCCAGAATCTCTTGCTCCTCATTATGATAAAATACAACTGACCGATATTGTGTTCCTACATCATTTCCTTGACGGTTTAATGTCGTGGGATTATGTGTCTTGAAGAAAATTTTCAACAAATCTTCGTAATTCACCAATTCGTCATCATATTCCAATTCGACGACTTCAACATGATCTGTTGTACCCGTACATACTTGCTCGTAGGTCGGTTTATCGATATGTCCACCCATATAACCAGGTAATACTGATGTTACGCCTTCTGTATTCTGGAAAATAACTTCTGTACACCAGAAACATCCTCCTCCAAATGTTGCTTTCATATTTTTGTATTCTTGCGTATGTTAACTTTATTTTTACCAACATCTGCTGCAATATAGCAACAGATCCTAATCATGTTTAGGCAAAGATAATTATTAAAGAGCAATGGCATGCCTTATTATCATCGCGGAAATCCCAGGTTTACGCTCTACTTAATTCTGGGAATGAAGGCCAGGCTGCACACTCCTATTTTTAATTCTAATAGTAATGTTTTCCTTTAATCAATAAATCCTGCTGTTTACTGTCGCAAACCGCATAGGAAAAGCCCTGTTGTAACGCATAGGCCCCATATTCGCCTTTTTTATTCATTGCTAAGAATCCAACTTGGATTTCCTTTGCAATTGCCGGTTTCTTCTTCACGATACGCATGACGGCTTCCTTACAGGCATCTTCTGGAGAATATCCCTGACGCATCAATTCAACCACCAAAAAACTACTACATTCCGTATCACTTCTTCACCTACTCCGGTAGACGTAGCTCCACCTACTTCATTATCGACATAAAGACCGGCACCAATAATAGGACTATCTCCTACCCTGCCATGCATCTTGAAAGCCATACCGCTTGTTGTACAGGCTCCCGAAATATTGCCATTGGCGTCAAGTGCCAACATACCAATGGTATCGTGATTATATTGGTTTCCCGGCAAGCGTTCCGCCGCAAAGGACTGATTTTCAATATTGGCTACGGGTTTGTATTTTTTCTCCTTCAACCATTCTTTCCATGCTTTTTCGCCTTCTGGAGTTAGTAGGTTTTCTTCCTTAAAACCATTTTCCAAAGCAAACTGCAATGCTCCTTCGCCTACAAGCATTACGTGCGGTGTTTTTTCCATGACCAAGCGCGCCACTGAAATCGGATGGCCAATTTTTTCCATTCCGGCAACAGCACCGCAATTACCATCAGCATCCATAATGCAGGCATCGAGGGTCACATGGCCATCGCGATCGGGATAGCCCCCTTTACCAACGGTCATATTTTTCAGATCGGCTTCGGGCACACGTACGCCTTGCTCAACAGCATCCAATGCCTTCCCTCCTTTTGATAATATTTCCCAAGCGGCTTTATTTGCTGCAATACCAAAGTCCCAGGTTGAAATTACAATGGGGTATTTTTTCACATTCGTTTTCGCTCCAATCGACAATCCTTTTGCATCAAATGCCGTTAATGTCCCCGCCGCAGTAGCAGCAATAAAACCTTTCTTAATAAAATCACGTCTTGAACTCATTTCCTTATTACTATTTTATATAAAATCGCTATCTATCAATCCGGCAAAAGCTCGATTATTAAAACTGCTCCAATTTCATGCTTCGATCTGCTATGGAGCATATTATGCTTCATTTTTTGGGTCCCGAAGTAAATTGAAGAATTTTGACTTCACAATCTATAAGCAATATTACAAAATGGTTTTAGCAATTAGATGATTTAATTAAAATTAAACCCAAACATTCGTTTTTTAGCAACATAATATCAAAATCACTTAAAAATCGACAATAAAAATTGACTTATATTATGAATTAATCCTATCTTTAGAAACAAACTAATTCGCATGAAAAACACGCTAAAATTCGCTATTATAGCCTATGCAAGCCTTATTGGTACGGGTAGTAGCCAGGCACAGCAGCTGGATTCCACCACTTATTTCAAAATTAAAGAGTTGCAAGAAAACGTAAAACGTGAATATGCTCCGGATAAAAGAACCAAGATTGTGGCCATCCAAAAAGCGGATATAGCGCAAAACCAATATGTGCTTGAAACAACCGAGAAAGATGCGCAGTTCGTTCTCCAACAAAAGGCAAAAGAAATCTCGGCCAATATTCAGGTACAGCTATTGCCTGACGCGAGTGTGGGAGAAAAGACGGCTGGAGTCATTAGACTTTCGGTTGCTAACATGCGTACTTTTCCAGATAATGCGGCAGAATTGACCAGTCAGGTTTTATTGGGCACACAGGTTGACCTCTTGCAGAAAAAGAGTGGCGATTACCGTGTTCGTACTCCTGACGGCTATATCGCTTGGGTACCCAGTTCATCCATTGAGGCAATGGACAAAACCATGTTGGCAAATTGGCGGCAAGCGGAAAAAGTGATCTATACCGCTGAATTCGGAAAATCGTATTCTGAAGCCAATGAAAAAAGCCAACGCGTTTCGGACCTGGTCTATGGCGATATCCTGCAGTTAAAAGGGCAAAAAGGTAGTTTTTATGAAATCGCTTATCCGGATGGAAGATTGGGATACATCAAAAAATCAGAAAGCCTGACATTAAAAAATTGGTTGGACACACGCCAACCAACAGCAGAAAACATTATTGCCAGCGCGAAAACGATGTTGGGCCTGCGCTATTTATGGGGGGGGACATCGGTGAAAGGTGTAGACTGCAGCGGTTTCACTAAAACAAGCTTCTTTATGAATGGCTTTGTGATTCCTCGCGATGCATCTCAACAGGTACTTGCAGGTGAAAAAATAGACATATTGGATCAAGAGGGACATTTTGACCCCGAGAAAGCGCTAAAAAACCTAAAACCCGCGGACTTGCTTTTCTTTGCTGCCGGTAAAAACAGTAATCCAAATGCACGTGTCACCCATGTTGCGCTTTATATCGGTAATGGCACCTTTATTCACGCCGCCGGATTAGTGCGCATCAACAGCATGCTAAAGGACGCCAGCAATTATGATGATTTTCAGACCCGTACTGTGGTTGCTGCACGCCGTTACCTCGGTGCCCACGATAGCGCAATACAGAAAGTCGTTGAAAGCAATTATTACAACAATAAATAAACATAAAGATGAGCAATCAATCTGAATGGATTAGTAAAGATTTTGGGGCCTTTAAATTGAGATTTAGACCTTACACGCTAACTTTGCGCCATGTCTTTACAGTAGCTTCCTTTAGCCGAAGCACAACACCGGTTGTATTGACCGAACTAGAGTATGATGGCATTATCGGTTATGGTGAAGCGAGTATGNNACAGGCTTCAACTCTCCTTTTCAAACCGAAGAGCTCCTGCATTATATCGATCAGCTTGCTTTGAAAAACACGGCTGCAAAAGCGTCCATTGATATTGCCCTACATGATATCCTTGGTAAAATTATGAATCAGCCCTATTATAAGATATGGGGACTAAATCCCGGCCTTATCCCACCGACGTCCTACACCATCGGAATCGATACCGAAGAAATGATCCGTCAAAAAGTCGCCGAGGCTGATCAGTTTAAAATTTTAAAGGTGAAGCTGGGTCTCGATACGGATAAAATGATCATTGACACCATCCGTCAGGTTACTGATCGACCATTATGTGCCGATGTGAACCAGGGTTGGAAAACACGTGAAGAAGCCTTGGAGATGGCTCATTGGCTTGCGGAAAGAAATGTTTCTTTCTTAGAGCAGCCCATGCCTAAAGAGCAGATTGATGATAATGCCTGGCTAACAGAGCATAGTCCAATCCCAACCATCGCTGACGAAGGCTGTCAGCGACTTGTGGATGTTCCTGCTTTAAAGGGGGTATATTCGGGTATCAATATCAAATTGATGAAATGCACGGGCATGCGCGAAGCTAAACAAATGGCAGAACTGGCTCGTTCTTTGGAAATGAAAGTCATGATCGGCTGTATGACCGAAACATCATGCGCCATCAGTGCAGCCGCACAGCTTGCTCCGCTAACAGACTGGGCTGATCTAGACGGCGCTTTATTAATTGCAAATGATCTATACGACGGCATGACCGTGGTAAATGGCAATTGCCTCCTTCCTGACCGTCCTGGAATTGGAATTGTAAGAAAATAACCCTATATTCAGTGCAATGTTTTTTTCTTAAAGAAAAGATTGCACTGAATTGCTATCGCAGGTTTGACCAACACTCGACAGCACCAAAATATTAACAAACTAAATTAATCAATTCACTCTTTTATGGAATATCCATGGCTGAGGAACACAAACGACTGTGAAAATNNGTATTGCCTCTAAAAGACAAATATTTATATGAAACAACATGTGCTCACAACGTTGTGTCTCATAGCCTGTAGTTCGATGCAGTCTTTACATGCGCAACAGATCCAAATCGCAGGTAAAATAACGGACAGCAATGGAAAACCAATTAGCGGAGTTACAATACATGTAAAAGGCGCTAGCCAAGGGACCTCAACAAACGAAAATGGCCTGTTTACCTTAAACACAAACGCCAATGCAACATTAACGATTTCCGCCGTGGGATATAAACCACAAGACATTCAAGTGAATGGCCGCAAAACGATCAGCATCGCTCTAAACAGCAATGAACAGGCTCTGGATGAAGTTATGGTTGTCGCTTATGGTACTGCTAAAAAAAGTACCTATACAGGTTCGGCAGCAACTGTAAAAGCAAAAGACATTGATAACGTACCTGTCACTTCATTTGAAGGTGCTCTCAGTGGGCGTGTTGCTGGACTGACTGTATCAACTCCCTCCGGGCAAGCAGGATCTACCCCAAGTATCCGTATCCGGGGTATTGGCTCAATGAATGCCTCGAATGAGCCACTATATGTCATCGATGGAGTTCCAGCAAACTCAGGCTCAGGTGGGCAGATGGGCGATTACATCTACACTTCCAATAATGTCATGGGCAATTTAAATCCTGATGATATCGAAACAATAACCGTGCTGAAGGATGCTGCAGCATCATCTTTATATGGCTCTAGGGCAGCAAATGGTGTTATCCTAATTACGACAAAAAAAGGGAAAACGGGAAAGCCTACAGTAAATTTTAAAAGCTCACTTGGTTTTACACCTACATGGGCAACAGATAACTACGAGACCGCATCACCTCAGGATCAGGTCAACATGCTCTACCAGATTTTTTATGACTATCGCACCTCAAATGGAAAAACTGAAGCGGAAGCCAATACTTATGCTTTAACACAGCTAAATAATAAGTTCAATAAACATGGTTATCGTTTCGAAACTAATGGCACCGGCCGATACGACAACGTGAGGATCCTGGGCATGACTGACGGTATTGAAAACAGAGAGGGCAAATATTACGATTGGGACAAAGCATTGTTCCGTACGGGTATTTATCAAGACAATAATCTTTCACTTTCAGGAGGAACTGATGCTACCAAGTATTTTTCTTCTTTAGGCTATACAANNAGAGTCAATGATTTCGAACGTATTTCAGGGCGTCTGAATTTAACACAAAAAATAGTTGATAATCTCGAGTTTGGAACAAATATTAACATTGGACACAACAAAAAGAAGGGATTTAATGACACTAGAAATACCGGATCGAATTATTTCCTTCAATCCCGAAATCTGTTATGGCCTCTGTATTGGCCGACAAACTATAAAACTGGAGAGGATTGGACAGATCGTTATGGCAGCTATGCATACAATGCCGACTATTATGATAATCAATGGGACAACAACTCCAAAACGAACAAATTAGGGGTTATCAGCAACCTCACCTGGAATATCCTTCCAAGTTTGACCGCCAAAACTGTATTCTCCTATGATTACACAGACATGAAGGACTATCTCTATTACAGCGCTAAACACTTCAATGGTGTTAGTGATGGCGGGGTTGTTCATCAGTTTAACACCAATATGTTAAAACTAGTCAGCTCCAATACCGTCAATTATAGCAAATCTTTCGACAAGCATAACCTAAATTTATTAGCGGGTTTTGAGGTTGAGAAGAATAAAACGGATTTCATGCGCACAACAGGAAGAGGACTAGGATCTGCTGAACTTCCTTCTATTTCGTCGGCGGGTAAATTTGAGGCCAATGCGTATAGTTGGGGCTATAATCTGATGTCATTTCTCGGAAGAGCTGAATACAACTATGACAACACCTATTTCCTAGCAGCTTCCTACCGTCGCGATGGTTCATCTAAATTGGGTCCTAAAAACCGATGGGGAGATTTCTGGTCTGTATCAGGTGCATATAGCTTAAAAAATCTGCCTGCACTTCAAGAAAATGATGCGATCAGTACCCTGCGTCTTAAAGCCTCATACGGTGTCAATGGTACATTGCCTACTGATAATTTCGGATGGAGAAGGCTGGTATCTTTCAACAACTTTAATTACAAAGGCCAGCCCGGCGGAAATCTCGTATCAAATCCCGACCCTGACATTACCTGGGAAACTTCCTATACAACCAATGCAGGGTTGGAATTCGGCTTTCTGAACAATAGGATTACCGGATCGGTGGAATATTTTAACAGGACATCCAAAAATCTATTACAGGACGTCCCTACATCACAGACAATAGGATTCAGTACTGTATTGAGAAATGTAGGTCAGATCAAAAATAAAGGATTAGAAATTGAAGTGGCTGGCGATATCATTAAAAAAGAAGATTTTAGATGGAGCGCCAATGTAAATGCGGCATTTATCACGTCTAAAGTCCAAAAACTTAACGATAACCAAGACATCATCTGGTATGATCCTACAGGATCAGTCGGAAATGACACAAAAGGAAGCGGGGATGCGAGAGCCCAATTTATCTATAGAGAAGGACAGTCCACGCTAGCTTTTTATGGTTATGAATGGGCTGGTGTAGATCAAAAAAATGGTAAAAACGTTTATTATACCAACAATAACCAAACTGGTGACGATATTTTCAATTACAATGGACGCAATGCGACTTACGATTTCAATAAAGCGGACTATACAATCATTGGTAATGGTGTTCCAAAAGTCAGCGGTGGTTTAAATACGGATTTCGAATATAAAAACTTCAATTTAGGCTTCAATTTCATTTATAAAATTGGCGGAAAGCTCTACGATGGTGCTTTCAAGGATGTGGCTGATGACGGTTATTACTGGGAAAGAATTCGCTCCGAGTATGCATTTGAGCATATGTGGACTGATAACAATACCGGCGGTACACTACCAAAATTAGATGGTAATGACTTAACAGATCCTCAAAAATACAGTTCAAGACAATTGCATGATGCTTCCTTCCTGAGATTAAAGAACATCAACTTTGGTTATAAGTTACCTAAGAGCTTCTTAAATAAAGTCGGATTCAGCAACGCGCGTGTCTATTTTAATGGAACCAATCTATTGACTGCATCCAAATACAAAATTGCGGACCCTGAAGTCGGTCAATATTCAACTCGTGGATGGGAAACACCAATTGGGAAAACCTACACCTTTGGAATTGAACTAGGTTTTTAATGCTTAATTTTTACACAATGAAAATATTCAACATATCCATTATAGCAGCTGCTCTATTGACGTCGTTCAGTAGCTGTAAAGATTTCCTGGATGTCGAACCTGGAAACTCAATTGACGCAAATACGGGATTCAATAGCGCAAGCGATGCCCGAAACAGAATCAATGGACTTAGCCGGCTTATCGCTTCGTCCAGTTATTACGGCCGAAATTTTGAACTCTATGGTGAAGTTAAAGGCGGCGATCTCACCGTCTATTCGCAAGGAAGGGGCTTGGATCAATTGTATTCTTTCAATCAAGATGCCGAAAACAACAACTTTGCAGGCTTTTGGTCCCAAATCTATTATTGTATCGCACAGACAAATGATGTTTTGGAAAAAATAGACAAAGTTGATGCAGCCTCCAAAGCGCAATACGCGAACGCGCAAGGGCAATTATTGACATTACGTGCTTTGTTTTATTTTGACCTCGTCAGGCTATATGGCAAATCTTATACGCAGGCCAAAACTTCCAATGGTGTGCCAATCGTGATCAGCTCTGCATCGTACAGCAACAAACCTACCCGTGCCACTGTAGACGAAGTGTATACACAAATCCTAAAAGACCTCAAAGCGGGCCAAGAGCTGTTGAGCGCAAATAAGAAGCCTGACAATGGTTATATCAACTATTATGCGAATTTGGCTATTCAAAGCCGCGTGTATCTGACCATGGCGGACTACGAAAATGCTTATCAGAAATCCAACGAGATCATTACCGACAATGTATACAAATTGTATGAAAATGAAAGGTGGGCAAGTTCCTGGTCAAGTATGTATGGTAGTGAATCGATCTACGAACTTGGCATCAACGAAGGTGAGGCCGACTTGGGAACAGCAAGTCTAGGTTATTATCTCATGCGCAGGACAGGAGGTCAGGGCGGCATGTTCTATGCCAGTGACTATTACCTAGATCGATTAAAAGAGGATACTGGTGATGTCCGTTGGGCAATTTTAGGTCGAGATGAAAGTTCTGCCACGCGTATGGGTGCAGTGTATAAAAACTTGGGCAGCGTCAATACCAATACGTCATTACCTTTAAATTCGCTAGGTGACAAAGGAAATACTAACAATACCGCAGTCAATATCAAAGTCATTAGATTGTCGGAAATTTATCTTATTGCATCCGAAGCGGCATTAAAGAAACCAGCCGCTGATCCGACCAAGGCGGCAGAACTCTTAAACGCAATTAGCAAACGCTCTCCTAATCGTGCCGCATTTACGGCTTCTACCATCAGTGAGAATGCTATTCTAAATGAAAAAAGCAAAGAATTATTTGGCGAAGGACATCGTTATTGGGACATGATCCGTCTAAATAAAAAGATCACGTTCAATGACGATTTTCAGGACCTAACGATCAAAACACGTCCAAAAGAAATTGATCGCAGCTTCGATAAATATATAT
>DKIT01000151.1 GCA_002454415.1 Sphingobacterium sp. UBA6711
TCTTCATCGATAATATCTTCCGTTTTACACAAGCGGGTTCCGAAGTATCAGCCCTTTTAGGTCGTATGCCATCAGCGGTAGGTTACCAACCAACATTGGCAACAGAAATGGGTTTAATGCAAGAGCGTATTACTTCAACTAAAAACGGATCTATCACTTCAGTTCAAGCTGTATATGTTCCTGCCGATGACTTAACTGACCCTGCTCCAGCGACAACATTCGCTCACTTGGATGCAACGACAGTATTGTCTCGTAAAATTGCTGAGTTAGGTATCTACCCTGCTGTGGATCCTTTGGATTCTACATCACGTATTCTTTCTCCTGCCGTTTTAGGTAACGAACACTATAATACTGCACAACGTGTAAAAGAAATTCTTCAACGCTACAAAGAGCTACAAGATATCATTGCCATCTTAGGTATGGACGAATTATCAGAAGAAGATAAACAAACTGTACACCGCGCACGTCGTGTACAACGTTTCTTATCTCAACCTTTCCACGTTGCAGAGCAATTTACAGGTTTAAAAGGTGTATTGGTAGACATCAAAGATACCATCAAAGGTTTCAATATGATCATTGACGGTGAAGTAGATGAGTATCCAGAAGCTGCCTTCAACTTAGTAGGTAACATTGATGATGCTATCGAAAAAGGTAAAAAATTATTAGCAGAAGCAGTGTAACGCCTCAAATCTTATATCGAAGAATAATGAAATTAACAATTATCACTCCAGACAAATTAGCATTCGAAGGCGAAGTAACAGCTGTTACTGTACCCGGCACTGCGGGCTCTTTCCAAATTCTGAAAGATCACGCTGCCATTGTTTCTACTTTGGAAGATGGAAAAGTAATTATTCAACAAGGTAAAGGTGAACAAGAAGTGTTCATTAAAGGTGGTGTTGTGGAAGCAAAAGACAATGTCATTACCGTGCTTGCTGAAGGAATTATCGGAGATTAAATCAAATCGATTTTATAAAATTTAAAAGCTTCCGATAGAAATATCGGAAGCTTTTTTTTTAAAGTTTTTTTGACATTCTCTTCATTTTAGGAAGAAAATTGGCCATTGTAACAAAAAATAATTTTTAGACCATGTAGACCAATTTTAAATATGGTATACGACTGACAAAATATAAAATCATAAACTACACAATATTTAAGATTAAAATTTTGAAAATTTTTAAATATCAAAATTTTATTTTAAATAGAAAATTCACACTTTACCTATTGCCAATTATTGTAATTCCTGCTACCTTGAGGAAATGAAAATAGGGCCTCTTCGCGAAAGCATGAGATCATATGATTTACCACCAAGAACCAGAACTAAGGGAAATATTTAATAGGGTAAATTTTTGGGTTATGAAATATTACGACAAAGACACATTGATCTATTTGGATGGAGCTTTTGTAAAGGCTTCTGAAGCTGCATTGAATCCCTTCGCGCAATCGCTCCACTATGGCTACGCTGTATTCGATGGTCTGCGTGCGTACAACACCCACAATGGTCCACGTATCTTTAAGGCTGACAAGCATTTTGACCGATTAAAAAAATCCTGCGAGGCAGTCAATATCCCTTACCAATGGAGCAACCGGGAACTCATTGACAAATGTTATGAGCTTTTGGCCGTTAATAACTTGCGCGAGGCTTACATCCGTCCATTGGTGCTCACTGGTTCAAATATGCACCTAACCTCATCTACCGAAGCAAATCTAATGATAGCCGCCTGGGAATGGGGACCTTACCTTGGTCAAAACCTTTTACGGGTATGTATCTCTGATATTAAAAGACCCAATCCAAAGTCGTTTAAAACCGACTCAAAAATATCGGGACAATACGTTAACTCGATTCTTGCTACAACAGAAGCCATCAAAAAAGGTTATGACGAAGCATTAATGCTCGACCATGAAGGTTACGTTGCCCAAGCGTCCAGTGAAAATATTTTCATCGAAAAGGATTTCAAAATCTATACACCGCCCACGAAGAATATCTTCCCGGGCATTACACGCCAGACCGTAAAAAACATCTGCAAAAAACTGAATTTCGAAGTCGTTGAAAAGCAACTGACCGTAGAAGATATTTATACTGCAGATAGCGCTTTCTTATGTGGGACCGCCGCAGAAATAATCGGAATCAAACAAGTCGATGATGTCATCTATAAAGAAGCGTGGGAACATAGCATCGGTGCATCAATCCAAAGAAGATATAAAAATTTAGTATTAGAGAACGAAAATTATGAAGTCATCATCTAACGGCGAAAACACAATGAACAAATACAGCCGTACATTTACACAAGACGAAACGCAACCTGCTGCAAAAGCAATGCTTTATGGTATCGGTCTTACAGATGCCGACATGGACAAAGCACAGGTCGGTATTGCCAGCATGGGATATGATGGTAATACGTGTAATATGCACTTAAATGATTTGGCACAAATCGTCAAGAAGGGCGTTTGGAACAATGATTTAGTGGGTTTGACCTTTGGAACCATTGGCGTCAGCGACGGTATGAGCAATGGTACAGACGGTATGCGTTATTCTTTGGTAAGCCGTGATGTGATTGCCGATAGCATCGAAACGATCTGTGGCGGACAATATTATGATGGCTTGATCTCTATTCCTGGCTGTGACAAAAACATGCCTGGTGCAATTATGGCAATGGCCCGTTTGGACCGCCCTTCTTTGATGGTATATGGAGGTACTATTGCTCCAGGCCACTACAAAGGCGAAGAATTAAATATTGTGTCGGCATTTGAAGCATTGGGACAACGCATCTGCGGAAATCTTTCTGACGAAGACTATGAAGGCATCATCAAACATACTTGTCCTGGCGCTGGTGCGTGTGGTGGTATGTATACAGCCAACACCATGGCTTCTGCCATCGAAGCTTTGGGAATGAGTCTACCTTACTCATCTTCCAACCCTGCGATCTCCGAAGAAAAGAAAAATGAATGTTTAGAAGCAGGTAAGCATATCCGTACCCTGCTTGAGAAAGATATCAAACCATCTGATATCATGACACGTAAAGCATTTGAAAACGCGCTACGTACCATTGTTATCTTGGGTGGTAGTACCAATGCTGTACTTCACTTCATTGCGATCGGTAAAGCTGTCGGTGTAGACATCACGCAAGACGACTTCCAACGTATGAGCGATGAAACCCCTGTATTGGCTGACTTCAAACCATCTGGTAAATACTTGATGCAAGATCTTCAGCAATTTGGTGGAACTCCGGCTGTCATGAAATATCTTTTAAATGAAGGTTTACTTCATGGTGACTGTATCACGGTAACAGGAAAAACGGTCGCTGAGAACTTGGCTGATGTTAAATCAATCATGGAATATGATCAACCAATTATCAAACCATTGAGCGATCCTATTAAGGCTACAGGACACTTACAGATTCTTTACGGAAACTTAGCAGAGAAAGGTTCTGTTGCCAAGATTTCCGGCAAAGAAGGTGAAAAATTCACTGGTCCTGCACGCGTATTCGATGGAGAGCATGATTTAGTAGCGGGCATCGCATCTGGTAGAATCAAACCAGGAGATGTTGTCGTGATCAAAAATGAAGGTCCTGTTGGAGCGCCAGGCATGCCTGAAATGCTTAAACCAACCTCTTTGATTATTGGTGCCGGCCTTGGTAAATCTGTTGCTTTAATTACCGATGGTCGTTTCTCCGGTGGAACACATGGTTTTGTCGTAGGACATATCACCCCAGAATCTTACAAAGGCGGATTGATCGGTCTGGTAAATGATGATGACATTATCGAGATCGATGCAGTGAATAATAGCATCAATGTGCTGATTTCTGATGAAGAGATCGCGCAACGCCGTGCCGCTTGGGTACAACCAGCGTTAAAAGTTAGCAAAGGAGTTTTATACAAATACGCTAAAACTGTTGCCGATGCCTCAGAAGGCTGTGTAACGGATCAATAGAAAATAAAAAACAGAGACATTAAGCAAATAGAGACCTAAACAAGCGACGCTTGATGTCTCAGATCTAATATCTAAATACTAAAAAGACTGAATAATCAACAATAAAAAAATCAACGTAATGAGTACACTGGAAATAACAGAAAATAAGGCCGCTACAGCGCAGCAAACTCCGACACAAATTTCGGGATCGAAAGCTGTATTGGAGGCCTTATTGAGCGAAGGAGTTGATACCGTATTTGGTTATCCTGGAGGCGCAATTATGCCGATCTATGATGCCCTTTATGATTATACGGATCGTCTGAAGCATATTTTAGTGCGCCATGAACAAGGTGGAATCCACGCGGCGCAAGGTTATGCAAGAACTTCAGGTCGTACAGGCGTCGTCTTTGCGACAAGTGGCCCTGGAGCAACAAACCTAGTTACTGGACTGGCAGATGCCATGATCGATAGTAACCCTATCGTCTGTGTCACAGGTCAGGTCTTTGCTTCACTCTTGGGAACAGATGCTTTTCAGGAAACAGATGTCATCAATATCACGGCACCGGTCACCAAATGGAACTACCAAGTCACCGACGCAACTGAAATTCCAGCTGCACTCGCAAAAGCATTTTATATCGCCAGCACAGGTCGTCCAGGACCAGTATTGATTGATATCACCAAAAATGCACAGCTACAATTGTTCGATTACTTCGGGTACGAAAAATGTAACCATGTGCGTAGCTATAGACCTGCACCACAAGTTCGTAAAGAATATATTGAGCAGGCGGCCGAGTTAATCAACAATGCAAAAAAACCATTTGTTCTTTTTGGACAAGGGATCATTCTTGGAAAAGCAGAGGAAGAATTCAAAACGTTTATCGAGAAAACCGGAATTCCTTCCGCAGCAACTGTTATGGGCTTAAGTGCACTTCCAACGGATCATAAACTCCACGTGGGCATGTTAGGGATGCATGGTAACTATGCACCAAATGTCATGACCAATGAATGTGATGTCTTAATAGCCATCGGTATGCGTTTCGATGACCGTGTAACAGGTCGTTTGGACAAATATGCCAAACAGGCGAAAGTAATCCACCTGGATATCGACCCGGCTGAGATTGACAAAAACGTACAGACAACCGTACCTGTATGGGGCGACTGTAAGGAGTCACTTCCAATGCTGACGGAATTGGTAAATGCAACGGATCATTCTGCATGGTTAGCACAGTTCCGCGAACTTGAAAAAGAAGAAATTAAGGAGGTCATCCAAAATGAACTTCATCCACAAACGGATATCATGACCATGGGTGAGGTCATCAATGTACTGAATGAATTGACGGGTGGTGATGCGATCATTACAACGGACGTCGGTCAACACCAAATGGTATCTTGCCGTTATGCTAAATTCAACAACAGCAAATCGAATGTAACCTCAGGAGGTTTAGGAACGATGGGATTTGGTCTTCCAGCAGCTATTGGTGCCTGGTATGGTGCCCCTGAGAAAACTGTCGTAGCAATCATCGGTGATGGCGGTATACAAATGACGATCCAAGAGCTCGGAACGATTATGCAATTTGGCGCAAAAGTCAAAATCATGATCCTCAACAATGAATTCTTGGGCATGGTACGCCAGTGGCAGCAATTGTTCCATGACAGACGTTATTCTTTCGTGAACATTACCAGTCCAGACTTCGTTGCTGTCGCCAAGGGCTATTATATCGATGGACAGAAGATCTCAGAGAGAAAAGATCTTCGTAATGCGCTGAAAACTATGATTGATCATGACGGAGCCTATTTACTGGAAGTTATGGTCGGTAAGGAAAACAATGTATTCCCAATGGTTGCCCAAGGAACATCGGTATCTGAAATACGTTTAAAGTAGAATTTGAAATGGAAAAACAAGAATATACCATCACCCTATATACAGAGAATTCGATCGGTCTCATCGGTCGGATCTCAACAATATTTTCAAGAAGAAAAATCAATATTGAAAGCTTGAATACCTCCCCTTCTGAAGTAGAAGGGATACACCGCTTTACCATCGTCATTACAGAGGCAGAAGATGTGCTGCGCAAGCTTTGCCGCCAATTGGAAAAACAGATTGATATTCTCAAAGCTTACTATAACACCAATGATGAAGTCATCTGGCAAGAACAAGCCTTATACAAAGTCCCTGCGGATGTTGTCAATGAGAAAGTTTATGTCGAACGTTTGTTACGTCAATATGGTGCCAATGTCGTTGTGATCCGGAATGATTATATCGTTTTCGAAACCGCAGGTCACCGCGAGGAGATCGATAAGTTGACAGAAGAATTAACCAAGTATGGTTTGATCGAATTTGTGCGTGGCGCTCGTATCGCCATCATTAAAGATAGCGCTGGCTTCCACTCTAAATTGGTTCAGTTTGAAGCACAGGAACCATCTGAAGAAATCGTTGAAAATGAATATCTCGACAAACGGGATGATGTATTTACGATGTAAGCATCAAAAATAATATGCAAGAAACATTTAAATTTATCTTAAAATCACGTCAAAAGTTTATTGAATTAATTGACGGTCTTTCCATTGAACAGCTGAACAAAATTCCCGCGGGATTTAACAACAATATCATCTGGAACTTTGCGCATATTGTCGTCAGCACACAGACGCTAGTCTATGTACGTACCGGCATCAAGGCAGACACCGCTTGGGTAAAATACAACGAAGACTATAAAAAGGATACCAAACCAACCCGTTTTGTTGAACAAGCGGAGATTGATGAATTGAAAGAAATCGCAATCCGCAGTATCGAACAAATTGCCACTGACTATGAAAACGGTGTTTTCGGAGAAATCACCTCTTTTTCAACGGCAACTTATGGCTATCCAATGGATACCATTGAAGAAGTTATCGCCCTGACATCAGGACACGATAACGTGCATTTCGGTTACGCCATGGCGCAACGCAAATTAGTACAATAATTAAAATAAATAATCAACAACCCATAACAGAAAGAAAGTAAAACAATGGCAAATTATTTCAACACCTTACCGCTTAGAGAGCAGTTAGAACAATTAAGTCACGCTGAATTCATGGATAACACTGAATTCACGGATGGTGTAAATGCTTTAAAAGGTAAAAAAATCGTAATCGTAGGATGTGGTGCACAAGGCTTGAACCAAGGTTTAAACTTAAGAGATAGCGGACTGGACGTTTCTTATGCTTTACGTAAAGAAGCTATTGAACAAAAAAGAGATTCTTGGAAAAATGCTACGGACAACAACTTTAACGTAGGCACTTACGAAGAATTGATCCCTACTGCAGATGTGGTCATCAACTTGACACCAGATAAACAACATACTTCAGTAATCAACGCTGTCATGCCTTTAATGAAACAAGGAGCTACATTATCGTATTCACACGGTTTCAACATCGTTGAAGAAGGGATGCAAATCCGTAAAGATATTACGGTCATCATGGTTGCTCCAAAATGTCCAGGTTCTGAAGTACGTGCCGAATATCTTCGTGGTTTTGGTGTACCTACTTTGATCGCTGTTCACCCAGAGAATGATCCACAAGGAAAAGGCTGGGCTGAAGCAAAAGCATATTGTGTAGGAACAGGTGGACACAAGGCTGGTGTATTGAAATCTTCATTCGTAGCCGAAGTAAAATCAGACTTAATGGGTGAGCAAACTATCCTTTGTGGATTGTTGCAAACAGGTTCGATCTTATCTTTCGACAAAATGATCGAGAAAGGCATCGAAGCTGGTTACGCATCCAAATTGGTACAATACGGTGTAGAAGTGATTACGGAAGCCTTGAAACATGGTGGCGTAAGCGGTATGATGGATCGTTTGAGCAACCCTGCAAAAGTAAAAGCTTTCGAGATCTCCGAAGAACTGAAAGATATCATGCGTCCTTTATTCCAAAAACACCAAGATGATATCATGTCAGGTCACTTTAGCAAGACGATGATGGAAGACTGGGCAAACGGTGATGCAAACCTCTTGAAATGGAGAGCTGAAACTGGTGAAACTGCATTCGAAAAAACGCCAGCTGGTGATGTTAAAATCAACGAACAAGAGTATTTTGACAACTACACATTGATGGTTGCTTTCATCCGTGCAGGTGTGGAATTGGCTTTCGAAACAATGGTTGAAGCAGGTATCAAACCAGAATCAGCATACTACGAATCATTACACGAAACACCATTGATCGCTAATACAATTGCTCGTAAGAAGTTGTTCGAAATGAACCGTGTCATCTCTGATACAGCAGAATACGGTTGTTATTTATTCGATCAGGCCTGTAAACCATTATTGGCCGATTTCATGAAAACTGTTGACACGGACTTAGTAGGCAAGAACTTCAATGAAGGTAGGGATGCAGCAGTTGACAATGCGCAATTGGTTGTTATCAATGAAATTTTACGTGATCACCCGGTAGAAATCGTTGGCCGCAAATTGCGTAAAGCGATGACTGCCATGAAAGCGATCAAAACTGTTTAAAAAGTTCTTACGAAATTATTCATGCCCCAAAATCATGGATATTTAGTAATTTAGTATATTGAAATCGGGGTGATATTGAGACATTTACAATATCACCTTGATTTATATGAAAATAACATAAGAGAGATTAAAAAATGTCAAAAACATTAGTAGAAAAGATTTGGGATGCTCACGTCGTCAAGCGTGAAGAAGGGTTTCCGGATATTATATATATCGATACCCACTTGATTCATGAGGTTACTTCACCTCAAGCTTTTGATGGCTTACGCAAAGGAGGAATCCCAGTTTTTCGTCCAAAGCAAACGGTAGCTACTGCCGACCACAACGTACCAACACTCAACCAACATTTACCGATCAAAGAAGAGCTATCGCGCTATCAAGTAGATATGCTGACCAAAAATTGTGCTGAATTTGGTATCGAATTATATGGTTTGGGACACCCATACCAGGGGATTGTACACGTTATTGGTCCAGAGCTAGGCATTACCCTACCGGGTAAAACAATGGTGTGTGGCGATAGCCATACCTCCACGCACGGTGCTTTTGGAGCTATTGCTTTTGGTATCGGAACCTCTCAGGTTGAACAGGTCTTCGCCACACAATGTTTATTGCAGTCGAAGCCGAAAACAATGAAAATCGAAGTTAACGGTACTCTTCAAAAAGGTGTTGGAGCAAAAGATATCATCCTATATATCATCTCCAAAATTTCTGCTGCGGGCGGTACAGGTTACTTTATAGAATATGCTGGTTCGGCAATCCGCTCATTAAGTATGGAAGCGCGTATGACCATCTGTAACATGAGTATCGAAATGGGCGCTCGCGGAGGCTTAATTGCACCAGATCAGATCACTTTTGACTATGTGGAAGGCCGTGAATTCGCACCGAAAGGTGAAGAATGGGATAAAGCACTTGCCTACTGGAAAACATTGTATTCTGACGAAGATGCCATCTTTGATAAAGTATTGACTTTTGATGCTGCTGACATTGCCCCAATGATTACGTACGGTACTAATCCTGGCATGGGTATGGGTATCGCAGAACATATCCCTGCTACTAACGCACAACCGGAATCAGAAAGACCATCGTACCAAAAAGCATTGGATTACATGGGCTTTAAAGATGATTCAGTCGTATTAGGTAACCGTGTTGATTATGTTTTCATCGGAAGCTGTACCAATTCCCGTATTGAAGATTTACGTGAAGTAGCTTCGTTCGTCCAAGGCAAACAAAAAGCACAAGACGTTGAAGTATGGATTGTACCGGGCTCAAAACAAGTAGAGAAACAAGCCAAAGAAGAAGGACTGGATAAAATATTTGAAGCGGCAGGATTCCAGCTACGTGAACCAGGCTGTTCGGCATGTTTAGGTATGAACGAAGATAAGATCCCTGCTGGTAAATATTGCGTTTCGACTTCAAATAGAAATTTCGAAGGGCGTCAGGGACCGAATGCCCGCACCATGCTGGTATCTCCTTTGACAGCAGCAGCAGCGGCAGTAACAGGTAAAGTAACAGATGTAAGAGAGTTGATCTAAGCAGAAAAAAATGAAAAAATTTGAAACTTTAACGTCCCAGGTAGTCCCTCTACCTATCGAAAATATTGATACCGATCAAATTATTCCCGCACGTTTTCTAAAAGCGACTACGCGTGAAGGTTTTGGTGATAATTTATTCCGCGATTGGCGTTTTGACACAGACAATCAGCCTAAAACTGACTTTGTATTGAACAACCCGACCTATACGGGAAAAATATTGGTTGCCGGTAAAAACTTTGGTTGTGGTTCAAGCCGCGAGCATGCCGCATGGGCTATTCAAGACTATGGTTTTGATGTGGTCATCAGCTCATTCTTCGCCGATATATTCAAAGGAAATGCCCTTAACAATGGTGTATTACCAATACAAGTACCGGAAGAATTTTTAGGAAAAATCTTCGAATTGGTACAGCAAAATCCGAATACAGAAATCATCGTCGATCTGGAGAAACAAACGGTCATGTTGACAGAAACAGGTGATCAATTTGAATTTGAAATCAATCCATACAAAAAATCATGCTTGATCAATGGATATGATGACATTGATTTTATCCTTAATCAAAAAGATTCAATCGAAGCATTTGAAGCAAACAGACAATGGTAGATCCTGTCGTCCATATTGCCAATTTAACCATTCAGTACGGTAAAGATACCGTACTGCAAGACTTAAATTGGCAAATTTTTCCTGGCGAGCAATGGATCTTAGGCGGTCCGAGCGGTACAGGAAAAACCACACTTGCAAAAGCGATTGCCGGGCAATTGAAGTATGAAGGCCAGATCACATTCCACCTTGACCCAACGAGCCTATTGCCGGCAAAAATTCACTACGTTTCCAATTGGTTTCAATTTACCAATCTCGAAGGTGATCGCAACTTCTACTATCAGCAGCGTTACAACAAATTCGCGAAAAACGACACATTAACTGTTTTTGCCGAGTTGAAACATTTTGCACAGGAAGAACAGCTTTCTTTTGAAAACGTACGTTCTTACCTGAACATTTTTGGATTCGAGAATTTCAAAGATCAGCAGTTGATTGAACTTTCGAGTGGTGAACACAAAAGACTGCAATTGATTAAAGCCTTGTGGCTTCAACCTCAGCTGCTCATTATTGACCAGCCTTATACAGGACTAGATGCACAGTCTAGAAAAGATCTCAATCAGATTTTCGATCAGCTTGCGGATAAGGGTGTCACCTTGTTGTTGATAAGTAATGATGACGAACAGCCCAACTGCATCAATCGTTTTGCAGAGATTCAGGAAGGGAAAATCGTGACTCGCCAATGTAGTGAAGAGCTATCCAAAGGTTTGCCCCGAACAAGAAAGGCGCTGCCTTATTTTCTGCAACAGGCTCCTCAGGTATCCTCCCAGGTCATGGTAAAAATGAATAAGATCAATATTTCATACGGCGAAAAACAAGTCTTAAAGAATATTGACTGGGAAGTAAAAGCTGGCGAAAAATGGTTGCTACAAGGACATAATGGTTCAGGAAAATCTACGTTGCTCAGCTTAATCAACGGAGATCATCCACAGGCTTACGCCAATGATATCCATCTTTTTGGTAAAAAAAGAGGATCTGGAGAAAGCATTTGGGATATCAAAGAACATTTGGGTATTATATCACCCGAATTACATTGGTACTATGATATGAATGCCAACGTTGGACAGACTATCGCTTCGGGATTTTTTGATTCCATGAGCCTCTACCAACGATTAGGATTTGAACAACAGCAAAAGCTCGAACAAATTCTCCATTTTTTTGACCTCAAAGAAGTCAAACACAAAACATTGGGATCATTACCTTTAGGCCAGCAACGTTTGGTTCTATTGGCTCGCACGATTGTGAAACATCCTGAGTTGCTGATTTTGGACGAACCCTGTCAAGGGCTGGACAAAGAGCAAACCCAGTATTTCAATGACGTCATTGATGACCTCAGTAAAAGCGGCCAAACCCTCATATATGTAGGACACTTCCAAACCCAACTACCAACTTGTATTGACAATAAAATCGTGTTGGAAAAGGGAGAAGTAAAGGCTGTATCCGAAGTTATCCACAAAAAAGAGGCTTTATCAACATAAAAAATGTGGAAAACTTCAATTAATTTGAAAATAAGAACAAAAAAATTAAAAGAGCATCAAGATATCGGCAAAACATTGGAAATCAAAAGTCAAAAATAAAGACAATTCAATAGGTCTTAGGCCTATCTTCCAAAGTTTCCATATACCTATCTCTGATAGCTCAATACTAAAAATACAATGAAGAAAAATATTTTAATCATACCTGGAGACGGCATCGGCCAAGAAGTAACAACTTGGGGTAAAAAAGTTTTAGAAAAAATCGGTGAAAATTATGGTCATGAATTCAGCTTTGATGAAGCTATCATGGGCCATACTGCAATTGAGGCTACGGGCAACCCTCTTCCTGATGAAACATTAGCGAAAGCAAAAGCTTCTGATGCGATCCTTTTCGGCGCCATTGGCCATATCAAGTATGATAATGATCCTTCTGCTAAAGTAAGACCTGAACAAGGCTTGTTGAAAATCCGTAAGGAACTAGGTCTTTACGCAAATCTTCGTCCAATCCTTTTATTCGATGAGTTATTGGATGCTTCAAGTTTAAAGCCTGAAATTCTTCAAGGAACAGATATTCTTTTCTTCCGCGAACTGACCGGAGACGTCTATTTTGGTGAGAAAAACCGCAACGAAGACAATACTTTCGCTTCAGATTTGATGAACTACCACCGTTACGAAGTTGAACGTATCGCACGTAAAGCTTATGATGCAGCACGTACACGTAACAAAAGGCTATGCTCTGTTGATAAAGCCAATGTATTGGAAACATCCCGCCTTTGGAGAGAAGTGGTACAAGAAATCGCAAAAGAATATCCGGATGTTGAAACTGAGCACATGTTTATCGATAATGCGGCCATGCAATTGGTGAAAAATCCGAAAAAATTCGATGTGGTATTGACAGCCAATCTTTTTGGTGATATCTTGACAGACGAAGCATCACAGATCGCAGGCTCAATGGGTATGTTGGCTTCTGCTTCCGTAGGTGATGGCACAGGCTTCTTCGAACCTATTCACGGCTCTGCACACGATATCGCTGGTCAAAATAAAGCAAATCCACTGGCTTCTATTTTATCTGCAGCCTTGATGCTTGATATTAGCTTTGGTCTACAGGAGGAAGCTAAAGCTGTTACCAACGCTGTTGCTGAAACATTAAAAGCTGGTTGGAGAACTGGTGATATTGCCAACAGCAGCACAGAAGCTTCAAAAATCTTAGGAACTCAGGAAATGGGTGAAAAAGTATTGGAGTTTATTAAATAGTATACCCTTTTTAATTTGTAAATCTTTTGAATTAAGAAATTATGTTACACGATCCTAATCATCTTTACATTTTCGACACCACCTTACGTGATGGCGAACAGGTACCAGGCTGCCAATTAACTACTCCAGAGAAAATTGAGATCGCTAAAGACCTGGAAAAACTAGGGGTGGATATTATCGAAGCCGGTTTCCCAGTGTCTAGCCCTGGTGATTTTCAATCGGTGGTAGAATTATCTAAAGCGGTAAACGATGTCATTATATGTGCATTGACCCGTGCCAACCAAAACGATATTGACGTAGCTGCCGAGGCATTAAAATATGCCAAACGCCCACGCATCCATACCGGTATTGGTTCTTCGGACATGCATATCAAATATAAATTCAACAGCACAAGAGAAGAAATTTTAGAACGTGCCGTTGCGGCTGTAAAACATGCCAAATCCTATGTGGAAGATGTGGAGTTTTACGCAGAAGATGCCGGTCGCGCAGACCTGGAATTTCTAGCTAAGATGGTTGAATCGGTGATTGCTGCCGGCGCTACCGTAGTCAACATCCCTGATACAAATGGTTATTGTTTACCAGATCAATATGGTTCAAAAATCAAATACCTCAAGGAAAATGTACGCAATATCGATCAGGCCATTATTTCAGCACATTGCCATAATGACTTGGGACTTGCAACTGCAAATTCTATTGCTGCGATACAAAATGGTGCCCGTCAAGTAGAATGTACCATCAACGGTATCGGTGAACGTGCAGGAAACACGTCCCTTGAAGAAGTAGCCATGATCCTTAAAGTGCACAACCAAGCATTTGGAAGTTTAACATCAAATATCGATAGCCGCATGTTTACGTACTTATCCCGCAAGGTAAGTGACATGATGAACATGCCTGTGCAGCCGAATAAAGCAATCGTAGGTCGCAATGCGTTTGCGCATAGCTCAGGTATACACCAAGATGGCTTCTTAAAACACCGTGAGAACTATGAGATCATCAGACCAGAAGATGTTGGTCTCGTTGAAGCCGATATTATCTTAACGGCCCGTTCGGGAAGACATGCGCTTAAGCATCATTTGGAGCGTTTAGGCTTCCATCTTGAAAAAGATGATTTAGCTGATTGCTATCAACGCTTCTTGGTTTTGGCCGACGAAAAGAAAAATATTTGTGATGATGACCTAAAAAGCCTCATCCAAGAAAAAATATAAAAAAAGGAAGGCTGCAGATGCAGCCTTTTTTTATCATAAACACATTTTTTTAAAAAGGATCCAAATGACACGTAGCTGATTATTATTTTATCACGCGTTCAAACGATCTTCCATTCAAAATCAATTCAAATTAAACACTGTATAGGTAGAATCTCTCATATAACAACGAATATCTGCGTTTTATTTGCTACCTTAACTAGGCAATCATCTAACAATGAATCTATCAACCTTAAACATCAATTCAGAAGCTACGCTTGACCGCATCAAGTCTGTGGTCAACAGAACACCGCTTCAATATAATCGGCATCTATCTGAAAAATATGGCGCCGAAGTCTATCTCAAAAGAGAAGATCTGCAAGTCGTACGTTCGTACAAATTGCGCGGTGCTTATAATAAAATTATTTCGTTGACAGAAGAAGAGAGACAACGCGGTGTTGTATGCGCAAGTGCAGGTAACCACGCCCAGGGCGTTGCTTTCTCTTGCAATAAGCTCGACATCAAAGGCGTGATATTTATGCCCGGTCCTACACCACGCCAAAAGATTTCACAAACAGAGATGTGGGGCAACGGTAACGTCGAAATCATCTTGACCGGTGATACCTTTGATGACTGTCAAAAAGCGGCCTTAGCTTACACAGAAGAGCACGGTATGACTTTTATCCCACCATTTGATGATCTCAAAGTTGTTGAAGGACAAGGTACTGTAGCCGTTGAAGCTTTACAAGATCTTCCCGATATGGATGCCATATTTATCCCAATAGGTGGTGGTGGACTTGCCGCGGGAGCGAGCTATTACCTAAAAAGCAAAAACAAAGCGATCAAATGTTATGGTGTTGAACCCGAAGGGGCTCCCTCCATGCAAGCGGCGTTGACACATGGCGCACCAATCGAGCTGGAGCATATCAACAAATTTGTTGATGGGGCCGCCGTTAAAAAAATCGGTGCAACGACCTTTGAAATTGCCAAACAATTGTTGGATGATACACGCTCGATTCCTGAAGGAAAGATCTGTACCTGTATCCTAGAGCTGTACAATAAGGATGCAATTGTCGTTGAGCCCGCGGGTGCTTTATCCGTAGCTGCTCTTGAATTTCACAAAGATGAAATTAAAGGTAAGAAAGTCGTCTGCATCATATCCGGTGGAAACAACGATATCGACCGCATGAGTGAAATCAAAGAATTGTCTCTACTTTACGAAGGGTACAAACATTATTTTATCGTTCGTTTCCCACAACGCCCTGGAGCATTAAAACTCTTTGTTTCTGAAGTATTGGGACCCAAGGATGATATTACCCGTTTTGAGTTTATCAAAAAAACAGAACGCGAAAGAGGTCCAGCGCTAGTCGGTATCGAGCTCAACAAACCTGAGGATTACGAGACACTGATCGAACGCATGAAAGAATATAAGTTTGATGTCATTGAAATCAACAAAGATCAAACGCTGTTTGAATACCTTGTATAAGTAAAAGCGTATAAACAGAAAAAAGCCCGTGCACAAATCACGGGCTTTTTCTGTTTATAAGAACACAATTGCCATTCCCAAATATTCAAAAAAAACTAACAATTCCATCACCTAAAAATCTTATATTTAATTGTTTAATCAAAAATACACGAAAATGAGAGTACTAATTTTAACAATTTTGACCTTAATAGGCCAACTTACCTTTGCGCAGACCGACAAAAGCAAACGTCCAAGTCCCCCAGACAATACCAAGGTAACCACAACTGACGGTGTCACAATCGATATCAATTATAGCCGACCTTCATTGAAAGGCCGTCAGCTTGGTGTTGATATTGCCCCTGTCGGCATTGTATGGCGTACTGGAGCAAATGAGGCGACCACCATCGAATTCAATAAGGACGTATTGGTTGAAGGAAAGAAATTAGCCGCTGGAAAATATGGTCTTTACAGCATCCCAGGAGAACATGAAACAACGATCATGTTCAATAAAGTATGGAATCAGTGGGGAACGAAATATGATGCCAAGGAAGATGCCCTACGTGTTTCTGTCAGTAATGCTACCGCAAGCACGTCACAGGAACAATTTAAGATCAATGCGACTCCGCAAGGCACCGTCTCTTTAGAATGGGGACAGTATGTCGTTCCATTTATGGTTAAGGCGAGCAAATAGCTACAAAACGTTTATCATCTTGCAAGCATAGAGACTATAAACGTAGATACGAGGTGTATTCTGACCAATAACCGAGTGAAACGAGTTCATTGAATTCCATGAATCTGAACAATTTTTATAAACCGAACGATTGCGATCTTTAATGATAAAAATAGGCCTCAAGAAAATAAATACTTAAATAGAAAGAGGNNCCTCTTTCTATTTAAGTATTTACGCTGTAATGCTATTGGTTCCGATTAGTTTGAGAGTCAGTTTTTAAATACTTTTCTAAAAACTGATCCTGTTCCCAGAGTAAATGAAAGATATTTTCTTTGGCAACGTACCCATGTGCTTCACGTGGTAAAATCACCATCCGTACCGGAGCACCCAAGTTTTTCAAAGCCTGAAAATAACGTTCCGTCTGCAGGGTGAATGTTCCGGGATTATTATCAGCTCCGCCGTGGATCAGCAACAGCGGGGTTTTCATGCGGTCAGCACTTACAAAAGGTGACATGGTCATATACAATGCCGGATCGTCCCAGAAATTACGCTGCTCGCTCTGAAACCCAAATGGTGTTAAGGTCCGATTGTATGCCCCCGATCGTGCTATTCCTGCCGCAAACAATTTCGAATTGGACAATAAATGTGCTGTCATAAAAGCCCCATAGGAATGTCCACCCACAGCAACTTTTTTTCGGTCGATATAACCTAGCTGGTCTACTGCATCGATTGCTGCTTCGGCATTCGATACAAGCTGCTCAATAAAGGTATCATTCGGTTCTTTTTTCCCCTCTCCAACAATTGGGAAAGCGGCATTATCCAGTACTGCATACCCCTTAGAGACCCAGTATATAAAGGAGCCATAACTTGGGAAGGTAAACTCCTTCGGATTGGCCGTACTTTGTCCTGCGGTATTTTTATCCTTATACTCCCGTGGATAAGCCCACATCAGCAATGGTAACTTATCTTTCTTGGTAAAATCATAACCGGCAGGTAAATATAATGTACCGGAAAGTTCGACCCCATCCTTGCGCTTGTAGTTTAGAATCTCCTTATGTACCTTTTCCAAAGATTTAAAAGGGTTCTCCAAAGCAGTTAATGTAATCTGTTTCCCAGACTTCATATTTTTCATAAAATAATTCGGATAAACCGACGCGGATTGAAGCGAAATAAGCAAATCACTCGTTTTAGGGTTCACGATTTGCGTGATCCGTTCCTGCAGTTCCGATGCTGGTGCCGTGTAAATACGTTTCTTCTTCAATGAACGCAGATCGAGCTCATCCACAAAAGGGAATTCACCATTTTTAGTAAATCCCTTACCCACAAACAACGCTTTATCCTTATCCACATACATTGAATACGTGCCCAAGCTATTTTTTTCCATATACACGTCTCCCGGATCATTATACACATCCTGACTGTTCCGATCATGCAACAGTTTGGATTCTCCGGTAGAAGGATTCACTACAAAAGTCTTTTTATTTCTTGTATCATACCATTGCGAATTGACCAAAGCATACTTATCATTACCCCATGTCACACCTGCATAACGGTCTTTCGTTTTAAAAATAAGTTTGCCCGCACCCGTATAAGGATAGGACAGAGTATATAAGGCATCACGAAATTCCGCGGGCTTATTTGCATCACCACCATCCAAAGCTTCCACATAGGCCAATGTCGCAGGTTGATCACTACGCCAATGCCATCCCCGTTTACCCGATCGTGTCGACGAAAATCCTTTCGGCATTACTTCAGTTAACGGAACCTCGTTTACCACTGCAATCTCCTTACCTGAGCGGTCATAAACACGAACCTTTTGGGGAAAATACGAGACCGGTACCACATATGAATACGGTTTTGTGATCGTCGTGACCATCACATATTCACCATCGGGAGAAAAACTAATGCCCGTATAAATGGCTTTATCTTTAAACGACGAAATCTTACCTTCGAGGTCCACGAGCGCTAGATTAGATTGCATCAATGTTTCAAAATTCGCCTCATCCTGTGGATTTTTTAGCAAGTCCTGATAAGTTCTCAATTGAGACACCTTTCCATCACTTGTTGAAACAACAGGCCCTGTTGGTAGATCTTTGGAAGGATCCAATAGTTCAGCCTTATCCTTTGGTAAGCTAGTAATTAATAGACTTATAGAATTTTTCAACCATTGAAAAGGTGCAGTCAATGTTCCATTCAAGTTATAAGGGGTCAATTGTTTAACCTTACGTGTCGACAGATCCACAACAAACAGTGCTGTTCCAGAATTATTTGTATTGCTAAACGCTAATTTCTTATTGTCTGGAGAAAACACAAAGTTGGATAGCGCAGCTTTTTCTGGCATACCTTCAAAATTGGTATACTCCGTATTTTCGCTTATTTTTTTCAATGCGATTTTATCAAAAAAAATCGTTGAACTTTCCATATTGGTATGTGGATTAATGCGCAATCCCGCCAGCTTCATCTCCGCCTGCCCCAATTCGGTCAAACTTTTATAGGTGGGGCGATACGTAAACAGCATCCAATTTTTATCGCTTGAAATTTTTATCTGAGGCGGGCGGATATAGTCTGCTAAGGCTAAAATTTCCGAGGAGGGTTTTTGAAAGGTAATACTTTCTTGTGCATGTGTCTTCAGCGACAAAAGCAACAAGAAACCATAGAAAAGTTTCTTCATAGATTTATTTTGCAATTTAAGGCAAAAAAAGATAATAAATTTTTATAAAAAAAGCAACTATTGTAGCTTTTTTATGACACAAAAATTAAACTTAAATCATTTGTAAAACAGGGGTAAAAATTCATTATTTAAAGTTATCCACATTAATATATAACACAAAATCAACAACTTACAAACACGAATCATCAGCAAACGCATTCTCTGACAAACTTTTGCCCAAAATGTGGAAAAGTCAAACTACCGCATCGAAAGAAAATATAAGATATTTGTTAGGCTAATGAAAGAATTGGCAACTCTACGAAGTTTTTAAGTATCGAATGAAGACCATTCTGTTTAATGAATTGTCTGTTTAAATAGCTAGTCTATCCATATGCTGGCTCCCCGATTTAAAATTGATACATGAAGCCCGTATGAGATTTTCTATAAAGATTGGAATAAAAAAATAAACAAGTAAACATGGCAAGAATTATCAAATTTGAGAAAAACGATTGTGCTCCTTGTGCACAAGTATCGGCTTATTTGGATCAAAAAGGTATCCAATATGAAACGGTTAATCCTTTTGATGAACCAGACTTGGCCGCAAAATTCAAAATCCGCACAGTTCCTACGGTAATTGTGTTGGAAAATGAAGAAATTCAACACCGTATCATTGGCTTTAAACCAGAAGAATTGGCTGCCATTGCGCTTTAATAAATTCAGCGTATCATAAAAACCAAACAGCGACATGATACACATTTATTATGATTCCAAAACGGGTAACGTTCAGCGATTTATGGATAAAGTAGCGCAGATAACAGGCTGGCAGATCCATAAAATTACGACTGATTTAACAGTAGAAAATCCTGGTCATTTGGTCACTTTTACGACGAATTTTGGGCAGGTTCCCGAAAACACACAAGAATTCATGAAACGCGAAGCTAAAAATATCTATTCTGTTACTTCCAGTGGCAACCGCAACTGGGGGCCGAATTTTGGTCTAGCAGCCGATCGCATTTCACAGGATTTCGACATTCCACTGGCGTTCAAATTTGAACTGTCCGGAACAATGGAGGATATTAATCAATTTATTGACATCTTAAAGAACTTTTGCGATGGTAGCAAACGAAGTAGCAAAAAACTGGATATTGCTTAATAATGAAATCATGATTAAGCATGATGACGAATTCAGCTTACATAAAGATAAGGAAGCGGTTCGTGCATATTTCTTGGAATATGTAAACAAGAACACGGTGTTCTTTTATACATTAAAAGAAAAAATCGACTATTTGGTAGAAAACAACTATTACATTGACTTTTACCAATGGTTTACATTTGAAGAAATGGAAGAGGTATTCAACTATGTATACGCGAAGAAATTCCGTTTCGAATCCTTTATGGCAGCCTTTAAATTTTTCCAGAGCTACGCTTTACGTGATGATTCTGGTGAAAAGTTCCTGGAACGCTATGAAGACCGTGTCGTTGCTGTTTCCTTATTCTTAGCGAGAGAAGAAGGTGTTCAAAAAGCAATTGAATACGCAGAAATCATGATCAACCAAGAATACCAACCCGCGACGCCTACATTCTTGAATGCAGGAAAGAAACGCTCGGGTGAATTGGTATCTTGTTTCTTGGATGAAATCGGTGACAACTTAAATGGTATTGGTTACGCTGTTGATTCCGCGATGAAGTTATCTTCTATCGGAGGTGGTGTATCCTTCAATATTTCCAAAATCCGTGCTCGCGGCGAGGCTATCAAAGGCGTGGAAGGTCGCGCGGGTGGTGTACTTCCAATTATGAAAATTATGGAAGATACTTTTTCGTACGCGAATCAATTGGGTCAACGCCCAGGTGCTGGGGCAGTATACCTCAATATTTTCCACTCCGACATCGAAGAATTTTTAGATTGTAAAAAAATCAACGTTGACGAGAAAGTACGGATCAAATCATTGTCGATCGGTATCATCGTTCCTGATAAATTTATGGAATTAGCAGAAAAAGATGAACCTTGCTATTTGATCTACCCACATACCGTGATGCAAGAGTATGGACAATTCTTGGATGAGATGGATATGGACAAGATGTACGATGAATTGATCACGAATCCAAACGTGAAAAAGAAAAAAATCAATGCCCGTCATCTTTTAGTGAAAATTGCACAAACACAAAAAGAATCAGGATATCCTTATATTTTCTTCAAAGAGAACACCAACCGTGTCCATGCGTTGAATGAAATCGGTCAGGTGAAATTCTCTAACCTGTGTACTGAAATCATGCAGGTATCACAGGTATCGGATATTGAGATCTATGGCAAACAAGACACCATTCGTTACGGAATTTCATGTAACCTCGGTTCGTTGAACATTGCCACAGTGATGGACAATAAACGTATCAAAGAAACCGTAAAAACGGCTATGCGTGCTTTGACTGTCGTTACAGACGTGACCAACATCGACATGGTTCCATCCATTGCAAAAGCAAACCGCGAATTGCATTCTGTAGGACTTGGCGCAATGAACCTACACGGTTACCTTGCAAAAAGCTTCATCATGTACGAATCTAACGAAGCATTGGATTTTGCCAATACTTTCTTTATGATGATGAATTATTATTCATTGGAAGCATCGATGGAAATTGCCAAAGAACGGGGTAAAACATTTGTTGGATTTGAAAAATCAGCCTATGCTGATGGCAGTTATTTCAACAATTATATCAACCGCGATTACATTCCTAAAACAGCGAAGGTGACAGAACTATTCGAAGGTATACATATTCCAACAGTGGAAGATTGGTTAGAGCTAAAAGCAAAAATCAAAGAACATGGTATTTACCATGCTTACCGTTTGGCGATCGCTCCAAATCAGTCTACTTCGTATATCATGAATGCGACAGCATCGGTGATGCCAATTGTAGATATCATTGAAGTACGTGAGTATGGTGATAGTACAACTTACTATCCTATGCCATATTTGACAAACGATAATTATTTCTATTTCAAATCGGCTTATGATATGGATCAATTCAAAGTATTGAAACTGATTTCAGTCATTCAACGTCATATCGATCAAGGTGTGTCCACGATACTGCATACCAACTCAAAAGATTCGACAAGAGATTTGTCTAGATATTATATCTATGCACATAAACTAGGGTTAAAATCCCTTTATTATACACGGACAAGAAAATCGACCATCGACGAATGTGTCTCTTGTTCAGCTTAATTTTGCGATTTTAGTATTTGGATATATAATGGGAGAAAGTCAAAAGTTGCCTACGCCATTGGCGGCTTTTGGCTTATCTAAAAAGCGACCATCTAAATACATGATAATAAATGCCTAATACTTTAAACTAAAAATGAGTAAAACATATAAAGCCGTCAACTGGAATACCCCCGAGAACGATTATGTATTGATGTTCTGGGAACAAAATATCCGTCAATTCTGGATCGACACAGAATACATCCCGTCAAAAGATATTGATAGTTGGAAACGTATCAGTCCAGAAATGAAAGATGCGTATAAAAAAGCGCTAGGTGGCTTGACCTTATTGGATACCCTTCAGAGCCATACAGGTATGCCTAAAATCATCGATCATATCGACACTTTACAAAATAAAGCTGTATTGTCCTATATGTGTATGATGGAAGCTATCCACGCAAAATCGTATTCCACTATTTTTACAACAGTTTCTACAACCGCTGAAATCAACGACATTTTCGAATGGGTTCAGCAAAATAAATACCTACAATACAAAGCACAAACAATCGACGGTTATTATCGTGCTATAGACAAAGAAGATGCTTCAGATGAAGCTNNAGATCTATATGGCAATGGCTGCTTCTGTATTATTGGAATCATTCCTATTCTATTCGGGATTCTTCCTGCCCCTTTGGTTATGTGGTCAAGGCGAAATGGTCGCATCAGCCGATATCATTAAAAAAATCATCGCGGATGAATCCATCCATGGTGTTTTCGTCGGATTGATCGCTCAAGATCAATTCAAAAAATTAAAAAATCAGGATCAGGTTAAAGCGCGCTTCTTGGCATTACTTTACAACCTGTATGAAAATGAATTGAAATATACAGAAGAGATCTATACCGAAGTAGGATTAACTGCCGAGGTGAAAGAATATGTTCGTTATAACGCAAATAAAGCATTAATGAACTTAGGCTTTGATCCAATCTTCGAAGTAAAACAAGTCAATCCAATCGTTTTGAATGGCTTGAATACAGAAACGACACAGCATGACTTCTTCTCCAAGAAATCAACAAACTACGAAAAAGCAACTGAGATTGTCCATCTAAAAGATGATGACTTCAAAATGGATGCAGTCGTAGATATATAATACGGACGATATAGTCCAACTAAAGCCCCTAAGATGAGTTTTTTCTTAGGGGCTTTTTGTTTTTAAGCAAGAGATTATTGTCGAAATCCCATAATAGCTTGTCTACGCCATGCAACATCAAGTGGAACACCCAGCAACCAAGTTCATTCCACAGCCGTATTCCACGCAGCTTCATCATCCTTGGTATTTATAACTTTCTGTACAACTTTTTATCGATCAGATAACATATGCCTGTCCAACTGTGTACCACAGCAAACTGCGCCTTTGTATCCTTGTTTGCAATAGTATTAAACAAGGAAAGCCTCAGAAGTTATGCTTCTGAGGCCTCAAACTGATAGCCATATAGATTATCAGATGATCTATTGATATCCTGGATTCTGAGTCAATTTATTATTTCGTTGAATCTCATCCGGAGAAATTGGCCACAATAAATCTGTTTCTTTAAATGTAGCACCGGATCCGTTTTTCGCGCCGATTAGTGGAACGAAATCAACTTTACCAGCCTCTGTTGTAGAAATCACTGGAAACATTTTAGTTCTTAGAATATCGTCCCACATTTTGAACTCCAATGGGAACTCACGTAAACGCTCTTTCCAACATTCTTTCACAAAGTCGTCTGCGGACAATACCTGTAATTCAGAAGTAAACTGCGCCACTGTTTTACCAGCAGTATTCGCACGTGCTTTAACCTGGGCTAAATAACCAGCCGCTTCAGCACTCACTCCTGTCGATTTGGCGATACTCTCGGCGGCTGTTAACAACGCCTCTGGATAACGATAAAAATTCCAGTCTTTAGTTCCTCGGCCTGTTGTTAGCAAGGCCTGCTCATCCACATAATACCATATTCCGGCATCCTCCGATGTCCATTTTTTGCCGTTAACCGGATTCGTATACGACCAGTGGTAGAACTGATTAGGCTTGATCCTCAAATCATCTTTATCATATACATTCAAAAATTGTTTGGTAGGACCAAAAACACGTTCAAATATCGAATAAGTGGTAAATACAGAAACTGCTGACGAACTAAAAGCGGTGGCAGTTCTTGCTCCGCTATTAGCAACAAGGTCATCAAATTCCTGCGCATAAATGACCTCATCCAAATCATCAGTCTTACGCAGCAAGTTGTATGCGCTACTTTGCTCAAAGTCGATATTCTGCGTCATCTTATGCGGTGAATTAATCACAATTTTCGCATTAGTTGCTGCATCGGCAAATTTACCTTGCTGCAAATAAACATCTGCCAAAAGCATTGCTGCTACATATTTTGTAATGCGATGACCATTCTCCGCAAATTTTTTGGCTGGTAATATTTCTACGGCACTTTTCAAGTCCGCTTCAATCAATTCATAGATTTTCGCAGCATCGGTACGCTCTAGATAAAGTGGGTCAGTAAGTTTCTCATTTGGTAGTGTATACAGGGGGAGTGCTCCAAATGTTTTGACAAGATAAAAGTAGTTGTAGGCTCTAAAGAATTTCGCCTCCGCCAATAAAGTATTTTTCTTAGTCTCATTGACCATATTTATTTGTGGAATATATTTCACACCAGCATTGGCAATATTGATGGCCTCATAAGCCTCATCCCAGATCGTATTCATGGTTGGAGATATCACGTTAGCATTTTGCTGCCGGGTCAATTCACGGGCAAACAAGGTTACACGCTCCTGCCCTTCATAACTATTCGTAAAATAACCCGTCAAAATGGTGTTAATGGAAGCCGTAGAACCTAGATAGGAACCTGTTGTAGAATAACGTAATGGTGAACCCCGACGGTAAAGTGCATTTACAGTCGCTTCGGCCTGTCCTTCATTCTCATAATAACTTATTAATGAAAGGTTCGAGCTGGGATTTTCTTCTAAAAATTTATTACAGGATGTTGTTAACGCCATTCCGGCCAATAACAACAGAAATAATTTAGTCTTCATCTTTTTAAATTCTATGCATTAAAATGTAACATTAACACCCAAAGAGAATGTTTTCGCTCTCGGATAGGAGAAAAAGGTCATGTTTTGACCAAATTTTCCATTCCCTTGTGCAGTAAATTGAGAAGTCATTTCTGGATCATACTGCGAAGTACTTTCTGGATCATAACCTTTAAAATCTTTTGATGTAAATAAAAATGGATTATTTGCATTGGCGTAGATACGTAATCTGGACAATCCTATTCGTTTTAGTGCATCTGAATTAAACGTATAGCCCAGTTGTATCAAATTGACACGTACATAAGAACCGTCCGCAACCCAGGAATCGTCCACATTAGTGTCCTGACCTGCATGTCCACCATTGGTCAAATAAATCGCTTGTTGCATCGTATTCGGATTTGATCCATTATATGCATCAGTTAATATTTCCTTCAGACCATTAGTAATACCAAAACGGTCGTAAGTTGAATGGAAGAACTGTTGCATCACATCTACTCCTTTAACAAATTGTAGATCTAATGTGAAATCAAAATTTTTGTAGCGCAAGTTATTCACAAAACTTCCTGTCCAATCAGGCAGCCCCTTACCGATTATCTCTTTCTCTCTCGTTCTCTTTGCACGTCCGATTTGGCTTACTGTTGCATTCCCAGCATCTACGTCTGCCTGGGTATAGACGCCTAATCTTCTATAGCCGTAAAAACTATTTAAGTTTTCGCCAACACGGATAACGCTATTTGCCCCCCCGACCCAATCGTTCTTTAGAATATCCGCATTGTTCTCACCCAATTTCAATACTTTATTTTTGTTATAGTTGGCGTTCAACGATGCTTTCCATTCAAAATTTTCGTTCGTGACAATCGTACCTGTAATCATCATATCCAAGCCTTGATTTTGAACGGATCCGATATTTTTCATCACTGATTTAAATCCAGTCGCTCTTGGTAGCGGAGTTTCCAACAGTAGGTCTGTTGTTTTTCGGCGATAATAAGAAACATCGAAATTTAGGCGATTTTGAAGTAAGCCCAATTCCACCCCAATATCAAATTGGGCTGTTTTTTCCCACTTTAGATCTTCATTTTCAATCGTGCTGACATAAGACCAGGGTGCCCGCGTATTATTCAATAAAATTGTACCCGCATCTACGATTGCCAAAGACCTATATGGATCGATTTCAGAGTTACCGGTCAATCCATAGCTGGTATGCAATTTCAGGTTACTAATGGTCTGGTTACCCTTTAAAAACTCCTCATTTGAAACATTCCAAGCGAGTCCTAATGACGGGAAAAATGCATATTTATTGTTCTTACCAAATTTGGACGAACCATCATAACGACTGGTTACTGTCGCAGAATAACGATTATCGTAAGAATAAGCTGCTCTTAAGAAGTACGAATTCATCGCCCAATTATTGTAAAAAGATTCGGGTGTAGCTGGCGTAACACCTAAATTCATTCTATTATATTCGTAGAAATCATCTGGGAGGCCTTCCGTCCGCATTTTATCATAGTCATACGTCTTCTTTTGCCAAGATAAACCTCCCATCGCATTGATACGGTGTTTATCGAATTGCTTATTATACGTTAAATACGTCTCTTCCTGCCAATACAAGGTATTTGTATGAGTACGTTCTGCCCATCCATTTGGTCTAGAAATATTATTTAATAGTTTTGAAGAATATCCTTTATAATCTTTTCTATGGTGATCAATCCCCAATTGTGTCTTCAGATCCAATCCATCAGCCAGATGAAATGTCAGTGCCGCATTTCCAAAAATCTGCGTATTATAACGCAAGCGTTTTTGCAAATCGAGAATGGAAACGGGATTTGCCATCCCTTCAAAACTCAGCTGTTCAGCTACGGTAGATGAAGCTGAATTCGTGTAGAGACCATTACTATCATAAACCGGATACCAAGGAATCATCTCGATCATCGTACGGCGGGCCTCTTGTCCACCACCATCTTCAGGTGTATATCGTCCCCAGGTATGATTAACGGTTAAATTAATCGCTGTAGAGAGCCAAGTTGTTGGCTTTGCATCATAAGCCATTTTTGCATTTATCCGTTTATTCCAGGTATTGTTCATGATTCCCTGTTGATCCGTATAATTCAAAAAAGCACCCACGGAAGATTTTTCATCGCCCTGTTGCACATTCAGCTGATGATTATGGGATATAGCCGTACGTGTCGCCTCGCGTTGCCAATCTGTATCATACAGCGGATTGCCACTAGCATCAAAATAGTTCGCATCATTAAACCAGGTTTTCTTGTCTAAGGACCAAGATTTTCCTTGGTACTTATTTTCATTTTCTAATCCAATCATAAAGGCATCTACCCACTCCTGGGCATTGAGCAAATCCATGTACCGCTGGGCTGAACTCACGCCGGCTGACCCCTGGTAACTAATCGTTCTAGATCCATCTTTGTTTCCACGTTTTGTGGTAACCAAGATAACGCCATTTGCACCCCGAGCCCCATATATAGCCGCAGAAGAAGCATCTTTTAAGACCTCAATGTTTTCTATATCATTCGGATTCAGTAAATTAAAATCTTCCATAACGACTCCATCTACTACATATAATGGGTTGGAGGAAGAATTGATCGTCGCAACGCCTCGAATAACAACTCGATTCGCATTAGCGCCGGGTTGGCTGGAGTTAGAAAAGATATTGACACCTGACGCTTTTCCTCTTAGGGCATCCAGCGCGCTGAAACTTTGATCTTTGATCAAATCAGCTCCTTTAACCATTGCAATAGAACCGGTTACATCCGATTTACGCATGGTACCATAACCGACAACAACGACCTCGTCCAATTGACTCTGTTCATCTTCCAATTGAATCGAAACGGTGCCGCCCGAAACGGTTACTTCCTTTGCTTTATAGCCCACGGATGAGACGACCAAGACGTCACCGGATTTGGCATCGACAGAGAAATTACCAGAGGCATCTGATTGGGTGCCTTTTGAAGTTCCTTTTACGGCAATACTGACACCAGAAATTGGCTTTCCAGCGGCGTCTAATACCTTTCCTTTAATTTGTTGCTGAAGGGAGCTAGCTTTCTTCACGAAAGTTTTAGCTTCATAATTGGTTGAATTTCCAACAGCGGCATTGACATGCTGAAATGTACCAGCAATGACAGCCAATGAGAAAAATAATTTGGTTTTTTTCCCAAGCTGCGCAAACGATTTTACGTCAACTTTGCTCATATTAATAGTGATTTGGTTTATAAAAACGTTTTAGCATGATATGCTTACACGTCTAGTTTAATTTAGTTTCCCTTAATTGATGTTAGTAAAACGATTTACTTATTGAAAAAATGGCTATAATTCGCCATACTTCATTTTTCAAATGAAATGTAAACAATAGAATACCAGCTGTTTAGCGCATTCTACCCCCTAAAATGCATAATAAAAATATGCTAAATCGCTTTTGCTTTTTCTGTAAAATTTTTTGGTTATCCTAATTTAGTTATTTAAGTGCTATTACGTTTAATCTTTCCTTTCTTGGTTATTGTTATTTATTGGTTTTAAGTTTGATTATAGGTCGTAAGTTAGCATTTTAATTTTATAGGGGGAAGGTTTTTTTTCAAAACCTTCCCCTTGTAAGTTAAATATTACCTTTTTTCATCTCTTTTATCGCGTAATCGACTGAACGAGCCGAAAATGCCATATAAGTCAATGAAGGGTTTTGTGTCGATGTTGAAGTCATACATGCTCCATCTGTGACAAAAACATTTTTTACAGCATGCATTTGATTCCATTTATTCAGTACCGAAGTTTTTGGATCATTCCCCATCCGTGCTCCGCCCATCTCATGGATATCGAGGCCAGGTGCTTGCCAATGTGTATCGGGACGGATATTTGTAAAACCCGCCTCTGTAAACATTTCAGTCATGACAGCAATATAATCTTTTTTCATCTTTTCATCATTCTCATCATAATCAACAGCAATTTTTAACAATGGAACACCCCAGTCGTCTTTTTTACTGCTATCAAGCGAGACCATTCCCGATTCTTTCGGAATAGTTTCACCCATCATATGGGAACCAACTTGCCAAATACCCAATTTAGGGTTCAACAAGTTATTTTTGAGATCCAAACCTAAGCCTGAACGGTCGGATTCCTTGCTACGTGAAGCACCAAAACCGGCTGCATAACCACGTAGAAAATCGGTTTCTTGTTTATGGAGATTTCTAAAACGAGGCATATAACCACCACCAGCGGGATTGCGTCCTTCAGCTGTAAAGTCCAGTAAACCCTCGTATTCTGCATAGATACGGGCACTATAGTTGTGAAACGCTACATATTTACCCAGTACCCCACTATCATTCCCTAAACCATTTGGAAAACGGTTCGACTTAGAATTCAAAAGAATAAGATTGGTATTGATTGCCGCCGCATTAACAAATATCAATTTAGCATAAAAATCAATCTCCTCCTTTGTAGTTGTATCAATTACACGAACACCAACAGCTTTTCCTTTTTGTTCATCATATAGAATAGAATGCACGACCGAAAAAGGGCGTAGTGTCATATTCCCGGTCTTCGCAGCCCAAGGAATTGTTGTCGCATTAGAACTGAAATACCCACCAAAAGGACAGCCACGCTGACAAAGCACCCTATTTTGGCACTGTACGCGGCCTTGTTCGATATGGATTTGATTCGGCTTAGACAGATGCGCGCAACGAGCTGAAATCACCTTTCTTTCCGGGTATTTCTGCTGCACCTTTTCTTTAAAATATTTTTCGACAATATTTAAGGGATATCCTGGTAGGAACTCGCCATCGGGTAGTTCAGGAAGGCCATCATGGTCACCTGCAATGCCGGCAAATTTCTCAACATAAGCATACCAAGGCGCCAAATCAGCATAACGAATAGGCCAATCAACAGCAAAACCGTCGCGTGCAGGCCCCTCAAAATCGAAGTCCGACCAACGTTGTGTCTGTCTGGCCCATAATAAAGACTTTCCTCCTACTTGATAGCCTCTAATCCAATCGAAAGGTTTCTCCTGAATATAAGGGTGTTCCTTATCCTTTACAAAAAAATGCGCCGCATCCTCATGGAAAGCATAACATTTGCTGACAATCGGGTTTTCCTCCTTTACTTTAAAAGGCATTTCGTTCCGATGTTCAAACTCCCAAGGCATCATATTGGTGGTTGGGNNTTGATGTGCTGCACATCGCGTCCACGTTCGAGAACCAATGTTTTCAAACCCTTTTCGCACAACTCTTTTGCGGACCAACCGCCACTAATTCCAGAACCGATCACGATCGCATCGTAGGTTCTGTTTTTCTCACTGTCAATATTTAGATTTGCCATGCGCTATTTATGCCTTAACTTTTACCGCACCATCGTACGGCCCCGGNNAACCTTTAATTGCCCGCGATTTAAAGATTTCAAAAAAGACCTTTTCATCAGTTTTATCTTTTAAACCAGCCAATGCAGTTTCAGTTTCCTCACGGTTTGCTAAATTCAACTGTTTTCTCAAGATGTTGAAACCAGCGACAAATTTAGCCTGATTTTCGGGCGACTCGCAATCATCCACCATCTTGATGACAAAAAGATGCAAGTTTAGATCCTTTCCTCCTGGTGTGTCCGATTTCGGAATCAGGATATCAGCAAGATCGCCTAAAAATTTTTCATCCTCAGCTGATATTTTCAGCTTATTTAATACAATTGACGCTCCCCCATCATTGAGGCACGAAGACAAAATTGTCAGTCCACCTGCGATAATGAAAAATTGCTTTATTGCGGTTCTACGGTTCATAATCAGAATTCCCTTTACAATTCGGTAATATTACGGATATCCGAATAAAAATACAAATGCTAAAACGATTAATTTGTCTTATCGCCGTTAAATCCACTGCGACAACACCCCTTTTGCCTCGGATAAGTTTTCCACAATGTTATCCACAGCTGTTAGTCTAGCCCGTTCTACTTCCTGTTTAGTGACAGCAATCAACTTCATGCCAGCACTTAATGCCGCCGTACTTCCTGTGAAAGTATCCTCCACGGCCACACAGCAATCGGCTGATAAACCCAGTTTTGCCGATGCCAAACGGTAAGGTTCCGGATTAGGCTTAGGACATTCCACAGATTCACGGGTAACAAAAAACTCAAAGTAACCTAACAGCCCATGCTTGCCCAAAACAGTATCCACTGTACTTTTATAACTTGAGGTCACAAGCCCAATACGAACTTGTTCCGCTTTCAAAAATGCTAAGATCTCCCTCGCTCCAGGCATCAATTCGATATCGCTCATATTGGAATCGGCATAAGCTGCACGCGTCCGTTTCCACATATGTTCTTCCGTCACGTTGTAGCCATAGTCCTCGGTAAGACGCTTGACATTATGTGCCAATGTATGTCCTGCGAAATCCCGAATCCAATCTTCATAGTTGATCGTCAGATCAAATTCTTGTTTCAAGATAGGAGCCCAGTTTTTAAAATAGAAATATTCCGAATCAATTAACGTACCGTCCAGATCGAACAACACTGCTTGTATTTTCTTCATAGTGTTAAAGATACACAAGTGGCCGGAAAAATCCTATTAAATGACCCCACAATAGGCGGAATTCGAGAATACACCATGATAGGTATCCCAAAAACCGATGTATACATGATAATCAGATTTTCTATTCTTTAACGTCGAAATTTTGATTGCGCACTCCCCTTGTGCAGCATCCGCAATTGCCATTTTGAGGTCTACTGGATCATCGGGACTAACTAATGCTAGATTAAGCTTGAAAACACTATCATTATATTCGGGGTTGGGCAGCCAGGACAGCGTTAGTACATCTTCTTCCAAATGAACTTGAACACCTTCGGGTGCCCCGAGTTCGCCAACAAATACGCGAAGTTTTTCAAAAATAATACACGGCTTGCCCATGGAATCCAATTCTATCGCATGATTGAATACATGCTTTTGTGCCAACTGAAATGCGCCCCGATTTGGATCCTTTGCTGCCTCAAATTGATAACCAAAGGTTATGATTGGCTTAATCCACTTACAGAACTCGCCATTTAATTTTGTTTTTTTCCGATGTGACAGTTGGTCCGCTGTTGGTGGTTTTGAACTCTTTTTGCGCGCACCGCGTAAAATCCACTTTCCGTTAAGTTCATAGCCGTACACCGAACCTACTTTACCTCGGAACCCTCCATTTGGACCATCTTGTAATATACCCATTATTTAATTTTCGGTTTAATTATAAATATTTTATCCCTGCCTTAACAAATGATCGGTAATATTGTGAAGTTGCTACATTTGACTG
>DKIT01000148.1 GCA_002454415.1 Sphingobacterium sp. UBA6711
AAAACCAGCAAAGTTTCTATAAACTGTAGGTTATTAGCCAGCACGATGATCGCCAAAAGCACACAGAGGATCCGGAGAATTTCGGTAATAATTGCTAAGGTACGCTGTTCATTGAAACGCATCCAAAATCCCGAAGTCAATCGGTCTTTTTTAAATTGATTACGTACATCAGCCTTAATCATATCCGAAAAGTACTGCAACGTAAAAGATTGAACCAAACCTACGGCACAGGCAATGCTGAAACTTCGTGAATGCTCAACATGGCCGATTACATTCAAGGTAATTGCGGTAATATTGAGGATAGCGAAAACGACATAAATAAAATTGCTGATATAGCCCGGACTGTCCGCATTTTTGATTCGTCGTTTGGTGTAGCTGACCAGTCCCAGCGCGATCAGATTAAAGGCAATACAAACAATCCTTAAAAAGAGGTCATCGCTTACGATCATATTGACAAATACGTCCAGCAAATAGAACACAATGAGGATAACGGCAATTTTACGCTGTAATCCGCTCATGCGATGCCGCAACAAGAATATAAAGATCAGCATAATAACCAGCTGCGAGGCCTGCAGAATGAAACTTGGCGTAAAGAAGTTTACAAATGGCAACAAGGTCAGCAGGAAGATAACCGTTTTTCCAATAATTCCATCAATGGAAAGTTTACTTTCGGCGCCATTTCGTTTCAAAATATATGAAACGCGTACAATCCAATAGCAATAACCCAACCCAAGTACAATCAACAGGATCCGGCTCGCCCAGTCTGTTCGATGAACATATTTTTCTATCGATTTATTATTACTATAATTACTTCGTATATTATTTAAAATCACATCTTTCGAAAGAGCTGTCGTATTGGCTTTCCACAAAGAGCTTCTGCTTGTTATTGAATCCGTTTTTTTACGCGTATTTTCAGTTTCGTGCACAGCGTCAATACGATTTAGATGCCGCTGATTTTTTGTAATAAGTTCATCAATCGTCCGACTGATCGATTCCAAGGAGTCTTGTTTTGCCTCCAGCTTAAGCTGGGCATCATTCAGGTATTGAGATGCTCTGCTATGATTATTTGCGCTGATATTGTAACGATTGATCAGATTATTGATTTGATCTCGGGTGACGGATAAACTATTGGAATAATTGCTGATACTTCCCTTAATCGATTTNNAGCGCGGTGATACTGTCTTTGTTCGACCCGGCACTCGTCGTTGTGTAGCCATTTGATTTCTCATTGAGCTGCGCAACAAACTCAGCCATGGAGGCCGTTCGAATATTAGACAGAAAAGTCAGATTAACTTTCTTCAGATCATTCCGTAAGGAATCATTACCAACTCGAGTAGAATCCGTAGCTGACCTCCGATTGAAGCTGCCATGTGTTGCCGTGCGATCGCTGGTCAGATTCCGTTTAACCTGAACGGAATCCTGTGCAAACACATGTTGCTGAAAAGTCAGGAGACTTAAGACAAAAATAAAACGCGTAACAATGCCCAATTTCATACTTTTATTTTTTGATTTCCTTTCCCAGCAATGTACAAACTGATCGATGGAAAAAACATACTACAAAGGAAGAACCAAAGCTATTTTTGCGACAAAAATAAGTTATCTGACGCTAAAATCGAATAGCATCCGCCAGTTTAAGTTCTTCTAACCTTTTTATTTTATCATCACGATAAAATAAGTTCATTGTTTCAAAAGGAATCAATTTTAAATCCTTATTGACGATATGAACACAAGACTTCTTTACCGCCCGAACATCAAAATCATACGCATCCATAAAATTCATAATGATTATGCGAAATAGGTTATCATAATCNNCTAAAAATATCCAGCAATTGCATCTGAACGCCTTTATCCTGCTCATAGACAATGGTATTTCGAGATTGGTTATTTAGTAGAATTGCAGGGTCAATATGTCGGGTTAATGGAATTCGCTCATCTCCGATCTTCAAGATGTACCCCATGGCTAAGGCGTCAGGATTACAGGGTACCGGAATAATATCATGGGGATCCAGCAGCGGATATTGGTTCAGAATTTCCTGACGCACCTCGGTCAGTGTCATTTTATGCTGCTGGGCATCGGTCGCATTTCGCCCGGCAATTTCCACAGGTTGGAAGGTTACCCCCCGTACACATCGCTGTTGTAAGGCGTAGTCCAATATTTCCCCTATTTCATCATCGTTGGTTCCTTTTTCGAGAACGACAACCAAGGTTGTACTTAGATTGAGGGCATTTAATTTGTCAATGGCCTTTTTTCGGACATCCGTGAGATCTTTTCCCCGAAATTTCTCAAGCACCGATGGGCGAAAGGAATCGAACTGGAGATAGATTTCAAATTCAGGCGCATAGGTCGCAAGTTGCTCAGCAAAACCAGGATCATTGGCAATTCGGATACCATTCGTATTGAGCATCAGATGCTTGATGGGTTTCGTTTTTGCGATATCTAAAATCTTAAAAAAATCAGGGTGAATGGTTGGTTCCCCACCGCTAATCTGCACCACGTCCGGTTCACCTTCACTCGCCACAATTTTATCCAACATTTGTTCAATTTCTTCCAGCGATCGATGCCGTCCATAATGGGGCGACGACATCGCGTAACAGGTGGGACAAGTCAAATTGCAGCGATCGGTCACCTCAACAATCGACAGACAGCTATGCTGCTCGTGATCGACACATAGGCCACAATCGTAAGGACAGCCGTAATGTACTTCATTGTCAAATTTCAAAGGTGTTTCCGAGGCTTTATTATAGTTCCGAATGTTCTTATAATAGTCAACATCAGTCGCTATCAGTGTTTTGAAAAAACCATGATCAGGACAGTTTTTGGTCATAAATACCTGTTCATCCTCGATAATAATCTTGGCACCAACACGTGAAAGGCATGTTGGACATAGGCTGATGGTGTAATCGTAGTATGTGTAGTTTCTAACTGGCATCGTTCTGAATTCTAGTTCATAAAGGTAAGTCCACAGACAAGTCCGCCTGCCAGCATCGCTCCAATTCCGCCCAACAATACTTTAAGCCAGGGATTGACATTGAATTTTGAATCTTTATTGCCAGCTTTAATAATCGAGCCGATAATAATAACCAAAAGTGCAATCCCGATCACAATAGCACCTATAGTAAGTAGAAAAAGTCCCAACATCGCGGTACTTTCCGATCCAAATGACCCCTCAAGCAAATACATAATTTCTATTTTTTGATTAAACGTTCATTTTTTAATAAATAAATATAATAAATTATCACCACGATGCAGGTAATTTGTATGGTACTTAGCCCCAAAAGTATAATTGCCCGTGGCTTAATAAAGTCCAACAGGAAACGAAAACTAAAATAACTAAGCATAAAAAGCTGAAACAACACACCATTTCGATACTTAAATTGTTGCTTAAAAAGCTGAAGCCCCATAAACAAGAGTACTAAAAAAGCGATTTCATACAGCGCTACCGGATGCCTTTTATATTCATCCCCCAGATACATTCCCCATGGGGAGACCGTTGGTAAACCATAGGTCTGNNAAACACCCGTATAAAAACAACCTACCCTACCAATGGCAATTGCGGTAATTAACGGAAAGACCATCCTGTCACCGGTACTCTCTTTTTTACCCATCATTTTTTTCATCCATTCCACGGCAACCAAACCTCCGGCCAGACCACCGATAATCGTATTATTGACCCATATATAGGCCCATCTATTTGTTGCGCTGAGCAATTCAGCGGGGCGCTCACACCTACCGATGACATGCGAGCCGATTAAAGCGCCTAGGCCCGCCGCAATAACAATAAGAAGCGAATTGGTATGCCCTAAACTTTCCTGATCCTTCCATTTGAGCAACTGATAATAGCGCATACCAATAAACATTCCCAATCCTTCCATAAAAGGATGTAAAAGAAATGTTTTTCCAAACAAATCTATCGTAACCGGAAATTCAATCGCCATTAACATAAACAAGTATACGAAAGACGATCAAGAAAATAACAAACAAAAGTTTCTGCAAATAGGACAAAACTGTTAAAACAAAAAACCAGTCTGAAGAACAGACTGGCTTTTACATCAATATTTTAAAAATGGGGGTTATAGCTGATTGCTATACACAAAGCGTATTTCTTCCCTTAAGTTATAACGCGATGCCATCACTTCTCCATAAGCGCCCGCAGAACGGATTGCAATCAAATCTCCACGTTTTGAAATCGGAAGCGGTACTTCCTTTCCGAAACAGTCTGACGATTCACAGATTGGCCCGACAACATCGTAGTTCACGGACTCAGCTGGTTCCGCCACGCTGATATTTTCAATTTTATGATAAGCTTGATATAGCGCAGGACGCATTAATTCGGTCATTCCTGCATCCAACACCAAGAAGTTTTTCTTGACGCCATTTTTGACATACAATACACGGCTAACCAAACTTCCACATTGTGCGACTAAAGCCCTTCCCAATTCAAAGTGCACTTCCTGCTGCGGCGTGCGCTCCAAGAAACGATCAAAAATATCAAAATAGGCTTCAAAATCTGGAATGGTATTGCCATCAGGATTTTTGTAATCAATCCCCAGTCCACCACCTACATTGAGAACGCGAATCTGAGTACCATGTTCTTCAAACCAATTTTTCCATTCATTGACTTTCACACATAGACTTTTGAATACGGTCATATCGGTGATTTGAGAACCTACGTGGAAATGAAGGCCGACCAACTCAATAAATTCACATTTCTTAAGCACAGCGGCACATTTTTCCAAGTCAGCATTTGGAACACCAAACTTATTTTCATCCAGTCCTGTTGTAATGTAGTGATGGGTATGCGCATCCACATTTGGATTGATCCGCAACGCTACATTTGCTTTTACACCTTTCTTTGATGCGAGTTCATTAATAACTTCGAGCTCCTGAATCGATTCAACGTTAAAAGCAAAGATATTTTGATCTAAGGCATAATTGATTTCCCTATCCGATTTACCAACACCTGCGAAGGTAATTTTTCTTGAATCGAATCCACATTCAATGGCTTTCTTCACCTCATTGCCACTCACACAATCCGCACCAAAACCGACCGCTTGAATCGCCTTCAATAACGCGTCATTAAAATTGGCCTTTAATGCATAGTGAACATGANNACCATGAAATCCTCGTTTGTGCGAAGCAGCATGCGCAGTCTCCAAGGTCTTGTTTAACACATTCAGATCATAATAATAAAACGGCGTTTCTTTCTCTGCAAATTTCGCCGCGATACCTGTATTTATCATATAAAAACCTACTTCTTAAAATAAACGATTGTGCAACGAACGTAATGCCTCAGTCTTATGGTCTGAATTCAATAAAATGGATACATTAAAATCCGAACCACCATAAGATATCATACGTACTGGCAAATGTTTTACAGCATCGAGTACGCGTGCTGCGTAACCGTGGCTATTCAATCCGAAATCGCCGACAACACAGACAATGGTCTGATCACCATCAACAGTTACTGAACCAAAGTCCTCAACTTCCTTGATAATATCCGCCAAATTTGTGGNNTCAATCGTCAGCGACACAGCGACCTCCGAGGTGGTGATCATATCAATTGGTGTTTTATAGCGCTCGAAAATTTCAAAAACACGACGTAAGAAACCATAAGCCAGCAACATTCTTGATGAATGGATATGGATTGCCGTAATTCCGTCTTTCGCTGCTATTGCACGAATACAACCTTTTTGCGCGCCGTCTTTACTGATCAATGTTCCTTTTGCATTTGGTTCCATCGTATTCAACAATCTTACCGGAACATTATATTTTTGCGCAGGGAATACCGATTGCGGATGTAAAATTTTAGCTCCAAAATAGGCTAACTCCGCAGCCTCATCAAAACTTAAATGTGCGATTGGAGATGTGCCTTTGACAACTCGCGGATCATTATTATGCATACCATCGATATCTGTCCAAATCTGAACCTCATCAGCGCGGATTGCAGCGCCGATCAATGATGCTGTATAATCCGAACCGCCACGACGCAAATTATCAATTTCGCCGAATGAGTTTCTACAAATAAAACCTTGTGTGATAAATAAGGTATTCTCTGGGCTTTGCGCCAGGATGTTGCTAAGCTTTTCACCGATATACTCTACCATCGGCTCATTGTCCTCGTCGATTTTCATAAAATCCAACGCTGGAAGCAGTACGGATTTTACGCCGATTTCATTTAAATAAAAATGCCACAAAGCAGTAGACATCAGCTCGCCCTGCGCCAAGATCACTTTCTCCTCGATTGATGTAAATAATTCGTTGGCCAAAGAGGAAATTAGGTTAAAATGGTAATCGATCAATTCTTTACCATTTTTATAGCCTTGTTCAGTGCTGAAAAGTTCTTTAATGAGGTCTTCGTACTTATCCTTATGCTTCTTGACCAAATCTTTAGCTTCGTCCTTCTTACCTGCTGTGTAAGCTTGACCTATTTCTACCAAAGCATTTGTCGTTCCAGCAACTGCGGACAATACGACAATCTGACGTTCAGCAGGGTTTACTATATCCAACAACCCTTTGATACGTGCTGCACTTCCCACGGAAGTACCACCAAATTTTAAAACTTTCATACTGAAGTTACAATTATTAAATTACTGTGTGCCAATATAGGCAAATTCATGAATCTATATTAAAAAAAATGCGGCACAAAATCATGAAAGTTTTGTGCCGCATATCTTTGTGTTATGCGGAAGAATTACTTCTTCAAGTTTTCGATCAATAGACCGGCCAATTCTTCGCCGATTCTTTCTTGAGCTTCATTGGTTGCCGCTCCAATATGGGGCGTTAATGAAATTTTTGGATGTTTTAAGATCTCTTCGCGTGGAGTAGGTTCATTATCGAATACATCTAAACCAGCGAATGCAACTTTACCCGAATCCAATGCTTTCACTAATTCCAATTCATCAATAACGCCACCTCTCGAGGCATTAACTAAGCCAACACCATCTTTCAATAATGGGAACTCTGCAGCTCCGATAGCGGGTTTATCCAAAAATGGAACGTGTAAAGAGATGAAATCAGAAACTTTCAACAAGTTTTCCATTTCCACTTGTTGAATAGGCACATCAACTTGAATACCGCCAGAAAGCGCTATTGTCAACGCTTTAGGCCCTTCAAATAGATCTGTATAAACTACATCCATACCTAACCCTATGGCGATTTTTGCAACTTCACGGCCGATACGACCAAAACCAACAATACCGATGGTTTTTCCACGAAGCTCTGTTCCGGCTCCATAAGCTTTTTTCAGCGCGCCAAATTTAGTATTGCCTTCAACAGGCATTTTTCTATTAGAATCGTATAAGAAACGTACACCGTTCAACAAATGGGCAAAAACCAATTCAGCAACAGATAAAGAAGATGCCGCCGGTGTATTGACAACAGCAATACCTTTTGAACGCGCATATTCTACGTCAATATTATCCATGCCTACTCCACCACGGCCGATAACTTTCAAGTTAGGGCAGCCATCGATCAATGCCTGACGTACTTTTGTCGCACTACGTACAGTGATTGCATCATAAGCAAGCAGCTTCTCAGCAAGTTCTTCTTGTGGAATATGGTTTGTATCTACACTATGACCTGCATCCTCCAACATCTTTTTTCCTAGTGGATCGATGCCGTCATTCGCTAATATTCTCATCTTTATAATTCTTTTTTAAAAGTCGCCATCCCTATTCAACTCAACAAGAGATCTGAACAAGTGATATTTTAACTTTTATAATTCTTAATCTAATTAATTATTCTTTCGTCAGCGATTGAATTTTAAAACCAGCCATACGGCCTACGCAGTATGTGCGTCCTCAAATTCTTTCATCGCATCAATTAATGCATTCACGCTGCTTAAAGGCAAAGCATTGTAAATTGAAGCTCTAAATCCACCTACCGAACGGTGTCCTTTGATACCAATCAGATTGCGTTCTTTCGCTAAAGCCAAAAATTCAGCTTCCAATTCTGGCGTATCCATCACAAAAGTAACATTCATACGGGAACGATCTTCTACAGCAGCAGTACCTTTGAACAGTGGATTGCGATCGATCTCATCGTATAAAGCACGAGCTTTAATGATATTCTCCTGCTCCAACACCGCAACGCCGCCTTTTGCTTTTAACCAGCGAAGGTTCAACATAGAAACGAAGATAGAATATACAGGTGGCGTATTGTACATTGAACCACCATTGATATGCAACTGGTAATCTAACATCGATGGAAGCACACGGCCTGATTTACCAAGGATATCATCTTTCACGATAACTAAGGTAACACCTGCAGGACCCATATTTTTCTGTGCTCCCGCATAAATCAAATCATAATCCGCTACATTGATCTCACGTGAAAAAATATCCGAAGACATATCAACAACCACTGGCAATGCTGTCTCAGGTTTTTCAAAGACCTCAGTTCCATAAATGGTGTTGTTGGCTGTGTAATGGAAATATGCTGCATCCGAAGGAATTGCGTATCCTTTCGGTATATAGGAATAGTTTTTATCAATCGACTAAGCTACAACATCTACTGTACCGAATTTTTTAGCTTCTTTTAATGCTTTTGTAGCCCATACACCAGTATCCAAATAAGCAGCTTTACCTCCTTCAGGTAAAAGATTCAACGGCGCCATTGCAAATTGCAAACTGGCCCCTCCTTGAAGGAAAAGAATCGAATATCCCTGAGGTACTGCCAATAACTCACGTACTAATTGTGTGGCTTCATCTATCACTGCTTCAAACTCTTTGGAACGGTGAGAGATCTCTAAAATTGATAAACCTGTGTTGTTAAAATCAATTACAGCTTCTGAGGCTTGTAGAAATACTTCCTTTGGCAGAATACATGGACCTGCTCCAAAATTATGTTTCATTGATGTTATAGTTTGTTTGATTGCTATTTTTTAACCCTAGCTAAGCAATCCGTTGTTTAAAAACCAAAGGTAAAATAAAATTATATATTTTTCAACTAATCTGTTTTTTTATTGAAAATTTATAAAATTCTAAATGATTTCAATAAAAAGATCGCACAACAAACAGCTAGTTCAATGCAAAAAATATCAAATAAGCAACACTTTCCATGCCATATCTACCTGATTATCTTGCAAATACTCCTTAGCCTTGAGCTCAAGATGGGTATTACGAGAAGATTGATCACAAATAAAGGCATTTAGCAATTCGTAAATTTCGGGTAGACTCGTTATATCATCTACCTCCTGTGGGGTGGGTAAACGGTCGATCTGAGCCAACTTCATTTTTTCGTTCTCCGTAAAAACAGTCGATTCTTTTATAAAAAGCGGCAGCTGATTGTAATCCATAAAAAAGCAGAAATTTTATTCAAATTTCTGCTTAATATCTCAGAAAATAAAATTCTTATATTTTTTCAATTATTCGATCTGCAAATTCACTTGTTTTGACTAGGGTAGCATCTTCCATCAAATTGTAAAAATCCACCGTCACGGTCTTAGCCAATATCGTTTCACCCAAGGCCTTAACAATTGCCGCTGCAGCTTCGGCCCATCCCAGGTATTCGAATAGCATGACGCCACTTAAAATAACCGATGAGGGATTCATGCTGTTGGTATTCGCAAAGCGTGGCGCAGTTCCATGGGTGGCTTCAAAAACAGCGTGACCTGTTTTAAAATTGATATTGGCGCCAGGTGCGATCCCTATACCGCCAACCATGGCAGCCAGTGCATCGGAAATATAATCACCGTTCAGATTTAAGGTTGCGACAACAGAAAAATCTCGTGGATTGAGCAGGATCTGCTGTAAAAAATTATCGGCAATCATATCTTTAATTAAAATTTTCCCGGATCCCAGTGCAGCTTTCTGCTCCTGATTGGCAGCCTCCTCACCTTGTTCTGCTTTGGTCCGCTCCCATTGCCCCCAGGTATAGGTATGGTCTGCAAATTCGGTTTCAGCCACCTCATAGCCCCAAATCTTAAAGGCACCTTCGGTAAATTTCATGATATTTCCTTTGTGAACAATCGTCACAGAAGGTAAACTATGATGAATAGCGTGTTCTATCGCCGCACGGACTAATCTTTTCGACCCCTCCTCAGAAACCAGCTTGACACCGACTCCAGTCGTGGCCGAGAAATCGTAATCAATATTAAGCTCACCATGCAAAAAGTCCTGCAGCTTATTGGCTTCATCCGTTCCAGCTTGAAACTCTATTCCTGCATAAATATCCTCTGTATTTTCCCGAAAAATAACCATATCAACATATTCCGGATGTTTAACGGGAGAAGGCACTCCTGTAAACCATTTGGTAGGGCGCTGACAAACATAGAGATCCAAATCCTTCCGCAATGCAACATTTAACGAACGGATCCCTCCCCCAACTGGTGTCGTGAGGGGACCTTTGATTCCTACCAAATATTCTTTCAAGACTTCAAGTGTGGCCTTTGGCAACCATTCTCCCGTTTCGTTGAAAGCTTTCTCGCCTGCCAAAACCTCCTTCCAAGCTATTTTCCGCTGTCCATTGTATGCCTGTTCGACCGCTTTATCAAAAACACGCACGGCGGCATGCCAAAGATCGGGACCAATACCGTCACCGATGATAAAAGGAATTGTTGGAAAATTCGGAACCTGCAAGGTTCCTTCACTTGACATTGTAATCTTATTTGACATAAGCTGCGATTTTAATGGATAGTATGCCTATCCTTTATTAAACATATTTCCGATTTCTTTACTGATTTTCCGAAAGATTGGAGCGGCTTCTACATCTTCATATTCGTCGATGTGCGCGTTTTCCACTCTACTAGGAAACACCAAAACAAGATTTTCGTTTGCATAAATACGATCTAATTTTTTCGCCACACCATCCAAGGAGTCACGGTAAGATACCTCTCCATTTCTGGCCGACACAAAAATAAACATTGCATCCTCTTCCTTAAACGCTTTAAGCCCCTGCAAATTGTCCCAAGCATCGTAATGCTCAAAAGTGACGGGAACAGAATTTTTCAATTCGACAAGATGGTCTTCAATAGCTGCAGCAGAACGTGCATCGACAACAAATGTGATCGAGACCGATAGTTCCTGTGCAAGCTTAACTACCTTTTCCAGCCAATACTCGAAGCCAAATTCAGCCTCGCACATCGGCGGCGCAAAAACAACGATGGACTTATTAGAAATAAAAGGCTTTTTAAAATGGCATAACATCACATTTGCGGAAGTTCGATTTAAAATACTTTCTGTTTTTTCCCCAACAAACTTATCCATAAAATTGGCTGCACTAGGCCAGCCTAAAACAATGCAGTTAGCCGAAACCTCTTTTGCCGACCGGGCGACGCCACTAGCGATATTTAAATCTATTGTAGCACTTATATTTACATTTGTTTCACTACCGGAAGCATATCGTACCATATTATCCAGATTCTTCCGTGCTTTCGACATGTTTAACTGGGCCTGCTCATTGTCTTTCACAACAGAAACAATATTGACTGGATAGGAACACTTTTTGCTTTTAATATAGGTGGAAAAGTCCAAAATCGGCTCCATATTATCCATATTAGCGATAGAGATCAAGATGTTTTCATCTTTTTCCTTCACCACATCTGTATGCTCTTCATCCTGTTCACCATCCATCACCACTTTACGTGAGGCATTTCCCGTAACCACTGTAGCGACAATGCAAGTCACCAAAATCAACAGAATCGTCCCATTGAGTACGTTCTCATCAATAATGCCGTTCTTATGCCCCACCATGATAACAGCCAAGGTTGCCGCGGCATGCGCACTGCTCAAACCAAATATCAGATTACGCTGACCACGACTATATTTAAAAACGAGCTGCGTCAACCAGGCGGCCACATATTTTCCGACGATGGCCACAACGGTCAGCGTTCCGGCAATAATAAGTGCCTGTGGTCCTTTCAGGATCACGCTGACATCGACAATCATTCCCACGGATATCAAAAAGAAAGGAATAAAAATTGCATTACCAATAAATTCAATACGGTTCATCAGCGCTGATGAGTGCGGAATTAACTTATTCAGGGCCAACCCCGCTACGAAAGCTCCAATAATCGGCTCAAGACCGGCAATTTCCGCTAAAAAAGCAGCAAAAAACACAACAGAAAGAACGAAAATATAGTTTGATGTCTTTTCACTACCCAAACGTTCAAAAAACCATTTTGCGATCCTTGGGATAACACCAAACATGATAAACAGAAAGATAGCAAAGGAAATCGTCAGGGTGATCCAAAATTCATTGCCAATATTTCCCTGGGAAACGCCCGTAATCACAGCAAGTATAATCAGCACTGCTGTATCTGTTAGGATTGTTCCGCCTATCGTAATCGCAACAGCCTCCATTTTAGAAATACCATAGCTATTTACGATGGGATAAGAAACTAACGTATGGGTCGCAAACATACTTGATATCAATAAACTTGGCAAAACACCGTAGCCCAGTAAAAAATGACAAACGGGATAACCAATGCTGATCGGTACAATGAATGTTAAGAAACCAAAAAGTAAGCTCTTATTTTTGGTCTTTTTAAACTCATTCATATCTAACTCCAAACCGGCGATAAACATGATATAGAGCAGGCCTATTGTTGAAAACAGCGTGATAGCCGAGTTCTTTTCCAGCCAGTTTAATCCATGTGGTCCAATAACGACGCCAGAAATAATTAATCCGATGATACCAGGCACTTTGATTGGTCTAAGTACAATGGGCGACAAAAGAATGATGAAAAGTACAAGGGAAAATATCAGTACGGGATTTTGTAAAGGCGCCTCGAAGGCGTGGAAAATATGCTCAAAAGTTTTATTCATATGTGCTTGTATACTATCAATAAATATAAGTCTCTATTTTTCTAGGTCATAAAAAAATAATTCACAGCACTAAAAATACAATTTTTCCAGCAAAATGAGGCTTAAAATAGGGCTTACTTGAAAGAAATTGCTTTAATCGGACTAATCTTCGTAATTAGCATTGATGGCACAAACAACGACACCATACCAATAAATACTACGGCAAGATTCACAAAAACAACGTCCGACCAATAGAGCTTGACCGCGACATAGGATATATAATACGTTTGTTCATCCAGTTTAAAAAAATGTGTGTAATCCTGAAAGAAGTAAAAGCCCAGACCAATCAGATTGCCGATCAGGAGACCAAGACCAATAAGGTACAAAGCACTATACATAAACACCCGCCGAATGCCAGCATTATGATAACCCAACGCTTTTAGAATTCCGATCATTGAAGTACGCTCAAGAATAGTGATCAATAAAGCTGATATCATGTTTATGATTGCCACGACAGTCATCAATATGAAGATAATCTTCGTATTCATATCCAACAATTCCAGCCACTGAAAAATATCCGGTACCTGATCCTTTATATTGATGGCCTGCATATCAATCGGAAGCAAATCTTCGACTTTAGCAGTTACAGGCCCCAACTGAGCAAAATCTTTTATACGGATTTCATAACCACCAACTTCATTGTCATCGAGATTACTTAATTTCCGAATAATATTTAAAGAACCAATCACATACACCTTATCCAGCTCTTCTGATCCTGTATTAAATATACCCTTAATGACAAACTTACGTTTACGTATTGGATCTTGCACAAAATACATGATAAAATCGTCACCAACTTTTAACAATAGGCGGTCTGCAAGGTACTTGGACACTAAAATCTGATTATCGGCATCTTCTGATTTAAAATTGATTACAGCCCCCCCAACCAACATATCGCGTAGATGCTGCTGATCATAAAGCGAATCAACTCCCTTGAGAACAACCCCTTCTACCTCATTGTTAACATTGATGATTCCAGCTTTGGTCGCAAATGAGTTTATCGAAGAAACTTCAGGAATATCCAATATTGACTTCCTAAGTTTTGGTGTTAAGGAAATTGGCGAATTTTCGTAAGATTTATTGAGATCGTAGCGTAATACTAATATATCGGCAAAAAAGCCTCTTTGCTTGCTAATAATTTCACCTTTAAATCCTCGCAACACCCCAATAGATATAATGATCGCTGCGATAGCCAACGCAATTGCGCCGATGGTAACACGAACTATTAATTTGGAAAAAGTCCGTTTACCAGAAAATGCGATCCGATTTGCTAAAAAATAAGGAAAATTCAAGCTTTCAATATATTTATGTAACTTCGCAAAGTTATAAAAATTTGTTATTTACAAAACTGAAATGACAAATAATTAGGCGTTTTTCAGATGGCTATCCAGCGAGAATTCCGCCCATTGATGTGAAGGGTTTTAGAAAAAATAAAAGTATTATGCGTATTATTTTCATGGGTACTCCCGAGTTTGCTGTGGCTTCACTCGAAGCTCTTATCCAATCGGGCGAACAAGTTGTTGCTGTAGTTACTGCACCTGATAAACCAGCTGGACGGGGGCAAAAAATGCATGAATCTGCTGTCAAAATTTTCGCGACCCAGCATAACATCCCAGTCCTACAGCCAGTAAAACTTCGCGATGAAGCGTTTCTAAGTGAACTCAGGAGTTTCCAAGCAGACCTCCAAGTTGTTGTTGCATTTCGCATGCTACCTGAGATGGTTTGGAATATGCCCAAATTTGGAACAATCAATGTGCACGCCTCTTTACTTCCACAGTACCGCGGCGCAGCACCAATTAATCATGCTATTATCAATGGCGAGAAAGAATCTGGCGTAACGACATTCTTACTACAACACGAAATCGATACCGGAAATATCTTATTGTCGAAAAAAGTTATCATCAAAGAAACCGACAATGCGGGTGACCTTCACGACAAGCTTATGGTCGCAGGAGCTGAAATCCTTCTTGAAACCGTTCAGCAATTAAAAGCAGGAACCTTGCAACCTAAGTCTCAGGATGACTTTATAGCCACTACCTCGCTCAAACATGCGCCAAAAATTTTCAAGGAAGACTGTAAAATAAATTGGCATCAATCCAATGAAGCAATATACAACTTTATCCGCGGACTGAGCCCTTACCCAGCTGCCCACACCTTGTTGAACGATAAAGTTTTAAAAATTTACGCCACAGAAAAGGAGTATACACACACAACGGCATTGCCAGGAACGGTAGAAACCGACAAGAAAAGTTTCTTAAAGTTCGCGACCCAAGATGGTTATATAATTGTTACTGAGCTCCAATTAGAAGGCAAGAAAAAAATGGATATTATTGACTTTTTAAAAGGTTATCGATTCTAACCTTTTTCATCCCCACCATCATAATATTCCAAGAGGTCACCAGGTTGACAATCTAACGCTTTACATATCGCCTCAAGCGTATCTAAACGTAATGCTTTAGCCTTTTGATTCTTGATGATTGAAAGATTGGAAAGAGTAATTCCTACATTGTCACTTAATTGGTTAAGTGACATTTTTTTTTCTTTCATTATTTTATCCAAGTGAATTAAGATGGGCATAATATAATTTTTATTCTTCTAAATTTATTTAACGTCACTAATAAAACAAAACACCTACCTTTTTGTTTTATCATAAAATTATCATTTTAAAATAAATCGAATGAAGGCTTTTTGCATAATACCCCAGCTATCTTCGAGTTGATTGTTGAATCTCAAAAAAATAATTAAACCTTTTAGCTCTTTAAATATCAAAGAGTTGAATATGATTACAACAATTAAGAAGGTAAAATAACATGAAATGGAATAATTTTTGATGGTGAAAAATTAAGACCTACATAAACCTAACTCATTAAATATGAGAGGATATATAATCAATCTTTCATCAATAATTCAAAAATTTTTCGTATTTTCGCAAACATTTCTTAGAGAGGAGAATTAATAAAAATTAATGAGACAGCTCAAAATTACACAATCTATCACCAATCGTGAGTCACAGTCTTTGGACAAATACTTACACGAAATTGGTAAAGTAGACTTAATTACAGCAGAAGAAGAAGTAGAATTAGCACAGCGTATCCGTGAAGGTGATCAAGTTGCCTTGGAAAAATTGACTAAAACCAACCTTCGTTTCGTAGTATCAGTAGCAAAACAATATCAAAATCAAGGTTTGACCTTAGGTGATTTAATCAATGAAGGTAACCTCGGCTTAATTAAAGCAGCTAAACGTTTTGACGAAACAAAGGGTTTTAAATTTATTTCTTATGCCGTTTGGTGGATTCGCCAATCTATTCTTCAGGCAATTGCTGAACAATCACGTATCGTACGTCTGCCATTGAACCAAGTTGGTTCATTGAGCAAAATCAGTAAGGCTTTCTCAAAACTAGAACAAGAATACGAACGAGAACCATCTCCAGAAGAACTGGCAGATATTCTTGAAACTACGGTAGACAAGGTTTCGGATACGCTTAGCAATTCTGGTCGTCACGTATCAATGGACGCTCCTTTTGTTCAAGGTGAAGAAAACACGCTTTTGGACGTATTGGAGAACCATGATCCAGATACAGATAGTTCTTTGATTGATGAATCTCTATAAGAAGAAATCAAACGATCATTGGCAACATTAACAGAAAGAGAACGCGAAATCATTGTTCTTTTCTTTGGCTTAGGTTCCAATCACCAATTGTCGTTAGAGGAAATTGGAGAGAAATTCAATTTGACACGTGAGCGTGTTCGTCAGATCAAAGACAAAGCTCTTCAACGTTTGAGACACACTTCAAGAAGCAAAATCTTAAAATCCTATTTGGGTTAACAAGAGATACTTATTAAAAATTTTGGCAATCCCAATCAGAAATGGTTGGGATTTTTTTTATCCAATAATAAAGGGTTGCTCCCTTTCTTAAGCAACCCTTTTTTAAATTTAAAGATCTTTTCTATTTGGAATCTTTGGAATCCGGCATTAAAATAAATTCAAAAAGTCGATCTTTCTTCAAATATTTGTCTGCAACATCCTGCACAGACTTTGAGGTTACCTTTTTTAAATTATCAATACGTCGCATATACCGCGCCATGTCAAGATCATTCTGATAAGAACTTGATATATAATTCAGCCAATAACCATTTTCACGAAGGTTCAATTCATTTTGTCGTTGTTGCTCAGCAAGGAATTTCTCAATATCACCTTTCTCAGGGCCCTGCAGCTGAATCTTCTTAACCTCATCCAACGCAGAAGCGATTAGTGCATCAGCCTTATCAACAGCCGATCCAAAACCTATTGAAAACGCATAACGCGCCTTCGGCAACTTACTGAAACTCGCACGGGCACCTACTCCGTAAACACCTCCTTCTTTTTCTCGAAGTCTTTCAAGCAGCTTTATCGTCAAAACACTCTCCAAAGCTTCCATGTTGACGTTCTCTGTTTCACTATAATTATAGTCCCCGTAATAGGCTAATTGTGTGTTCGCCTTTTCTTCCTTCCCTTTATGGACAACGACGCGTTCGCCTTTACTTGGTTCCAGAATATTTAAATCTTTGTAATTCTCGCCCCTTTTAAGTACTGGCAGGGATGCAAGATAGGTTTCGATAAATGGTTTAATCTGATTTTCATCGAAAGAACCAACAATTGTAAATACAAAATCTGAAGCATCTGCAAATCGCTCCTTATAGATGGCCAAAGCGCGCTCCCGATCGATTTTACTGATTGTTTCTACAGTCGGATTTTGCCTGCGAACATTATTGCCATAAAGTACTTCTTTCACTTTATCGGAAAATACGTTACTCGGATTGCTGAGTCTATTTTCCAAAGATCCTTTAGCCCGGGTCATCGTACTTTGGAAAATATCCTGATCCAGACGAGGCTCCGTAAAATAACCATAGATCAATTCGAATGCATTCTTCAATCCTTCTTTGTCCGTACTGCCTGAAATACCCTCATAACGTTCAGAGATGTATGGTGAGATCGAAACGTCTTTCCCTGCGAGATATTTTGTAAGTTCGACGTTGCTCATTTGCCCTACCCCACTCGCATCAATCAGAGATGAAGCATTCGATGCTGAAAAATAATCCGCATCACTATAGAGTGAGGTTCCCCCTGGGCTGTACGCCATGATCTGGATCTCGTCATTTTTAAAATCTGTTGGTTTCAAGATGACTTTAACACCATTGCTCAAGGTCAGTTCTTTTGCCTGAACTGCACCTATATCTTTTGAAGACAAAACTGCTCCTTTGATAGGTTCTTTCGAAAGCAGCGGTAAATTAGACACTTTGTCTTCATATGCCGACACAGGGCTTTCCTCAACAGCCTTTATCCAACCGAGTACGGCAGCTTCAGTAGGCAAATTAGCTTTTTCTTTTTCTGGTCCCATGACCAACACGTCGCGATTCAGATCGGTATAGTATTTTTTTACCAATCCATTTAACTCAGATAATCTCAAAGTTGGTAACAACTTTTTGGTTAGACGGTAAGCATCCTCGTTACTCAGAGCTGGTTCATCATCGATAAAATAATTTAGGTAGCGATTGACGTAGTTGTCTGATTTCTTTTTATCCCGTTCGATATAAGACATCTCATTGCCTTTTTTCATATCGGCAATGGCACGGTCAAGCTCTGTTTGTGTAAAACCATATTTTTGAATACGCTCAAATTCAGTCAACATAGCTTTAAACCCCGACTCAAGTTCCCCTGGCTTAGGTACCACCAACAATGAGAATGTATTCAGGTTAGCCACAAAATCACTGATACTTCCGCCTGCCTGCATGAAAGGAGGATTGGGCTGTTGCATCAGTTCGGAGAAGCGTCCTGCGATCATCTGATTGAAAACATTTTCTAACAGCTCATTTCGATAATCTCCTACAGTGACAACTTTCTCTGTCTCGCTTTTGATCAGG
>DKIT01000167.1 GCA_002454415.1 Sphingobacterium sp. UBA6711
TCTATCACAGTGGCAGTCAAAAGCTGTCCAAGAAACAGTACGATTAACCAACCTGCCCTCTTCTTCACCAAATTCTTGATAGACACATCCAGGTAAGGCTCATCCAAAGCTTCCGTCCCACCGATACGTTGCATATCCTCCGTATACTCTTCATTGGCCACCCAGAGAATGTCGTCGACGGTCACAATACCCAACATCACGCCTTGTCCATCAACAACCGGCAAGGCGACCCTATTGTTCATACGGAAAATATTGATCGCCTCCTCTTGAGGGTCGTAAGCATTCAAAGAAATCAATCTATGATCGATAAGGTCACCAACGATGGTTTCTGGCTCCGCCATCAAAACATCTTTGATTCGTATATCATCAATTAACTTGCCACTTGCATCGATAACATAGAGAACATCTATTGTCTCAGAATCCCTACCATAACGACGGATATGCCCCAGGATACGCTCAATACTCCAATGCGCTTTTACAGTAATATAATCAGGTGTCATCAGACGCCCTACACTATCCTCAGGATAACCTAAAAGTGCTAAAGCTTCAACACGATCTTTAGGCGGAAGTAACAGAATCAAATGCTTAATATCATCCTTCATTTCGGAAAAAAATGAAGTCCGATCATCGGGAGGTAATTCGTTAATTAATGCACTTATTTTTGCCTTAGAAAGCTTCTTGAAAATTCTATTTTGAGTCGGAAAATCCAGGATACGAAAAACGTTAACCGCACGATTTAAATTTAAAGATTCTATGAAGAGTGAGCCATGCTCGGGAAGCTCATCGATAAGCTCTTCCACTTCCGAAATATTTAATTCATTCAGAAATTCTTCAAGCCCGGCAAGATCGTCTCTCGCTATCAATTGTTCTATTTGATTCACCTGCATTTCCAATTCTTCCATATCTCCTATCAATTTAAAATCCTACATCTATCCAAAATTATATGTTACAAAAATCGCTTTTTTAAAGTAAACTTTTAATAAAAAAATGAATAATAAAAAACACTGATTTCTAAATCGACAATTAAAAATAGTGAGCACTTACGTTCCAAACCAAAAATTAAAAAAAAGACATTTTGTCACCACCAATAGGACAGTCGAAAAATAAGTTTAATAACTCGGTTTGATAGAAAAAAAAGAAGACCTAAATTATCAAACAGTAGTTGCAAGCGAACATTCTGCCATGATAGCAAATCGAAAAAAGCAACGATTGCTCTGCTGAAATTTTAATTAACGCCCGTTCAAATTCCCCGACAATTTTACGATCAAAAAAATAGCTAAATATTTTCTGAATCCCTTATTCGATCGCTGAAATATTTAGTTATATTCGTCCTAAACTTCAAGGGCTTTAGTAAGCCGCTTGTTGACAAAAGCAGGAATAAAACAAGCAACTTCCAAGAAGATAAAACCACAAATTACGTTAAATATTAAAAACATAAAATGCTGTTTTTCAAAATAATAAAATAAACAACAAAAACATAAAGTTAATATAGAACAACGTAATAAAACTAAAAAAAATAGCAAATTAGAAATATCAAACAAAATATGTATCATAATAATATAATTATCAGAACATTAACATTATTAACATTCATCATATATTCACATCAAAGTATTGCCCAATTTTTTGAGGACAGCCAAGCACCTCTTAGCCAAAAATGGTACAAGATCGAAACAGCCGATTTTAAACTCATTTTTCCTGAAGAGATGAAAAGCAAAGCTCCTACCCTAGCCGATCAAGTCAGCAATTCCTTACCCGCAACAGCCCGGAACTATAAAATAACTCCCCGCAAAATCCCATTCATTATTCATAACACAAACCTACAAACAAACGGATTTGTGCAATTATCTCCTCGAAAATCTGAACTATATAGTACTGCCGGAGCAGAGCCAGACAACCAGACCTGGCTACCAAATTTAATCCTTCATGAGTCCAGGCACGTCAGTCAGTTTGACAAATTGACAGGTAAATTAAAAGCGCCATTTTTGGAGCAACTCGCCCTTGCTTACTATGGTCTCACTGTTCCATCCTGGTATTTTGAGGGCGATGCAACACTAACCGAAACAATTTATTCTAATGGTGGGCGTGGGAGACTTCCTTCTTTTGAAATGCCGATCAAAGCCAATTTCCTGTCGAATCACAGGTACAGCTTTAACAAATATTTACTCGGCTCCTATAAAGATATAGTACCAAGCTATTATACTATCGGCTACCTGATGACATCCACATTAAAGGCAAAACTACCGCCAAATTATGANNTGAAGAAAAAAATAGGTGGAAATAGCGCCTATTTATTTAATAAAACAACAAGCATTTTGGATTCAATATGGAAAGAAAAAACAGTCAATTATGACTACACAAAATACCAAGAAATAAACGAGAAAAATCAGAAATTTTATAGCAATAATTTACTACCAAAATCAAAAAATAATTTAATCTATTTTATACGCCAAAATCCACAAAAAACAAATGCGATTTACAGTTACGATCCTATTGAAAACAGTGAACGTAGTATCGTCAAAACTGGCGTTCAATTGACGCCGCACTTTGATGTAAACACGAATTTTATTATTTGGGACGAACTTAGAAAAGACCTCCGTTTCAACAAAAGAACCTACAGCATAATCAATGTGCTAGATCTACGTTCAGGTAAAATCAGGTCGATAACAAAACAAACGAGATATTATTCACCTGTTTTTAGCCCCGTAGACGAAACAATTGCCTGTATCGAGGTCGATTTATCAAACAATAGTTACCTAACGCTCATAAGCCTTAAAAATGGCTCTATTGTTAAAAGGGTTAAAATGAACGATTCTGAACAGCTCCAACATCCGGCATTTTCCCCTGAAGGTGACAAAATAATAGCCATACGGTTGGCAGACGCTGGTACAGCATTGTGTGAAATCGATCTAAAAAACGACAAAATCACCAACCTAACAGCATGGGGCAATCAACAATATGAACGACCACAATACCTTTCAGGTATGAAAATAATGGTTAAGGCGACCTTTAATGGTATCGATAATATTTACACCATAGACCGTGGATCGGGGGCGACACACTTGCTTACTAAAGCTCAATTCGGAGCTTTTAATCCTTTTTATGATCGCTTGGATAGGCGCGTACTTTTTAACGAATATCAATACAATGGCTACAAAATAAGCCAAACAAGTGTAGATTCTACCTACTCCATATCTTCCCAAACAGATTATTTCTCGCATTATTATCGCGGCTCACTGACCAAAGACACTGTACAGCATATGGTCTCGGCACCCAAAGATTCGACGCCTAGCTATCAAATTACAAAGTATCAGGGATTGGGAAGGACCATCAATTTCCACAGCCTGTCATTGAGCAGTAGTAATTTTGAAAGTTTTGACAATTTCAAACCTGGCGTATTCTGGTTATCAAACAATCTNNCATGAATACGATACCGACATCCGTAAGGGCCTATATTCTGCAGAACTCACTTATAATAAGTACTTTCCCAAATTTTCACTGCGTTATGAAAATCGCGGACAAATCGCAGCTGCTAACATCCCAAATAAACCAGATAGCAGCGTACGTCTTGATTGGCGAGAACATTACATATCCTCACAAATTTCCATCCCGTTATCGTTTTATAGAAGAGACTATAACTATTCGACGGGGTTCAACTTAGCAACAGCCTATTTAAAACGCTACGGCCTTAATCGCAATGATTTAAGAAATTTCAACTACGAAACCGCTTTTCCGTTGACCTATCAAATCTATTTGAATCGAAATGCTAGAATGGCCAATATGGACCTTTATCCGAGATGGGGTCAAAATTTCAGTGTCACCTATAGACATACACCATTTGAAAACAATGCTAAAGGCGAAATCCTATCAGCCCGGACAGTCTTTTATTTCCCTGGAATCATGACTAATCATGGACTACAGATCAGAGTAAGCGCACAGGCAGGTTCAGGAATTTATCAATATATAAATGACATTCCATTGGTCAGTGGTTTTAGTTATTACAGGTATGAAAAAGTTAAAAATACAGTATTAATCAATTATCGCTTTCCAANNAAACGGGTAAAGGGAGGATTGTTTGCTGACTATCAAAATGTTCACACACACCAAGAAGTATCGCCAAAAAGCTTTGGCGCCTACCTGTCTTTGGATTTCAATGCTTTCAGATATCCCTTACCGGATTTTGAATTTGTCGTCAAAGGAACTTACATCAATGACAACTCAACAACACAACGTATTGTACCGACCGTCAGCTTAAATTATACCTATTAAGGGTGGATCGCCCAATTAAAGTGCAGTGCCAAAGCATAATGATCCGACAAAGGCAAGCCTTTTACATTCGTGAATAGATTGTTTTCGATGTTATAATCGCGAGCGGCTAGACTTAAATGGCTATTGCCCCTGTAGAGAATCTTATCAATAGATTCATTCTGATTACCAATAGATAGCATATGTGGTGGAATAAATTCGTGTCTCGCTTCCGGCACCAGACCTTCATTCTGCAATTCAACCCAACTATCCACCAGCTTTGTAGAATCCATAAAATCATGCAGATTATCATCGCTGAAGCTATAGTGCGCATTAAAATCTCCCATTACGATCAACGCATTTTCCGAAGAATGCTCTCCAATATAATCACGAAGCTGGTTGAGATTGTCACGGCGAGCACGTGAAGCCTTTCTATTATTCTGTGCATTTGCATGCACATTATAGACATCCAGCCATACATCTGAAACAATCTCTATCTTAACCCGGGTAAAACCCTTTGGCGTCAGAAAATCAGCTCCCGTCCGCTTCTTCCAAGCGACACGAACCACATCAGACATCGGAAAACGCGATAAGGTATTCAATCCGTCCCCAAAAGGCACCTTTCCTTTTGTCTTTGTTCGATAAGGATGTAAATTCCCGCCAGAATACAGACTTCTATTGTAATTAAAATCCTCCTGTACATTAACGATATCAAATGGATTAATCTTCCTTCCAATTTCAGCAATACTTCTGCTCCGCCCTGTAACCGCAGACGAAATAATACCTGGCAGCCCGGCAACATTATACGTCAATACCGAAAAAAAACCAGAACTATCTCTTTCTTTTTTATTATTAGCATCCATTAGAATCTACCTATATAACCATGTTAGGATAAATTTAGTAAATACAATAAAAACTCGATAGCTCCCCTTCAATATTTAACAGATAATTGATTTAATGTGACATTACGGTACATATAATTCCTTAGCATAAGCAATTCTTACAGCTGTATATACTAAACAAAAAGGGACAACACCATGTTGTCCCTCTGAAATACGTATTTTGATTTTATTAATCTTCGAGTGCTTTTACACCTGGAAGTACTTTTCCTTCCATATATTCCAAAAGTGCTCCGCCACCAGTACTTACATAACTAACATCTTCTGTCATACCGAATTTACTTACTGCAGCAGCGGAATCACCACCTCCAATAAGTGAAAATGCACCATTTTTTGTAGCTTCTACGACAGCGTCGGCAACAGCTTTTGTACCTTTCGCAAAAGTATCAAACTCGAACACTCCCATAGGGCCATTCCAAAGAACAGTCTTGGAATCCTTGATAATAGCAGCAAAGTTTGCAGCAGACTCTTTACCAATATCCAAACCTTGAAGATCAGCAGGGATTTGATCGTTTGCCCCATCATATACATTTGCATCGTTTGAAAACGCATCGGCAATTTGTGCATCTGTAGGAATAACCAAGTTCACCCCTTTTTCTTTAGCTTTTTTCACCAATTCATTTGCCAAATCTAGTTTATCGATTTCAACCAATGATTTACCAATCTCACCACCTCTCGCTTTGATAAAAGTGTAAGCCATACCGCCACCGATCAAAAGGTTGTCAACCTTATCCAATAAAGCCTCAATCAACTGAATTTTATCGGAAACTTTTGCNNCTTTCTCTGCATTACCAACCTCTGCAGCCATTAAATAACCGCTATATTTAGCTCCTGAAAAAAATTGAGCTATAATCGCTGTTGAAGCATGTGCTCTATGCGCTGTACCAAAGGCATCATTCACATATACATCACCTAATTTCGCCAGCTTTTCAGCAAATTCAACATCTCCTTTCTCCTCTTCTTTATAGAAACGAAGGTTTTCAAGCAACAAAACTTGACCTGCTTCTAAAGCTGCAGCTTTTTCAACAGCTTCAGCACCGATACAATCGTTGGCAAATTGAACATCCGTACCTAACACTGTCGATAGATGTGCAACAATATGTTTTAATGAATACTTATCAGTAGGACCTTCTTTTGGTCTTCCTAAATGGGACATCAATATCACACTACCACCATCGCTTAAAATCTTCTTAATCGTTGGAGCCGCTCCTTGAATACGATTGTCATCTGTAATATTGAAATTTTCGTCCAAAGGTACGTTGAAATCCACGCGCACCAAGGCTTTTTTACCTGCAAAATTTAAATCGTCTACTGTTTTCATTATGTAACTTTATTGTTTTTGGATTAGATCGTTTTATCAAACGAACAGCTAAATATAAAAAAAACCATTTGTTTTCATCAGAATAATTATTTATTAGCGTTAATTTTCATTTGCTCATCAAATGCGAAGTAAATGTTCTATGTTTCTCAAACCATATGCAAGCCCATCACAAGCCCAAATCCATTTCCTTCCGAAAAGCCGCTAATTCGACTCTATCCCGCTGTGCGATCAAAGTCTTAAACTAATGAATTTCCACCGTATAAGGCAATCTTGCCTGTACACCACTTTGTGCCGTCGCTTTCCGAACAACATCAAAATAACGGTAGTATTCGCCCATTTGCTCTTTTGCTACCCAAACCTGCACTTTTTCTTTGGAATTATTTAATATGGATGTAAAAGGATCTTCTTTCTCCGGGTACTGCATCACTTTATAATTCGCCAGCTTGGCCTTTTTTGCCGCCGCCTTAATAGCCATATCCAAACTGCCGAGGCGATCGACCAAGTTATTACTAACCCCCTGTTTACCTGTCCAAACTCGTCCCTGACCTATGCTATCAACATGCGCAACAGACAGCTTGCGTCCATCAGCAACGACCTTCGTAAAAGTTGCGTATACTTTATTTACCTCCCGCTGAATGATATCTCTTTCTTCAGCCGTCAATGGTCGGTCTAAGGTCGTCATCAGGTCTGCAAACTTTCCTGTTTTAACACCATCATAATGCACACCTATTTTATTATTCATCAGGTTCTGAAAGTTCGGGATTACACCAAAAACACCTATTGAGCCCGTGATGGTGGTCGGTTCGGCAAATATAGAATCTGCGGCAGCAGAGATATAATAGCCGCCAGATGCAGCCAAATCTCCCATGGACACGATTACAGGTTTTACTTTTTTCGTCAATACAACTTCCCGCCAGATAATATCGGAGGCTAAAGCAGATCCGCCCGGTGAATTCACACGCAAAACAACGGCTTTTACAGCGTCATCCTCCCTAAGTTTCCGCAGTTCTCGGGAAAATTTGTCGCCTCCGATCTCTCCTGGTTTTTCTCCCTCTCCATCCACGATTTCACCAGATGCATAAAGAACCGCGATTTCAGAGCCACTAGCATCGTTTTTTATTTTTTTATTGTAGTCCAATAACGAGACAAAAGATATTTCATCCCGCTCAGCGATTTTCAATCGTCTTCTTAAATCCGATAATAATTCATCTTTATACAATTTTCCATCAGCAAGTTTATAGTGAACCGCGTCGTCAGCTCCCCTTACACGGTAGTCATTGGCGATAGCTCTCAACGAGTCAGGGGCGATACTTCTACTTACTGAAATTTCATTGATAAAGGTATCATATATACTGCCTAGATAAGAGGTCACTTGCATCCGATTGGCATCACTCATCTTATTCAAAAAGAAAGGTTCTACAGCGCTCTTAAATGTACCAACCTTCACAATCTGCATTTCTACACCGACTTTATCCAATAAATCTTTATAAAACATCGTCGAACTTGCCAGCCCTTTGAAATCAATTGTTCCCTGCGGATTTACATAAAGCTTATCCGAAATGCTAGCAACGTAATAAGCCTTTTGATCATAACCTGTATTATAAGCAACCACAAACTTTCCTGTTTTCTTAAACAATAGAAGTTCATCCCTGATGGCTTTTAAACTCGCAAAACCGACCCCGATATGGCTAGCATCTATGTAAATTCCTTTAATATTGGCATCCGTAGCAGCATATTTAATCCGTGCAAGTATATCATCCAATCCGATATTCTTGGTAGAATAACCAGGTAGATTAAGACTTCCCAAAGGATTCACCTCACTTCGCTCAGTGATATCGTAATCAAAAGTTAGATATAAAACTGAATTACTTTTGACCACAGCTTCCTGATCAGAAGATGCTGAGCTAATAATGGCTCCAATGATCCCCATGAATACAATAAACACCACTACAAAGGAGATGACAATCCCCGTAATTGTAGCCAACACATACTTAAAAAATGATTTCATATTTTGTAATTAAATCCAATCGATATAGTCTCTTTGAGTCAAACATTTATTTTAGACTAAAGGTAATGCAATAATTTCTATTCCTTCATCTTTTATTTCATCTAAATCTATTTTGGTCTACCACACAGCTTCACTCCCATTAAAATTTACATTTCACTAAATAATACACTAAAATTGTAAGTATTCGAGCTCCATAAAACTTAATTTTGCGTCATGAATAAGATTTACATACTATTGGGCACCAATCTTGGCGACCGTTTCCACCAGCTTGAGCAAGCCCGGGCGCTATTGGCAAGTCAAGTCGGTATAATTACCCAGGCTTCGTCAATTTACCAAACCGCAGCCTGGGGTGTTGAAGATCAACCTGCTTTTTTAAATCAAGTTGTTTTAATAAATTCCAAATTCCAGGCAGCTGAATGTCTCGAATTGACCCAAGGTATTGAAAAACAATTGGGACGAATACGCAAGAAAAAATGGGGTGAACGAGTTATCGATATTGATCTTTTATACTTTAATGATGATATTATAAATATCCCGAACCTCCATATTCCACATCCTTTTATTGCTGAAAGAAGATTTACACTAGAACCGCTCGCGGAGATCGCCCCAGAATATGTCCATCCCGTTTACAAAAAAAATAATGTATATTTATTGGATAATTGCAGAGACGAATTACCCGTAAAGAAAATTAGTAACGATGAACCATATTGACATTGATCTGATCAACCAAAACATGTTTGAAGATCCAGCATTAATTAGACAATTTGTAGCTACCTACCTTATTCAAACCCCTGTAGACCTTGGCAATTTGCATCATGCACTGTTGGAAGGCGATTTTCAAAAGATTGGCGATGCCGCACATCATATTAAACCCACTATGGATTATATAGGCGCATTTCATTTGAGAGAAAAATTTGAAGAATTGGAAACCTATGCACGCAATCAATATTCACTAGAAGGGCTTCGGGCAAAATTTGAAGTCCTGGCTATTGAGATGAAAGAGTTACTCTTCGAACTGGAGCAATATGAAAAAACGATCTAACCCAGCGAATTTTTTTTATTAAAATGCAGTGCCGATAATAGGAAATATAAAAGCAATATGATCGGTAATACCATAAATTGTCCAACGACAAACAAAATCAAAGTCAATATCAGGAATATAAACCGAAATTTGTTTGTTTGCCAATCCATCGAACTGAATTTCATTGAAAATAATCTGATCTCACTGATCAGCAAATAGCTAGTCAAAAGGATACTACAGATTAGAAATACTGGATTTAAGATTAACTGTGGATACTCATCTGCAATATAGGGCAATGAAAGCACATAAAAGGTATTCATTGGTGTATTCAAACCTATAAAATCGGATGTTTGCCGTTCATCCAGATTGAACTTTGCGAGACGCAAAGCCGAAAAAATGGTAATGATATATCCCAAATATGGGAGGAGTGAATCAACGGGACATACCTTTAACAACAATGTAAACATGATGGTTCCCGGCAGAAAACCAAAACTGACCATATCTGCCAAAGAATCCAATTCTTTACCTATCGGAGACTTAACATGCAGGAGACGTGCGACCATACCGTCAAAAAAATCAAATATCCCTGAAGCAAGCACACAGATAGTCACAGCTTTGATATTGCCATCCAATGCCATCAGCACTGCAACACACCCACTGAATAAGTTCAGGCAGGTCAGCAAATTAGGGATATGTTTTTTCATCGATACAATTTGTTAAATATAAAAAAAGCCATCATTCTATTAAAAATGATGGCTAAAATATCAAAATTTGATGGGATTACCCATTCATGCTAATCAAAAATTCTTCATTTGATTTAGTACCACGCAATTGCCCTTGTAAAAATTCCATCGCTTCAGTAGAATTCATATCCGCCAAGTGGTTACGAAGTACCCAGATACGTTGCAGTGTTTCTTTGTCAGTCAATAGATCATCACGACGTGTACTAGACGCTGTAATGTCGATAGCAGGGAATATACGTTTGTTCGCCAATTTACGATCCAATTGTAATTCCATATTACCAGTACCTTTGAATTCTTCAAAAATAACCTCATCCATTTTCGAGCCTGTGTCTGTCAATGCAGTTGCCAAAATGGTTAAAGAACCGCCATTTTCGATATTTCTAGCTGCTCCAAAGAAACGTTTAGGCTTATGCAAAGCATTCGCATCCACACCACCTGATAAGATCTTACCTGAAGCAGGAGCAACAGTATTGTATGCACGGGCTAAACGCGTGATTGAGTCGAGTAGGATAACGACATCATGACCACATTCAACCATACGTTTCGCTTTTTCAAGCACAATATTTGCAATCTTAACGTGGCGATCAGCAGGTTCGTCAAATGTTGAAGATACAACTTCAGCACGTACACTTCTTGCCATATCTGTAACCTCTTCAGGACGCTCATCGATTAACAAAATAATCAAATAAACTTCTGGGTGATTCTTCGCAATAGCATTTGCGACCTCTTTCAATAAATTTGTTTTACCCGTTTTTGGCTGCGCGACGATCAGTCCACGTTGTCCTTTACCGATTGGCGTAAATAAATCCATGATACGAGTGGAATAATTTCCAAGTCCCATATCTAAATTTAAGCGCTCATCTGGAAACAAGGGTGTTAAGTAGTCAAATGGTACACGGTCACGTACCTCAGCAGGATTCTGTCCGTTAATCGCCTCTACCCTTACCAATGGAAAATATTTTTCACCTTCTTTTGGCGGACGAATGCAACCGCGTACGGTATCACCTGTTTTCAAGCCAAACAATTTGATTTGAGACTGTGACACATAAATATCATCCGGAGAGGTTAAATAATTATAATCTGATGAACGTAAAAATCCGTAACCGTCAGGCATAATCTCCAATACACCTTCATTAACGATGACATTATCGAAATCCGTACTAGAAGAAGTATTTTCAGCTTTAGGGGTTTGAGGAGTTTTTTCAGGTTGAGAGCCTTTATCTGTTGCTGGTGCCGGTTCCGCTGCAGTTGCAGTTTCATCTTGCTCAGAAGCTTCACGCTTTCTCACAGTGACAGGTTCCGCTGTCTTAACTGTTCTAACACGTTTACGTGTGCGTTCACCATGTTCCTGGCTTTCCTCCTCTTCTTTGGGAGATTTTTCGATAGGAGCCGGAGCAGCTTCCTCTTCGCCACCAGTATTGCTAATTCTTTCAATTAATTCTTGCTTACGCAATTTATCAGCATCCGCGATACCGATCAACTTAGCAATCTCGCGCAATTCTGATACGAGTTTAGCATTTAATTCGTTAATATCCATTAATGTGTTGTGTATGATATTTGGATTTTCTTTTTGAGCTTTATTCTGATTACACACTTAAGCAAGTTTCCTATATTAAGTGAGATGAAGAACTTAATGATTTCTTAACCCGAAGTGGATTAAATATTGAGAACCTAGACAAAGAAAAAAACAAATTTTGTTATTTCAAAATATTTCAATAAAAATATTTACTATTGTAGTTAGTAAAACGATTTAACAACATTTTTAGATTGAATTTTATATTTTTTTCATAAGTTCGTACCTTTCAAAATTAAAGTTTTTAGATCCCTTATATGGAACAGCAACAAACTAAAACCAATTACCCCGCACTCTACACATTGATTATTGTGTTTTTCTTTTGGGGGTTCATTGCAGCAGGGAACAGTGTCTTCATACCGTTCTGCAAAAACTACTTTCATTTAGACCAATTTCAATCACAGCTAATAGACTTTGCTTTTTATACAGCCTATTACATTGGTGCATTGTTATTATTCATCTTTAGTTCAATTGGAGGAAAAGATTTGGTCGGTAAGTGGGGATACAAAAAAAGTATCGTCTATGGCTTATTATTTTCCGCGTTGGGAGCAGCAGCAATGATTGTCGCCGTCGAAGTAAATCTATACGTGGGTATGCTGTTGGGACTGTTTGTCGTGGCCCTAGGTTTTTCTTTACAGCAGACTGCGGCAAATCCTTTCGCCGTTTTACTGGGCGATCCCAAAACAGGTGCTTCCCGCGTTAACCTTGGTGGTGGTATAAATTCTTTTGGCTCTACAATAGGCCCCTTGATTATCGGTTTCTCTTTATTTGGAACATTTGAGCCTGTTTCCGATTCAGAAATTGCCAATCTGCCGCTGAATAAAGTTGTCTATCTATACGTCGGTGTCGGCTTATTATTCCNNCGACGAACCTATGGAAAAGGCAAATAAAGCCTTACGTACGCTGATCATTATGACGATCTTGTTATTCGGGATGTTCACACCAGTTTTTTTGAGCTATAAAAGTGATTTGGCCCTGCATATCGAGCAACTACACCAACAGGTCTCCAGCTTAACAGATCAGGTACAGATCGATCAACTCAAATTGCACATAAAAGAAGTCGCTAAACCATTGGAAACGCAACGTATGCTCTGGTTGGCTGGTGCTTTGGTGGTCGTCATTGGCGGATTACTATTTTCAAACAAAAGTGCACAAAAGAATCCCGAAGGATGGGGAGCTATGAAGTATCCACAATTAGTTTTGGGTATGCTTGCCTTATTTATCTATGTAGGGATAGAAGTTGCCATTGGTAGTAATTTAGGCGAGTTATTGACCTTAAAAGAATTTGGTCACCTACAGTCTTCCCAGATTACACCCTACGTATCCATGTATTGGGGAAGTATGATGATCGGCCGTTGGGCTGGTGCAATTNNCAATTACAGCATTCAATCTAACCAAGTCAACTAAAAATGGCTTGCTCATCATTGTCCCTTTGATCGCATTCTCTGTTATCATCGGAGTCAATACACTAGCAGGATTTGAAATGTCTCACCTATATTATTATGTGATCTGTATCATTCTCCAAATTATTGCTTTCTTTATAAGTAAAGAAAAACCTGCGCGTACATTGATTACTTTTGGTTTATTTGCCATCATCGCCATGTTAATCGGTCTATGCTCTTCGGGCACGGTCGCAATTTATGCTTTCTTGTCAGGCGGCTTAGCTTGTTCGATTATGTGGTCCTCGATCTTCAGCTTGTCAATTGTAGGACTAGGTAAGTATACGGCACAAGGCTCCGCTTTCCTTGTTATGATGATTTTGGGCGGCGGTGTTCTTCCTCCAATTCAAGGAAAATTAGCCGATATCATCGGTATACATAACTCCTATATCCTTCCTTTAGTTGGATTCTGTTATATCGTTTTCTTTGCCATCTTTGTCAAAGGAATATTAACTAAACAAGGGATCAATATAGACGAAATTGAAGCCGAAGGCGGACATTAATTCCCGCAACTAATTGTAAATAGTACACTATTTAAACAATATTATTACAGAGCATAAAAACTGGCTTAACAACACTGTTAAGCCAGTTTTTTTATATTCCGTACCCTGCAACAAAATTTATTTTTTCAAAAATACTCGGATAAATTATGATATTTAAAATTAAAAAATGTATTTTCGGGGAATTGATTAATGAATTGATTACTCATTTTATAACGATAAACACAATTAAAACTACTCAATAATGATAATCATTGCTGACGGGGGATCAACAAAAACAAACTGGTGTTTGTTAGACGATTCAAATAAAAAAATCTACTTCAACACTGAGGGATATAACCCTTATTTTGTTGATAGTGAATACATTGTAAACTCCCTAAAAAAAGGACTACCGCAAGATTTACCCTTCGAAAAAATCTCAGAAGTAAATTATTACGGTGCTGGTGTCCACAACAAGGAAAAAGCTCAAATCGTAGTTGACGCCTTAAAACAAGTATTTACTACAGCTGAAGTTGAAGTAGGTCATGATCTTCTCGCTGCAGCGAGAGCATTATTGGGTTCTCAAGCTGGTTTTGCTGCAATCTTAGGTACCGGAACAAACTCATGCATCTACGATGGCAAAGAAATCACCTTAAACATTGATTCAGGTGCATATATCTTGGGCGACGAAGGATCTGGTAGTTACATCGGTAAAAAATTGCTTGCAGATTATGTACGTAATTTAATGCCTAAAGACGTGAAAGAGGTATTCTGGAATACCTATAAAATGACAAAAGACGAAATTATGGATGCGGTCTATACGAAACCCATGCCAAATCGTTTCTGTGCAAGTTTTAGCAAATTTGTTTATGACAACAACGTCAATATCGAATATACACGCAATATCGTTGACGAAGCATTTGAAGCATTCTTCAGAAATTTAGTAAGCAAATATCCTAACTACCAAAGCTATACTTTCAATTGTATTGGTTCAGTAGGCTATAATTTCAGAAATGTATTAGCTGAAAAAGCAGAGCAATACGGAATGAAAGTGGGTAAAATTTTACGTTCCCCAATCGACGATTTAGTTCAGTTTCACATTGACAGAGCTGCAACTGCAAAATAAAAAAGCATAATCTTAACAGAAAAAAGGGAGTCTAATTTGATTAGACTCCCTTTTTTGTTCCATTTGACATTCATCAGCCCCTCTTCCTAATTTTTTTCCGCCCGAAAAAAAAATCAATAAACAACTACGAATTCAGGCAATATTAATTTACAATAAACTAATTTATACCCTTTTACAAAATATTTTAATGATTTCATAACAGGAATTTCATTGATACAAAATAAAAGTATCCTTTTTTTGTAAGAGAAGATTGGGATGAAACAATCATGGGCGCAGGTAAGGTAAGCTCAATACTGTAAAACAGACAGTTCATGATCGCTTCATTGCAGGCAAATTCGTCCAGGGAGTAAAGCTGACGAATTAATTAACAATTATCCGTAGAAGCATTAGAAGCGTCACGGAAGTAGATGAAAAATAAATTTATTGCAATGAAAAGAAGCCTTGATATACTTGTAATCTCAGACCTACACTTAGGTACTTATGGAAGTAGAGCAAAAGAACTGCTGCTTTATCTGGAATCCGTTTCGCCAAAAATACTGATCCTTAATGGAGATATTGTAGATATTTGGCAGTTCAAAAAAAGCTATTTCCCACAAGAGCATTTAAAAGTTATCAAGAAAATCATTGACATGAGTTCTTCCGGTACCGAAGTTCATTACATTACCGGCAATCATGACGAAATGTTACGTAAATTTACCGATCTAAAGCTCGGCAATATCAAATTAAGTAACAAACTGCTCCTTTCCCTCAATAATCAAAAAGTCTGGATCTTTCACGGAGATGTATTTGATGCTTCTATTCATCACTCCAAATGGTTGGCCAAACTGGGTGGTTGGGGTTATGATAAGTTAATACAACTCAACAATATCATTAACTATTGCCTCGACAAGATGGGAAAAGAGAAATATTCGCTTTCAAAAAAGATAAAAAATTCTGTAAAAAAAGCGGTCAAGTATATCTCTGATTTTGAACACACGGCAACGGAACTGGCTATTGAAAATAATTACGATTTTGTTATCTGCGGCCATATCCATCAGCCACAGATTAAGGAAGTAATTACACGCAAAGGAACCTGTACGTATATGAACTCAGGCGACTGGATCGAAAATCTGAGCAGCTTGGAATATAAAAATGGTGAATGGAAACTCTTCTATTTTGAGGAAAATAAGGAACAGATCCTCAAAAATAAAATTATTGATATACCACTCTTCAGTTTGGAAGATCTTAAAAGGATCGTCATATCCTAAGATCATTGATATTAAGTAAACTAATCGATAAGAATAGAAAAAGAAAAAGCCGAGTTTATTGCTCGGCTTTTATATTTTTAAAGGTCAAATGTCTCGCCAATATTAGGCAATGACAATGAAATATCTTCATTCTGGAACTTATCCAGTGCCTTTTGTTTGTCGATCGTGATGGGAGGAAAAGAGTCGTAATGAATACCGACAACGCGAGCACAATTTACAAAGCCCGCCGCTTTGACAGCATCATCCACATCCATGGTGTAATGTCCGCCGATCGGTAAAAAAGCCCAATCCAGCTTCATATCCGCCAATAACTTCATTTCCATTGTCAAGGCAGTATCGCCTGCAAAATAGATCTTTTTTCCTTGCACATTAAACACAAAGCCAACTGGAAAACCTCCATATTGACCATCTGGGGTGCTATTCGTATGCGCTGCATACACCATCTTGACAGAACCAAATGGCAAGTGTACAGTACCTCCCAAATTGAATTCGATGACTTTATCTTCCGGAACTCCCTGCCTTCTCACCCATGCCGCTGTTTCGACGATGGATAAAACCGTAGCTTGACTATTTTTTTGTATCACCGCCATATCTGCCACATGATCCTGATGGCCATGACTCAAAAAAATATAATCTGGTTTAATTGAATTCACATCAATTTCCTTTGCTAAAGGATTATAAGAAACAAATGGATCGACAAGAACTTTCGTGCCATCAAAATCAAATTCCACACAGGACTGTCCGTAATAAGTTGCTTTCATTATATTTTTTCTATTGATTAAACAATCCGCCTAGGCCACCTAACATATCCTTACTTGCTGCCTGCATTTCGGCTTGACTAATATTTTCGGCCTGCGCTATTGCCTTATTCAAGGCAACGACAAGTAATTCTTCCAACTCTTCCTTATCTGCATTGGATAAAAAAACAGGATCTATGGCAATCTCTTTTATCTCCTTGTTCGCCGTAGCTACCACCCGGATCAAGCCACCTTCTGCTTCTCCAGATACCGATATCGAATCTAACCTCTTTTTGATTTCCTCTGCTTTTTGTTGTGCTTGAAATAATTTGTCGAACATATATATAACATTTATTTTATGCCAATTTACAAAAATCCCCCCATACCTACTATTGCTAATTTACTTTCGTCAATGCTTCTCTTTTTGTATTTTTGCTGCATGCAAAGCAATCAAGAAAAATTAGTTACCTCTATCTTGGAACAGTTGGATCGAAACGCGTCAGCCATTCCATCGGAAACTTATCATAACTTAATTTCAGAAAGTCCAGAACTCGTCGATATCGAAGATATCATTGCATACATCAAAAGCTTTGGAAATCACCTAAATGCTGCAGATAAAATAGCAGAACTGGTTGAAAAAATTGAAGACGAAACGAGTATCCTGATTCATAAACTTAAGTTTATCTCGGCTACCGATCGACCAAAAGTACTGGTACTTGATCAAATAAATCCATTGAAAATCAACGATTCAGCCTATCTACAGGAATCTATCAGAATTGCAGGTGGAATTCCAACAGCATTTGAAAATGAAGCGGATAAAATCATTATCATCAGCAGCGGAGACCATACCTTTACAACGATTCCACAGCTATTGAACATTCCTTCCCTGGCCTCTTCAAAAGCAATTGAACTCGATCAGATATTTATTATGACGAATAGTCAATTTGCACATATTCCGGGCTATAATTACCTATCCGAACTTGAATCACTGGCAGAAATACTCCAACCCAAATATTTTGTCTATGGACACGAGGGAAAAGATTGGCTCCAATTTCAACTACATTAGAACGTTTTTGAGCAGTCCCAAAATGGGTACCAAAACAACACTAAAAAGCGGCTTTAATCAAAAATAAAGCCGCTTTTTAAATATTAGCAGATTGATCTAATGATATCTTTTACGCAACACGGCATATAGTTTTTCCACTGTATGAGGTTTCTCCGCCCACTTATTTTTTATTGCGTAATTGGTTTGCAAAAAAGCATCCGCTTCCGCGTAACTTGTAAATCTATTCAATAATTCAACAGCCTCACTATAAGCTAAACTATAGCCATTGAACAGATCTTTGATAAATAAAAGTTTATCATTTAAACTTATTCCGGCTTTAATATCTGTAAGTTTATCTGTACTTCCAGACTGACTCACTTGATAAACCCGATTTTGAACACCAGCTTGCTTTTGCTGCGAAATAATTTCGTTAAGCGTTAGCGGTCTAGCTGGTACCTCCTCGACAACAGTATTGATTTCCTCTTGAATAACGACTTCTCGAGGCTGCTCGATAACTACTTCTTTCTGCTCTTCAATAACCTCCGTCACCACAAGCGTAGGTTCCTCATCTTGTTCAATCGCTGCAGTGTGCGCTGGCGTGATTGATTCGGGTTCCGAAAAATCAGCATTGTCTGTTAGAATGGGCTCCTCAGCTGTATTGATTACTTCCTCATCTTCCACAACATCTTCGCTTTCAGATTTCACTTCCTCTTCCGATACCGCATTGGCGTCTGCCGCTCTCACTTCCTTCGGCGAAGCAGCTTCCGCGGTCAATGTATCTGATTCAGTGACCGACTGAGCAGATGTTCTTATCGCAGAAGGCGGTGTAAAATAATCGTTAAATGCAATCTTTTTACTCGCTAATGCAGCGGAGTTTAATGTGTTTTGAGACGGTTCTTCTTTGAGCACTATATTGGCTTTAAGCAAGGTTATGTAAGCAGCTACAGACTGTCCTTTGGCTTCCAAGAGCAGCAATTCGCTAATTTCAGGCAGCTTTTGCTGTTCCGATAATGTCAAGTATTGTGCGTTTAAATCCTGTAGTAAGTCTCCTATCTTATTAAAAATTTCCTCTTTAGTACCCATATTTGCTCTTTGAAATCACCTATTAATCGTTTATAACATCTTCCTATTCAATTCACTCAAAAGTGGAAAACTCAATCCTTTGATTTATAAATAATTGAATTTACATTCACTTTTTTGCTACTCAAATTTAATATTTAATTCTGATATTAGCATCGTCAAAAACAGAATATAATAGGAGGTCAATTGGCAATTATCACCTTATTTGCAGACTACCCTAAAAAATTAAATTAATCAAATGCTTTTTTCAGAACATAATTTGGTTTTGCGACCTGCTCAATATGGTAGTATTGAAATTATCTGCGGCTCCATGTTTTCACGCAAAACAGAAGAATTGATACGAAGATTAAAACGGGCACAATATGCAAAATTAAATGTCGAAATCTTCAAACCTTCAGTGGATAAAAGATATGATGAAAAGCTGGTTGTTTCACACGATAGTAATAGTATCCCCTCCACTCCGGTAGATCATTCTTCGTCCATCCTTCTGTTGAGCTCATCCACGCAAGTCGTCGGAATAGATGAAGCCCAATTTTTTGATGACGGTTTGACAGAGGTGTGTGTCAAATTGGCAAACAATGGTGTTCGTGTAATTGTCGCCGGTCTCGATATGGATTACAAGGGGCAACCATTTGGGCCTATTCCGAATTTAATGGCCATTGCGGAACATGTAACCAAGGTCCACGCTGTCTGTATGCAATGCGGCGCACCAGCCAACTATTCTTATCGCTTGACAAAGGATACCGAAACGGTTCTGTTAGGGGAAAAAGAGGCCTATGAACCCCGTTGCAGACAATGTTATTTCCATATTGGCCAATAACACCCCCTCGAGCTTTAATTACATCCTGCCAACTATTATTTTTCAGAAACCTGCCAAATTGGTGTGATATCATTTTGGCATAAGATTTGAATTATATCTTACAAATAGGATAATTAAAGGCTTTAATAGCTACAAAAATACTTTTCATAATTTAGGTTTATAATTGGTTAGTTTGCACCTCCTTGCCCATCAAGGAGGTGTTTCTTTATATAAAAAAACGCTGCCCCCCTTTTATCGGAAGCAGCGCTCTCATACAATTCATTTTTAATCACTAGGGTTGTACACGATAGTTTATCACTTTGCGGCCCACATTTCCTGTTTGGTCCATTCCTTCAACTATCACTTTATAATTTCCGTTGCCATCGGCATTGTAGAATTGAATCGCAGCCTCACCAGTTTCTGTTATGGTTACTTTTGGATTCCAATAAATAGTAGTTCTTAAATCGTTTATGGCCTTTCTTTCGGGTGTATCATATTTCGGCACATAGAATTTACGTTCTTTGATATACCCCAACGGATACATATCGATTACATTTGACTTTGGCAACAAGCTCTCAATCTCACTCAATGCCATGCGCGGTTTTTTAGCTTCTATTTTCTTTGTATAGATCGATACCACGCCATTGTTTTGGTACATCCTCGATACCGTGCCTAATTCANNACCTTTTTCTGTACAGCTGTAACTTCTACCTCATCCAATAGAATAGATTTCCGATATTCCTTTCGACTATTATCGAGGTAAGGAGCAAAGGCTTGGTCAATATTCGGTACAAAATAACTTTTATATCCATTATTTTTGTCAATTTCAGCCTAGTAACTTTGATCCATATTAATAACCAAGCTCCGGTAATTATCATTCGAGCGTGCATTCACCGTCACTTTAGACGAATCTGGAAAAACAAGATCTTTAAAAGCAAAACGACCATTTTGATCAGTATAGACATCTTTTTTGATATTGCGAGAAGGCACAGACAAGAGTAAACCGCCTTTTGGATAGGGACGTCCTGTATTCATTCTTAGGATGCCCGACAACTCGATTCCTTGTTCAGGAAGGAAACTAACCGGCGGTAATTTTTCGGAAATTAACGTTGGATAATCAAACCGACGATAGCCTTGAGTCATTAACAATGCATCTAATGCTTTATCACGATTTGGATTTTTTTCATCGAAATAAGCATTTGGATTCTCCACATTTCCCTTCAATTCTGAGGTCAATAAGAAATTACTTACGATAGAAAGATCTGCCTGATCATTATAAGGGACTTTCGATTCATCAATTACCGAGATCGAATAATTTCCCGGATATTTCTGTCCGTTATTATCCACAGAAACCTTCAAATTGACCAGATCTTTCGCTTTATAGCTTTGTTTGTCACTGGCAACTTGAATATTCAGGAGTTTTTCGCTCTGAACAAACGCCAAGCGTTCGCTAATAGGCTTTCCATCGGGTGTTAATAGACTTACTTGAACAATACCATTCGGCAGACGCTCTTTCGGAATATTAATTAAAGCTGAGGATGATTTTAGATTTACTTGAGCGCCAAAACACAGATGCCCATTGGAATGGACCAAAACATAATAAGATTGGTTTGGATTCTTCGAAAAATTCTCTTCACTTGTTACCACAGCAAACTCGGCATTCGTCTCATCCTGCTTAACGAAAACCACATTCGACTTATCATTGACGACGGCAGGAAGTTTATATTTACGTTCCTGACCGTTCCCAAATTTGATCACAGCCTGATAGTTTTCTCCCTTCACTGGCAACAGGGAAAAGTACCCCATCCCTGATCCAAAATCTTCAAATTCAGCAATAGATTTGCCTTTAGAATCCAAGATGTTACCTTTTACTTTTAAGCTCTTACCGTCAGATCCAACAGCTTTAAAAGCAACCTTTTTCGCTAACCCAGCGATCAGGTCCCCTCCTTCAGGAAAAAATTGCACATCTGCATCCCACAGCGCATTTTTAAGTAAAAAAGAACTAGACAGCGGTTTTTCAGTTTTATTTTCCTGAATGCTAACCTTCAATTGTCCTTTTTCTAAATTCTCCTTTTCTTTCGCGGATAAGTTAATCGTCACCTTACCGAGCGCATCGGTTTCCGCTTTACCTTTATCGAATGTTTCCCATCCAGAAACAAATTCCCAGTTGATCTTTGAATTAACCATAGGCTTACCCGTCCGATCACGAAACTGTATGACAGCCTGCGTTTTATTTCCACCAATATTATTTTGAAATTCAATATTTGTAATCAATTTCTTATTGATCACATCGCCTATGGGAACGATTTTATTAAAAAAATAAGCGTTATCGAAGTTAGCCATCCATTTGGTATATGCTCTGAATCGATAGTTGTCTTGGGACATAAACTGCGGATCGAGTACCATTTGTCCGCTTCCAACTCCCTTATCCAGCGGCACTCTAAAGGTCTGAATCAGCGAATCCCTGCTATTCAGTACTTCCACGTAAGCTATTTTACTCGGTTCATACTCAGGCAAGTTGCGCGATAGATAAGAGGAGAACCATAGCGTATCGCCCACAGCATAGTAGGGTTTATCAAAATGTAAATGTACTTTTTCAACTGGATAACCTTGAAAGTATTTTTGAACGCGTTCTACGATCGTATTAATAGGCAAAGTAGGTGTCGTCTGAGCATAAGCCGTCCCCATTCCTAAAAGGCCTATCGATAAAGTCAATAGTTTTATGTGCTTCATTGAAAGTCTTAGAATAAAAAATGAATAGCTAAATATATTCAATTTTAGGCAAAGACCAACTCCATTAAGGTATTTTTAACATTTATAAATCATATAGCGTATCCAAAAATCAGTTGTATCCACACGTATTACAGTAATGGGGCCAAGAGACGACAAATGGAATCTACCCCCCTTTTCCATCGACTCCTTTGCATCCATTTACGAATTGTAATGAGATCGGAGACCTCAATATCCGCTAAAAATTGTTTATTGAGTCGATCGCAAAGGATTTTGTCCGAGACAATACCAGATATCTCAAAATTGATATAGAAGCTCCTAATATCCAGATTAGTTGTACCAATATAAGCTAGCTTTCCATCAATACAGATTGTTTTCGCATGGAGAAAGCCCTTTGTATAGAGGTATACGTTCACGCCCCGCTCGAGTAGCGGTTTAATAAAAGAGAANNAATTGTATATATTCCTTTGCTTCATTGATTCCCGCAATAATTGCTTCCATAGTGAAAGGAGCTGGAGACCCAGGATCACTGGCTACAAATCCCACACCACTAGCATCTTCATCTGAAATAGGAAACCGATTCAAATAACCTTTTCCCAATTCGAAAGATTCAGCTTCTGTCTGGTTCCAACTATTCCAAAATTGTATCTGCAATGTATTCACGGCTGCACCGATTACCATCATGGCCGTATCGCGCCAATAGATTTCATTTTTCCCATTATTAATATAACGATCCGAAATATTGATTCCGCCTACAAAACCTATTTTCCCATCAATAACTGCAATTTTCCTGTGATTTCTATAATTGCTATTGGCCAAAGAAGTAAACGTTACGGGGAGAAAAGCTTCAAACTGGAAATCCGGCTTTTGTCGATATAAATATTTAATGACATCGGGCGCTCCAAAACTATCCAATATTAAACGTACGGTGACGCCAGATTTCGCTTTTTCTTCCAAAATCTGTAAAATCTCCAGACCTATTTCATCCATTTCCCAAATATAATATTCCATATGAATAGAATGTTGAGCTGCACGGAGCTGTTCGATCAGCCTAGGAAATTTTTCCTCTCCATTGATCAATAAGGTTACCTTGTTATTGAGGGAAAATGTGGATATTTTCTGGTTTTTGAGGTAACGGTATACCATAGCTAGGCTCCCGATACGTTCATTCAATGTATCGATGTGCTCCTCCATGATTTCCGATTCCCTACGCCAGGCATCCAATAATTTTTTTGATTGTTCACGATACGCTCGTTTCATTCGTTTTACCTTTTTGAATTTTTGTCCAAAAAAATAGTAACAGAGCAAACCAACGACGGGTAAAAAAACAATGACCATGATCCATGCGATAGTCTTGGAAGGATTACGGTTCTCGATCAGAATTGTTCCAATTACACCGATATAGAGGATAAGTAAGGGAATCCAATAATATTGTAACGCAATCTGTAAAATATGATGAAGTACGTCCATATCGTATGCTAAGGGTTTTCACCAAATATAATACTTAGCGTTGATATATTGTTTTTCACTAAGCACAGTTTATAGCGCCATCGACATGGATGAGTGGGCTTAAATACGGAATATCCAAATTAGCTCCGCGGAGCATAAACCAAATGCCCAAGAGGAAATAGAGAAAGGGAACCCATTTCGAAAATCCAATTTTAAAAGATCTGGAGAAATTCCCCAAGAAGGAAAACATAAACAATAAAGGGATTGTTCCGATTCCGAACCAAACCATAAAAAAGAAGCTCTGCTGAGGGCTATCAGCATTCATGGCCGACATAAGTGCCATGTAAACCATGCCACATGGTAATAGTCCGTTTAATATTCCGGCG
>DKIT01000118.1:0-271 GCA_002454415.1 Sphingobacterium sp. UBA6711
CAGTTGTGTTTGTGTTGACACAAACAGGTAATTATGTACGCTCCCTTCCTAACGTAAAAAAACGGAAGCCTACGCCTGAACAGCAGCTCAGTAGAACACGCTTTAAAATGGTGAGATCGCATATCGGCATGTTAAATACGATCATCAATATAGGTTACAAGTCATATAGCTATCCTAAACGGGCATACGATGTCGCGATGTCGTATAATTTGAATGAAGCGCTTATCCAGCAGGATGGCGGATTTTTGATGGACTGGCAGAAATTTATGAT
>DKIT01000118.1:342-29215 GCA_002454415.1 Sphingobacterium sp. UBA6711
CCCAAAACATAAAAAGGAAGTGACCTACGAAGTGTTTATCTTTTTTGTGGAGAGCTATGGTGGAGGTAACACAGATAGTTTGCACTTGGGTAACATACAGGTCTGAGGGCTATGATCCCGAAACAATGGCTTAGGTTGAAAAGGTCTATGGGATCAGCGCAGTGCCATGTAAAAAATACCTGAAACCAGTGATAAGGCCTATGGAACAATTCGTCTATTTTTGTAGAAAAGAATAGTGAAAAATGAGAAAATTAATTAGATGTTATTTCGTTATTCTGGGCATCGGACCGCTTTACTCAAATGCACAGGAAAATCCAAAATTTGATGATAATTTCAACTTATGGAATATCCAAACGGGTCAGCAGGCTACCGTTTTTGTTGCAAAAGCTTATGTCCGCAAGCAGCCTAACCTTAAAGCTGCTATTACAGATTCCTTATCGACAGGAAATGTGGTTACAATCACTAGCCCACCATTTAAAGGGAATATCATAAAAAATTTCTATGCTCCATGGTATGAAATTAGCTACTGCGAAGGCGGCATAAAAAAAACTGGTTTTATTTGGCTGGGGTTATTCGCGCTGGGAAAACAAACCGCCTCAGATGGCTCACAATACATTTATGGTTTTGAACGGTTTACCAAAAGTAGCAACGAACAGGAACAGGATCATTTCTCAACAGCGGTCAAGATTCTCGATGCAAAAGGAGATTTTCTAGCTGAACATGCTTTTCCTTTCGCCTATTTGGAACAAACGTTCTCCCAAAGTAAATTGCTCCCAGCCATGGGGCTTCAAAATGTCCGAAAAATCATCCGTATAGCGTTTTTAGGTGAAGCGTGCGGTATCCCTTCCGAATATTACTATGTGGCCTGGACAGGCCAGCACCTTGTCGATCTGCCCGGCCGTTATGCTGTTAGTGATGCGGGCGTTTTTTATTACGATGAAAAGATTCTATTCCCTTCCGAACATGGAAAAAAGAATCAGGTGATCTATAAATACATCGAAGAGGGTGAAGTAATTGACGACAACGCAAAAAATCCAAATTTCAAGGTTACAAAAAGGACTGAAGCGTTTCAATGGAACGGTTTGGATTTTGAAAAGCTTCCGACATTCAAATAGCATCTCACGCAGAATATATCATACCGTTTACCAAAAAAACAAAAATTGACAAATGGAAGAATCGAATATATACGATTTGTTCTACAGTGGACAACTAGACTTATTTATCATTGAAGGGGAAAACCAACTCAGAAAAAATGACCGAGATGTAGCCCTCTGGACGCATCTCGCTATCGCCTATCACGATCAGGCATTTTATGAAGGACATGAAGCTATTTTCAATGTGATTCAAGAAAAAATGATCCCCTATTTTCAGAAAGCGTTAGCTATCGAACCGGAGAATGAGACCACTTTATACCATATGTTGAACTATGTTCTGGACAACCAAGCGACGTTGGCGCAAATTGGCCGACCAAAACTACACATTACCGAAGCTAATAAAACCCTATTTATCGACTACGCAAAGAAACTGATCGCTTCGCCCAATATGGCGGGATATGGTTACAACTATTTAACCAATATCTACGAAAGTATTCAGGATGAGACAGCGTTGCTTCCGGTTTTAGAGGACGCCATAAACTACGTCAGAGAAACATTCAAAAATGAGCGGGAAGCCAAGGATCATAATTTCTCCATCTTTTGGATGAAAAAAATCTATCTACTTGACCGTACAAAACAGATCAATGCATCCAATATTTCGGATATAGTTGAAGCAGATTTTAAACATTTCATCAGCAGCAATGAAATGAACTATGTAGATCTTGCTGAAATTGCCTATGAGAATAAAGCGATCGATCTTGCATTACAGATTTTACTCAAGCTTATCAAAGGTGAAAACGCAGCTGTACATATCCATCGGGAATTAGTCAAATGGCATACGCGCTTTGAAGAATTTATTGCCGAAGGTTATGAACACCCCGATGTTTTCTACTACCAGCTCATTATTGAACGCAATTATTCAGAAGAAATCGGAATTCCCCTCGACTATTATTATCTCCATGCGCTCAAATTGATTGATGCGTATCCTGATTCTTACGTCGGTTACCATTTTGCGGCAGCCTAATACTATGATGAGGGCGAATATGATAGCGCTATTCCACACCTAGCGAAGCTCGGTGAACGAAATTGGAATACAACATCTTGGCGGCGCATGATTGAATGCACCTTTAAAGCCAAGGGAGTAGTTTATGATCAGGTTGCTCTTTTCAGTGATCTCCCCCGCGAATGCTACAACGATGGGGTTATGCTGTCCGATTTCATCCATTCTTTAGAACATTTAACCTCGAGCGATCAATCTGCACTCCAACTGCTCCTCATCGAACTTTATCGTCAGGCTTACGATGGCTTCAAAAACTATTTTGAAGAAAACAAATATGAAAGCGACTATTTTGGTGGTAATCAGAATAGAGCCATGAACTGCAATAATCTGGCTTTGGCTTATAAGGAAGTGGGTGAACTTGAAACGTGCTACGCTATCGCCACCGAAGGATTAAACTACGCAGAATTTGAAGAGCTTCATTATACTCGTGCAGATGCTTTGTCGGCTTTGGAAGATTTTGTAAGACTGGAAGAGGTACTGCAACAGTATTTCGATACTTATCAGGTTTCCTTGGAGGACACCCTTGAACAACAAGGTTTTACCGCCGTAGATGATCAAGAATCCCCTGGTATTGAATCTGCAGTGCTTGCACCCTGCCATCGCATGCNNTATGCACCAGATCAACGTCGAATATCAGCTTGGGCGTTCGTCGAATATTCAATCCAGCGCACAACAGTTTTTGGAGTTTATCTATAATTTTTATATAAATAGTCCCAATTTCGATGAATATCACTACCGCGACTTTGAAGCGGTAAAGAATGGTACAGAGAATATTATTTATGAAATGCTCGAACATGACGATCTGGAGCAACGCATTTTTTACTACCAGGACATGGCGCATCAATATCCACATGAAGCGCAACCTCAATATGTACTGATGCAACTGTATAATGAGCAGAGCAATTACAAAGCGATGAACGTTGCTGCTCAGCAGTATCTTAAAAATAAACCGGAATTTATCATCAATAGTTTCGACAAAGCAAAGACCCTCTATCTGATCATCAAAAGCTATTATTATCTTAACGAATATAACGCCGGCAAAGAAATATTCCAAACCCATGACAAGTGGGTCGAGTCCATCATGGAACCGGATGACTATGTCCTTTGGTTGAAATTTGGTATTGAGCTTTTTGCCGAAAACGATGACATCAGTGCTGTAAATAAATACGTTGGTCTCTTCAATAGTATATATGTGCAATGCGGTTGGAGTTACGACGATGATGTTGAATCCGTGAAATTAGCGGAGGCACGTGTAAATTATAAAATAGGTAATCTTAAAATAGCACACAGCTTGCTCGATGAAGTGCTCACCTATGCTGATCACTCTCCGTTGGCTGATGAATATAAGCGGAAATGGAAGAAGCCAGGCTTCTTCTCTGGCTTTAAGTTTTAACCATTCCACCGGTTTATATCGACCGTAAAAATTCCCGCTACTTCACTCCAAGGTGTCTAACTCCCCCGGCTGCGAAGATGCGGGCATAGGGCAACTCCATCGGGAGATAAACCTTTTTTTAGAATTGCTGCGGTAATAATCTATTTTTATAAACCAAAATAGTATATTTAATATCAGCAGAAATAGGTTGACTGAAATGACAACAGGAGTTTATTATAAAGCAAGGTTCAATTCATGGAAAAAGTAATTATCACGGGCGGTACTGGTGCTATTGGCCATCAGCTCACCAAGCTATTGGTTGCCCATTTCTATGAGGTTATAATTTTCACCAGAAATCCAAAGTCTCATGCTGTGCAGCCGCATGTCCGATATGTCCATTGGGATCCCAGCAAAAAAGAGATAGATGCCAAATCAATTCAGGAGGCCGACTATATCATCAACCTGTCAGGTGCAAACCTCAATGCCAAACGCTGGACAAAAGCATATCAGCAAGAAATTATTACCAGCCGGGTAGACAGCNNCCACGCTCTACCACAGTCTAAAACAGCTACCTAACCGAGTCAAAGCAGTCATATCAGCCTCCGCTATAGGCTGGTATGGAGCGGATGATCAGTACCAAAAAAGACCTTTTATAGAAGGAGACCCACAAGGTGGCAATTTTCTGTCCTGGGTATGCAATCTTTGGGAAGGAAGCGTAAAACCTATCGAAACTTTGGGAAAAAGACTTATTGTCTTCCGTTTTGGCGTCGTTATCAGTAAAGATCAGGGTCTACTGAAAGAAGTCGGCCGTTTTCTACCTCTCCGTTCAGTTCCCATATTAGGTTCTGGCAAACAGATGCTCAGTTGGATCCATATGGATGATCTCTGCCGCATGCTGCTCTTCGGCATACAGAATAGTACCATAGCCGGGATCTATAATGCCTGTTCATCTGAGCCTTTATCAATTGGACAATTCACTAAAAGGATAGCAAAACGCAAATACGGTGCACTGTACATGCCTATCCCTATTCCCTCCTTTTTCATCAAATTGTTACATGGAAAAAAAGGGCAGGAAATGGTGCTTAATGGTATTTGGGTGAGCAACAAAAAAATTGCACAAGAAAACTTCCCTTTTAAATACCCTATACTGGACAATAATTGTATAGATAATTTACATATTGATTAATTGTTAATTCGCGTTAATTGCTGCCCGTTTCGGGACAAAATCCGTATATTTGCGACTTATGAAGATTTTTAGATATGGCGCAAAGGGCTCCGAAAAAGCGGGAGTCATTTTAAATGAAAAGAAATATGATGTTTCAGAAGGAAATTTCCAATATAACCGCGATTTTTTCGCGTATATTTCAAATTTGGAAAGACTTCAAACCTATGTAATTGAAAATAGCGAAAACCTGAAAGAAATAGCTGAGAACGAACGTATAGGCACGCCTTTGGAAACTCCATCCAAAATACTTTGTGTTGGTCTCAATTTCGATGACCACGTCAAAGAAACCAAATTGCAACAAGCCTCAGAACCCATTGTCTTTATGAAGTCAGTATCGGCTTTTAACGGGCCTTTCGATGGAATTACGCTTCCTAAAGACTCTGTAAAATCAGATTGGGAAACTGAATTTGCAATTGTAATCGGAGCAAAGGCTTCTTACGTCACCGAAGAAGATGCATTGAATCATGTCTTTGGTTATGTGCTACACAATGATGTCACCGAAAGAGAATTTCAGATCGAACGTGGCGGCACCTGGGATAAGGGTAAAGGATGCGATACCTTCGCTCCAGTCGGCCCATTTATAGCGACGAAAGATGAAATAAAAGATATCGACAATCTAAAAATATGGCTTAAACTTAATGGTGAGCTTATGCAGGATGGGAATACTAGTGATTTTATCTATCGCGTACCAAAGCTTATTTCCTATTTGAGCCATTTTATGACACTCCTTCCTGGCGATATCATTTCTACAGGATCACCTGCAGGATCAGGTATGGGCAAATCCCCACAACGATTTCTTCGCGATGGCGATGTAATCGAATATGGCATCGAAGGATTGGGCTCAGCAAAACAAATTATTTCAGCTTATCAGGCCTTATAAAATACATATTTGGGTTCTTTCTTTTTATTAAATTGAAAGAACCATTTTTCATGACTTACACAAAAGGAACATCTACACGTCTCCTTGCATGCGTTAATTTAAATATTTCATTTTATTTTATCCCCGGCATTTGTGTACATTTATAGCAACATCATCCATTTGTCTAAATAAAATAGCTAAATCTCTGTAGGGTCAATGATTCAATTAAACAACATATCCAAATCATTTGAGGTAAAAGCAAAAAGAATTGACGCATTAAAAAGTGTCTCTTTATCAATAGAAAAGGGAGAAATTTTTGGTGTCATTGGTGCTTCGGGTGCTGGAAAAAGCACCCTGATTCGTTGTGTCAACCTCTTGGAAAGACCCGATACCGGGCAAGTAATTATTGAGCGTGATGATTTAATGACTATGTCAGGCAAAGATCTGATGATGAAAAGGCGCAAAATTGGAATGATCTTCCAACATTTTAACCTACTGTCATCTCGAACTGTCTCTGGTAATATTTCTTTTCCACTGGAACTTGAAGGAAAGTCGAAGGAATTCATTCGTCAACGCGTATCAGAATTATTAAGCCTAGTAGGCTTGGAAGAAAAGGCTGAAAGCTACCCGGCGAACTTATCGGGTGGTCAAAAACAACGTGTTGCCATTGCCCGCGCGCTGGCCAATGAGCCCCATATTCTCCTTTGTGATGAAGCGACAAGCGCTCTGGATCCGGCAACGACAAAATCTATTCTCCAACTGCTAAAAAAAATCAATAGGCAACTTGCGCTCACGATTTTGCTGATCACGCACGAAATGGATGTCATAAAAAACATCTGCGATCAAGTCGCTGTCTTGGATCATGGAAAATTGATAGAAACGGGTCCTGTTGAAGACATATTCGCGAATCCTAAAGAAGCAACAACAAAGAAATTTATTCAATCGTCCCTTCAACTTGATATTCCATTAAGTTTTCAGGAACGATTAAAAGAACAGGGAAACCCACTCGTTGAAATTTACCTAACCTCCAACGAAGAATCTCTCCCATTTATCCAACAACTGGAACAACAGTATCAGGTCAATACAAGTATCATCACCGCTCAGATAGATTACATCGGTGATATGAAATTTGGTGTTATACTGGCCGAATTGTCCGGTAATACAGAAAACATAAAGCGTAGTTTGGACTTTTTAATGGAAAATCATTCACAAACAAAAATATTAGGCTATGTCTGATCAAGTATTTAACCTACTCCTTTCTGGGACTATGGAAACACTAGCCATGACATTCTTGTCCGGTTTTTTTGGTTTCGTTTTAGGACTCCCTCTTGGTGTATATTTGTTCCTGACCAGAAAACACCAACTATTGGAAAACAAAAGCATGCACCAGATTGTTTCGCTAANNGTATGGATGATCCCATTCACGCGTAACATCGTTGGAACATCGATCGGCATGTCAGCTGCATTAGTTCCATTAAGTATCGGTGCTGCTCCGTTCATTGCCAGACTAGTAGAAAACAGCCTTTTGGAAATTCCAAATGGATTGATTGAGGCTGCTCGCGCAATGGGAGCAAATGCACAACAAGTTATTTTAAAGGTTTTACTTCCTGAGGCATTGCCTTCATTGGTAAACAATGCGACAATTACCTTAATAACCTTAGTTGGCTATTCTGCTATGGGTGGTGCTGTAGGAGCCGGCGGACTTGGACAGATTGGTTATCAATATGGTTATGTTGGATATGACACTTTTATCATGAATTCTGTACTAATTTTATTAATTTTAATAGTATTCTTGTTGCAATACACAGGAGATTACATCTCAAAAAAAGTAAACCACCGTTAACATTAAATGTATCATATGAAAAAATTGAACTATGCATTTGCAATCTTAGCCTTCAGTCTCGTAACGATTGTAGCTTGCAATAACAAGGAAAATAAAGACAAAGTCCTTAAAGTTGGTGTTGTGACAGGTCCTGAAAAGGAGCTTTCTGAAACCGCTAAGAAAGTAGCAAAAGAGAAGTTCAATCTGGATGTGGAACTCGTCGCATTTAATGACTATGTTGTGCCAAATGAAGCCTTAAACCAAGGTGATATTGATATTAACGTATTTCAACATCAGCCCTATCTGCAAGAGCAATCCAAACAACGCGGCTTCACTAAATTGACTATAGTGGGCAATACCTTTGTATTTCCCATCGTCGCATATTCCAAGAAAATTAAGACTGTTACCGAATTGCAGCCGGGAGCAGGAATCGCTATTCCAAATGACCCTACAAATGGCGGCCGTGCACTTTTATTGCTGCAACGGGAAGGGATTATCGGTTTAAAAGAAAATGTCGGTATACAACCTAAAGTAACTGATATTGTAAGCAACCCTAAACAGGTGAAAATTATTGAGATGGAAGCTCCACAGTTGCCACGTGTACTCGATGATCCACAGGTTGCAATTGCNNCAAGGTTTATTTACAGAAGACAAAGAATCACCGTATGTTAATCTAATTGTTGCACGATCTGACAATAAAAACGACGAAAAAGTACAGCAATTCATTCAGGCTTATCAATCGCCTGAGGTGGAGGCAACAGCGAAAAAAGTATTTAAAAATGGTGCAATCAAAGGTTGGTAATATCAGATAGATTAACGTGATAGAAACTGGATATCTATGCCCCTGTGGCTCGGGCATTCCTTATACTGAATGTTGCCAACAAATTCATCGTTCTCATGCCAAAGCTATTACTGCAGAGATGTTGATGCGTGCACGCTATAGTGCCTTTGTTGTTCAGGACATCGACTTTCTATATAATACATTTCACCCATCTACAAGACGATTCCAAAACAAAAATGCTATTCGTCAATGGGCCGTTGAAAATAAGTGGATGCAACTTATCATCCTTAAATCGACGCTCCACACTGTAGAATTCGAAGCACATTATCTGGACGCTAATTTGGAGGTGCAGAAGCATCATGAAAAATCAACCTTCAAAAAACAAGGTGAGCTCTGGTATTATCTCAACGGGAGATGATTATATAGTACGCTGAGCGAGCATAAAAAACAGCCTTAACATTTTTTGTTAAGGCTGTTTTATTGAAGATCATACGTTAGTAGATCTTTTACACCAATTCTTCTGTATCCTCTCGGTAAGGAGCTTCCTCATCAAACTCCCCTTCCCATTTGGCAACAACGACAGTTGCGAGACAGTTTCCGATGACGTTGACGNNAAGTCGGTAAGCCAAACTGATCTGCCGTGGCAATCAAGATAATTAAAGAGGCTCGAGGTACGGCGGCAACGCCTTTAGAAGTAATCATCAATGTAAAAGCTATCATTAATTGGTGCCCAAACGATAAATGAATTCCTGCAGCCTGAGCCACAAATATCGCTGCCAATGATAGGTATAATGAAGTTCCATCTAAATTAAAACTATATCCCGTAGGTATCACAAAGGAAACGATCTTACGTGGGACACCAAACTTTTCCATCGCACTCATTGCCTTCGGCAGCGCCGCATCGGAGCTCGTTGTGGCAAAAGCGATAGAAACGGGTTCTTTAATTGCATTAATAAAGCGTTTTACAGGTATTTTTAAATACAGAGCTACAGGCAACAGAACCAAGCATAAAAAGCAAACCAAGGCAAAATATAGTGTTGCCAATAACATGAAAAGATTTNNAGGATATCCACCCCAAGATGTCCTACTGTATAGGCCATCGCAGCACCCACACCAATTGGCGCAAAATACATAATCATGTTCGTAAACTTAAACATGGTTTCGGACATACTTTCTGTAAAGTCCACCAAGGGCTTACGCTTCTTCTCATCCACCATCGCTAATCCGATACCGAACAAAATTGAAAATACAACAATTTGCAGCACCTGATTATCCGCGACAGACTTGACGACATTTTCCGGAAATAAATCGCGAATAAAGGAAGTAAACTTATAGACAGGATGAACGTGATCAGGAAGGGATTTGAGCACATGCTCATCCATACTCTCTTTCGGAGCTGGTAATTCCTCATGTGGCATATGTGCAACATCAACACCTACACCAGCCCGTGTAAGATTAATTGCACCCAAACCAATAAAAATAGCACAAGTTGTCGCGCAGAAGAAGTACAACATAGATTTCCAGGCCATACGTCCGACTTGCTTGAGGTCAGAGTGTCCAGCAATACCATAAACAAGTGTCGCGAAAAGAATCGGTCCCACGATGGTTTTTACCAACTTAATGAAGCCTTTACTTAATGGCTGCAAGGAAATTGCCAAGTTTGGAAAGTCCAATCCGACAAATATCCCCAGGATCATACAGGTCAGAATCCAGGTGGTTAAATTTTTCTTAAAAAGCGCATTGACAACCAAAACGGTAGCAACTATCCAACGGACAGCCATTAGAAATTCATGCGAAAAGCCTACAACATCAAATTCGTATAATACAGCAATGATACAAGCTAATGTAACTGTGATTAGGGTAATCAACCCTATTTTGGTTTTTAACATTTAAAAGATTTTAATGGTCAAAAGAACAAAAATAAAAAAATACTATGCTTTTGCAAATATTATTATTCTAAACAGCCAAGTGTCACAACAAAATATCGATTTCGATAAAAAATAATAACATAAAAAAGGCAGGAAAATTTCTCTTCCTGCCTTATATTTTAACGGAGCAATAAATTTATTCCGCGTGTAACCAAGCTTTTTTCGCTAGTAGCTCATCGTTGGATTCACGAATATCCTCATCGTCAACACAACAATCCACCGGGCAAACTGCCGCACATTGTGGTTCATCATGAAAACCTACACATTCTGTACATTTATCCGAAACAATATAATAGACTTCGTTAGAGATTGCTTCCTGTGACTCATTGGCATCAAGCGTAACGCCATCACCAAAATCGATCACACCGTCCAAAGCCGTCCCATCTGAGAATTTCCAAGTTACACCAGCATCGTATATCGCATTATTTGGGCATTCCGGTTCGCAAGCACCACAGTTAATGCATTCGTCTGTAATTTTAATCGCCATTTATAACCTCACAATTATGATAAAATAAACTATTTTTGCATAATCAATATGAAAACAAAGTCCGATTGTACAATAAGGCAAGTTGATTCACGTTGATTATGTTAACAGCACAAATATAATACAAATTTGTGTATTCATCTTTTAAAATTTTAATATTTTGACAAAGCAACAACGAATAAATGCGTTTGTAAAACTAGGCGAGCAACTACTGAAGCAACCAGAAGACTTGACTCAAATCGTTCAATTGGCGCGACATAAAAACCCCTGGTATACCATACAGTATGTAGAAAAGGCTATTCGCGCAATTTCATCCAACTTGACAGCGGAGAGATTGAACCAATGGCTAAGTCCCTACCCGGACATTACTTCCCCAAAAACTGTAGGCCTTATTCTGGCTGGGAATATACCTTTGGTAGGTTTTCATGATATTTTATCCGTTCTTATCAGTGGATTCCAGGCAAAGATAAAAGTTTCTTCCGATGATGCAGGATTAACAACTTATGTTCTCAACTTGTTAAAAGAAATTGAACCTGACTTTGGTGCGGCTTTTGAAATTGTCGACAAATTGAAAGATTTTGAACTGGTTATTGCGACAGGGTCAGACAATACTTCCCGTTATTTTGATTATTATTTTGGGACAAAACCTCACATTATTCGGCGCAATCGAAATAGTGTGGCTGTCATTAGCGGCAAAGAGTCTACCGAGCAATTGCAGGCCCTAGGACATGATATTTTTGATTATTTTGGACTCGGCTGCCGATCAGTATCCAAATTATTGATCCCCAAAAATTATGAAATAGCTCATTTCTTTGAGGGAATTGATTCATTTAAAGAGATAACTGAGCACTATAAATACACTAACAATTACGATTACAATAAATCCATCTACCTTATAAATGGTGACAAACATTTTGACAATGGTTTTTTGTTGCTAAAAGAAGATCAGCGAACGGCTTCTCCCCTGGCTGTGGTTTATTACGAAGAATACGAATCGATCGCAGCGGTGGAAGAAAATCTCAATAAACAGCAGGAGAATATTCAATGTATTGTGACCGAACTACCACTACACGTGCAGTCTCCAGTCTTCCACCTTGGGGAGAGCCAATGTCCAGCATTGGATGACTATGCTGACGGCGTAAATACGCTTGATTTTTTATTTGCAAACCATTAGACAGTCCATTAAATTCGTGTTAAAGAAATTGCATTAAAAATACTAACTTTGAAATCATGTATATCATTAAAGTAAAAGGCGTCGCCAAAATCCCTGATTATGTACAATTGAGAGATGATGCCTTCACCTTGTTGGCATATTTTAGAGTCGACCGACCAGACAAATCACTGGACAAGATTGGATTAGGTGAAAAGGCAGAATATATCATGCAATTGGTCAGAGAAATGCCTTTTGGGCAAATTAAAAAATTAGAATTTTAGCTTCCATGATTGAAAATAAAGTAATTACATTAAAAAACGTTGATATCTTCCAACAAAAGCACTTAGTATTGTCCAATGTCAATCTCAACATTGGTAAGGGTGAGTTTATTTACCTTATCGGACAGTCTGGCAGTGGAAAAAGTAGTTTATTAAAAATTATCTACGGAGATCTATATATCGGCAATGGCGAAGGGATGATCGCAGGCTTTGACCTCAAAAAGCTACATGAAAATGACGTCCCTTATTTACGTAGAAAGTTAGGGATTGTTTTTCAAGATTTTCATTTGTTATCCGATAGAACAATTGAAAAGAACTTGGAGTTTGCACTAAAAGCAACCGGATGGAAAGACAAAAAAATGATTGATGGCCGCATATTGGATGTGTTGGAAAAAGTTGGGCTTCGCTCCAAGCTGAAGAAAATGCCACATGAACTTTCTGGTGGTGAACAGCAACGAATTGTGATTGCTCGCGCGCTATTGAACAATCCCGAAATTATTTTGGCGGATGAGCCTACGGGTAACTTAGATCCGGCTACCTCAGAAGAAATCGTTTTGTTGTTACGTGATATCGCCAATTCAGGTACAGCTATATTAATGGCAACCCATGATTATACGATAATACGCAATATGCCATCCCGTATTATCAGGACCGGAGATGGTATTTTACATGATAATGTCAGCATTTAAGCTGAGAACTGACAAATAAAAAGACATTCCGACAAATTGTTAGGCTTTTTTAATAAAATCTGACAAGCTGTCGGAATTTTATTGTTTGGCAAAAACTTTGACAAACGAAGCTTAGAGTAAAATTTTTGAATCTAATTTAGCATTGAAGATATGAACGAGCAAGATAATTATTATGATGAGGGCCAAGATCAAGTAGAAACTAATTCTTCTGAACAACAAGAGCAACCTGCTGATAATATAGCAGAAGAACTGTCTGCTGAAGAGAAATTGGCTGCAGAATTGGCAGAAGCAAAGGATAAATACATTCGTCTTTCTGCTGAATTTGACAATTATAGAAAGCGTACAAGTAAAGAACGAGTTGAATTGATTCAATCCGCAGGAAAAGATGTCATTAGTAAGTTACTACCTACACTTGATGATTTTGACAGAGCTCTGAATGCGATGGAGACCGCTACCGACGTAGAATCTGTGAAAACAGGAATGGATATTGTCAACAATAAGTTTAGGCAGACACTGTCACAATTGGGATTAAAAGAAATGGATACTGTAGGTCAAGTATTTGATCCTGAGCTACAAGAGGCTATCACATCAATTCCTGCGCCTAATGCGGAATTAAAAAATAAGGTGGTAGACGTAATCGAAAAAGGATACTACTTAGGTGACAAAGTGATCCGTCACGCAAAAGTAGTTATAGGTCAATAATATTAAGACGATGTCAAAAAGAGATTATTACGATATACTTGGTGTCGCGCGGTCAGCGGACGAGAAAGAGATTAAATCAGCATATCGCAAATTGGCGATCAAGTATCACCCGGATAAAAATCCAGGTGATCATGAAGCTGAAGAAAAGTTTAAAGAAGCTGCTGAGGCATATGATATCTTGAGCAATCCACAAAAACGCCAACGCTATGATCAGTTTGGTCACGCTGGAAATTCCGCTAGCGGAGGTTTCGGTGGCGGCGGTGGCATGAATATGGATGATATATTCAGCCAATTCGGTGATATCTTTGGTGGTGGCCATCCATTTGAAAGCTTCTTCGGTGGCGGTGGTGGCGGTCAGCGCGGCGGACGCAGAGTAGCACGTGGAAGCAATTTACGGATCAAAGTCAAATTGACATTAGAAGAAATTGCCAAAGGTGTTTAGAAAAAAGTAAAAGTCAACAAACAAGTCGTCTGCAATAGCTGTGATGGATCGGGAGCGAAAGATAAATCATCTTTTCATACCTGTAAAACTTGTGGCGGATCTGGATCTGTGAGAAGAGTAACCAATACCATTTTAGGCCAAATGCAAACAACAAGCACCTGCCCTACCTGTAATGGTGAAGGTGTAGAAATCACAGCAAAATGTACTACATGTAGAGGTGAAGGATTGGAACGTGGTGAAGAAACAATCTCCATTAATATCCCCGCAGGTGTAAGTGAAGGTATGCAACTTTCCATGAGTGGAAAAGGAAATGCAGCCCCACGTGGCGGCGTACCTGGAGATTTAATTATCTTGATTGAAGAAGTTCCACACGAAAGTTTAAAACGTGACGGGTTAAATGTTATCTACGATTTGTATATCAACTTCGTCGATGCGACATTAGGCACAAGTGTAGAAGTTCCAACTATCGATGGAAAGGCCAAAATTAAAATTGAGCCCGGTACACAAGGTGGCAAAATATTACGTCTAAAAGGAAAAGGTATCCCGGAAGTCAACTCTTACCATAAGGGGGATGAACTTGTGTACGTTAATATCTGGACACCCAAAGCGGTTTCTTCCGAAGAGAAAGAATTATTAAATAAACTTAAAGAATCGCCCAACTTTAAGCCTCAACCAGGTAAAAGTGAGAAGTCATTCTTCGAGCGAATCAAAGAATATTTCGAGTAAAATCAGATTTTACAAATAACAAAAAAAGCCATTTGTACACTGTTAACAAATGGCTTTTTTTTATGTTCTTACTTAAAACTGACAATAAAAAACAAAAAGTCAGCCCAATATCATTATTGTTAAATAGAATCTATAAAAATAAAAATATCTTAAATTTTAATTGATTGAATCACTATTATTTACGATAATGGCAAAACATCTAGACAATCCAGTGACAAAAAAACAAAATAAGATTCCGATATTTGACTAACAAATTAAAAAAGTCAGAAAGTAATTACTGACACATTACAACAAACTATTAAATAAAAAAGACATGAAAAAAATTTTACTTACCTTAACTGCTGTTGCAGGATTAACAATAGCAGCTAACGCGCAAACTGAACAAGGAAAAATTATGGTTGGTGGTCAAATTGGCTTCGAAACTTCTAAAGTTAAAGATACAGACTTCAAAAATAATTCATTCTCAATCAACCCAACAGTTGGTTACTTTGTAAGTGACAACTTGGCAATTGGTACTGGTGTTGGATATGATTGGAGCAAAAATGAAACAACAGATAACAGCACAAAAAGAGATGCATTTAAAGTTTCACCATTCGTAAGAAAATACTCCGCGAATGGTCCTTTAAGATTTTTTGCACAATTATCGGTACCAATGTCTTGGGGAAAAACTACAGTTGAAACAAATAATGTTAAAGCAGAATCAAAATTCGAAAATTATGGCGTTGAATTAGCTCCAGGTTTGGCTTACTTCCCAACAAGCAAAATCGGTATCGAATTAAAAGTTAGAGGTTTATACTACAACTATAACAAAGATAAAACTAATGACGTTGCAGAAAATACATTCGGTTTGAATGTGAACTCTTTAGCACCAACTTTAGGTGTTCAATTCCACTTCTAGTCGATAAGGAGTTTAACAATAGAAAAGGCTATAATTACTTATAGCCTTTTTTCATTATCCTATTAAACATACCGCTTAATAATCCGCAGCCTATGCGAGTAACGATTCAATTCTTGATTAAAAATGCCTTCGCTATCCATCCGATCAATACGGACTTTCGCTGAGGCATGGATGATCGTATCGCGATCCAGCATAATCCCGACATGTGTAATCCGTCCTTCGGCATTATCAAAAAAAGCCAAGTCCCCTACCTTTATTTCTGAAATAAAATCCACAGTCTGCCCCATCTCTGCCTGCTGATAAGCGTCGCGCGGCAAGGAAAGATCAAAGCAACTATAAATCAACTGGGAAAAACCCGAACAATCAATCCCCCACTGTGAACGTCCGCCCCATAAATAAGGTGTATCTTTATAAGCTAATGCCAGCTGGGCTATCTCGGTTTTAAATTGATTTCTAATATAGGGATTGATATCCCCTTGATAGCTCAATTTGTCACCTGCGATTTGCCACACATTTTCGTCAGTTAGATAAATTTTCGTGCCATGACAAAGTGCTAATTGTTTCGTATCATTAATAAGTAAACCGCCTTGTCTGCCCACCATATGAAATTTACCGTCGAGATAACGTTGCATTTCTTCTTCGTCCAGTTTCACAAATTGTCCGTTCTGAATCCAGCCCAAATAATCTGTTTCCAACAGACGTATCGATGTCCAATCGGGCTGCTTGTCCAAAATTTCGAACGTTTCGCCAAACAACACCTGCGATACCATCTCGCTTCGGTGCGCTTGTTCTAGGCGTAATGGAACCAGCGCGAGTGTACAAATACCATAATTCATCTGCTAATAAAACAAAATAGTTAAAACTGTGATTATATTATATAGACGAAGATAAATTAATTATAGTAGATATGGAGAATGCAAATTTAAAATTTAGAAGAATACTTGTCGCGATAGACGACGAACCATGTTCAGAAAAAGCAATACAATACGCACAAGAAATGGCTCAAGTGTTTGGTGCCTCCATAGCCCTTGTTACGGTTATTCCCCCGACTNNTCACCGGCCAATTTCGGCGCCGATCCCTTGTTGGGTCAACAACCTATTATCGTACCCGAAGTGTCTGAGATGGAACAAGACAACGCCCAAAAATATCTGGAGAAAATAAGTCGTGAATTTATAGGCTCGGGAGAAGTGTACCTTTTCAATCGAATTGGAGCCATTAAAGAAGAAATCCTAGCTGCAGCACACGAGTGGTCAGCCGATCTCATTATCATGGGAAGCAATGGCAGAACAGGCTTCGATCACTTTATTTCAGGTTCCGTATCTGAATCCGTTATTCGCAAATCCACCTGCCCTGTGTTGGTTATACCGAGTAAATGTGATTGACAAAACCTTGTACTTGCGGATCAATGAAGTTTATGTACAATCTAGAGAACCGTAAACTATAGAGTAAAAAAAAGCTATTTTTTCTTTTGAAAAAATAGCTTTTTTTTACTCTATTCATGTTATTTCTTGATCAAACGGGCTACAAACATACTATCCGCCCGCTCCTCATAGCCTTTTAAATAACTCATCCGCTCCAGTTCGAAACCCAAATCGTCAATAATGTAATTGACAACATCTTCATTTTCTGCTTTGAAAACGGAGCAGGTAATGTAAACTAATGGTTTACCAACTTTGACATGTTCAGCAACATGGCTTGCGATGGTTTTCTGTAAAGTATTAAACTCGACAATTTTCTCAGCCCGGAATTGCCTGACCATCTCAGGTGTTCGCCCCCAGGTTCCAGAACCAGTACATGGAGCATCCAACAAAACTCCATCAAATCGCTCATTACCCAAAAGCGGGTAAGTATCCTTTGTCAGGTCCAGTATTTTTTTGCGGTAATGCATAATCCCCGCACGATCAAATCGCTCATCAAGATTCCGAAGAATACTCATTCGCACATCTGACACCAACAGATTTACAGAAGGACAAGCATCCATCAATAGCAGTGATTTTCCACCTGAAGCAGCACAGGCATCCCACCAAGACGCTCGATCTTGAGGATTCATATATGCTAATGTGCGTTGCGAAGATAAATCTTGCACCTCAACAATCCCTTCAAGCGCTGTAAACCGTTGTAAAGAGGTTCCATTAGTTAATGAAATGGTATGCTCTCCAACAACNNCCGCGTAAGGTATTTGATTTTCATCCAGAATTGCCCGAACAAAATTCATCCTACCATGTTTTACCCGAATATATAAATTGGGCTGGACCAGTTGGCTCTCCAGAAAAGCAAAAAGGTCGACTTGTTCTGACAGATGGTCTGTAAAAGGGAATAAATCTTTAGCCCGCAGAACTCCTTCTTTTTCCAAAAAGGCTAATTTATCTTTTATAGGAAGATTGATCTTATCGGCATAAGAAGGTTCCAGCAGAGTGACTAAAGCACTATGTTGCTCACATAAAAATTCGGCAAGTACTAAGCGACGCTGTTGTGACAGCTGGGAGGCTGCCGCTCCCAAACGAAAGTAGTTATAACACAAACGGGATGTCGATTTACGATCGGATGATCCCATTTGTTTATTCAATTTAAAGAAAGTAGTTAAGTAGCGGGAAAACGGTTGGTCGGCTTCGAAACCATCCATTGCACGCTCAAAATTACGTATCTGCTGATGCACACGTTTTTCACTGAATTCCGTCATTCAAGATTATTTTCTATCAAATTTTTTATTGTGATACACCATGATACCTAAGGCTCTATTCGCATAGCCCCATTTCGGATAAAATTCAAATTTATAGTCACTATTTAATCCCGAAAATTTTTCCTGAGTCATTCGGCTGACATAGTCAACACCATATTTGTGAATTAACCGTCCGAAATAAAGTGCGGCATCGTACCCTTTGTAAGAAAATTCCGATGGGTCTATTTTGTAAAGTGACTTATAATTTCCTATAAATTTCTTCGTATCACTATCAGATTCGTTGACCAAATTAGAAGAGGTGACGGTCAAGCTATAAAAATCCATGTTTTCAAAATTCTCAAAAGAGAGTTTGGACATATTAGGGTGTCCGTATAATTTGAACTGATTTCCAGGATTCAAAAAGCGTTCATCCATATCTTCCAATAAAGACTTGATCAAATTCTTATTTGATGTACCACTGACGATATGGTTTGAGCCGGTCATAACCAAGTTATTATTTAACTCAGTCAAGCTATAAACCGTTTTTACTTTTGCCTGTGCGTTTGCTTTCGTGATTTCGTTTGCGAAATTAGCCAAAAATTGTTTGCTATCATCATCACCGGCATCATAGACCAATATTTGATCTCCTGTGTAAAACTGCTCAGCTACATATTTAGCCAATGTTTCCGAATGCGTTCGAATAGAAGGCGTGATAGAAACCAAATTGGGTAAGCTAAATTCGGAAGCCATTGTTGCCGCCAAAGGAGAAACCTGTAAAACGTTCTTATTGGCAAATGTCTGGGCAAAACTTTTAATCTCTCTTGGATATACAGGTCCCACGACAAGTACCGCATTTTTAACATTTGCCGATGCCCCTAAGGTCGCATTGTAGGCTACATTGTCTCTCGAATCAATGACTTGCAGATCAAATAAACCACCTTCCTTCGCAACTTTATCCAAACCTAACTGAAAACCCTGGTAAAAATCCAATGCTAATGCAGAGCGTTNNATTCAGCTCAAAGGGCAATAACAGCGCAATTCGATTATTTTTGACAGCAAATCCGTTGACATTTTGAACATCGCCAACTTTGATAGCGGCCTGTTTCTCATGATCGGCATTTGTTTTATTCACAGCAGTATTTTGTTCGCCTTGACCAGAGGAAGGCGAACGTAATACGGTGCTTTTTTTTGTTGTACAACTCGCTAGACATAAGGCTACGAGTGCGGCAACCCATATTTTATTCCCACTCAATCGTAGCGGGTGGTTTTGAACTGATATCATACACAACTCTGTTTATTCCTTTCACATGGTTGATAATTTCATTTGAAATTTTTGCCAACAGGTCATATGGTAAATGTATCCAATCTGCAGTCATTCCATCCAGAGAACCTACAGCTCTTAAGCTAACGACATGCTCGTAAGTACGTTCATCCCCCATTACGCCAACAGAACGCACCGGCAAGAAAATTGTACCAGCCTGCCACACCTTATCATACCAGCCTGATTCCTTTAAATTATTGATAAAGATTGCGTCAGCTTCCTGAACAATACGAACACGCTCTGGAGTAATATCTCCCAGGATACGAATAGCTAACCCTGGGCCAGGAAATGGATGTCTACCTAAAATTGCTTGATCAACTTCTAAGGCCTTACCCACTCTTCGTACTTCATCTTTAAATAATGTCTTAAGTGGCTCTACAACTTTCAATTTCATGAAATCAGGCAGACCACCAACATTGTGATGCGATTTTATTGTTGCAGAAGGTCCTTTTACGGATACAGATTCGATAATATCGGGATAAATTGTTCCTTGCCCCAACCATTTCGCTTCTATTCCTTCTGGTAATTCTTTCTGAATTTCCTTAGCCGCCTCATCGAAAACGTCGATAAAAGAGTTTCCAATGATTTTGCGTTTCTCTTCTGGTTCCGAAATGCCAGCTAATCTACCATAGAACAAATCCTTCGCATTTATTCCTTTAATATTTAGTCCCATATTTTTGTACGAGTCTAATACTTGCTCGTACTCATCTTTACGAAGCAAACCGTGATCTACAAAAATACAGTGCAATTTTTTTCCGATTGCTTGATGCAATAATACGGCCGCAACCGTTGAGTCTACCCCACCTGATAATGCCATAATAACATGATCGTCGCCTAACTGCTCCTTCAAAGAAGAAACCGTCGTCTCAACAAATGCATCTGGTGTCCAGTCTTGCGCGCAACCACAAATACCCACAACAAAGTTTTTCAATAGGATTGCTCCATCCGTACTATGCGTAACTTCGGGATGAAATTGAATACCGTATGTACGAGTACCTGTCACTTGATACGCAGCAACGCGGACCTTGTCTGTACTTGCAATAATTTCGAAATTTTCTGGAACTTCCTTAATCGTGTCACCATGTGACATCCACACCTGCGATTGAATAGGTACTCCTGCCAACAATTCATTTTCGCTATTGACAAACTGCAGATTCGCACGGCCATATTCACGAATTTCAGAAGGTAATACATTGCCACCCGATTTTTGGGCGATGTATTGCGCTCCATAACATACACCTAAAAGTGGGAAACGATCCTGAATGGCGACTNNTTTATTAAACGGGTGTATCTCACAATACACATTTAGTTCTCTGACACGTCTGGCAATCAATTGCGTGTATTGAGACCCGAAGTCTAGAATTATAATTTTTTCTGGCATGCTGCAAAGGTAAGTATTACGAATGAATTATTAAATTTCAAATCAGGAAATAATGCCTGCTTTTAGCAGTTCAATTTCCATTTCTTTTTGTAGTACTAGAGCTTCTTCGCGCGCTCTTTCGGCAAAATCACGACCGCTAGAGGCGTAAATTATCCCTCTTGTACTATTAACCAAAAGTCCACAGTCCTTATTCATACCAAATTTACAAACATCTCCTAGCGACCCACCCTGTGCGCCCACACCGGGCACCAACAAGAAATGATCGGGTGCATGTTCCCTAATTTTTATAAATCCCTCTCCCCTTGTTGCTCCGACTACATACATCAAATTATCCGGTGTACCCCAGGTACTCACTTTGTCAATAACCTGCTCAAATAATTGGACACCATCTTTGTTTTCGAAGTTTTGAAAATCTAAACTTCCCTCATTTGACGTTAAGGCTAAAACAATCGCCCACTTCCCTTTGAAGTCTAAAAATGGAGTAACTGAATCCTTACCCATATATGGGGCGATAGTAATACTGTCAAATCCGAGCCCCGACGTTTGTTCGTCAAAAAAGGCCATGGCATAACGTCCGGAAGTATTGCCAATATCGCCCCTTTTAGCATCCGCAATACTAAAACAATCTTTTGCTAATGCTGCCCAAGTTTTTTGAAGCGATTGCCAACCCTTAATCCCATAACATTCATAGAATGCAATATTCGGTTTGTAAGCAACACATAGATCAGCTGTTGCTTCAATAATCGCTTTATTAAAACTGTAAATCGGATCCTCATCACCCAAAAGATGCTCCGGGATCTTCGTCAGGTCCGTGTCCAATCCGACACATAAAAATGAGCGTTTCGCTTTTATTTGATGAATTAGTTCTGCTCTGGTCATGCTATTTTAGAAATCGAAAAAGTTATTTATTTATTAAATCTTGAAGGAATGTCCTCACTTCCGGCCTTGAATAGTCTGCCATCCCCTCATGGCGAGCGGCGAGATGACCTTCTTTGTCTAGCACCACAGTCGTCGGAATAGATCCTGAGAGCCATTCCTTCGGAATATCACTATTTGGATAGCTGATCGGTAAGCTCAATTTCTCAGCCTTTACAAATGCCGCTGCTTTTTCTTTGTCGCCTTCAATCTCAACGATCAAAAAAACAACATGGGGATTATCCTTATACTGATCGTAAAGAACATGGATAGAAGGCATTTCGGCTCTACATGGGCCACACCAGGTTGCCCAAAAATTGATGAAAACGACTTTCCCTTTTAAATCCGACAACCGAATAGTTTCTCCTGAATGATTGATAAAAGAAACAGTATTGCTGGGATTCTGTACACCCGCAATAGGTTTGGCCGATTGCTGGGGTGCTTCAAGCGTCGGCTTGAATAAACCAATTTTCATCAGCATCTGTTGAAAATAACTCCTACTTGTTGGCCATATCAACAACCCTATCAAGAGCACAAAAACAACATTGCCAATGATCTTTTTTGTTTTTGGATTCATAAAGAATAATTTACGAATCAAATTTATCCAACAACTTCAGTAATGTAGCAAAGTCCTTTGGATAAGGTGCATCAAATACCATTTGAACACCATTCAACTCGAATTCCACATGTTTTGCATGTAATGCAAAACGTTTCATAATCGGTTGCTCTTCTTCGTCTTTTGAGAGCGTATACCCTCTTTTCTTAATNNACAATCGCAGCATGCTGTGTCGCCAAATGAATACGTATCTGATGCATACGTCCCGTAATTGGTTTACATTCTACCAGCGTGTAATTTTTATAGTACTTCAGTGAATTAAAGATCGTCTCAGCGGGTTTTCCATTCGCACGGTCGATAGAAACATTTTTAGCGCCTTGGTTCAAAATAGGCAAATTGACTAACAGGTCCTGGAAAGTATGTGTCCCGCCAATCACGGCATGATAAATTTTATTGACTTTTCTTTTCTCAAAGGCTATTGAAATCGAACGATAAGTTTCTGGATTTTTTGCGATCAACAAAATACCCGAAGTCTCCTTATCCAGGCGGTGACAAACTTGTGCATCGGAATGATATTTTTTGGCCAAACGTAGGATATTGACCTCTCCACCCTCCCGTTCATCCAACGAAGCAACAAACGGTGGTTTATTGATAACAATCAAATTTTCATCCTCATGGATTATTAATTCTGAAAATTTGGGAAATTTAAATAGACGAGTCTCATTTTGTATCATTTTGCAAAAATACAAAACACAAGGCATAATATTGGCCATTCTATGATAAAAACCTTACTTTTGAACACACAATATAAGTTAAGATGTCTGTAAACAAAGAAATAAAACGGGTAAGCACAGCTATGCTGCGAGCAATGAAAGATCGTAAAGAGAAGATTTCTATGCTGACAAGCTATGATTACTCCATGGCTAAAATGGTTGATCAGGCCGGCGTTGATGTTATTTTGATCGGTGATTCTGCGGCCAATGTATTTGCGGGTTATGAAACTACGCTGCCCATTACGTTGGACCATATGATTTATCATGCCGCTGCAGTTGCCAGAGGTACCGAGCGCGCAATGGTGCTCGCGGATCTGCCTTTTGGGACATATCAAGGCTCTGCCAATGATGCATTTAATTCCGCCGTCCGTATGATGAAGGAATCCGGTGCACACGCTTTAAAATTAGAAGGTGGAGTCGAAATTATCGAAAATATAAAAAAGATTATTGCCGGCGGGATTCCAGTTTGTGGTCACTTGGGCCTAACACCGCAATCGATCAATAAATTCGGAAATTTTGGCGTACGCGCCAAGGAAGAGCAAGAAGCATCAAAACTGATCGCCGACGCCATCGCGCTCCAGGAGGCGGGCTGTTTTGCGATTGTGCTCGAAAAAATTCCAGCAAAATTAGCCAAAACAGTGACTGATCAATTAACGATTCCAACGATAGGTATAGGGGCTGGCTCAGATTGTGACGGACAAGTCCTTGTCGTGAATGATATGCTTGGTATGAACGCTGATTTTAAACCTAAATTCATGCGCCATTTTGCCAATTTGCACGAGCAGATCACAACAGCAGTGGCAAATTATGTAGCTGAAGTAAAGGCTGTACAATACCCTAACGAGGAAGAACAATACTAAGAAGAAAACTATGCGATTTTTGATCATTGGACTTATTATTCTTGTTGCCTACCTGCTGGTTCGCAAAAAATTCAATCTTTTTGGATTTTCACAAGACCAGTCTACAAATTTGAAATCAGGCTTTCAATTAATCGAAGCTTCGTCCATTGGTATACGAACAAATCTAAAAAAGACAATTTCCAANNACGATCTTACTTTTTGTCAAGGTAAAACTTGTACTTTTCCTCCTTCCTATCTCCTTTTTTCTATTGGGTTATCTATTTCTGTTCAACAATCACTTTAGTAAATTAAAAAATCAACAAATATGGTACAACGCTAAAACGAACGACGTTTTTATTGAACAGTTAAAAGGTGAAAATTATTCCTTCAATATCTTTCAGGACATTCAAGCGGTCCAAAAGATAGAATCGATACAAGCAACCAAAGGCTTACTTTACGGGTATTACCGCATANNCGTCAACAATTTATTTTTTGATACTATCACGCAGAATTTTAAAATAGATGTCCAAAAACGGATCTTTCCAATTATTTAATAATGAACAGATTGTACATATAAAAAGAAATTGGTATATTTAGGTTAATCAATATAAATTGTTAAAACCAAAATATTTTACACGATGGGAAAAGGAGATATTAAGACCAGAAGAGGAAAAATATCAAATGGTTCTTTTGGAAAAAGAAGACCACATTTATCAAAAGCTTCAATCAAGCCAAAAGCAAATAGTGAAATTCCAAAAGAAGTCGAACAAAAAACAACATCAAAAAAATAGTAAAAGCAAAGCTAGAAATTTATTTTCTGGCTTTTTTTATATCCAATGTTCAATCTGGACAATATAACCTCTCTTCAATTGATTTATTCCAACACTTGGCTATTGTAAAATCCTCTTGACAACCTTTATCCTCATAATAATAAACCTATATTTATCCGTTAAATGTAAAAAGTACATAAGAGACGATACCATATGAATAAAAAAACGACCATTTACATCCTATTGGCATGCGCTATTGTTGGTGGTGGCTATGTATTGATAAATGCGAAGAAAGATAAAAAAGAAGCTGGCAAGCCTAATCCAAAACAGGAGATGCCAATTGCAGCTCAGGCGATCATCGCTAAATCTTCTGTCGCCGACAGGTCGATTAACTTATCAGGAAGCATTGATGCGGAAGAACAAGTCGAAATCAGAAGTGAAGTCAATGGTCGAATCACCAAAATCTTTTTTTTAGAGGGCCAACGTGTTAAACAAGGTGAGCCCCTGATTAAAATTGACGATATTGAATTGCAAGCACAATTAAAGCAGATACAAACCACCAATCAGCTAAATGCTGAAAATGAACGTCGGGCAAAGCTCCTGCTACAAAAAGGTGCAATAAGCCAAGAAGAGTTTGATATAGCAAGTGCAGCATTAAAAACTTCCCTTGCGCAAATTCAGTTAATCCAAGCTCAAATATTTAAAACAACAATACGTGCACCTTTTAGTGGCACGATTGGCCTTCGAAATATTTCTGTTGGGGCCATTGTGTCATCAAATACCTTGATCACAAACCTTGTTAAAGATAACTTGGTAAAAATAACTTTTGCCGTTCCTGAAAAATACAGCAACATTATTCGCGTCAATACAACAATCGAATTCAGCGTTGCAAATGATCCAACTATCCTTAATGCATCCATTTACGCTATAGAACCACAAGTATCACTCAATACAAGAACGCTGACCGTGCGTGCTCGGGCTTCAAACGAACAAGGGAAACTAAAAGTCGGATCTTTCGTCAATGTAATTGTTCCGGTCGAAGTGGAAAACAATGCCATTGCGATTCCGACCGAAGCTATTGTACCGATACAAGATGGTAAAAAAGTCTTTGTCATGCAACATGGTCTTGCAAAAGAAGTGAAAGTTGAAACAGGTGCCCGTACCGACAAAGATATTGTCATTCTATCTGGTATTAGTGCTGGAGATACCGTATTAACAACTGGAGTTTTGTCTTTAAAAGATGGATCGAAAGTTAAGGTTTCATTAGCTAACTAGTTGTACATGAATTTATCTGCCATTTTTATCAAACGCCCGGTTTTAACCATTGTTGTCTGNNACATTGGTTTTAGCTTCCTTGGCGTACGCGAATACCCCTCCATTGACCCAGCTATCGTATCTGTCCGAACAAACTATGCTGGTGCAAACCCTGACATCATCGAATCACAGATTACTGAGCCCTTGGAAAAAGCAATAAATTCCATCGACGGAATCAGAAATATCTCTTCATCCAGCAACCAGGGTTCTAGTAATATCACCATTGAATTTGATTTACAGAAAAATCTGGAAGAAGCTGCAAATGATGTTCGTGATAAAGTATCCCAAGCGGTCAGAAGCCTTCCGCAGGATATTGACGCACCACCGGTGGTTTCAAAGGCCGATGCGGACTCTGACCCGATCATTACCTTGACCTTGCAAAGTGAAACGCGTGACAAACTTTCGCTGAGCGACTTTGCAGAAAATGTTATTTCAGAAAGATTACAGACTATCCCAGGCGTTAGTAGCACGCAAATATATGGTCAAAAACGCTATGCCATGCGCCTTTGGCTAAATCCGGATCGAATGGCCGCCTACGGTATCACGGCCTCAGACATTCGTGACGCATTAAATAACCAAAATGTAGAGCTTCCTTCCGGAAAAATTGTTGGAAACACGACTGAATTAACGGTAAAAACTGTCGGAAATCTCTCTACACCCGAACAGTTCAATAATATTATATTGAAAGCCGATAGCAGCCGTATCGTCAAATTCGTCGACATTGGCCGTGCAGAAATCGACGCCGAGAACTTAGAAACAAAAATGGTCAGCAATGGCAAGCAACTGGTGGGTATCGCTATCATTCCCCAACCGGGAACAAATTACCTCGATATCGCCAATAATTTCTATAAGATGCTCGAGCAGATTAAAGAGGATGTTCCAGAGGACATCGTACTTAACATTGCATCTGACAACACCACATTCATTAAAAAATCTGTCGAAGAGGTAGCTGAGACACTGCTCATTTCGATTATCCTTGTAACATTGATCATTTACTTCTTCTTTCGCGATTGGGGTATTGCATTGAGACCTTTATTGGATATTCCAGTTTCGTTAATTGCGACGTTCTTCATTATGTACATTTTTGGATTTTCTATCAATGTATTGACGCTATTGGCGATTGTCTTAGCAACAGGCCTCGTTGTGGACGACGGGATTGTGGTTACCGAAAATATCTTTAAAAAAGTTGAAGAAGGAATGTCTCCGATCGAGGCTGCACTGAAGGGGTCAAAAGAGATATTTTTCGCTGTCATCTCTATTTCAATCACCCTGGCGGCTGTGTTTCTACCGGTCATATTTCTTCAGGGTTTTGTCGGACGACTGTTTCGGGAATTCGGTGTGGTGATAGCATCCGCCGTACTGGTATCGGCTTTTGTATCCCTGACACTTACTCCCATGCTCAATGCCTATTTAATAAAAGGTGGTGGGCACAAGAAGACAAAATTCTACGAGTGGACAGAACCTATGTTCGTAAAAATGAATAAAGGGTACGCAGGTAGTCTGGATAAATTCATGAAATTCAAATGGCTAAGCTTTCCTATTTTAATCATCTGTTTTGTTATCATCGGCATACTCTTCTCCTCCATCAAGAAAGAAACAGCTCCTTACGATGACAGAAGTAGCATATCTGTAAATGTCACAGGTCCAGAGGGCGCTACCTACGAATATATGGATCGATACATGCAGGAGCTTGACAAATTGGTATATGATTCTATTCCTGAAAATAAAATAAGCTTAAACATTACTTCCCCGGGATTCGGTGCAAGCTCCGTAAACTCTGGTCGGATAAGGATGACATTGGTCGATCCCGAAGAACGCAGCAAGTCTCAAGATGAAGTCGCCAAAGAAATGACGAATTGGACGAAAAAATACGATGGTGTACGTGTGAATGTTTCACAAACTCCAACTATTTCCATGAACCGTCGCGGTGGTCAGACGATACAGTATATCATACAGGCACAAAACTTTGAAAAACTTCAGGAAAAGATACCTGAATTTATGAACGAGGTGAACAGTGATCCTACTTTTTCAACAACCGACATCAACCTAAAATTCAACAAACCAGAGCTTCACGTAGAGATTGATCGCCTTAAAGCCTTGAGTTTGGGTGTTTCGGTTCTCGACGTGTCCCAATCGCTACAATTATTGTTAAGCGGTCAGCGTTTCGCCTATTTTATGCGTGATGGAAAGCAATATCAGGTTATAGGTCAAGTAGAAAATAACCGTAGAGCAACGCCGACAGACCTCTCCTCTATTTATGTTCGCAACAATATAGGTCAACTTATCCAACTGGACAACGTCGTAAACGTTCGCGAAGAGAGTAGCCCTCCACAATTGTATCACAATAATCGCTATATGTCCGCCACGGTCTCTGCGGGCTTAGCTCCAGGTATGAGTATGAGTGACGGTATTGCCGCGATGGATCGCATAAAAGAAAAAGTGCTCGATCAAAGTTTCACGACCGACCNNGAAAGCTTTCTGGATCCATTTATTATTATCCTAACAGTGCCCATGGCTGTCGCAGGAGCCTTGCTAAGCTTATGGCTATTTGATCAAACCTGGAATATATTCAGTCAGATCGGAACCATTATGCTCATTGGTCTCGTGACTAAGAATGGTATCTTGATTGTTGAATTTGCTAACCAGATGCGCGAAGAAGGCATGGAGAAATATGAGGCCATCATGCACTCAGCAGAATCACGTCTCCGGCCGATACTAATGACAAGTTTAGCGATCGCTTTGGGCGCATTGCCTATTGCCATGTCGCTTGGTGCAGCTTCCACAAGTAGAATTGGCATGGGGGTTGTTATTGTCGGTGGTACCATCTTTTC
>DKIT01000019.1 GCA_002454415.1 Sphingobacterium sp. UBA6711
TGATCATTTACCCGCAGGTAAAATGGGGGTATACATGGGACTTTTCAATTTTTTCATTACCCTGCCTCAGATCGTCTGTGGATTCTTTGGTGGAATGATCATCAAATATTTTTTTCATGGCCAATCAATTTATGGCCTGTTGTTAGCTGGTGTATTTATGTTGCTGGCGGCATTTTTTGTGCCAAGGAACAAAAAATAAAGTGTTATCGTCGACGTATTCTATTTCAGAATACGTCGACGGCATTTTGATTTCATGCTCATTTGCTGTTTTCTATAATATAACTGCTCGGTGGCATTCCGTAATGTTTATGGAAGTCTCTGGAGAAATTAGATTGTACAGTATAGCCTACCATGGTTGATATCTGGGTAATATTATATTCTTTTTGTGTGAGCAATTCTGCTGCTTTTTTCAATCGCGAAATATTGATTAATTCATTGGGTGTAAGGTCCGAGAGTCCTTTGATTTTACGGTAGAGGGTTGGACGACTCATATTCATCAATTTCGCCAGTTCGTCCACATTGAGGTCTATAGCTGAAATATTCTCGTAAATAACTGTGTTAAGCTGACTGATAAAATCCTTGTCTGGTGCTGAGACATTGATATCCAATAATTTGGAGGATGGAGAACTGGTAAAGTAATTTTTAACGATATTTCGATTCTTGAGAATGTTACGTATTTGTACCATTAAAAATTCGAGCGAAAAAGGTTTTTCGATATAAGCATCGGCACCACTCTCTAAGCCTTGTATTTTTGAATCCAGGGCATTTTTTGCTGTTAGAAAAATCACTGGAATATGGCTATAAAGAATGTCGGTTTTGATCCGTTTACACAAAGCTAATCCATCCATAATCGGCATCATAATGTCTGTTAAGACTAGTTGTACATTATCTCGATCCAATATTTCCAACGCTTCGGCACCATTGGTAGCACGTAAAACGGTGTAATTGGTCTTCAGTTCCTTGTTGAGATAGGCCAATATTTCCTTATTATCTTCAACGACAAGGATGACAGGTTTATCCTCACCCTGCTCAGCGGCTTTTTCGTTTGTTTCATTATCGTCCATTTCCTCCTGAAAAGATTTGATATCTAAGGACTGTTCCTGAAAGATTGGGATGGAAAGTAGGAATATATTGCGATTTTCTTCCAATTGTACAAGAGATAATGTCCCGCGGTGCAATTCGACCAAAGAGCGTGAAAGGGGGAGGCCGATGCCTGTTCCGGTGTCTTTATCTGATTCGTTTAAACGATAAAAAGGTTCAAATATTTTTTCTCTTTTCTCAAAAGGGATAGGTTCTCCATCGTTGTTGAATTCGATATTGAACATAATATCATCACTATTGAACGGAAGGAGCTTTACATAGACTTCTTCATCAGCGTATTTGATCGCATTGTGAATGAGGTTTATAAATACTTTTCGAAGCGCTTCCTCGTCCACATAGGCAGCGAGACTAATGCGGGGAAGCCTCAGGTCGTAGAGTAGATGTTTATCTTTGGCCAGATAATTTAAATCATGGAATACTTCGGATAGTAGGGCATTGATATCCGTTTTCGTAAAAATAAGGCTCATATTATTGGTTTCTGCTTTTCTAAAATCCAGTAGTTGATTGGTCAGGCGAATTAGCCGCGCTGTATTTTTTTCGATCAAGGCAAGGTCTTTGGCCGTATCCCTATCGGTAAATCTGTGGTTATTTATTATTTTCTCAAGTGGCATTTTGATCAAGGTTAGCGGCGTACGAATCTCGTGGGCTAAGTTGGTAAAGAACTCCAACTTGAGGTTATATATCTCCTGTTCTTTTTTTCGTTCATAACTATCCATTTTTTGGGCATTGTTGGCCTTTATCATCAGGAAGTAATAGCGCAATAGGAGTAGGGCAATTGTCCCAAATGTGAGAAAATAAAAGAAGTAAGCCCATCGAGACAGCCACCAAGGCGGTGAGACGATGATACAAAGCTTTTTTTCGGCTAAATTCCAAACGTTATTATTATTTGCACCTCTGAATTTAAAGGTATAACTACCAGGTGGAAGCTTATTGTAGTAAATTTTTTGGTTGCCCGTAATATCCGTCCAGTCCTTGTCATAACCTTCCATGATATAACGATAAGCATTGCTTTTTGGGGAAACAAAGCTTAAGGCTGCAATAGTAAAGCTGATATTGGAATTGTCATGCGTGAGGTGGATTTCTTTTGATAGGGAAATGGATTGTCTAAGTACTCCATCTTCATGAACAGGGATGTTCAAATTGTTTATCTGAATATTACTGATAAATATTGGCGGAATAAAATTGTTCTTAATGGATTTCGCTGGATTAAAGCTAACCATACCTTTAATAGTACCGAAGTATAGTGTCCCGTCGCTATCTTTGAAAGCTGAATTATAATTAAATTGATCCGCTGGAAGTCCATCTCTTGAGGTATAGATAACCCTCTTGGGAATACCTTCATCCAGTCTCACCAGTCCCCCGCCTGTCGCTATCCAGATGCTGTTGTTATCATCTTCCAGTACTTTAAATACTTGATTTGAAGGTAGTCCTGATTCTGTCAGGTAATTGGTGAAACGTCCATCACGACGGTATTTTGAAAGTCCACTTTCGGTGCAAAACCAAAGATTTTTTTTGCTGTCCTCAAATAAGCCGTTGACATAATTATTGACCAGTGTATTTTGTTTGCCTTGTTCGGAAATTAAATGCTGTATTTCTCCTGAATTGCGATTATATTGGTAGACCCCGCTGCCATAGGTATTGATCCAGAATATACCTTGATCATCTTCATAAATACCCTGTATCCATGCCGTAATGGGGAGCGGGTCAAAACTATCGCTATTTTTGTTGTAGATGTATAATGCACGGTCTGTTCCTACAAACATGCGGTTGTCTTTGGACCTATAAATGCAGACAGCAAAGCTGCTTTGCAAAGGGCCTTTACCAATGCGGTCATAATGCTTTTTTAGCTTTCCTGTCTTTACGTCGATGATATCAAGTCCATGGGTTGTGGAGCCTACCCATAGATCATCGCCAATTGTTGCTAAACCGTGAACATTGTTATGGGCGATGCTTCCTTTTCTTCCATTGGCCACAAAATGCTGAATCTGTTGCGTCTGCGCATCTATTTTATTTAGGCCACCATCTTCTGTTCCTATCCAAAAATTTCCATAGTGATCTTTCGTGATATCGTGTACAATATTGCCTGATAGTGCTGATTTTCCAAATCCAGATANNTTTAAAATTGTCGAATTGATTGCTGTATTGGTTAAAGCCACCGAAAAACGTTCCAAACCAAATATTGTCTTCACGGTCCCGATAGAAATTTAAAACAGCATTGTCGGATATAGCAAATGGATTGAGCAGATCTTTTTTGATGTGTTGGCTCAGACCAGAATGAATATCATAGGTATATATTCCAGTTTCTGTTCCGATCCAATATATGGACTCTGTCTGTTGAATAATGCAATTCGCCTGGATCACTTTATTGGGGTAATGGTTTGCGAATAGATTTTTTAACGTCCCATTTTTAAAATCAAAGAGATAAGCTGAATTGATTGTTCCTACCATTAGTAAAGAGTCGTTTATGGCATACACAGTTTTGGTATTGGCCAGTGCTCTTCGATCAATCTTGGTGAGATCGACCTGGATAAATTTATTCGTATTGACGTGATAGCGTTGTATCGTACTGCTATTGTCTGTTGTCCATAGCCCAGCTTTCTTACTGCTGGTGATTGCAACAATGGTATTTTTGTTTTGATCAAATGGAAATATTTCTTTTGTATAGGAATTATAACGGTAGAGTTTTCCATTGGAAAGCAACCAAATAAAACCTGCGTATTCATGTATGGCATTTACTTCGCCAATTGGCATGCCTTTTAACGCTTTAAAATTTTCTTTAATGGGATCGTAAGAATAAGTACCACGTGTCGTTCCCACCCATAGGACGCCCTTGCTGTCCGTAAGGATACTTAAAATGGATGAACTCCCGATACTTGTAGAGTCGGAAGCATTGTGCCTAAAGATTTTAAATTGATTGCCATCAAAACGATTGAGACCATTCCTTGTCCCGAGCCAGAGGAAACCCTGAATATCCTGTGTAATACATTTGACCGTGTTGTTGGAAAGACCGTCGTGGGTCTGATAATTTTTAAAATAAATGGATTGTGCCTGCCCATGCATGCATGCAAGCAATATATGGCCAAGGAATATGATGGTTATTCTTTTCAAAACTGATTATGTTGATCTAAAAATAATCAATAAAAAGTTAAAAAAGAGTTTTACTGATACACTGTGATATAAAATTGAGACGCTATGATTGGGTTTGCTGGGAGTATTTGCGCATTTTTATAAAACAGTAATAACCAAATATAAACGTATGAGTCGCCCTAGAATTATGACAGGTATATCCTGTGCTTTTGATTTTCAGTTTATTATCTTTTTTTATCGACCGGTAAAGCTGCAGCTTTATAATCATTTAAAGTATACATTCATTTCCAAGGGAATTGGTGTAACGGCTTGTGGTATTGCAATCCATGCACATGGAGATCCCTTGTCGATTGCGTATTAGTACTTCAAAAAATAGCATTAAAAATCACTTAGATTAGTGTACAGTCGCGTGTACACAATAAACAATCAATTAAACCATCAATCAAAAAAGCGTATGAAAAATAAACTACTTGCACAATGCGCAATGACGCTAACTTTACTGCTCGTATCTTTTATTGTAGTTGCCCAGACGAAGGTCTTGAAAGGGAAGGTTGTGGATGAGAATCAAAGTCCATTGGTAGGGGCAACGATTAAAGTAAAAGGGGGTACAGCGGCTACGACAACAGATACGGAAGGTACTTTTTCATTGGGTGTCCCCAACGATGCAAAATCACTCGAAGTATCTTTTATTGGCTATAGCTTAAAAGAGGTTCCTATCGTTGGAAATGATATCACAGTCGCCCTTGAGCCCAGCGCTGGTCAGGGCTTAGAAGAAGTCGTCGTGATTGGTTACGGTACAGCCCGTAAAACAGATTTAACGGGTTCCATGGTAACAATTGGTGCGAAGAACTTTAATAAGGGAATCATGACCAGTCCGGATCAATTGATACAGGGTAAAACTCCTGGGGTTATGGTGATTAATAATACAGGTCAACCGGGTGGTTCTACGACTGTGCGTATCCGGGGAAATTCATCGATCAGGGCAAGTAACAACCCGTTGTTTGTGTTGGACGGGGTTCCAATGTCTGGCAATTCACCTTTGCCTGAAGGGAGGGGCGGTTTTTCATCCGATAGAGGAAATCCATTAACTTATTTGAATCCAGGTGATATCGCAAGCATGGATATTCTTAAAGATGCTTCAGCTACCGCGATCTATGGTTCTCGTGGTGCAAATGGAGTCGTTATTATCACCACGAAAAAGGGAAAAGTAGGTTCTCCTGAAGTCTCTGTAGGGGCTTCGGCGGGCGTTTCGACGATGCGTGAATATCCTGATGTGCTGAACGCAGCTCGATTTAGAGAAGCTTTACAATACTATACGCCGACAGAGGCCGCCAATGCCGATTTTGGTGGCAATGAGGATGCTTTTAAAGCGATCACAAGGAAAGCTATTACGCAGAATTATTATGCTGATGTCGCTGGTGGAACTGAAAACGGAAAATATCGTCTTTCAGGAGGGTATTTAAACCAAAATGGAATCATCCGTGGTTCACAACTGAAGAAATACACAGCCAATTTCACTGGTAATTTTCGGTTTTTGGAAAATAAGCGTTTGGGATTAGATTTTGCGGTGTTTTTGACACAAATGGATAATAAATACGCACCAATCAACGCCATGGTGGGTTCTGAAGGAAATGTTATTTCACAAGCTTTACAATGGAATCCAACACGATCGTTGTGGGATGATCAAGGCAACTTGACCTTTGTAAGTTCAACAACACGCAATCCATTGACAAGTATCGAAGCGTTTAAAGATCTTGCAACGACAAATACAATGGTGGTAAACCTGGCACCATATTATAAAATTACGGACGACTTGGAGTATCGATTTATCTACAGTGCGATGCGTCAAACGGGAAATCGTGAAGGTATGTATCGTGCAGGTCTTATCGATCCATCCGCTGTGAATAATGAGCAAGCATTTCTCTCCAATAATGGGGAAACCAACTTGCAAATGACGCATATGCTTTCATACAACAAACAGATTAATGAAGACTGGAGCGTAAATGCCGTGGCTGGTTATGAATATTTGGACTACAATTACAATAATAATATTTCTTTCGGCGGTGGATTTCGCTATATGGGTTTAGATTATTTTGATTATCTACAATATACACCGGTTTCAACGCGTGAAATATCTTCATATAGAAGTCCGACCAACCAATTGCAATCTCTTTTCTTGCGGGGCGGATTTAATTATTTAGACCGTTATCTGTTGACAGCAACGGTAAGAAGGGATGGATCGACCAAATTTGGTTCGAATAACCAATACGCTATGTTTCCTTCCCTTGCCGTAGCATGGAATATCAACCAGGAAGAGTTTTTGAAATCCTCGGGCCTATTTGATCAATTGAAAGTACGTTTGGGCTGGGGTAAAACCGGTAATCAGGAATTCCCATCAGGAGCCTCATTAAATAGGCTGGTATTTGGTAATCAGAGTGTGAGCCAGGCGAATTATGGTAACCCTGATTTGAAATGGGAAACTTCGACCACTATCAATGCGGGTATTGATTTCGGAATTTGGGGCAATCGCCTTTACGGTTCAATCGATTATTTTAATAAAAAGACGACAGATGCTTTATTTGAGCAGACTCTTGCACAGCCCGCTCCGGCAGGACGTATTTGGGTGAATTTGGATGGCGAGATTGTCAATAAAGGGGTAGAGGTTGCATTGACGGGTACTATTGTCAAGAATGACAACTGGACCTGGGATTTGACCGGTAATGCCACTTTTCTTAAAAATAGTGTGAGTGGCCTTGTGGGGTATTACGAAACGGGAGCACTACGTGGACAAGGTTTCTCAGGTGTATTGGGTCAACGGATGGTAAATGGACAACCTTTAAATGTTTGGTATCTTGCCGATTATCAGGGTATAGATCCCCAAACTGGGATGAGCATGTATCGTGGACAGGATGGTAGCATCAGTACGGCCAATGACCCTGCCATTAATAAGTTTTATATGAATAGCCCAAATCCAACGACTTTACTTGGTCTTTCGACGAATGTAAATTACAAACAGTTTTCTTTAGCCGCCAATATGAACGGTGCCTTTGGACACTATTTGTTCAATAACACTGCGGCAACAACTTTGGGTTTAAGTAACTTATCTTCACGGAATATCGGTTCAACTTTTTTCAATACAACTGTAAAGGAATCTACTTCGAATTCGGCCGCGCCGTCAACACGGTTTCTTGAAAAAGGGGATTATCTAAAAATGGCAAATCTTACTTTAAGTTATCGCGTGGGAAATGTAGGCAGAACGCTTAAAAATTTAAATGTATCTCTAACAGGGCAAAATCTCTTTATTATCACTAAATATACAGGTTTTGATCCGGAGGTTAACACGGATGGTGCGACAAATGGTATTCCTTCATTGGGTATTGAATATCTGCCGTATCCACCGGCAAGAAATATCTTATTAGGGGTTAACTTCTCACTTTAAGCGTAAACTGTAGGGTATTAGCTCCGNNTCCGTTGATGGCAGCATGAATGCCTTACAGTCAGAATGGATGAATGAACAAATTTATACGGATGAAAAAGATGAAATTAAGAACTTTATTATATATCGGAATAATTGGCTCCATAGTCACAAGCACGTTTTCATGTACTAAACTAAAGGAGGAATTTAAAGGAGAATTGGAAGAGGGGACGTCCAATGTTGATCCTGGAAGCTTGTTGATTACGGCGTACAATTCGCTGAACACCCCTTATCAGCAAGAGCAACGTTGGGTCATGCAGGAGATATCAACTGATGCAGCGATGGCTCCGACACGGGGTGGTGACTGGGATGATAATGGTATGCACCGGGCGATACATTTACATACTTGGAACGCAGACAACGGCTATATGAACAACACTTTTGTCAGTCTTGGAACCGCAATCTATAATGCCGGGAATGTATTACGGTATAAGCCGAGTGCGCAGCAAGGTGCCGAAGCAAGATTTATTCGGGCACTGGTTATGTTTGATATGTTGGATCTCTATGGGGTGGTACCTGTTCGAGAAGGGGCTTCTTTTGAAGATTTTAGAATTGCTCCCGAGGTTTTGCAACCACAGCCAGCAATAGATTATATGATCAAGGAACTCAACGAAATCATTGCTAGCTTGCCTGCGAATGGACCGAAGGCTGCTTCTGTTGCCAATAGAAATGCTGCAAAGGTTTTGTTAATGAAAATTTACTTAAATAAGGGAACTTTTTTGAACAGACAGTCACCTTCTTTTGCAGCCGAAGATATGGGTAAAGTGGTAACTTTGGCTAAGGAAATTACGGCTACTGGAGCTTATACAATTTCGGCAAAGGGCAAATACTTCGATAATTTTGCGCCTGACAATGATGAGAAATCTACAGAGAATATTTTTACTTTGTATAACAAAAATGGCGATAGGGGTGGAAATGTGGACCGTACTTGGAATACAATTGCCCACTATAACATGAATCCAGGGGGCTGGAATGGTTGGTGTACCTTATCGGACTATTATGATAAATTTTCTGATACGGATGAGCGTCGGGGAATTTATTACGAGTATGCTGCTGATACGACGTCAAATAGAAAGAAGGAATTCAAACGGCAGAATGTTGGTTTTTTCGCTGGCCAACAATATAACTGGAGTACAAATAAGCCTTTAATGGCGAGAAATCCCGCAAATGCACCGTTGGTCTTCACGCGCGAAGTAACGATCCGGACTTCAGGAGCTACGTTGGAAACAGCTGGTATCCGTCCGATGAAGTATGCTTTTGATTATGCTGTTACGGGGCAACGAAATAACGACTGGGTAGTATTTCGTTATGCCGATGTGTTGTTGATGCAGGCGGAGGCTATACTTAGAGGTGGAACGGGAACTCCAGCAGAGGCACTCGGTTTAGTAAATGATATCCGGACAAACCGTGGCGTCACCAATTTGACCGCCTTGACGTTGGATAATTTATTGGATGAGCGTGCGCGTGAGCTGTATTGGGAAGGTTGGAGAAGACAAGACTTAATCCGATTTGGTAAATTTTTATTGGCTTTGCAAGAAAAGGCTGCCGATGCCGATCCAAAAACATTGGTCTATCCAATTCCGAGCCAACAACTAGCG